>JBDROU010000001.1:0-4718 GCA_043809745.1 bacterium
GTTGGAGACTATTTTAGGCAACAATAAGAAATTAAACGGGTAATGAAGAAATTTCTCACCCCAAAGGGTTCTTATTGGCGGGCCAAGTACAGCTACCAGAGGTACTCTTGGAGCTAGAGATAGAATAATGAAGGAAAGATACTCAAAACTTATGAAAAGTATAAAGGGGATGAAAACAAGAGGGGCGCTTTTAAAAATTTGAAAAGACCTAACATAGGATTGTTTTACTAAGGATACAGGGGAATCCTGAGAGCTCATATATGCCTATTTTTCTAATGGGTATTTTGTTTACTGAAAGAAACATTATTTTAACAGGCAAAAGTAATTGTGTCAAGAACAAAATTCGTTGATTTTATTAAACTTACGGAAATTTGCCTTGACTGAATTAACTCCTCTTCTTTCTTCTAGAAAGCACTAGTCCTAACAATCCGCTGCCTAAAAGCAACATAGAGCTCGGCTCTGGATTAGTAACTGCCTGACCAGGGCCAGGAGAACCATCACTTATATCATCAACTACGATATCATCTACAGTAATACCATCACTGACTATGCTACTACTAGCAAAAGTATCAGTACTACCAGCAGAAGAGCTACCGCCTCCGCCACCTCCATTGCAGCCAGAAAGAACTAGCCCAAAAAATAATACTAAAACCAAACTAACTGATTTTTTCATTTTTACCTTTTTGTTGTAAATTTAAGACTTGCGGGGCAAACCCTTTTCAAGATTTGCCCCCTTATCTTTTCGCACTTTCGAAAATGCACCATCAGGGGGCATTTCTAAGAATTATTCAAAAAGAAAAAACCTAGGATTTCTTCTTTCTAAAACCGAATAAACCTAGAACACCCATTCCTAATAACGACATAGTTGCTGGTTCAGGAATTACTGGACCGGGAACCAATTCGTAATCCGTAATTCCTCCATCGAGCAGTCCTCCATTTACCCAGCCCGGTGACCAAGGACTAGTAAAGTAGAGCACATCTGTGTTTTCACCTGAATCAATGTATCCTTCACCAAGAATCAAATCTCCAACCTCAAATGTTCCAAAAGTATAGACCACGCTATCACCTGCGGGATCGATAAATGCTGGTGCAATCCCTGAACTCCAGATAATGTCTTCAATATCTGTTGGGTATGTATCTAAATCAATGTACCCAGCAGAAGTTATCAGAACATCCCAAGGATTACCAACACTAAAGATCTTTAAAGAAGCACCCTCTGCACCGCTGGTATTCACAACCATATAGTAATAAGAGTACTCTTCTAAAGTACCAAGCAAACTCTCAGTGTCAGGAGCCCATACTGCCCAATAAACATCAGCCGTCCAACCTGTACTGCCAACATACTCGGTTAAACCGCTAATCATTGGATCAACAAGAACAGCATAGCTTGCTTTCGGAGTAATCAAGAACACTGCTGTTAATAGCATAACTGCTAATATAACTTTCTTCATCTATTTCACCTCCTCTTTGTTAAATTTATTTATATTAATCGCGTCCGTGGCTTTTAACGCGTTAATATTCTCCTGTTTATGAAATTAATAAACACAGAAACAACAATATATTTTTTAGTCTTCTCTTCATTTATCTAAGACTTCTTTCTCTTTAAACCAGCTAATCCTAATAATCCTAAGCCTAAAAGTGACATTGTTGCAGGCTCTGGAATTGTAGAAGTTTCAATAGTAAAATAAATACCGTCGTTATAATAATGGCAATCCGGATCAATACCAAAACCAAAATTGCCATCACTAAGCCAAGCAAAATTGGCTTCAGGTATAGAGTAGGTTAAATTAACCTTATGGTTCGAATCTCCATAAGGGTCATGCCAAACGCCTAACAAAAGTCCTTGAGTGGAAAAATTATCGCCGCCACCTTCATTATCCGTGCCTACAGTAACCGTACCAGTATATGTTCCGGCACCAGACGCTACATAAGCCGAGTCCAAAAGATGAGTATAAAGACTATCCGCCTCATATCGGTGATCCCACATCTGTTGATAAGTCAAGGTTGCGCTGATGATAGTTTCTCCTGAAGGCAGATCCCAATCTATCCCCCAGGTATAGAATTCCTGATGAACTAAATCCCAAAGGTCAGAGGAGCTAGGCTGAAAAGTATAAAGACCGGCATGTGAAATATCTTGGCTTGCGCCAATCATCAATACTGCTAAAGCTAAAACCAAACAAATTTTCTTCATCCTTAGCTCCTTTTTCTCTTCCTAGAACCTACTAAACCTAATAATCCCAAGCCTAATAAACTAATTGTGGTTGGCTCAGGAACAATATCCTTCTGCACTGCCCATTCTTCGAATCCATCGTTGTTAGTAAAATTCTCACCAAATCTTGAATAGATATATACGTATTGAAATTCTTCATTATCCGGATCATCTCCATAAAACTCTTCAAACAGTTCCTCAGGAAGATATAAAAACATATCCCCAGAACCACTACCTGCATTTAGTTCATAATCAAGTTTAACCCAGCTATCCTCTTCCTCATCCATCCAATATAGGAGCTCGCTATCCTCAAGTTCTACTATACCATCCCCATCAAAAGACTCTACATCTTGATTTGGGTCACTTGAGAGAAAAACCTGTATTTCATCTAAAGATATATAGCGCGCAGTATCACCTAAGCCTGAATTCTGATTGACATCTAAGAGGAATTGCCTGTAAAATTCTCCATCGTCAAGCTCTACTGAAGGAACCAGGCTAAACAATAATTCGTGATTAAAATTATCAGAAGATCCGTTATCAAACGTACCATTGACTGTTGTATTGTAGGCCTCTACAACATCAGCATAAGCTACGTCGAACTCATCAGTGCTCTGTCTGGCATCACCTATCTCAACAAATGAATCAATGACACCAGTTCCTGTAGATTGCGGATTAATCTGCAGGAAATAAGCATCACCAATCCAGCCATCAGCGTCTATAGTTGTTAAATCTAGCATTGTTGCCTGAGCAGACGGTATGTTTAAAAGCAACATAAAGCCAAATGCTAATATTATTAATCTTTTATTCATAGAATTCATCTCTATTAATTTGCCCCTCTTCCTAAAAGCACAGCCACAAAGGTCTGGGCTAGAATCCTTAAATCAACTAATAAGCACATTTTTTTAATATATAAAATGTCGTATTTAATTTTCTTCTTTACGTCCTCAATTGTCTCATCATATTTATGCCAAACCTGCGCCAGACCGGTTATCCCTGGTTTTACTACTAGGCGTTGTTCATAATCACGGATTAATGTCCTTAAATCCCTGACTAGCTCTGGTCTCTCAGGTCTAGGGCCGACAATGCTCATCTCACCCTTCAAAACATTAATTAACTGTGGAATCTCATCTATGTGGAGTTTTCTTAAGATTCTACCAACTGGAGTAATACGTGGGTCGTCTTTTCTAGCCCAAATTGCACCAGTAGCATTTTCTGCATCAAAGTACATAGTTCGCAATTTATAAATTTTAAAAAGTTCACCAAACCTTCCCATCCGATCCTGCTTATATACAATAGGCCCTTTTGAGGTTAGCTTTATAATAGTGCCTGCAACTAAAAGAAATGGGAAAGACAGAACTAAGCCCGTACTAGCAAGCATAATGTCCATTATTCTTTTAAGCCCCTCAAAGCTTCTACGGACAAAGCGAACTATAAGACCAGTAACCCCGCTTAAAAGTAGAAACAAGGTGCTAAACTCAGGAGCGCGTGATTTCTCTGGAGTGTTAGCTGAAATCACAGACTTATTATAATCAACAGTGCCTTCTATATCCTGAGAGGAAATCTCTTGAGAGTCTAAATATGTAACAGCAAAGGTCTGACTTTCATCAAAACTTGATAAGAATAGAAAAAGACCAATTACGCAAATAAATGCAACTAGTATCTTCTTAAATTTTGCTGTTGTCCTTAATTGTCTTGTATTTTGATTCATATTTCTGCCTTTGTATCTTATATAAGAGCATTTTTTATGCCAACTTTGCCTTATTGGTAAAAACTTTTTTTATGTTTTTTAACTTATTACTTTTCAATGAGTTATGAAAATAAAATTTTTAAAAAAATACATGCCACATTTATGTTTTGGCCTTAGTATATGTTTTTGTTCCCAAAAGGAAACACAGATTAGATAAATTTTAAGATAAATATTATAACTTATTATTTAACAATATGTTATGAGAATTTAATTTAAAATATGTATATATACATAAAGTGTTCATTTTTAAACAATTCTTAGGACAAAAATAAAGAAAAAATTAGATTTTAAGGGATGTATTTGGCAAGTAAGGGGCTAATCTCATTGCTAAAGGACTTAAGTAGGTTAAAGGCCTCTTCCTTATCATTTGTCTTCAAGTCTGTTGAAATTCTAATCATTGCACCAGCGGTTCTTTTTCCCAACATACGATCGATAACTATTTTCATCTGTTGCTTTATATAATTATCAGTATAAACATTTCCAGCCTTGAACCAATAAATATACATCTGGGGAATCTTCTCTTTTTCAACAATCAACTTCATTGCCTTAATAGGACTGGTTAGCTGGATAGGATTCTTCTCTACTATTGTCATTCCGCTACCTAAGAGACAAATCTCAGGTGGATGACTTACCTTGCGATTATCTTCTGAATAGATTAAATAAAGATACACAAATTGACCTTGTTTATTCTTATATTCTCTTACAAAGAGATTTCGTGTTTCTAAAATCGCATAGTCATTTTCAGGGATTGGAATGTCTGTT
>JBDROU010000002.1:0-19930 GCA_043809745.1 bacterium
AGCTCCCCTGCTGCTTTGCTACGCAAAGCAAGATGCAGGGGCGAGGATTTAGGTTGGATGCTTTAAAGGTTCAAAGTTCCTTTATAAGTATGAGTAGGTTTACTTTACGGCGGGGTAGCTCAGTTGGTTAGAGCAGCGGAATCATAATGCTCTTTATTTCCGTCGGAAGCAGCAAAATACCGTCAGAATAGGTTTAGCAGGTTTAAGGAGATTTAAGTAGGTTTTAGCCCTGTTTAGCAAACGGGAATGACACTTGAATGACACTAAGGTCATGAGTCACAATTAGATTGATTAACTTAAATTCAACGTAGCTCATTAAATAAAATGAATTTGTTATAGATGCTTATGGGATATAAGGAAAAATCGTCAGAAAACTTAAAAGTAGCTGAGGATTGTAAAAGTAAGAATAAACACTACAACGTTATTGCTTCACGAACATATTATTCATTGTATCTCCGGGCGAAAGCTTTGTTAGTTAAAAATGGAATTATTGAAAGAATTAAGCATGGAGAAATCTCTCAACGGTTAATAACATGTTTGATGGGAATGAAAGTGAATTATGCGGATTTGAAACTTATAAGCAATAATTATGATAAAATATATGATTCTCGGGAGATTGCTGATTATCGCGAAGTAGATGTTTTTCCACAAAAAGCTATAGATAATTTAAAAGATGCAAAAGACATAATGGAGATAATGGATAAATATGATGCTTAATATTGACAATGAATTTGTGAAAAATATCGCTAATAAATTTAGTGAGATATTCCCTAAAAATAAAATGTATTATTCCCAGCTAAGTAATAAGGATGAAATATTTGTTTATGTGGACAAATATATTTACGATACAGAAAAATATAAGGATTTTATTTTTGATATTAAAATAAATTATTTGTATAAAAATGGGATAGCCAACATCTTTTTTTCTTGCTTATATCCGGGAGAGAAATTGTCTATAATTGAGATTGGGATAGGTGATGATTATTCCAAGAATGAATTGATAGAATTAGCTGATGTATTGAAGTATCAAGATGTTGTGCAGGAATTAAGTTCTGAATATCTCCAGTCGGTTGGAAGCAAGCCGAAATTGTTTGTAAAAGGTATAGTTTGCCCTAATAAATATGCTGAAATTGGCGAAGAAGAATTTCAAAAACTTATTGGAAAACAATTAACATTTTTGCATGACGATTTAATAAAATCTAAAGAGATAATTGTTAGCCACAAAAATGAAGATTATGGAAGTGAAAGGTGCTTAGAATGTCTACAAGCGGCATAATTTCAAACTTTAAATTCGTTTCTTATAAAGTTGATAAAATATCTTATAATATGAAAAAAGATGTTGGAGTATTAGAATTATCTGGTAATATTAAACAGGATTTATGGGAATTTAAAATTGGAGTGAGACAACCGATATTTTATAAAAAAACCAATAAGTATATTGGCGGCATTGATTTGGGATTATATCTCTATGGGCAAAATATAAAAGAAGAGGATAAAAAGCCTGAGAATGCAATTATAGTTGTTGAAGCAGGAATAGCCGGATTATTTGCAGTTCAAGAGGATAAACGATTTGATGAAGAAACAGAAAATAGTCTTGTTCGGATTCAAATACCAGCTTTATTGTTTCCTTATCTTAGAGGTGCGATTACATCTTTATTAGCAAATGCAGGGTTCGGTTCAGTTGTTCTTCCGCTAATAAACATACACGAATTAGCAAAAGAATCGCTAAAAGATGTTAATATAAAAGTTATTGATTAAATAATTCTTATAAAAGGATAAGAATATTGTAAAATATAAAGACTTCTTCCGAAACATATTTAAAGTTTATATATAGGCGAGGTCTTTCGGAAGAAGTCCCTCGCCTATTTTATTTATTTGGGTTGAGTGTATGAACAAAGATGAAATATGTCCATTTGGGTGGCTTTTTGAAAATGGTATTATCCCATTAGTGAGCACATTTCTTGGTGCATATTTTGCATATAAATTTTCAATCAGGCAGAGTAAAAAAAATGACAAGGCGGAGGTAGTTGCCTATCTGAGTTTAATCAAAGGTGATATTGAAAAGACTAAGTCCCTGTTAGAATCATTATTGGTTTGGAAATGGGGAGAACCTATATATATTGCCTTTGTCCCAACAACGTATTATGGGAAATTAAATGAAGTCAAATTGAGAACTTATGTTTCCCCGGAATGTGTAGAACATATTAGAAATATCTATGAAAATGTATTTTCAAAATGGAACAATTCTGTAAATGAGTTTATTAAACAACCTGTCGTGAAAAGGAATGAATACTTTAGAGATAATATGGTGCCTTTGATTGACCAAGAACACGGGAAATTTGTTCAATCAGCTTGCGAGACAGTCGTCAAAGCTATTGATAAAGAATTAAAAGCATAATCCATTTTTGTAAAACTCTGCCTTGATAAAGATGGTCTCAAAGAGTTATTATAATAGTTGTGTGTAGATAGGAGATATAATGCCAGTATTGACAAAAAAATTAGTAGGAATATCTCAAAAGAAACAAGTAAGAAAATTGCGGTTAGGGGAATTGTTTTGCGGCCCCGGCGGTATTGCCCTTGGAGCTATATCTGCAAAAGTTGAGAGTGATAGATATGTTTATGAGATTGAGCATGCATGGGCAAATGATTATGATTCAGATACTTGCGATACATATTTACGGAATATTTGTCCTGATAAGAAAGATACAATTTTATGCGAAGATGTAAAAAAATTAGACATAACAAAATTATCACCTATAGACATATTTGCATACGGATTCCCATGTAATGATTTTAGTATTGTTGGTGAGCAAAAAGGGTTTAATGGGGATTTTGGTCCTCTTTATTCTTATGGTGTTTCAATATTGAATTATTTGAAACCAAAGGTCTTATTGGCAGAAAATGTCGGAGGTATTGCAAGTGCTAATGAAGGAAAAGCCTTTGATAAAATTTTGTCGGATTTGGAGAATGCTGGTCAAGGATATAATCTTACAGTGCATCATTATAAGGCAGAAGAATATGGAGTCCCGCAGACAAGGCATCGTGTGATTATAGTAGGACTTGATAAATCATTAAAAAAATATTTCCATGTTCCTAAACCTACACATAATGAAGATAATTACGTTACTGTCAGAGAAGTGCTTGAAAATCCCCCTATTCCCGAAAATGCTGATAATAATGAATTAACGAAGCAATCAAATTTAGTTATAGAACGGTTAAAGAAAATTAAGCCTGGTGAAAATGTTTGGAATGCAGATTTGCCGGAGCATTTAAAACTTAATGTTAAAGGTGCAAGGCTTAGCCAAATATATAAAAGACTACATCCGAATCAACCCGCATATACACTTACAGGTAGCGGCGGGGGAGGCACTCACGGGTATCATTGGTTAGAACCACGGGCTTTAACTAATCGTGAACGGGCAAGATTACAAACATTCCCTGATGATTTCATTTTTGAAGGTTCAAAAGAAAGTGTTAGGAAGCAAATAGGAATGGCGGTGCCTCCGCATTTAGCTAATATAATATTTACCTCAATATTAAAAACATTGGTTGGAATTGAATATCCATCAATACCGGCTAACCATAATAATGGATTGCCGCTTGTTGATAAAGTTGCCTGGAGATAATGTGATTAAGCTTAAAGTTTCAGATGATATAATTTGTTTGCTTGTTGAAAAATTAGGATGCGCAAAAATTGAAGCTGAAAAAATAGTTGAGAAGGCAGTAATTGGCGGTGAAATATCTGAAAAGGTGTGTATTGAAGATTGGGTTTCAAAGAGATTATTACCAAACACAGTCCTTATTGATGATAATGGATATGCAATGATGTGTGTAGATGCCTTAAAAATTCTTGCACGCACAGCCGCAACAGATTATGGCGGAAGCAGGCAAAGAGATTTAGGACAGTTATGGGCAGATATGACAAGAGGATATTTAGGTGAATACGCCTTTAAGCTCTATTTAAAACAAAAATGCAATCTTGACGCACATTTAGGACATCAAGCGGGAGCCCTGAAAGATTTTTTATCAACTGATATTCATAAAGTGTGTGCGCCTGGTGCGGAATATAGAGTTCCTAAGATAAATTTAAGTATAAAAACGACTAAATGGAATGGTATTTGGTTAGATATTCCTAATGACCAATTCAATCATTCTGAAATTCATGTGTTGGTGAAAGTTGGAGCTGGAAGAGACCATCTATTTGCTTTTTTTAAAAAAATAAGTGTTTTTAAAGATAAAATACTTAAATGTGGTGAAGATGTTGGTTCATTATCTCCCGATGAATCCAAGGTTCTATATGATGAACTTCCATCGTTCAAGCCTATACCCGCATATATTTGTGGATTTGTTCGTAAAGGAGATGAATATAAACCATTATCATATTCTGGTAAAAAAGGCAGAAAGAATTTTAAGATATATGCCTGGAATGGACCAATAAATGCCGGTGATATCACAAAGATAAAAGAAAAAGAGAATATTTCGGGAAGTGTGAGTTTTGAAGGTATTGTTGAGTTCGCTCATGAAAATGGATATTTATTTAATACTGGAAATCTGTTATGGGAACAGAAAGATTGGGAAGAAGTGTGCAGACGTCTGTAAATAGTAAAAGCATACATAACATCTTTAGCTCACGATTATCCTTACTTAAATCTAAGTCAGCAGTTAATCATTCAGATAAAAATATCATTAAACATCAAGGTATACTTAAACTCATTAGCGCTATCGGTCCATTAAGATATAAAATACCTTTATGGAAATCCGTTAATGAGGCTATTTTATATTCAATTATTGGGCAGATGCTTTCTGTTTCGGCAACAACAGCTATAATAAGTCGTTTAATAAAAAGATTTAAATCAGCCGAGAACATTATTAAATGGGCAACAAAGAATTATAGAACGGCAGGACCTATTTGCGGCGTTTCTATGCGAAAGAGGAAAGCACTTAATGCATGGTATCAGTATTCTTCTGACAATAAAAATAATATCAAGCGATGGAATAAAATGACAACTAACGAATTCAGAAATGAGATAAAAACAATTTGGGGATTAGGCAGATGGTCTGCAGATATGTTGGCAATATTTCATTTAGGCAGAAGAGATGTGTGGCCGGCAACTGATATTGGCATCAAAAAAATATCAATGCAATTATTTGCAACCGATGATTACAAGATTATAAAAAAGTACATAGTTAATAATGAAACAATGATTGCGTTGTATTTCTGGGAAGCAATAGATAATAAGCTATTTAAAAATGGACAATTTAACTAAGAAGCAAAGACATAAAAACATGCAGAATATACGTTCTGCTAATACCACACCTGAACGCATTGTGGCAAATGAGTTAAGGAAAAATAAAATATATTTTGCCAAAAATGTTCAATCTATTATTGGAAAGCCAGATTTTGTTTTCCGAAAAAAGAAAGTCGTGCTTTTTATTGATTCGGATTTCTGGCATGGTCACAAAAAAAGGTGTATTATGCCAAAATCAAACGTTATATATTGGAAGAATAAAATTGCTCGTAATCAAGAACGTGACTCCGAAGTAAACAAAATACTTAAAGAAGAGCAATGGAAAGTTATTAGGTGTTGGGAGTATGATGTAAAAAAGAGACTGCATTATGTTATGGATAAAGTATATTCTGCCATTTCTTTTTATAAATGAATAACTCAAACTTAAATTTATGTAATATTAAAACCGCAACAGTAACGATGTTTATTCAATCATAATCAAAATGAGTTAATAGCAGAAGCATGGGGTGGTCGGTTTAATATACTATTTGATGTTGCTGGCAGTCTTCAATTTATGGATTTTATCGGCTATGTACCAGAAAATGAATAACTCATATGGAAATGATATGCTATACCTAATAACTTCCGTTCAGTCAAATATTGTGTCCAAAAAATGCAGTTATCAATATCCGGTGAAATACAATACCGCGGAATAGTCATCTGCCGTATATAAAGGAAATGATTAACTCATATACAGGCGGAATATACCCTCTTTTTTTATCCAAAAATTCTTAAATTACTTACAATACGGTCTCAAAAATAACATATAAATCAATACGGATTATCAAATAACCCTTAATCTGTTAAATCCTTCAGAGCCCTATCAAACATAGGTTTATATCCCCATATAACCGACGGAAACACCCCTATTTTACATTTTCACCCTATAACTCATAAAATCCCACCTTATCAAAAAAACCCCTCTAAAACCACTATATTTTACCCTTTAACCCTATACCACCTTACGGGGTATTCTCCGTCGGATAAAAGCCTTCCATCGTCGTAAAAAATATTATATAATATCCTTACCGATGAATAATACCTTACCCAATGGGGTATTTTTAACCTTATGACACATTCTCCCGCTACCCTAACCGGTAACGGGGGAACCATGACTAAGGTCTCCGCCTATATCAGAGTCAGCACCGATTTACAAACCGACGGCTTAGGTCTCCAAATACAAAAAGACTCAATCCTAAAGTATCTTAATTCCCGACCTAATTATCAATTAACCAAAATCTATGAAGACCCGGGGTATAGCGGTGCAGGAATTGACCGCCCGGGTTTAAGTGAATTACTCACAGACGCCAAAGAACACAAATTCAACAAAATTATTGTGGCAAGGCTTGATAGATTAAGCCGGGATTTATATACAGCACTCTGGCTGGAGAAAGAGCTGTTACTCCATGATGTAACAGTTGAATCCGTCAGTGAACCATTCCGAGAAAACGACCCGATAAGCACAGCCATGCGGCAGATTATCCATGTGTTCGCTCAATTAGAGAAGGAGCGGATTAAAGAAAGAATGCTGTCCGGCAGGATGCGGAAACTGCAAAATGGTGATTATTCAGGCGGGGCACCAGCAACAGGCTACAAAACCGAAAAAGGCAAACTGGTTATAAATGAAAAAGAAGTTGAAATCCTTAGGCGCATTTATGGGCTTAGAATCAGAAGAAAATCATATAACGCCATTGCCGCCATACTGAATAAAGAAGGAATACCGTCAAAACACGGGAAACTTTTCTATGCCAATACAATTCATTATATTTTGAAAAATCCCGTTTATAAAGGAATCATCCGGTATGGTAAAGTGGTGAAAGGAAACCATGAAAAAATTATGTTCTGGAAGAAAGGAATTTAATCCCACCATTAAATGGGATTAGTTTTTTTAAGTAAAAGACAACACAGGTATATTTGAACAACGGGGAATTATTTCCCGTCCCAAAAAAAATGAGCGGGTTTGCAGACCCGCTCAAAGGAGCAGAATACAAAACCCGGTCAGGTTTAATATCGCTCTTTTTGTATTGTAGGAAACTGGAAAATAAATGTCAATGGAAGGAGGTGAAAAAATTATGAGCATAGCGGAACGCAATGATGCTTTCAGAAGGTCTATTCCTTACAGTGATAATCCCAGAAACAAGGTGTTTCTAACCCGTGGGATTTTTGCTGAATACTCCGATTCTGAGATTGCCGACATTATCACAATGGTAAGGAATTTCGGGAGCTTCAATGAGGAAAATAATTGTTACGGGGAGAATGATTTCGGCAAAATCGTTTATCTTGGCAGAGATATTTTCTGGAAGATTGATGATTATGCAGGTCAAGAAGATACGGAGCTTGTAATGACCATAATGTTAAGTGAAGAATACTAAACGAAAGGAGAGCAAGTATGTTGAAACTTGTAAAAGATATTATTTCGGAATCAAAAGTGCTGGATAAGATGCCGGAGCCGAATCCGGCTATTCCTTATATTGAGGAGATTAGCGATAACAGCGTTATCTACCATATTGGTGATACGGAATATCAGGCGGACAATATAACGCAGACCTCATATGGAATCCGGGCGGTGATTGAAATGCGTCATAAAGGCGATCTGGTTAACAAGAATCTGGTATCATTATACAGCTCAAGAGCCAGAGTAGAATTCATAAATAAACTCAAAGGATTTGACCCTAAAAAAACGGAGCGTCAGCTATTGTGTCTGGAATCCGAACTCAAGAAATTTCTTGAGCGGACTATTAAGCATAAACTTATAAAGGAGAATAAAAAAGCTCCTGAAATAACAGAAGAAGATAAAAAAGCGGCAATGGAGTTTCTTACTTCACCCGATATGTTTTCAATAATTGAGAAAGATATAACGGCATTAGGATATGTGGGTGAAAACACAAATAAAATATTAACATATCTGATTGCCACATCAAGGAAACTGGATAATCCTTTGAGCGGCGTCGTTAAAGCACAAAGCTCAAGCGGAAAATCCCAGCTATTAAAAAGTATAGTGTCACTGATGCCTCCGGAGGAAATAGTTGATGTTTCGCGCATCACCGACAATGCCCTGTTCTGGCTGAATACAAATGATTTAAAGCACAAACTTATAACGATTGCGGAAAGAGAAGGCAGTGACGGTGCTAATTATTCCATACGCTTATTGCAATCAGAGAAGAAATTAAGACTTCTTGCACCGCAGAAAGGTGAATGCGATGTTTTGAAGACGCAATGGCTTGAGGTTAACGGGCCGGTAGCATTTCTTGAGACGACGACAGGCACCGTTGTTGAGATTGACAACCACACAAGAGTTTTTGAAATTTACATTGACGAAAGCGAGGAGCAGACCAAACTAATACAAAACGCCCAGAAACAAGCCCGGACTTTGGAAGGGATGTTTCTGAAAAAGTATGCAGACGCAATAATCAAAAAACATCAAAACGCCCAGAGATTATTAGAACCGCTTAAAGTGGTAGTACCATTTGCACCGCTTGTTGAATTTCCTACCCGCTGGGTTAGAACCCGTAGGGACATGGACAGGTTTTTAGATTTGATAACCGCAATTAGCTTTTTGAGGCAATTTCAAAAAACTGTCAGCGAAGACGGTTTAATCGGGCGGTTTGTGGAAGCAAATGCGGATGATTACGAAACCGCATATAAACTTGCAGTAGATGTCTTAGGGCAGAATTTGGACGAGCTGGATAAACGCTCCAGAGAATTACTCGGGCAGATTGTGGAAATGGTCAATGAGATGTCAGAGCGCAATGACGGCACCGATGAAATAACATTCACCCGTAGGGATATTATAGATTACCTGAAGAAAAACGGTGTTCAAATATACCCGCAGATTTTGCAGAATTATATCACTCCCCTTGAGGAGTCGGAATTCATTGAATTATTATCCGGAGGCAGAGGAAAAAAGAGCGTCTATAAACTTAATTTAACCACAGACGATAACGGCAGAATTACAATCCCTTCAATAATCAAAGGTTTAACCTCACCCGACGAATTAAGAGCCAAAATATCAAAACTAACCAAACCCGCTATCTAACCTATCCAAAACCACATATTTATGGTTTTTCCCTCTCAAAACCCCCGCTATCCAAATTAAAACATTCTGTGAATAACCCTTATATAAAAACCCTAACCTCAAAAACTACCCCAAAAAATCAAATTTACAACCATTAACCACCCAAACCCCCATATATCAAAAATAGCCCCCTTAAAACTCATTTAAGACGCCTTAAAATACAAATAAACCCATTATTTACCGTCGGGAAACACCCTTGTTCAAAAATACCTGCGAATTATATATAACCCTCAAATCACTTTTGAACTTTTATACCCCTTATTTTCGGTGCTCTTGCGGGTAACCCCATTAAAACACTCATTATATATACCCCCTACCCATTTTGCCTTTAAGGTTTTATACTTATGAATAAAGACCATGTCTACAAGAGGAGTTATATATGAATGATAAAGATATTATAGACACTGAATATGTGGTTTATCGGCGAAAAAAAGGACAAAGCGGTTCAGATGCGTTGCTTAATGCAATTGCTATTGAAGTGTATGATGATATATCCCCAAAAATTAGAATTAACATTGATAAACCAATTTCATTTAGACACTTTGATAAATGTTGGAAGGTAGTAAATAAATTGCAAAATAAATATATAGGAGCAAGAAAGAAAACAAAGCAAGGTGAATATAAATTGTTCCATTACTACTATTGGTCAGAGTATAAGAAGTTAGCTAAACTTAAATACTTATTTAAAGACCTTATAAAGAATATAAAGAAGCTTAAAAAACTTGGCATAAATAAAGAAAAAAAACTATCAATTCACAAGGTGATATTTTGTGCAGACTATGATTCATATTTTCGCTTTCTGGGCTATCAAATAACTGATTGGAATGATTCAGATTTAAGACAAAGAATCAGAAAAGAAATCGTACTGGGATTAAGGAAAATGAAAGACAATATGCTGAATCAAAAAGCGGAGCAGATAGCACTAATGATGATTGATTTAAATACAACCAAGCAAGTAGATTCATTTCAACAAGAATCACTACCAGAGATGTATCCATGCAATCCCCCTTTCTGAAATGCTAGTGCAATAAACTTATCGCTATTACTTACCTCTATTTTGGAACTTTCCGTACCGCACTTTATAGATTTTACCGGCTTAAACCACTGTAATATAATAGCCAAAGAACAATTATTATTTGCGGAGGTTTATAATGGTAAAAAAGTTGAGATTAATTATTAAAAAGGAAAAGATTCCTTCAAAGAATTTTACCAAGGTGCCGAATATTATATTGGAGGAATTAATTAAAAATAATTTCAATGGTTCCCAGTATCAAATTCTTCTTGCGATTATACGCAGAACTTTTGGATGGCATAAAACATATACACCGATTGCTAGGTCTTTATATGAGCGGATGTGTTCCAAAACAAGCAATTCATTGGAGCGGGCTATTAAAGAATTACGAAAAAGAAACATTATTAAAAAACATGGTGAAGGTAGATATGGTGCTGTATGGTCAATAAGTGAAGATATTAAATTATGGGATAAAAGATTGCCTCCAAAAATTAAATCAGAAATGGCGAAGAAGCTCCCCCTAAATGAGTTGATTTCACTACCCCCATTATCTGATAAAACAACCAGACAAGTACCACTAGAAAAGGGGGATATAGATAGAAAAGGACTATTAAAAGAAAAGGCTAAACAAGATAACTATGAAACAAACCCATTAAAATCAGATGATGATTATTTAGAAATACAAAAGGAGCTTAACTATCCAGTTTATCCTAAGGATGCAATTGCATCACCCAACTACCTTGTAAACAAATACTTTCAGTACTATAGAGAACTCTATAAGGAGGAGCCGGATGCCTTTAGGAAAAATGTGGCGCGGAAATACTTCAGCAAGTTAGTTGTTGACCATGAAGGATATTATGACCAGAATGATGAGCCTGGCAATAGAGTTCATGACATGGGATGTGTTTTGCACTGGTGGATGTTTAAGAAGACGAATGTGAGTAAAACAGTCAGAAATAGTAAATTCAATCCCTACTTCTTTTACTTAGATGTTAGGAAATTATTCAAGGCATTTACAGCTGACATGAATTTGTGTGCCGAGTATCATGTATATAGGTTTTATGATCACATGTTTGATTGAAAGGTATTATCTATTAGAAAAGGAGGTGATTTGAAATGAGTGAAAGTAATGAAAAAGAAGAAGCCCTTATTACTAAGGCAATAAGTCAGATGACTGAAGCGCTTGAAATGATGGAGTCTGGCGAACAAGAAGGTTACATTAATGAAAAGTTGAACATTGTGCAAGACTGTATGACGCTTATTCGTTGGTATAGAGGCGAGGAGTAAAAGCAAGATGTTGGTTTAATTGCGTATTTGCGGTATGGCAAGGCAAGTCAAGGCAAGGCAAGGCATGGCATAGCATAGCAAGGTTTAATGCAGGTTGAATAACAGGTGCTATATTTTGTGAAGAATTTAGGATAGCTTAATATGAGTTTATTGAATGTTAGCCAAGTTGCAGAACTACTAAATGTGTCGCCATATACCGTCTATGGTTATGTGAGCGAAGGTAAGATTCCTGTGGTTAAACTTGGGAATCTTAATCGGTTTAGACTTGAAGATGTTGAGCAGTTTATTGTCTCAAATAGACGAGATAAAAGAGATTATAGTGACGGCGGACAAAAATGAAATATTTACTTTTAATCAAGGCTTTGCTATAAAATAAACACAGCGGAGGGTAAGATATGCCTTCAAGAAGAAAAATAACCGGATTAGTTGAGCAGATTGAAAATGGGAAGATAGTCTATTGGCTTGATTTTTCTTACCGTGATGATAATGGTAAGCTACGAAGGAAAAGGGAGCGTATTGGGACTAATAAAAAAGAAGCATTATATGCACTATCTGTAAGAACTGCCCAGAAAACTCAAGGCGAGTGGTGGAAGATACGGAAGCAGGAGCAGATATTATTTAGAGATTTTGCAGAAGAGTTTTTAGAAAAGCACGCTAGACTTAAAAGGTCATATAGGCGTTTTCAGGGAATTGTTAAAACATTGAATCAGTATTTTGGGGACTGTCTGCTCCATAATGTTACTGCTGAAAGTATTGAAAATTTCAGACGGCAAAGGTTAGACCTTGGGAAAGCAAAAGCGACGACAAATAGGGAGCTGGCTTGTCTAAAAACTATGTATAGCAAGGCTTTATTATGGGATAAAACTGAAAAGAACCCGACGGCTAAGGTTAAGTTGCTTCAAGAAGAAAATGAACGAATACGCTATCTTAGTAATGATGAGCAGGAGAAGTTAATACTAGCCTGTAAAAAATCAGAAGCTCCGCATTTGTACCCGATAGTTATGACGGCATTGAATACGGGTATGAGATTGGGCGAGATATTGAACTTGCGGTGGTGTGATATTGATTTGAGGAACGGCTTTATACACATAGAGAAATCCAAGAGCGGTAAACGCAGGGATGTTCCGATGAATAATCGGTTGATAGAAATTTTCAAATATGGTATAAAGAAGCCTAATACAGAGTATGTGTTTTGCGATGATTTTGGTAAGTCATTCACTACTATTCGTAGGTCTTTTAAGACGGCTTTGAAGCGGGCGGGAATAAGCAATTTTACCTTTCATTCCCTTAGGCACGATTTTGCCTGTCACGCACTTATGGCGGGCGGGGATATTTATACAATAAGTAAAATTTTAGGGCATAGTTCAGTTCTTGTCACCCAGAAATACGCTCACTATATCCCTTCATTGGCTAAGAAGACGGTAGAGTTGTTGGGCAGGTTTCATACTATGAATGACAAAACGAATGACAGTTTAATGACACTTGAGCCTAAAACAGAGGTTGTTGATAGATTAGAAAACATTAAAAATATACTGAAAAATAGATAAATGGCGGGGTAGCTCAGTTGGTTAGAGCAGCGGAATCATAATCCGCGTGTCGGGGGTTCGATTCCCTTCCCCGCTACAGTTTTTTGTACATATTATTTTGGGTTAATTAAAAGTTAGCATGAATTCGAATCAAAATTTACTAAAGATACAAGTTGGTTTATTTGGACGTACCAATGTTGGAAAAACTAAATTTCTTTCAATGATCGCTGATAATGATTTTTTTGAATTAAAACCTCACACAGCTAATGATACTGAAGTTATTGAGAGGAAAGTAGATCTTTCTCCGATAGGCCCGATCATCTTTCTTGATAATGTTGGGGTCAGCGACAATTCACTTATAACTGAATTGATATCAGAAAATTCATTGAAAATATTCGAAAGATCTGACGTTATAGTGCTCTTAATTGAATCGAATGTTTGGACTGATTATGAAGAAGGTGTTGTTAAAGAAGTAAAAGCAAGAAGAATCCCCTTTTTAGTTGTCGTAAATAAGATTGATGAGACTCTTCCTACCGAAAAGTTTTTAAGTAAACTTAGAGCAAAACATTGTAATTTCTTCCTTTGTTCAAGTGTTGATTGTGCTGACAGAGATATGTATGTTGCAATGCTGAAGAAAAACTTGGTTGAGCTTATACCACAGGAGTTTTTTAATGCGATTCCGCTGGTTAGTGATTTCTTAAGGCCGGGTTCACTTGCTGTGTTGGTTGTTTCTTCAGATATGTTAGCGCCGAAGGGTAGGTTAATTATTCCTCAAGTGCAGACGATAAGAGACTGTCTTGATAATAATTCTGTTGTTTCTATTGTAAAAGATAGCGAGTACACTATATTGTTAAACAATTTAAAAACTAATCCCGATATAGTTATTTGTGAATCACAACTAGCACTAAATATTCTCCCTAAAACGCCGGAAGATGTGCTGTATACAACTTTTGCTATGCTGTCTTCCAGATATTCCGGTGGATTAGTTGATATGGTAAGAAATGTTTTAGCAGTCGAAAAATTGCAGGAGGGGGATAAAGTTTTGATAGCTGAGGCTTGTAATCATCATGCAATTCAGGATGATATAGGTAAAGTAAAAATACCTAGATGGCTAAAACAGTATAAAGGCGCTGAGATCTTATTTGATTTTAGTTCGGGTAGGGAATATGCAGATAATTTGAGCGATTATAAATTAATCATACATTGTGATGCATGTATGCTTAATAGGAAAGAGATGTTATTGAGACTGCAAACGGCTCGTGAAGCTGAGGTTCCTGTAACGAATTACGGGATTGTTATCGCTTATCTTGAAGGAATTTTGGAAAGAGTTCTTTCTCCTTTTCCTGAAGCATTGATACAATTCCAGAATGGCAAAGCTCAGCTTAAAAATGAGATGGATATGAGAACTCCTTACGAGATTATCAGATGATATCTTTATAAAAATATTCACTCCTCGGCGCAATTATTTAAAGGATTTATAAATGAAGATTATTGATGAGAGAAAAATTAATCAAATTTTATTAGATTCAAAGAAAGTAACTGGAAGCTCAGTTGAAAAGATTTTGGAAAAGAGTTTAAGGCTTCAAAGGCTTACATTAGAAGAAACAGCTGTGTTATTAAGTGTAGATGATTCGGAATGTATTTCAAGAATATTTACAGCGGCTTCCATTGTTAAAGATAGAATTTATGGAAGAAGAGTTGTGATTTTTGCGCCGCTCTATATAGATAATAATTGTTTGAACAACTGCAGATACTGCGCTTTTAGAGCTGATAATTCTTTGATAAGAAGAAAAACTCTAAATATTGATGAGATTAAACTGCAAGTTGAGCGGTTATTAGAGAAAGGGCATAAACGTATATTAATGGTTGCAGGTGAGTCTTCTGGTTGTGAAGATGACACTGTAGATTATTATGTGAATGCCATAAAAGCAGTCTATGATGTAAAAGTTGGGCAGGATAAGATTAGAAGGGTAAACATAAACTGCGCGCCTTTAAGTATAGATGGATTTAGGAAATTAAAAAAAGCTGGTATCGGGACATATCAGCTTTTTCAAGAGACCTATCATAACGAAACATACAGATATGTTCATCCTAACGGTCCTAAAAGTGATCCCGATAACAGACTTGATGCTATTAACAAAGCTTTTAAAGCAGGGATTGATGATGTGGGAATAGGAGTCCTTTTCGGGCTTTATGATTTTAAGTTTGATACGCTTGCTATGCTTATGCATATCGAGTATTTGGAACGTATATTCGGTATAGGGCCTCATACGATATCTGTGCCTAGAATAGAGCCGGCTGTAGGAGCGGATTTTGTAAGGAATCTTCAGTTCAAGGTATCAGATGAGGAATTTAAGAGGATTGTTGCTGTGTTGCGTTTATCTGTGCCGTATACAGGCATAATTCTTTCTACAAGAGAAACTGCCAAAATGAGGGATGAACTCTTTAATTTCGGAGTTTCTCAAATTAGTGCCGAATCTAAGACTTCGCCCGGTGGTTATATAAGCGAAGGATTTTCTGAATGTTCCGGTGAGCAGTTTAGCCTTAGCGACAACAGAACCTTAGATGAGGTTATAGGTTCATTAATAGATAAAGGGTTTATCCCGAGTTTTTGTGCTGCGTGTTACAGGAAAGAAAGAACAGGAGAAGCTTTTATGAATCTCGCAAAACCCGGCACTATTAAGGGTAAATGTAATCTTAATGCATTGATCACCTTCAAGGAATATCTTGATGATTTTGCTTCAAATGATGTTAAGAGGAAAGGTTATAAATTAATAGAGGATACGATTCAAACTCTCGATAATAAAACGAAAGATCAACTTTTTCAATTCTTTAGTGATATAAGACAAGGCATAAGGGATGAGTATGTTTAAGGCCAGTTTGTTAAGATGAAAGAGGTTTAATATAAGGCTCAACCTTTTCAGCCAGTTTTTCCGCAACTTCTAATTCTTCACTGATCAAATCTGATATGCCGCTTTTCTCCAATAATGTTCTCTTGCTTTCATAGTGAAGCCTGCCGATTACCGGGATTCCCGGATGAAGTTCTTTTATCTTCTTTATTGCTCTGGCTTGAACATAATCATCCGCAAAAGTAAGCACAACAGCTTTTGCGCATGTTATGTTTGCTAATTTCAAAACCCTTGGATCTGCTGCATCGCCAAATACTGCCGATATTCCCTGTTTAGTTAATTCTGTTATCTTTTTGTAATCAAGGCTGACTGTTATAGATGGTATATTTTTCTGGTTAAGTAATTTGTATAATTTTTTTCCAACTGTGCCGCTTCCGCAAATGATTATATGCGAAATTGGACAAACATTTGCGGAAAACTGAGGTGAATGGTGAGTTTTGCTGAACAGCCACCAGTAGAAATAGTTTTTTGCTATATAATAAAGGAAGGGAGAAAAAAGCATTGAAAGAGAAGACACAGAGATTATTAGCTGAAATGTGTATTGAGAGAACAGCTTTAAACCCCATCCAAGCTGGATTAGTATAAATGAAAATTCGCCGATTTGAGCAATTAGCAGGCCGGTCATAATTGAAGTATGCCACGTGAATTTTGTTAAGCGGGTTATCAAACATCCGATAATAATTTTTAGTAAGATCACCCCAAAAACTAAACTGAAACATAAAGCAAAATTTTCTAAAAGAAATTTTGGTTGGATCCACATGCCTATTGAAGTGAAGAAGAGACAGGAAAAAGCATCTCTAAAAGGTATAAGATCGGTAAATAAATGATGAGCATAATCAGATTCGCTAATCAACAATCCGGCAAAGAATGCACCCAATGCCAGTGAAAGCCCGAATTGATCTGAAATAAGAGCGATACCCAGAGAGACTGATATTGCTGCTAGCAGTAAAAGTTCCTTGCTTCCGCTTGTTATTGCCAGATAGAAAAATTTTCTTATAATTAATTTGCCGGCGAAAAAAATTATTAATAAAAAACCGATAATCTTTATCCCTGCCCAAGATATTGCGGGAAGCAATGAGCTGGCTTGATTTTGCAGTAAAGGCAGCAGTATTATCATGGGGACAACTGCCAGGTCCTGCAGAATCATCAGTCCGATTGCAATCTGTCCGTGATGAGAGTCAATTTCATTGTTTGAAACCAATATCTGAAGTACGATTGCTGTTGAACTGAGAGTAATGATGCAGCTGAAAAAAAGTGCTTGTGTAAGATTAGTGCCAAAAAGTCTCGCAAGAGCAAAACTTAGTAACAATGTTGCTATAATTTGTCCTATGCCGATTATATAGACCCTGCGGTCCATTGTGAGAAGTTTATGAAGTGAAAATTCGATGCCTAAACCAAACAAAAGGAGCACTATGCCGATTTCTGCCAGTACGTGAATGATTTCCACATCCGGAATTACTTTTAACGCGAAAGGGCCTATAAGAAAACCTATTATCATGTAAACAATCAGATTGGGAATCTTAAAGCGGGCAAGTATAATACCTGCAAAGGCAGATAGGAAGTAAATTATTGCAAGTTCTATTATTAGATGTTCCATTAGCTATTCCTGAAAATTCAGTATTAACTAATTTACTAAAATGGACTGCCAATTTCAAGTGAATCGTTTTAAGCATAAAAAAATTGACAATAATAATTTGATTATGTACACTAATAATTAGAGCTATATATTATTTTTTTGTAGGAAAAAAATAGGAATGCAAATAAAAGTTAAGATATTTTTCATTGCAGTTATTACTTTTCTCTTTCTTGCCTTTATTACTCTTCAAAAAGTTGATGCCTTAACAGTTGGTATGGGAAACATAACAATTAAGTGGACCCCTGGTGAACAACTAGGCGGTTTATTAAAATGGAGTGAAGTTCCTAAGAGCACAGAAACAGCAACAATGATTTATAGAATTTACTCGAAAACCGGGTATGTAGCTTCAAGGTCTTCGTTTACAGCTGGGGATTTGCTTGGTACAGTAACAGATACAAGTGGTGTATATATCGGGGCGCCAAATTTGGTATATTCTTATATGGTAACTGCGACTGATTCAATAGAAGGCTTTGTGGGTTCTTCAACTGTTACATATTTTCATTTTATACATCACGATTTAGACCCGCTGGATTCTAATATTTTAAGAGAGGATGACTCCGCAAGACAAGAAGGTCAGGGACAGAAGTGGAATTTTGAGTATAAATTAAGAAATGATGCGTATATAACGATTCAAATTTATCCTCCAGGCACAACTTTTACCAAAGATTCTAACAATTTTTTTAGTTATGCATCATCTGATCCAATAAAGACTGTTTTAGAATTTACCCCCAGATCATATCAGATGGTCGGAGATGTCTTCATTAATAAGGATACCTGGGATTGCCGGGATTCATCAGGAAGTTTAGTTCCTAACGGTTTATACTATGCTTTACTAAAAGCTACAAGTCCTATAGATACAACAACGCTGATTGATACCGTGCTACTTACGATACCTGTGAATATAATGCATATTTCTGGTATTACAGCTACCCCCATTACCGATACTTCCTCAGCTTCAACCATAAGTTATAATGTTAACGGGGATTGCCATATAAAGGTGATTATTTGTAAACCTGGAACAAAATTTTCTGTTGCTACTTCAGCTGGGTCGTTAAGCTACCAGACAAGTTCGACATATAGCTACAAGATTGGTGACAATCTCCCTTTAAATCCTTCCTCATTAGCTGTTGATGGAACCAGGATTTTAAAGATTTTTCAGTGGTATGTAGATAGCGGTGTCCATACTTTTGAGTGGAATGGTGTAGATGAAGATTATACAACGTTGGATAGTGGTATCTACGTATTTGCTATGTCTGCTATAGACAGATATGATAATAGTGCGGCGGCAAGCAGCGGTAATGATTATCCTATATGGGCGTCAATTACAATTAACAGGCAGTCTTCACAGCCTTCACAGCTCGTAAGCCTTCGATCATCTTATCCTAAAAGCGGACAAATGATAACTGAAAGAATAAAAGAAGTCTATGCTAAATTTGATACAGTTGACCCTTCACCAAGCAAAGCGATTAGTATAAGCTCTGAAAAATCCAGCATAGAACTATTCGATCCTTACGGGAATATACTTACTGGAATAAAAAAATGGGATGGAGACACCGGGACTTTAACTTTAGTGCTTAATGAATCTATAGGCCTAAACGGTGAATACTTAATAAAAACTTCACCGCAGGATATGGAAGGTAAACCGCTTATGGATGACAATACAGAAGTTTATTTTACAGTTAATATTTTAAGCAATTTCGAAGCTGATTCATATGTTTACCCTAATCCTATAAAAAATGTTAATATTGCGAATTTTGCTTTTACAGCTGATAGGCCTTCAACAATTAGGCTTAGAATTTTTAATCCTTTAGGGGAGCTCATTGCTGACAAGAGTTTTAGCTCTTTAGCCGGTGCGCAGACTTATCCCTGGGACATTAGAAATGATAATGGCATGGATGTTGCAAGCGGTGTTTACATATATAAACTTGAAATGGATGATGGTGTAGCTAAGCAATCTACAGTAAAAAAGTTTATTTTAGTTAAGTAAAATATGAAGATTAGAAATTCAATTTTATTCTTTTCATTATTGGGAGCGGCCGTGTTATTTATTTGTCCGCTTTCTGCGGCAGATAAAGCGGGAAGCATGGCATGCGTATTTTTAAGGGACGGTCAGGGAGCAAGAGCGCTGGGAATGGGCGGAGCATTCACAGCGGTTGGCATGGGTATGGAGTCTCTGTTCTGGAACCCGGGAGGCATG
>JBDROU010000003.1:0-3427 GCA_043809745.1 bacterium
GGGGGCAATTTTCTTTTTTTTATTTTTTCATCAGAAATTGAAATTCATATCAGGCCGGATCGCAGAGGTTTTCAGTGATTATTTTTCAGCAAGTTTTTCAAGGATTTCCTCAAGGCGCTTATTGTGTCCATCTTGCTTTATTACAAATGTTTCAAGTGTAGTATTTATATTAGTGAGAGATTCTTTCATCTCTCCAGTGTCTATTTTTATTCCCTCAAGTAGATCTATTCCAATGTCGAATTTCTTGCTAAATTCATAATAATCGTCGGTTGCCACCCTGCTAAATATAGACGGTAAATAAAGTTCTTCAAACGCTTCCATCAATATCATTAAAAACATAACCTTTTAGATCTAACTTTCTTGCAGTACCTTCAATGATTCCACGGTAACCAATGTGTTGAACTTTTCCTCTTAAAAGAATATTGTATCTTTTTATTTGGGTCTGCATTGCTGCGATCAATGTTCTCAACAGTAATAAATTAGTGCTTCAATGTGATATTAAAGCACCATAGCATCATGATTCGCTTGGATTATATAAATAAGCAACAATAAATAGCTTATTCACTCGCTTATACCCCTAAAGTGGATTGAAGAGCAGGTATCAATTCATTTTATGAATGATGAAATAGTATTCATCAAACCGAAGGGAACACGGATGACACGGATTCGACTGATACGCACGGATTTGGGGTTTCTGATTCAAATCTTTCTTTTCTGTCATTCGTAAAGATCACTCTTTTGAATTCTGGGGTTTTACCAAAATTCAATAATAGCTCCTTTTTGATTGAACACGAAAAACGGATCGATCGTATCCGTGTGCCTCCGTGTGATCCGTGCAATCCGTGTTCCTAAATCATTTGACCCTGTTTATACTTTAAGTGAGTGGAGTGAAAGTATTATAATTTAAAAAAACTCGTCGCTGATTCCCAGAGGTAATGACATGATTTTGAAGTCCCTGACATATAACGGCATCACATTATGAAATGTAGGACATTACCCATTTTTCAACAAATTAATTCCGTTTCGTTGCTTGATTCTACGAATGAAGGGTTTGTATTCTGTCATTGTAGTGTATATACACTACAAAATATATGACTTTTATTTTTGATTTTTAGGAAATTTTAAGGATTGGGCGAAACTTATTAAATAAATCGATAAGTTATATATTTAAAAAGTCACAAGACTAACTTGACGCTATGGGATTGTACACCCACTTCAAAACGTGACCGTTACATTACATGTTGGTGAAATTATGGCAATTGTATGAAACGTGAGTTTATCACCTTAAATACTTAATCTTCATAATTTTTCTCTTTTCCAACGGTTCAATAGGCTGCCGTAATGCGGTCAATATTTTGTAGGGAAAACGATAATCAAGCAGCATGACCACAAAATATTTATGTAGGGAAAACAATATAGCCATATGCATATTAAGTCATGTAAAAGCAGGGGACATATTTACTATGCTGTGGTTCGATCTAAACGTAGGGAAAACAAGGTTTTTCAAGAGTATTTGCTCAAACTTGGTAGACTGGATAATTTAACTGAAACACAGCGTCTTGAACTTGAGAATAAAATTTCTGCAATCGGAGAAAGTGATCTCCTAAAGAAATTCCACGATCTCTTATACTCTATCGGTTACTCTTTTCCGTCTCCAATATCTACATTTGAGATGGGGGATGTCTTTGGCTATGGGCGAGAACTGGCACTGCACAAAGTTTGTGAAGAGATAGACTTCATTAACATTGTCAATCGATATGGTTACAAGGGTGGAGGCCCTGAACTTGGGAAGATCGTAGAAATAATGGCAATAGCCAGGAACTGCGATCCCTGCAGCTATTATCAGGTTTCTGAGTGGTATTCAATGAGCTATCTGCCTTTTTTCCTCAAACTACATTCGGAAGAACTTACTTATAATGTAGCAATAAGAGCTCTGGACTACCTTCAACCAGAAAATACGATTCCGATGCAGGTTTCTCTTTATGAAAAAATAACGCACGTTTATGGTTACGAATGCGAGAGGCTTGATATTGATCTCACTTCAACTTACTTTGAGGGTGAGGAATGTGTACTTGCAGAATTCGGTCATCCAAGAGGTCATAGTAAAAATAAACTTCAGATAGTGGTTGCTTTTGTAGTGGATCAAAAAGGTGTTCTCGTCACTCATAAAGTGTGGCCAGGAAATCGAACTGATGCAAAAAGTCTGAAGCCAATGGATAGATGTCTAAAAAACGAGTTTGGGCTCGATGCTCCAAGGGTTGTCGATAGAGGAATGGCTACATGGGAGAACCTCAAATACATGGATCGCAAGAAAGAACGTTATCTGGTAGCTCTCAGGGCGAAGATAAAGTCCACACAGTTTCTGGAAGAGATAAAAATCCCAAGAGATGAATGGATGAATACTGGTAATAACGAGGTAGCTACTTCTATTATTAAAGGACGAAGAAAATATGTGGTGGGGTGGAATGCCTCTGTTGCACAGACAAATAAGAAAGGGAGAGAATCAAGAATTAGCAAGGCAGAGGATGAACTTAGGTTAGTTCTTAAGTCCGTGGAGAAAGGTGAAATCAAATCCCGAAAGGAAAGGGATGAAAAAGTAGGACATATAAAAAAGAAGTATAAAGTTACAAGATACCTTGCTGCGAAAGCCAAAAGAAGCGGATTCGGCTTTACCATCGAGAGAACGAAAGCATTGGATGAACTGGATAAATATGATGGATACCAGGTTTTCGTGACTACGGAATTTGACCTCAATGAGAAAGAGGTACTTGAGTCTTACAGAACGAGAGATCAGATAGAGAAGGCAATAAGAACTCTGAAAAGTGTGCTTGGGCTGCATCCTCAGTATGTCAGAACAAAAGAGCATGTACTGGGTAATATTTTTGTTTGTTCAACAGCTTTCCAGCTTCGCTCGATATTGAAAATGAAGATCAATAATAGTGGGCTTGATGTAAGTATTGAGGAAGCCATGAAAACACTGGAACGGTTAAAAGCAGTACATATAGTCGTGGGAAAGGATGATGGGATACAGGTTCACAGAAAGTTAAGTGGACTTAATAAAGAGACATGGACTTTGATCGATGTTTTCGGTATGGCAGATAATAAAATACTTCCAGAAGTCGATACCGAAAAGTTTAAGTGATGCAAAACTCACGTTATAAGGAATTTGTCCCATCTCGGACCACATGCTTTTGAAGACATTGTTGGTGAAAAAGTTAATACTGTGATGTTTACATTCCAAAAGAAAACAGATATCAAATTTTCTGTTTTTATTAGGTTGGTAGATACTATAAATAAAGATATAGACCTAATTAATTGCATAAAAAATGATTTGGATATATATAGAATATCCCAAAATAATTTTAAATTGATTGATGGATATCCATTTGCATATTTTATCGGAAACAGACTAATCAATATCTTTAAG
>JBDROU010000004.1:0-2980 GCA_043809745.1 bacterium
TGTTCCTATGCCAGCGGTTATGGAAGAATGCGGCATCTTATCTTTCGAAATACCTGATTTTTTGTAGAATTTATTGTAATTGGAATCTATAGTTCTTTGATCCAGCGGCACCAACCTTGTCCTGGAATCAAAAGCGGAACCGGGTTCATTGAATCCAATATGACCGTTAAGCCCTATACCTAAAAGCTGAATATCTATGCCGCCGGATTTTTTTATTGAGTTCTCAAATTGCCGGCAGGATTCTTCTGCGATACAATTTACACATTTTGGCATATTGATGTTTTCTTGTTTAATATTTATATGCTTAAACAACTCTTCCCACATAAATCGTTCATAACTTTGATCTTTTTCATATGGAAGCTGCAAATCCATTTGTAATCCATAGTATTCATCAATATTAAATGCAACTACTTTTGAAAAATCTAAACCATCGTCTTTACACAGCCGAATTAACTCTTTATATGTACCTATGGGAGTTGATCCGGCAATAAATCCCAGCACAGCATCAGACTTTTCTCTAATGCAGTCTGCAATCAAAGCAGCTGTTGTTAAGCTCATATCGGTATAGTTTGATTTAGCTATTATTTCCATAATCAGCAGTTTTTGCAGATCCCATTTTTGTTTGCAAGCGAACAACCCGGATTATCCCCGCAGCAGGACGGATTTAAGTCACAACTGTCGTTTCTGCTGCCTGCGATATTGGCTGCGGACATTATTTTAGCTAATTCTTTGCTGCCGCAGGTTAGACATTTTAACCCCTGTATATCATCTGAAGATGAAACTAAAAACTCACTTACTTTGTTGCAAACTTTGCATTTATACTCGTATAACGGCACCTTATGCCTCCTGAAGAAAATTAATTATAAATTTCATAAATGTTGAATTAGGTGGAGATCTCTCAAATGCTTCTTCCACATAATTATTTAAGTATGAAGCTGCCAATCGGGCGGCCAAGCTCCTTGGAAACCACAGGGCATTTTATTCTAAATAAAAAGAATATTCGCTTATCATTATCCGGTAATGATTCAAAATTCCCCTGCCCTTTACTTATTATTAAATCCGCTTCTTTATATACCTTTAGAAAACTTTTTGAACATAACGGCAGTACTATGCCCGGAGCATCCGTGCCGTTGGAAACTATTTTAACATTTTTTGATATACCGCATTGGTAAGCATCCTCAATCAAGACATCATTTATAATAGGTCCGCCCCTGACAGAAAAAGTAATTTCCTTTATATTTTTACTGTAAAGCTTAAGTATTTCCTCTATAAGAATTCTATCAAATACTATTTCTCCTGCATTGTCACCTATATAAAGTATCCTTTCTGCTTTGGAAAGAGCATTTTTTAATTCAACATAGTTAAATGGCGATTTTCTTTTTTTAATATTAAAATCAAATTCTTTGCGTATTATCTTTTTGATTTCTTTTTCGACATCAAAATGCCGCTGCGCCCCGTAATCAATACTATTGCCGACAATTGCCAATTCAACAGCTTTTAACAAACTATTCCCGGAATGTCTGACAGTTTGCTTTAAATCATCATACATTTCAAGGGCTAACTCATTGCTGTGTAATTTAACCTTTTTGAACGGATCCTCGTTCTTGCTGAACTTTTTCACCACTTTGTACAATATCCTCCCCATCTCCGGAGGGGTGCTTTTAAGCGGAAATGAGCTAACCTTATTGCATAGTGCTTCCACAATTCTTTTCTTACATCTTTCACTTACACCTGCTTCCTGAGCCGCATCCAAGGCTTGTTGAAAAAAACAGGGTATGCATTCAACATATGTTTTCATAATTTTTTTCTGAGATCTCTTTTTGAGAGATCTCTTCTAATTAGGGTGCCTTTTTTTAATGTTGCCGTAACCTCTTGCAACGGTATCTTTATAAGGCTTATCATAAACACTAATTATTTTTCGCCCGTAAAAATAGCTTTTTATCTTATTAATTTCTATTCTACTTAACGGCTTTGATTCGTTTTGCCTCGTTGGGGTATTTATTTGTATCTCATCAGCACCTATTTCAGCTGCCAATTTAGCCAGTTCCCCGGCACATTTTTTGTTTTCTTTAACAAACATAATCTGTAATGCAAAATGGCCTTTGTATGCTTTTCTAAACTTCTTCAAGCACTGAAACATATTCTCAAAAGTAATATAATGAACCGGATTATTCACTTTTTTTAATATTTCATCAGAACAACCATCCAGCTTGAATAATATTTTATCAGCCTTCATCAAATCTCGTTGCACATCTTTGCAGCAGATCAAATATGAATTAGTTATGACCGCTACGGGTTCTTTCCTTATCTTTTTAATGCTTTCTATTACAGCGCCTAAGTTTTTTGCCAATGTTGGTTCGCCACAACCGGAGAGCGTTATATAATCTGTTTTTACATCAGTTATAAGCTTTAATTCTCTTATTATATCTTTGGTAGGGACAAAGATACTTCTTTTATCAGTATATCTTACTGTTCTTCCCAACTGACAATATATGCAGTTAAAATTGCAAACCTTTCTTTTACTATATGTTAAATCAATCCCTAATGAATATCCAAGACGCCAGGAGTATACAGGTCCGAATACATACTTTAATTTGTTTTTAGATGTTTTCATAAAATATTATTATTGATTCTATTTATTCTCGAGATTATATAATATTTATATATCAGCGCATAGAATTAAATAACCGATTTTTTGCTTTCTTTTCTTTACGCAGAACAAAAAAGAAGCTTATTATATAAGAAAGAGATTTTATCTCTCTTTTGAAGCTAAGAGCGGTTTTGTTTCTTTCTCTCCACCATATGGGTATCTCACTGATGCTAAAATTATTTCTAATTGCTCTTACAATAAGCTCCGTATCCCAAAACACACCCCTTGCCAGTGCGGCATCATATTTCATTTCTTCTATAAGCTTTAATATGACATCTTTCTTAAAAGCCTTGAACCCGCACATATGATCTTTTATTTTGGTAGAAAACA
>JBDROU010000005.1:0-82221 GCA_043809745.1 bacterium
TTTCATATATATGTCAAGAAAATAGTGGTGAGAAAAATATATTTTCTCATTAATCCACATCTTTTGATTTATTTACTTATTTGTTGAAGGTAAACTTATGTATTTCAAGGTGAGACAAATTTTTCATTCTTTAGGGCTGAAAGACACAAGTTCTAAGTAGAGATCCCTAGTACTGTTTACATAATACTGCCAGAACACATTTAGTATTTATAAAAATCGTCTTTTGTGAAAAACTTGTTTACTTCATCAACATGGGTCGTAATAAGCTCTCCAGTTATTGACCCTACCGGTATTTTTGCTCTCAATTTTACAGGAAGATGCATGCTATCTGTAGTAACCCAAACATAAAGATCTCCCTTTGACTTGAATATTCCCTCACCCTTTAGTTTCGGTTTTAATTTAAAACATTTAAAGTTACCGGCTGGAACTTGTACAGTTTCGCGTTTTAGAACATCCACCTCCAGCATCCATTTCTTTTTACCATCAAAAACCTCTATTTCATGTTTGGTTTCCAAACTGATGTCTTTTGTTCTCAGATAATAGAGCGCGGATAACACATCCTGTAAAAAATCCCTATCCAATGGTTGCTCTTCAATTTCGGTTCCTTTATGAATAAGAATTTTATTTTTATCATAAAGAAATTCAACCTTTCTGTCCCTGCTGAAACTTCCTTCTCTTTGATGCTTCTCGAACTCGTAAACGCAAAAGTTATCCGCATCAATTAGGGAGGTATTTACATCACGCACTTTATAAAAGGTATCAAAAAAACCGTTCGACCTAACCCTGGAAAGTATTAGGAAGCAATCCCGGTTATTATGCTTTTTTCTGCTGTCCACCTCAAGCGTGGCAAAACCTCCTCTAATAACTCCCCAGCGGATTAAAAACATCAATCTTTCATTTTCATTAAAAGCATTGTTCCTAATATTATCTGAATCTACAGTTTCTGCGGAAAGCATTACAAACAAACTGCTTTGAATAATCAGAATCGAAATTAATCTTAATATCATCTTTTTATTAAAAGGATTACATACAGTATAACTAACCCTATAATACTTTTGATTTCTTTATGCTTTCTCCATTTATGCCAATTGAATCCATCTAACTCTAATTTAAGAGTTTTAAATCTAGGATGCAGTCGTCCAACTTTCTTTTTGTACGCGGAATATTCATTGCCGAACCAACCCTGCAAATTCTTTTCTTCACTCTTAATCTTTGGAATGTAAACAAAAAAGAATAAATACAAAAATATTGATAAAAACACAAAAAAACTTAACAAATGAGCAGTATTAAATAGTGAAATTAATCCGCCTATTCCCATTAATATGCTGCCAAAATACAATGGATGTCTAACAAGCGAATACGGCCCGTCTGTGCATAAAACTTTTGATTTTATTATAAATCCGCTTGCCCAGTTTCGTATAAATACCCCCAAGCAGGCGATGATCATCCCGACCCAGAAAAATGCAGTTTTGTTGGGACTGCCTGCAACAACGACCATAAAACCAAAAAGGAACCCAGAAATTATTCTGAGACTAAAAAACATCTCATTGCGCCTCATTGGAAATTCTGAAAAAAAGATAACTATGAATTCCTTCATAGCAGTCAGTATTACGGACATTTTAGCGCCGGTTTGCTCACCGGATAATCTAGGTTTATGATTAACACCTATTTCTTTAAAACTCACTCCTTTACTTAATATCTGGCTCAATATATCAGAATTGATCAAAGCGCCTCTTGTTCTAAACTTAACATTTTTCAAGATGCTATTGTGAAATCCTTTCATAGCGCAATTAATATCTTTTATCTTCACTCCAACCAAAACCCTTGCTGCCAAGTTATATATCAACGAATTCAACTTTCTAAACCATCGATCTTTACGGGAAATTCTGAAACCCAGGACAACCTTATATTTATCCAGATAACTTACTATATCTTTCAGCTCTTTTAAGTAAAACTGTCCGTCGCCATCGCAAAACAGAATATACTCATTCTTAGCTTTCTCGATGCCTGTTATGAGCGCCTGACCATAACCCATATTTGATCTATGATGAACCGGTTTTAAGTAATCACGTCTTTTTGACATACTGTCAAGTATGTACCTGGTTTCATCGCTGCTGCCGTCGTTTACAGCAATTATCTCAAAATCCGAGGTGATATCTTTCAACACATCAATCGCTTCAGTTATAACTGCTTTTGCGTTTGATTCCTCATTGTAAAACGGAATCACCAATGAAATGCTTTTTTTCAATTGATTGCTATCCCTTTCTGTGTAAACTCTATTGCATCTATCTTTACTCTAAAAGGCATACCCATACTCCCATTCAGCGAATACTTGCCTGATAAATAAGATTTATAAAATATCCTGGGAATACCTATAAAAAATGCTGCTATTTTACTGACACCGGCTTTTAAGTAATCCCCATCTTTATCTATACTTACTTTTATGTCCACCGGTATAAATCTATACCGCCCCTTCACTTCAATCCCACTACTAAATATTATACTTACATTCTCCAGATGTCTAGCTTTTTTAATAATAAATTTTCTTAAAAATTCTTCCGCTATATAGATATGAGGAACCATCTCTTCAAGCGACAATAAAAACAATTCATTGCTTTTAATAAGTTTTTCGAGAGAGATCGACGCACCGTTTAATATAATTTTGGCATCTTTTATAATAAAACCCTTAATGTTCATTTCCCCAATATCCATAACGATAGACTTAAAAGATCCACCATTCCAGGATTCACCCGGATAATTAACAAATGTAATTCTGACATCGTTTGCAACATATCCTCGGCATTTCAGCGTATCTATATGCATATTGAGCGAATCCAGTTCATTACCTTCCCACGGTTTTAATTCTTGTTTGTAAATTATAGCTTTTGAGTTATCAGGCAGGTCAAAACTTATCGCCTCAGAAAAATAATTATCCATGCTTCCCATATTCTGGACAGCAGATTCAATTGCGCCTAACGTAAATTCAGGGCCCCTAGAACCTGTTTTCAATATAATAAAATCTTTTAATTCGCCTAATCTTTTACTAAAACCTCCGGCAAAAATATTTTTCGAATGAGTCCTAAAAGTGTAGCGCAGGGTGCTCCCGTGCAAATACGGATGATTTGACAAAACAGTTGCTACAATTATTTTACCTGTTTTTTTTCTCTGGCTTTGAATATATTCTAAAATATCCAAATGACGCCAATCAAAACCCTGGGGAGCACTCTTGTTATATAATACCATTGGCATACCCAACAGATTAAAATGAACGCCCGGTTTAAGCCCAGAAATACCAAAATCAAAATGAAATAACTGTATAAAAAGCACAGCTATGCCTGCAGAAACACAAGCAGCCAACACTTTTTTTGATTTAATAAAGGAAAATGGGAACGCGCTGATTAAAGCAACCGCCGGAAGCAGCGGCACCGTATAACGTAAATCCTTATTGCTTATTAGAGTGTGAATAATATATGGCACCAAAATCCAGACAAATAATATCCAGTATTCTTTTTTTATATTGATGAAAATTAATGACAATCCGGCAAAAAATAAGATCGTAGGCAATAAATATATCTGCTGGCCTAAAGCCAGTGTGTACCACAGAATCGAATTAAAACTTAAAACAGAAGGATCGCCTTCTGCGGCTCCAATATTCATAAAATGGATTATTTTGCCTGTCATAGGCAGGATATTACATCCATAAACAGGCATCAAAGCTACAAATACTGCTAGGGAGTAAAGAACAAATCTCTTTTTGCATTGAAGATTACTCCTTAAAAACATCACTAATACTGGAGCAAACAAATATATGCCATAATTCCATTTAATAAGCAGCCCAAAAAAAGAAACTGCAAAAAACATCCTGGTAGAAAAAATATCATTAAAATTGTTGCTCTTAAGCAGAAAATAAATGCCGGCCGCGATCATTGAAGCAATTGAAAGGTCTATCAATACTTCGCGTGAGATCAGGTGGTTAACAAATGGATAGAAACTGACAATTACAGCGCCAAAAACAGCAACTCTTTTTTCTTTGAAGATTATTTTTCCTATCCCGTAAGTGGAGAAAACAAGAATGCAAAGGCAAATCCAGTTTGGTATAACAACAATATCCGGATTAAAATTGGATATAAACAAAAAAGGAATGACCGCCAGATGGAATAAAGGCGGGTAGAACTTTGAAACCCCAAGGAACTCCCAAATACTTCCTTTTTTAAATGCTTCGATATAGTCCAGTGACAGATTTAAATGATGACTGCCGTCCCAGGCTTGCGGCCGCGTATCGTTCACAACCCATATTAAGTGACAAATAAGGTGATAAATAAGTATAACTGATAAATAGAAGTATTCATTCTTGAGAATCTTCTTACCTGCTTTAAGCCATCTATGATAATCTATCATGTCTATTGGAGTTTCTCCATTTTATTCTTTCACTTTAAAAAGCACACATGAGAATAGTAGAAAACATTTTTTGTAACGACTTGCAAAATTTAGGGCCCCGCTGCGCGAAAATATTCGGAAACTTTTGCTTATTTTTATATTATAGAATTAATAAATGTATTAAAATTCTGAGAAACTCCTGAGCATGTTTACTGTTTTCCGTAACTCTTGAACTGCCGGTATACCTTTAGTTTCTTCTCACCGCTCTTGACAGCCTGAAGCAGCTCCATCAGCTCTTGAGATAAGTCGCCCAACTGCTCATTCAATACCAATATTTTTGCTTTAAGCTGTTTGCTTTCTTCAACATCAACTCTGCCGCTTCGTTCCCTGTAATGGTAAACCTTAAGCTGAATAACATTCATCTTATCAATAATACTGCCGACTGTTTCTGCCATTATTCCTCTTTCTTCTGAATATTTTTGATTACCCATTCGTCAATTGCTTCTATATAATCATTTCTTCGATTATTCAGCGTATTGATATGGCGCTTGGCTTCGGCTACTTTACTGTCGTCGTCACATCTTGCTTCATCCTCCCAGTGCCATAATTCGATATTGGATTCAAACAATTTGTTTATCAGCTCACTTAACTTTGCCATAATTTCACCTCTCTTTAATGAAGTATATATTACTATATTAATTTTTGAGTTTAGTCAAACATTAGAATTTGAGCGCCATTGATTGTATCAATCTGACTGCTTGAGTAAGATTATTCGCTTTTGAAAAATTAATATTTTTTATTTTTTGAAGCGATCTCTTTCCCATACCGGTCAGCAGCAGTATTGGGAAAGCCCCAGAATTATATCCTAGTCTCACATCACTCAGCTTATCTCCTAAAACAAAGCTCTTTTTTAAGTTAATATTATATTTTTTTTCCGCCTTTTTAACCAATGATATTTTCGGCTTGCGGCAAGAACAGTTTTTTATCGGCAGATGAGGACAGTAGTATATCTTTTTCAAAGATATGCCTCTATTTTTTAATCTTTTAATAACTGCCGAATTGATAGCGTCCACTTGTTTTCTGGTAGCTATCCCCATACCAATACCTGACTGATTGCTGATTCCAATAAGTATAAAACCTAAATTCTCCAGCTTCTTAAGCGATTCAATTGTGTCCTTATAGAACTCCACGCCGGAAACTTTATTAAGGTATCCTTTATCTTTAATTATTGTTCCATCACGATCTAAAAAGACGGCTTTATTAGCTTTCATTCTTTTCGCGCCCCATTTCATTATTATTCACACTTTTATTAAAAAATAAAGAGAAAGAACATCCTATAATAAAGTAAAATATCATAGCTACCTCAGCGTCAAACAGCGCATTCTCGGTAATATTAAATATTAAAAAGCCTAAAAATGATATCATAATAGCGCCGGATAATGATCTATTAAAAGTACCCTCTTCCTCTCTTCTATAAAACATTAACAAACTTTTTCCGATTGCAATTAACAGCCATACAAATATTCCAAAACCCGCTATTCCTCGTTCCACTAAAACCTGCAGAAATACATTATGAAGCTCAGACCATGCGCGTTTATCTGTTATATCAGGACTCTGATATTTATGATAAACCTTTTTTAAGTTTCCAACACCAATGCCGAAAATCAAGTAATCTTTAGATATATCTATTGCGGATTTCCAAAGATGCATTCTGATCTGTGTTGACTCCCTGCTTGCTATATCACTGCCTGTTAATCTCTGTTTCAATTTAAGATTGAACAAAAATACAAAAACCAAAATAATCGCGAATACAAACATATATATCTTCTTTTTGCGAAGCATCAATACAAATGCGAGCATAAGAGAGATTACGGACGCTAGCCAGACGCCTCTTGAATAACTAAAAATAATTGCTATGCCCTGAATAATAAAACCTGACGACCAAAAAAGTTTTGATTTAATATTTTTAGAATTTATTATGAATGCCGTATTCAATATAAAACTAAAAAATACACATTCCGCGAAAGTAATTGGATGGCTGCGGGTACCTCTAATCCTATTGCCCCATAAGGATAAATAATGCTGTATCTTGGGAGATATTTCTCTTAAATAATCATAAGGTATCGTAAAAACACCATCGACAGAAACATTTATTCTAAGCATATATTGAAAAATACCGAATGCCGAAACAACCACGGAAGAAATGATAAAAACCTTTATCAAAGCTTTTGCCTGCTCCTGTTTGACATTATAATAAACCAAAAATAAAATTAGAAAATGCAGTTCAGACTTAAAATCACTCAAAGATCGCGCAACATCTATTCCAAATACGGCGCTAAGGAAAAACGAAACAATAATTAAGATAAATATGACGTCAAACGGCAGTCTTTTGTATTGAAATTTCCTCTCTTTAGAAAGAGCAGCAATTTCGTTTAATATTATTAATGCAAGCGATATGTTGCTGAACGAGATTGAAAAACTTAATCCGATTGAAAACAGTATGAAAAATATTATTCTTAGCCTGTTAACTACTTCCATATCCTGTCCTTCCAATGTTTTTGTATTAATGCAACTTTATTAAATATTTCTTCCGCAGTAAGCTTATTTAGATCATCAATATCTATTAAGGTTTTATTTGATATTCCCATAGGCCCTGTTTTCCAGCTCGGATTTTGAGCAGCAGAAAAAAAAGAAATTATTGGCAGCCCAACTCCGGATGCAAGATGCATAGGCCCTGAATCTGGGCCGATAAATACGCTCGATTTACTGAAAACAACGACATCTTGAGCAAGTGTTAATGATGTCAGGACTACATTCTCATTATTACCGAATACCTTAAAGAGTCTTTCTTTTTCACCTTTACCGTACACAACAATAATTTTTGAGGCCGGGTATTCTTTTAATATTTCTGCCGCAAGAAATTTGTAATTATCTATCGGCCAATCCCTCTTCCTGTCAGCGCTGAAAACGTGAAATATGAAAATATTTCTTCCAAAAAGATCATGTTTTTCAGCAAATTCTTTTATAAAACTATTTTCTGAATTTGGGACGACTAATCTTGCAGAAATATCTTCTACTCCACAACCAATGGCTTTTAGCAGCAGCTTAAAAGCATATCCTCTTTCACCTTCAGATATTTTCTTATCAGAAATGCAGGATGAAAGAAATAATTTGCTTTTCTTCTGATCAACACCGACTCTTTCGGGTACAGACAACAAACTTAGGGCTTTTCTCCAGCATGAATTCACAATTATTGCTTTATCAAACTTTTTCTTTTTAATAGCAGCTAAAGTTTTAAAATAATCCATTAAACTGCCGGAAGACCAATTAAGAGCTCCAGTCCAAAAAGGATTACCGCCTATGATCCCGTCAATTAGCGGGTCATTTTCAAGCATTTCCACAAAATTTTTTTTGACCCAGTAAAAAAGCTGAGTTTTTGGAGAGCTTCGTTTGATTGGTTCAATCAAACACGTACTCATAACCATATCGCCCAGATTATCCAGACAAACTACTAATATCTTTTTAGCGGCCTCTTTTTTTATCTCCATCTGCGGTGCACCCAGAACCATCCTGCCGGTTTCTCCCTTACCCAATCTTCAATTATTTTGGTTAGAATCTGCGTTGATACCTTATAAAATTCCTGAACATCTTCACAAAATGGGAAAACAACTGCTGGTTGGATTTGTATCACCAGCTTATTCTTTTCCCTAAAACTGCGCATAGGCAGAACAGCTGAACCTACCCTGTTGCTCAACGCAGCTATTATAGGCGAAGCAAAGGTTTTTTTAGAGAAAAAGTCCACTTCGACCCCTGAACCGTAGTATTGATCAATAAGTATACCAACGAGACCATTTTTCTTGAGGTGTTTTATACCCTCTTTAATAGCCTGTCTGTGAGGAATTATTTCGCCTTTATAATACTGTCTTATATCTGTTACCATTTTATTAAGCAGAGGATTCTCTAACGGACGGGCTATCGCTTTAATATTGTACCCCAACATGCTTAAAGCCAGATTTATAATTTCCCAATTAAAATAATGAGAACCCAGACAAATTATGCCTTTTCTATCGGCAACCGCTTTCTCAATATTTTCCAGACCCTCTACAGAACAGTATTTGCTAAAATTTTTCTTGTCCAACTGTATCTGTTTGATAAACTCGATCAATGTCTGACCGATATTCTGCCAAGACTTAAAAACAATATCGCTGATTTCTTTTTTAGACTTTTTGCTAAAAGCGATACTCAGATTTTCTTTGGCAATCTTCGTTCTGGACGGTATTAAATAAAAGCATACTGAACCCAGCATCCGGCCTATACTGTGCGCTGCTCCCCAAGGCAATATCCTTATAACCTGAATGAATATAAGCGCGGCTATATACTCTAAATAAATAGCTGCTCTATTTTTTTTGGACATATAGTTTCCCTTCGGGTTTCATCGAATAATATTAAAGACACATCTACTACCCAAAATTTGCTGCTTGCTTCCGGTTCAATAATTCTTTCTAATTTAACGGCATCTTTATGTGTTATAAAATACTGCATTTGCGGTTTGAGGCTGCGCAAATCTTCTTTCTTAAAAAAGTAATGATCTTGAAAAACAATGGCATCTTTTATAACAATGCCATATCTCTCAAGGTTCTTTACAAAAGCACCGGGATTGCCCAGTGCGGTGAAAACGGAACCTTCTCTAATATTAAATTCATCCGGCACAAAACTCTTCTTTCTATTAAGCGTGGAAAAAGATATTATCTTTTCCCGGGCTAACAGTATCTCTGATTGCGAATTATAACTTCTTATCAGCTTCACAACGTTCTTTTTAGCTTCCTCTTCCATATGATTTTCACGCATTATTATTATAACATCAGCCCTTTTCAATGATTTAAACCCCTCCCTAAGAACACCCCTGGGGAGCAGGAATCTTTCTTTTATTCCGCTGGAAGCATCTATTAACACTATATCTAAATCCCTTCGAAATTTTCTATACTGGAAACCATCATCCAATATGATTGCGTCATTATTTTTAATTGTTTTTGCTAATGATATCCTTTTTTTAGAGACTCCCACAGGGATTCCCGGTAAAAAATGAGCAAGCATAAATGCTTCATCACCCGATTGCATTACATTCAAAAAAACCCTATTACCATCACTCACCCATGCTTCACTTTCACTTCCGGAATAACTCCTGCATATAACAGATGTACTTTTACCGCGTTCCTGCAGATATTTAGCCAAATATCTAACAAACTGCGTTTTTCCGGTTCCTCCTACCGTAATATTACCCACTGAAATAACCTTTGAGTTAAGTTTTACACCCTTTAAAATATTTGCATCGTAAAGAAAATTTTTTAAACCAACAACTGCCGAGAACATAAGAGAGAGTATCCATAGTAAAAAAAGCAACAGCGCATTAACAAATCCCTTTTCTTCATTAAGAACCAGCTTTTTATACAGATTAAATATCATCTGATTTTATATGCCTCTGCGATTTCTGAAAAATTATTTTCAAAAAACTCCATCACCTTATCGGGCAAGAGCTGGTTCATGCACCTCATATCCCTGTTGCATATTTGAAGCCCGCACTCAACACAATCTATTCCTTCAGCTCTAATCCACTTGCTCCAAGTAGCAACCAAGCTCCAGCTTGAAGGTTCAGTTGGGCCGTAAATTACAATATTCGGTATTTTGAGCGCTTCGCTAATATGTTTCGGACCGTTGCAATTAGCAACCATAAATTTTGTAACTTCTATAAAAGCGGCTAATTCCCTAAGTGTGAATTTAGGAATTACATGAAATTTCTTTGAAGTATGCTTTAGCACTTCTTCAATTTGATATTCTTCACCTGGGCCCCAGAGCAGAAACAACTTTGCACCGAAGCGATCCATTAACATCTCCCCCAACTTTGCATAATATTCCGGCTTCCACCTTCTTGCAGGCCTGCGCGAGGTAGGGCTTAAGCTCACAATAAAATCATTTTCAGATATATTTATACTTTTCAAGTAATCTTTTATCTTTCTTCTCTCTTCATCACTAAGATACAGCTCCAGCCCTTTATTAGGGCAGCTAATACCCATATAACGCAGAATGTCCAGTTTAAAATCTACAACATACCTGGGCCCCTTTTGAGGCTTTACTTTTACATTATACAGTATCGCCCTCCAGTTATGCGCAAATCCTGCCTTAACCCTTGCCCCGGATAGAAATGCAAGTATGGCAGACCTCGGATTTCCTAAAAAATCTAAGACCCAGTCATATTTGCGATTCCGGACATTTATTATGTTCATTAACGCATTTCTGTCATCGTAAACCAGTATTTTATTCAAATTATGATTATTTAGCAAAATCTGAGATGAGTTTTTGTTTACCAGAAAATCTATTTCTGCTGATGGGAATTCGTCTCTAAGCGCTTTGATCACGGGTGTTGTAAGCAGCACATCCCCTACCTGCTTTATCTGAATAATCAATATCCTTTTGGGAATACCTATATTTTTAACAATCATATCTGCCTCTTAATTTTTTTAGAAACGGGATTTTCCTCTGGTAAGATTTAGATGGAAATCGAACATAGTATCATCCCCTCTAATCAAAATTCTTTTTAAGCAAAATGGATTATCGTTTAGATCCGCTTTGCCCTGTTTAATGCTTACAGCTGCCTTAAATCCCGCCTTTCTAACTACATCCTGAATTCCCTTAACAAACGCCCCGCTCCCGTAAGGATATGCGAATGCGCTTATTTCAATTTTTAGTTTGTTTTCTAAAACCTCTTTGCTCTCAATTATTTCCTTTTCAACTTGATCCAACTGAAGTTTCTCAAGATTCTTATGATTCAATGTATGAGCGCCGAACTCAACTTCCGCAGGGCTTATCTTTGAAATGTCATCTTCATTCAGCATTGAGATCCTCGATTCTGTTTCAGGATCATGCCAGAAATTATCATTGCCGATTGCATTGACAACAAGAAATATAACACTGGGAAAATTAAATTCCTTTAATATCGGCAAGCCCAGCTCCATATTATTTTTATATCCGTCATCAAAAGTTATAATTACAGTTTTTGGATTTATTTTTTCGGAATTTTCAATCTTTGATTGTAATGTTTTAAACGCAACAACCTCATACTTATGTTTTTTTAAATAACTCATCTGCTTTCTGAAATTTTCCGAAGTTACCCATAGCTTTTTTAGCTTGGAGTTTTCAGGAGGGACCCCAATCTTGTGGTACATAAGTATACTTATCCCCTTTGAATACGGCCTCCACCAATTCCATCTGGCACTGAAAGCAATCAATACTAAAAATATTATGATTATCATGAATAACAATTTATTTCTCCCTCTGAAGATCCCAAAGTTTAAGATACTTAAATAAAGCATAATATGAGGCCAGCAAGGCATAAAGAAAACCGTGCCAGCCGTCTAAAAAACCTAATTTTACAAAATACCTTGTTATAAACTCTACCGGCAATCTAAATACATAAAATATATTAAACCTCTCGCCTGAAGCATTTTTCTCATGCGCTATCAATGTTGTATACTGATTAAACTTTTTCAGGTATTCCTCTAAATCAGCATAAGTGTAGTGATTTACATGGCCTTTAAGCACCCTTGTTTTACCTTCAACTATAATGCCTTCATGTATGCGTTTTCCCCTATATGAAGCTTTTTCCTTTTTAAATAACCTTAAATGATGCTCATTTGAGCAGCCTCCGAATCTTAATCTCTTTCCTAAGAAAAAAACATTAAAAGGCATACTGAACCCGGAATACTCGCCCGGATCTTCTTTTAATTTCAATATTTCCTCACGCAAAGGCTGTGATAATTCTTCATCTGCGTCAATATTGATTACCCAATCAGAGCTTGTTTTTTCTAAAGCAAACTGTTTCTGAGTCCCGTACGATTCAAACTTCTTCAAGAATACTCTGTTAGTAAAATTTCTTACTATTTCCAGAGTCTTGTCAGAAGAGAAATTATCTACGATAACTATCTCATCCGCCACCCCGACCAGGCTGTCCAAACAACGCATAATGTCGCCTGCTTCATTGTGAGTAATAACAGTTGCGCTCAATTTTATCTTTTTATCCATTTAACAGCTCCTTATAAATTCCATGAATATCGCGTACCGTATTCTTTATATTAAAAGAATCTACGTCAACCTTTGCATTCGTTGATATGTTTTCCCTTAATTTTGCATCTTGAATCAGCCTTTTTATTGCTTCAGCCATTTTATCCGGATTTTTTATAGGAACTAATAAACCGTTTCTTTCATTCTTAATCATCTCAGGAATACCGCCGGCCTCTGTAGCAACAATGGATTTGCCTAAAGCCATAGCATCCAGCACAATGCTGCCAAGACCTTCTAAATAAGAAGAAATTACAAATATATCAAAACTAGAAAGCCATTCCAAATGATTTGTTTTAAAGCCGACAAAATTCACTCTCTCACCAAGTCCTAATGCATCTCTTCTTGCTTCCAATTCATCCTTTAATACCCCCTCGCCAACCACAAAACCTCTAATACTCAGCCCCATATTTACAACTGCTTTTACAGCTTCCAGAAAATTGAATATGTCCTTATGAGGGGCTAACGCGGTCACCATTCCAATTATAATCGTATTTTCCGGTATACTGTATTCTTTTCTTAAATCAATATTCTTAACAGAGTTATACATGGAAATATCTATGCCGCTGTATACAACCTTAATACGTTTTTCATCGAAGCCATCGGACAACAGCACACTCCTGATTGCTTTTGAAACAGTAATGATACGGTCTGCCTTGCTATATTTAAATTTCGAAAAGAAATTCTTTTTCACAGGAAAATCAACTCTGCGGTGAGCAACAAAAACTTTTTTTAATTTAACCAGCGCCAAAGCCCCAAGGCCGACAGTATGGCTTGTATGCGCATGCACAAGATCGATGTTTTTAGATTTTATAAACCTCCTCAGCTTAAAAACTGAAAATAAATCAATTTCTCCATAGGGAGCTAAAGGTAATATTTTTACTCCCAACTCTTTCATTTTCCCGCTTAATACGGTGTTATCTCTGCAAGCCGCATAATGGACAAAATCCGACGATTCCATATGTTTTAATAATAAGAACAGCTGGCGTTCCCCGCCCCTCCATGATCGCTCCGTATCTAAATGAAGAATATTATGAGTCATTATAAATCCTGTGCACTTTGCTTACAAACATATCCAAACTGAACTCTCTCTTAACTTTTTCAATGGCATTCTTTCTTAAACTTAACATCCTATCAGGGTTCTTAAGTAAATCAAGGCATTTTGATGCAAGCATCTCATGATTACCTGGATCAAAGAGCAAACCATCCAAATTATCATCTATAATCTCTCCCAGACAACCGGTTCTGCTGGCAATAAGGACTTTACCAGAAACCATCCACTCCAATGCAGCTCTTGAAATAGCTTCTGAACCAACAGACGCCACTATCCCTATATCAACAGTTTTTATGAAATCAAATTTGTTTTTTACAAATCCTTTATATTCAAATGAATCAGCAATACTAAGTCTATTCATTGTTTCAAACAGCTCAGTCCATTTTATATTAGCCTCCCTGCCGGCAATTAAAAACTTGGTTTCAGGAAAGTGCTCAAGTATTATCCTGGCAGCGTTTATGAAAACCATGTGGCCTTTCACAGGATCCAACCTGCCGATAATGCCAATAGCTGCAGGAGTATGAATATTAATATTATCCTGATTGATGTGCGGATTAGTATCAATACCCTGATAAACCACAGAAATCTTAATATCCTTTATTTTTGGATACGTGTTAACAACATTATCTTTAATAAATTCCGCGGCACAGATTACTCGATCCGTATTATTAATAAGCCATTCATTGAAAATGCTCTTTTTTATCGGCCTGATATCCCCTCTGCTTCTTATAAGCTTAAGTCTGTCATTCTTTACTAAATATCCAATTAAATTGCCTTTACCGGTATGTGTGTGGATTATCTGTATATTCTTTTCTTTTACAAATGATTTTAGCTTAAAAATATTATTAACTATACCCAATAAAAACACTTCAAAATTATTCTCTTTTGATTGTAATTCAGCAGGAGAGTTGGGCAAACACGCTATTACGACATTGTGGCCAAGTCTTTTTTGCTCTTTTGCAAGCGCAATACCGTAGTTAGTAATACCGCTGTCCCAGCGCTCATCGAGTATATGCATGATATTCATATATATTTCAACCTTTATTGCTTACTATTGGAACTTTGCTAAGTTCTAAAACGTTCTTAATCTCGTCAAACACCCTATCAACGGTTATCAGTTTCATGCAATTGAAATGCCCCTTGGGACATCTTTTTTTACCATGAAGGCCGCACGGCCTGCATGGAATTTTTACTTCTATAATCCTGTGCTTATTTCCGTATGGATAAAAACCTAAATCCCTTGTAGTTGCGCCGAAAATTGCAATGGTAGCTACATCTAATCCAACCGCAATATGCATAGGCCCTGAATCATTTGTTACGAATATATTACACCTTGCAATAAATTGAGTTAAATCCCTTAAAGTTGTCTTTCCGATAAGCGAAACTACATTCTTTGAATTTACTGCGCCTTTAAGTTCTTCCTCAAAATACAAATCAGTCCTGCCTCCAAATACAATTACCTTACATTTAATCTCATTAATTATTCTAGTAATCAGCTCCCTAAAACAAGCTGAAGGCCATCTCTTTGTCTCCCATACGCTCCCCGGATTAATACCTATAACTGTATCGTATTTATTAATCCCTAATTTATTTAATTTATTCATTATATCCTCTTGATAATCAGCGGGGATATCTAAACGAAAGTTCGGTTTTTCTATATCGATGCCAAGCGGCATTAATAACAAATTATTCCTTTCCAAATCATGCATGCTCCATGTAAACGGGAGTATTTTTGTGAGAAACATCTTACCTTGGCTGTTCTCAAAACCGATTCGTTCTTTTATGCCGGCCAAATACATCATCAGCGCGCTCTTAAAAGATCTATGAGGTATAAGAGCCAAATCATATTTTTCTTTTCTAATACTCGCTATCAGATTGAAAAAAGCTTTAAGCGATCTATCTTTCCCTTTTTTATCATATACCAGCACTCTGTCTAAAAAGGCGCTATTCTCTAACATATCCTTACCCTGAGGCGTGGTAAGCATATGCAGCTCAATATCGCCCTGCTTTTCCTTTATTGCCTTTGCTATCGGCACTGTAAGGACTATATCTCCGATGAAAGCCGTTTGCACTATTAATATCTTCTTAACATCCGATCTTTTCGGTAGAGTGTGTTTGCCAAAATAAATCTCAGGATTCTTATGTTTTATTGGTATACCCATAATTTTAAGCGTATCCAGATACTTCTCTATAGTATGCAGCTGTAGTCTCGGGTCATTTTTTCTGAATGAAACAAACAGCCTGCGCGCTAAAATATCTTTTTTATAGGTTACCTTATTTTTTGCTTTTGAAAATAATGTGATTATTGAAGACCTTAGATTCGCATGCAGATCGATTACATAATGAAATCCTTTTTTTCTTACAGTCTTTATTATAGAAAAAAGCGAATCATGCTTGTTAAAACGTATTAACTCATCTATATAAGGATTGGAATCAAGCAAATCACTGAACTCATCCTTAACAAGCACGCTTATATGGGCATCCGGCATCGCTTCCTTTATATTGCGATATATGGGTGTAGTTAATGCCACATCCCCGAGTGATGAGAATCTTATTATCAGTATTTTTTTACTATTTTCCATATCCCAATTCCATTAAAAAAGAAAGCTAAATATATTGCAGTATTTCCTTAACACTGCGCTTCAAAGCTCCTTTCTGCGAAATAACAGCACTTTTTGCATCATCCCCTAATTTTGATATTCTGCCTTTATCGCTTAACAGCTCTTTTATGGCTGAAGATAATTCATGTTGATTTAAAACTGTAATAATCGATCCCCGTGACTTCAATAGCTCAAAAGATTCGCTGAAATTACTCATGAACGGGCCGGTAATAATTGCTTTACCCATCATAGCAGGCTCAATTATATTCTGACCTCCGTAATCTACCAGACTACCGCCAATAAAGCAAAGATCGGCAATAGCATAAGCCTTCATTAATTCACCGTACGTATCTAATATTACTACGCCCTCACTTTTAGAAGCATTATCTATTGCACTGTGTGATGTATAACTGATTGAATGTTTATCCAGAATCCGTTTAACTGCTTCAACCCTTTCCAAATGGCGAGGCGCTATAATCATTTTCAAATTCGGGAATACAGATCTATTCGCCAAATATGAACCTATTATTATCTGCTCCTCACCCCTTCTTACACTGCCGGCTGTGAAAATTAAATCTTTACTATTGAGTCCAAACCTGCTATGCAGTTTATCATCCGAAAACGAAGGAAGATTAAAAATATCATACTTCATATTGCCGGCACATGAAATATTCTTTTCAGCCGCGCCTAATGCAATTAACCGTCTGCTATCCTCTTCACTCCTGCTCAACAAAAAATCAAAGTTAAGCAGTATTTTCTTTGCAATAAATCTTAATTTCATAAGAAGCTTAAAATTCTTATCTGACAATCTTCCGTTTACCAATCCCACTTTAACACCAAATTCTTTCGCGATTTTAATTAAATTCGGCCAGAGCTCAGTTTCCAGTATAATCAATGCTTTAGGTTTTATTGCCTTGAAATAATGCCTTATGATGAACGGGAAATCTGCCGGAAGAAAAAATATATAATTCATTTTCTCTTGCCCTTTTGTCCAATTAAAAGCTGATTCCGTAATTACAGATAATATAAAACAAGTTGAAGATCTTTCTTTTTTTAACTCATCAATTAAGGTTACGGCCAATTTGGCCTCCCCCAAAGAAGAACAGTGGATCCATACAACATCTTTATTTGATAATTCACCAATCCAAAAGGGAAGTTTTCCCAAACGCTGAGGTATGGATTTAAGCACAGCACCGGTAAGCCTTCTGAAGCGGGTTATTATAATAAATAGTATTATTATAGGAAAAGTTATAAATAATATTATGTTATAAAATATGTATCCCATTGTATTTTCATAATCAAAACTTAATTCCCAGCCAGCTCATCGGAACGTTTGGTGTTTTCATTTAACTTTTCTTCGACAAACGGCGCTATTTCTTCTAAATTATCATCAGATTTAATATAAATCGGATCGCCATAAGTTGCAGCTATTTTGTTGAAAGGATAAGGTATGTAATATTGATCCCAGCTTTTTATGATTTTTTTTCTTTTTGCTCCAAATGAAAGAGGGATTATTGGAGCGCCGCTTTTCTGGGCGAGCATCAATAATCCTTTTTGAACTTTACAGACCGGGCCCTTAGGGCCATCGGGCGTTATTCCTATGCAATACCCTAGTTTAAGAGCCTGCAATGACTGCACCAAAGCTTTTACAGCTCCTCTGGAAGTAGAACCTCTGACCGTATCCATCTTAAAGTAGTTGATTACACGGGCTATATATTCACCGTCCTTGCTTTCAGATATAAGCACTTTAATCTTATCATTTCTTCTTATGTATCCCAAAAAGAACTGTCTGCAATGCCAGAAAGCAAAAATTACATTCCTGCGTTCCTTGATCAGCTCATCCGCGATATTCCGTTTATCTTCAACAATTCGCGAAGTTAGAGATACAAAACGAATATAAAGCATACCCAATAAAGGGACTATAAAAAACAATACCCTGTCTAATATGCTTCTTACTTTTGCTTTTTTTTGATCCACGGGAAAAAATAGAAATTTACCAGCGCTGGCGATAAAACGGTATCTTCAACAAGAGAGACACCAATCTTCTGCGGGTCAAGCCATTGAGTAAGTGCCGAGAAATACCTCCCCAGCGGGAGCTCAAATCTTCCGGAAACGCTGCAATGCTCTCTTTCGGCTTCATCCGATATAATGCGTCCAATAAAATTTCCTCCTAAAGAAAGCGCATGATTCGACAGATTCTTTGCAATCAATTTCTCTGCATCATCATATCCATCTTTATTTAAATATTTATCAATTGTATTCCCCAGACTCACAACAGCAAAACTAACCGCCAGTAAATTTTTTAACGAAGATCCGTTTTCCGGATTACTTTTTAGACATACCATACAATCCTGCCAAAGAGCTGCATGCTCAATCTCGCCTTTTTCGCATGAAACTGTTTCAAAAATCGCAGCGGGAGACAAAGCACCCTCTATTTCATCAGCAACAGCGTTGAATTCCTCCTCATTTTTTTCGACAGTTTCTCCTAAAGTATTTTTCAACTGCTTCCATAAAACATTTTTATTGATTGACAGCCTGAAATTCTTTATTTTATTCATTATCTCTTAATATTGCGTTGTTTCTCGTTCCAAATATATACGAGAGGCGTTGCTATAAATAATGTGGAATATGTACCTATGCCCACGCCTATAATAAGAGCAACTGAAAAATCATGAAGCACCTCACCGCCAAAAAAATAAATTGCAACTAATGGGAATAATACGGTAAGTGAAGTAATAATTGTTCTTGAGAGGGTTTCGTTTAGACTGCGATTAATAATTCCGCCTAATGATTCTTTACGCAATAACCTTAAATTCTCCCTGATTCTATCGAACACTACTATAGTATCGTTTATTGAATAACCCGCTAATGTAAGAAGCGCCGCTATTGTCGTTAATGTTATTTCCTTATTCAGGACTGAGAATAACCCTAATGTAATAAAAACATCATGAATGAGCGCTACAACACCTGCAAAACCCCAGATGCCGGCCTTAAAACGTATAGCAACATAAATAATAATACCGACCAAGCTAAAAAAGATCGCAAAACTGGCCTGTTTCCTTAGATGCTTTCCAACCGCAGGTCCAACGAATTCAACTCTTTCAAGTGTAATCTTATTATCCTTTAACTCTTCAGCTAATACATTAGTTATTTTGTTTCCAACAACATCAGTCTGAACTTCTTCACTCTTAACGCGAATAATAACCGAATTTATTTTGCTAAAATTCTGAAGCTCACTCTTGAACCCATTATTACTTAATATCAAGCGCAAATTATCAATATCCGGGCTCTTTTCAAAATGTATTTGCAATAATGTACCGCCCGTAAAATCTATCCCAAGATTTGGGCCCTTATGTATAATTAACGACACGATGCCAACTACCACCAGCAAAGCAGACGCGATAAACGCATACTTCGACTTACTTAAAAAATCAAAATTAGTTCTTTTTATAATTTCCATTATCCCTCCAAGTTTATATACTCAATTTTTGCACAACTCTGCCGGACAAAGTATATTCGAATATTGTCCGTGTAACAACAATTGCCGTAAACATACTCGCTATCAAACCGATAGTCAATGTAACTGCAAATCCTTTTATAGGACCTGTGCCAAACTGAAAAAGGAAAATTGCAGCCAACAGTGTTGTTATATTGCCGTCTATAATAGCGCTGAAAGCCTTCTGGTAACCTATATCAATAGCAACCCTAACCGTCTTTCCTAATCGGAGTTCCTCTCTAATTCGCTCGAATATCAGCACATTGGCATCTACAGCCATACCCAGTGAAAGTATCATACCTGCGATACCCGGGAGGGTCAATGTGGCTCTTAAATACGCCATAATCCCCAGAATAATCAACAAGTTAAAAAGCAATGCAAAGTTTGCTATCATTCCTGAAAACTTATAATAAATCATCATAAAAATAATTATTAGGATAAACCCCAAAACTGTTGAATTAAAACCGGAACTAACTGAATCCTCTCCTAGTGATGGGCCGACAGTACGTTCTTCTATTATGTTCACTGGTGCAGGCAGAGCACCTGCTCTCAAGACCGTAGCAAGAAATTTTGCATCATCCTGCGAGAATGTACCTTCTATTATCGCCTGGCCATCAGGTATCCTTGACCTTATTACAGGGGATGATTGAACAATCCCATCAAGTACGATAGCCAAATTTCTTCCGATATTATTGCCTGTGGTTTTAGAAAAGAGCTTGGCCCCATCAGAATTAAACTTCAGCGAAACATGGGGATAACCTGTGTTGCCTCCAAATTCCATCCTTGCATCTAATAGATACGCTCCTGTTAACTCCGCTTTTGAATTCAGTATATAATAACTGTTTTCCTTGCCTTGAACAATCTCCATGCCTTCAGGAATTATCTCTTTAACTTCCGGTATTACATCTCCGTTTTCGTCCTTATATTGAGACATCCCTTTATCAAGCTCAAGCAGTTTTTCCTGTATCTTTGATAATGTATCTGAGTTATCCACAAGCTTAAATTCCAGCAAAGCAGTCTTACCTATAAGATCCTTTGCACTCTGAACATCCTTAATTCCCGGCAGTTGAACAACAATCCATTGTTTACCCTGTTTCGCAATAAGAGGTTCTGATACACCAAATTGATCAATCCTGTTTCTTATAACCTCAATCGCCCTGCCAACCGCATCAGCTACCGTTGATTCATCATCAAGCTTTTCAATATCCACCTCTAAAATAAGATGCATACCGCCTTTCAAATCAAGTCCGAGGTTAAGAATTTTTTTAAGAATCGGATCTTTAACCTTCTCAAGCTTTACCCTTTCATTGGGAGACATCCGGTACCACTGATAGGTCGGATAAATCAGATAAAAAATACCCGCCAAAACGATCAGAATTACTACCAATTTCCACTGGGTTCTAGTCATATCATATCCCTTTCTCTTTTTAAATTATCTCAAACTACCTTTTTATCATTTATTATTAATTCAAAATTGCAGTGAAGAAACTGCGCAGCCCTCCTGCACATTATCATTCTGTCCAAAAATATCTCAAAATATTCCATTACCTGTGAAATCTGAGTATTAATGTTTAACTCAAGACTGATCGACTTGTGCACCTGCTCTACTTTTAAGAACGATCTTTCCGCGGCATAATTTACCCGATCGTGTATATCAAATTCAACCATTCTGGGATTTCGAACGCGTGACTGATGAACATCTGATTTATCCGCCAGGATCATCGCAGCCGCAACCGGATTAATTGGTTCACCCGTTTGTTCCTCATGATTACCGATAGCGCTGATAACGTATGCGATCTCCATCGGATCACACTTAAGTTCCTCCATCACCCTTATAGCAATCATCGCGCTGGCCCTGCCGTGATCATTCCTGTTTATCACATTCCCAATATCATGCATATAACCGGCTATTGCCGCTAATTTAGGCAGCGGCTCGCGGTACATAAGGTGTTCCAGTATGTTTTGCGCCACATTTGACACCAAACTGGCATGCCTGAATCCGTGCTCAGTATAACCTATGGCGCCCAAATATTCATTTGCTGCCTCTATTAAACCTGAAACCAACTGATTACGTTTAACATCTTCAACAGTTATTGTAGACATTCTTTATCTTATCCGAAAGTAAACTCGCAAAATTTAAATAAGTTGCGCATAATTCTTATTCACTAAAAAACATACATCCTGGTTCACACAACTTCACACGCTTTTCTGCAAACATACAGCTTTACGGCTCAATCTCAAAATGCAAACTAATGTCTCGTTACTGTTTAAGCACTTCAGCTTGATTAACTTCCTGAATATTCGCCTGGTCCTTAACGGTAGTTGAAATTGCATGCTTTGCAACTCTGATCTTAACATCATCAGCAACCTTTAATTCCACAACATTACCTCTTAACGCAGCAACCGTTCCATATATCCCGCCGTTCGTAAGTACCTGGTCGCCTTTCTGAATCTGACTCAGCATCTCTTGATGATCCTTACTCTTTTTCTGCTGAGGCCTGATTATCAGGAAATAAAAAATTGCGAATATTACAATTAACGGAACAAAATTCATTAATCCTGAACCGGCCTGCGGCGCTCCCTGAGCTGCCTGCGCTTCTGCATATAATAAACTTACCAACATAACAACCTCCTTAATTAGTGTTTTCTAGCTCGGTTTAATTTCAATAAAATTACCCCGGCTGCATCTAACCTTATTCTATCCTCTTTGTCATCCAGCATATTTTCCAAAAATTCAACCGATTTTTTATGTTCAATGTATTTTAATGCTTCTACGACTCTCTCTCTAACATCGGGATCCTCGTTCTGCATCCCAACCTTTATTGTATCCAACCCGGCATTGGATCCTAATATTCCAAGAGATTTTGCCGCAACAATGCGAATACTGCCGTTGTTATCTTCCAGAAACTCTTTTAATATCGGAATTATCGATCTATCCTCCATTTTTCCAAGGCCTTCTACCGCTCTGCTGCGCACGGTATCAACCGGATCATAAAGCATACTCTTCAGATCATCAAAGGCTTCTAAGCTCCCAATATTCCCCAATGCCCCTGTTGCTTCAGCCCGAACCTCGGAATCGCTATCCTCCAAAGCCTTAACAACACTGGACAGTGTTTTTCTGCTGGCTATCTCTTCCAAAGCCTTTATTGCGGTTATTCTGACAAACTTATCTTCATCCTTTATAGCGCTCTCAAAAAGAATCGTTTCAGTGGTGTCTCCAAGCATTGCAATTGCAATGCTTGCGGCATCACGCATGCGGCCAGTCTCGGTTTTCTTTATTTTTTTGAGTATATCTATGGATTCCTGCCTGCCAATATCCCCAAGTATTTTTGCAGCCTTTATCCTTATGTTTTCTTCGGAGAGAAACTTCATTTTAATGACAGGTGAGTTTATATCTCCGTGAACCTCAATGGGTGTTTTTACTATCTCTTCCGCAACTCCAACCCCATCCAAGTTACCTAAAGCGAATAATCCTTTTGCCGCCTCAAGCTGGATATTCTTATTAGTATCTTTCAGAAAAAGATGCAGGTCAGATTCGAAAGCCATATCACGGCTATCTGTTGCTGCTGAGATAGCCATAGATTTAACATAGTAATTTGGATTATTAAACTCGCTTTTAACTATTTTCAGGCATTTATCATAAAGCCTTTGCTCAGCCTTACTGAGATCCTTGCCGAATACAAAGCTGATCGCAGCTATTAATATAAAAAGACCAACCATTAAAGAAAAAAGTAAACTAAATTTAAGTTTAGCGGACATTATAGCCATAGCTCAGTAATATTACCCGGGGTTACTTTACTGGGGTTTCCCCATTTTATTTTTTAACTTGGCAAAGCCTCTATGAAAACAGCAGAAAATATTTTGTGTAACGACTTGCAAAATTTAGGGTTTCGAAGAAAATATTCGGAAACTTTTGCCGGCGTGTTTGAGCCACAAAAAGTCTTCGACTTTTTGCGTGCGAGTTGTCGGCAAACCGAATATTTTCGTTCATCGAAGCCCGTATAGAATTTTGCATCGGAGTGAAAAAAATGTTTTCTGCTGTTTTCACTTATTATACCAAATTTTTGTTTACTTTTATTCATAAAATTAACAAATGTATTAATATTTTGGTGGAATGCCTGTTACTTTATACCCTCGTTCCATGCAGATAAAAACTTTTGTTTTTGAGCAAAAAAACAATCATTTTTAATGCTTTTATTTATTAATTTCATTAATTCTACCATAAAACATAAATTATGTAAAGTAGCTAACCGAGGAGCCAGTAATTCTTTAGCTTTGAATAGATGGTGAATATAAGCTCTTGTATAATTTTTACAGGTAAAACATCCGCATCCTGCTTCTACAGGTTTAAAATCATCTCTAAAACGCGCATTATCCAGATTATACTTGCCATTAAATGTAAATATTTGGCCCTTCCTTGCATTTCTTGTAGGAAGAACGCAATCGAACAGATCAATACCATTCTCAATAAAAAACCACAAATCCTCCATCATGCCTATACCCATAGCATATCTAGCTTTTTCCTCCGGCAGATATAAAACAGTATTTAACGCAGACTCATACATCAACTCCTTTGACTCGCCTACAGAAAGCCCGCCTATCGCATAACCGTCAAAATCCACCTCTACAGTCTTTAATGCGCTTTCTCTCCTTAAATCCTTAAAAACACCTCCTTGGACAATCCCAAATAACTGACTTTTATTTGGTCCTTTATCAGAATGCTCGTTAAAATAATATTTACTCCGTTTGGCCCAGGAGTGCGTTCTATCAACCGCTTTTTTCATATATGATTTTTCTACAGGATATCCGGGACATTCATCCAGAACCATCGCTATATCAGAACCTAATTTCAACTGTATATCCAAAGCCTTCTCAGGGGTAAATTGATGATAGGAACCGTCTATATGCGACTGAAATCTTACTTCCTCATCCGTGACGCGTGCTAAGTCAGAGAGACTGAATATCTGGTATCCGCCCGAATCAGTTAATATCGGCCCGTGCCAGTTCATAAAATTATGCAGTCCGTGCGCTTTATTTATTATATCCAGACCCGGTCTTAAGTATACATGATAAGTATTTGCCAGAATCATATTCATTTGAAGCGAATGTAACTCATGCGAAGAAAGGGTTTTTACAGCTGCATTAGTTCCCACCGGCATGAAAGCAGGTGTCGTAACACTTCCATGAGCAGTTCTGACTGTTCCTATGCGCGCTTTACATTCAACGGATTTTTTTTCAACTTTAAAACATTTCATAAAAATTTATCCTGATTAATGAAAAGAACAAAATTACACTTTAAGAATCTTGCTGCCTTTTTCGCCATATGAAGCCTGGATAAAAATATCTCGAAATAATTCATTACACTGCATATATCAATATCAATGTTTAACTCCAATGATATCTCTGACTTCTCTTTATCTACCCTCAAGAAAGATCTTTCACATGCATAATTAACCCGGTCGTGCATATCAAAATCACGAAGATTTTTCTTTCTAACCCTTGTCCTGTGAACATCAGTTTTATCTCCTAAAATAGCGGCAGCTGTTATCGGTGAATGGGGATCGTAATCCCGTTCTTCATGACATCCTATCGCATTTATCACTCTGAATATCTCGTTCTGAATCATACCCAAACGCCTCAGCACATCCATAGTAAATACGGCTCCGCTTTGCATATGCCCTTGAGCGCCGAATGCGTTACCGATATCATGCATATAAGCAGAGATCCTGGCCAGCTCACAGTCCCTTTCAGGAAATCCTAAATATTTGAGCACATTCCCCGCAATGTTCGCAGCCAGCTGAGCATGCCTAAACCCATGCTCTTTATAACCGATTGCCGCAAAATTATCATCGGCAGCTTTTAACAGAGCCTGGACCTCAGCATCATTCTTAACATCATCTAATGCAATCAAATCGTTTTTCTTTATCATCTAAATTATTAGCATAGCGTCGCCATAAGAGTAAAATCTGTATTTTTGCTCCAAGGCTTTTTCATATAAATTTTTTATTATTTTTTGGGATTCGTCAATAGCATCTTTTTTATTATGAATAAATGCAGCGGTTAAGAAAAGCGGGCCCGAATATGGCAGATGAAAATTTGTTACAAGCGCATCAACAACCTTAAATACATAACCCGGGTAAATAAATATCCGGCTGAAGCCGCTTTCAGCATGAACTAATCCGTTATTTTCGCCTACGGTTTCCAACGTTCTCACGACTGATGTCCCAACCGCAATTATCCTTCCGCCCTTTTTCTTAGTATTATTTATTACTTCTGCATTCTCTTTAGAAACCTCATAGTACTCACCCAACATACTAAAAGAACTGAAATCGTCAACCTTGATTTTCTTAAAAGTAGCTAATCCAATATGAAGCAGTAACCGTGCTACAGGGACCCCCATTTTTTCAAATTTTGATAATAAATCCTCAGAAAAATGCAGGCCTGCAGTTGGAGCCGCTACGGAACCTGTTTTGGATGCAAATACTGTTTGATAATATGAAGCATCCACCTCATTTGACTTGCGTTTTATATATGGAGGCAACGGCATAACTCCAAATTTTTTCAGATAATCATTTATCGGAATCCTGCCTTCCCAGCGAACCAGATAGGTACCTGCTTGAGTTCTGCTGATTACGGACAATTCATTATCTTCTTCTAAAAATAGTTTTTCGTTCAGTCTAACGCCCGGTTTAAGGAGAACCTCAATCTCATAAGCATTATTTGCCTTTATAAAAAGGATCTCCATTTTTCCACCGGTAGATTTCTTACCGACAAACCTGGCCGGCAGCACCTTTGTTTCGTTTATTACTAGACAGTCATCTTTTTTTAGAAAACTAAGCACATTATGAAAATATTCATTAACAACCCCGCCTTTTTTTCTATCATAAACAAGAAGTTTACATTCATCCCGTTTTTGCAACGGCACTTGAGCTATTGATTCCTTTGGAATATCAAAACAAAAATCCTGAGAGCCTTGTTTGGTCATAACATTAAAACCTTTATCTTTTATTAATACGCGTGCCTGGGTAATAGTGATTAAGTATTTTTCTGTATGAATATCCTCTTTCCGACATATCCTTTGCTCCCCACTGGCATAAACCTACTCCATGCCCCCAACCCCTGCCATGAAAGATGAAACCATTTTTTCTTCTTTCTATCCCAGTTATTTTCGTGCTCCTTAAAAGTTCCGGACCAATACCTAACCTGAATGCATTAGCATTTATCTCAAATCTCTCTCCGGGAAACCTAAAAATGAATTCTTTTGCCCTTCCTGATTCATCTTTTTTTGACACCGCAACAGATTTGATATTTTTTATCTTTGGATTCTTGCCCTGTTTTCTAAGCGCGCCGTAAATCTTTTCGGAGTCAATAAACCTCTTCCATTTATAGTGAGGCGATTTTTTGCAGCAACAATCACCCACCGCTCTTAAATATTCAATACTATCGGATCCTCCCCAAACCGAGTTTGCTGAAGAGGTCCTCCCTCCGCAGCAAGCATGGAAATATGTCCGAGCAAGCTCGCCTTCATATGTAAGAACCAGTCCTTTTGTTGATCTTACCGCATCTTTAATCTTCGAATCAGATGCATTCAAAGATCTGAATACCTGACAATGAACACCCGCGCATACATCAAAACCCTCTTTAGAATGCCTGCTCTTTTCCCTCAAAGCATATGTTCTAGAAATTATTGCTTGCACCATTAATGCATCCAAATTCCAGCCTGTTCCCACTTCAGCAGGCAGCACCCCAAGCAGATAATCTTCAACATCCATTTTATCTACAACAAGAAGATACGACTTTTGCGTTCTCTTAAGGCTGATATTTCCGTAATGCGTAATCCCGCAGATTTTTATGCCTTTGGACATATGCGTTATAAATATAAGTTTTGTAAACCTTCTATCGCCGAAACTTACATAAGAATCATGAATCTTTAATGAATATTCCTTATCTTTTTGAAACACAAACCTCTTTTTAGAATGCGCATCCTCCACAAGAAAATCCTGCGGCGCAGATATCTCAATCTGACGCTTTTCTATTATTTTTCCAACAGCGATATCTTCTGCAATTATTTGCGAAAAAGAAATGCCCGACAAAAATATTATGAACAAGAACTGTCTTGTTATTTTTTCAAAAAATCGCCTCATTTCTTTCCTTTTTTTCTTTCTGACATACTGCCGCAACATCCGCAATATTTTTGGATATAGAGGCCTAATTCTCTTGCCTTATTTTTGCTCTGATAATATGAATGCCAGAACTCTCTAAAAACAAACGAAATATTATATTCATCCGATAGACGCTCACCTAAACTCTTAATAAAATTCGTATCCTGATAAAAACTAGAGAGAAGCGTTGTAGTGAAAAACGGAATCTCTTGCCTGGCTGCAAATCTGGCTGCATTCTTCATTCTTTCTGTATAACAAAATCTACACCGTTTTTCTTTGCTTTCAGCATGCTTTTTGCTCCGTTCAAAAAAACTATTAGTATTTAATCCGTCACCGTATAAAATCTCATATTTTTTATTTGAGCAAAATATTTTGAACGCTTCTAATCTTTTGAAATATTCTTCCTCAGGATATATATTAGGATTATACCAGTATGCCACAATGTCAAATTCCCGCTCCAGCGCATCTGACATTTCGGGCCCGCAAGGACCGCAGCAAAAATGAAGCAGTAATTTTGGTTTAGAAATTATCATCTATCCGAAGGTTTAACGGGACCGACTCTTCAGAAGGAGTTAACTGTAGCTGAATCTTATATTTTTTTGCTAATTCTTTGAGCCGTTGGGCAATTGTATCGCAATACTCGTCATTAGGGAAATCCGAATTTTGATACAACTCATTATAAGACGGAAACGCATCTACATAACTCTTTCCCAAGAGTTTCATCACTCGTTCTACATAAAATTTATTCTTTTTTCTGTTTAGACAAAGCACCGAAGGAATTATTAACTCAACACCAACATTTTCTGCTTCTGAAAACAAGTTTTTGAGCATCTCCTTTGAATCATTCACATACGGAATAATCGGCATTAATGCTACGCCTGTCGGTATATCTTTAATTATTAACTTTTCAATTATTTTCAAACGCTTTTGTGGAGGCGGCGCATTTTTCTCCCAAATATTTGAAGCATCCTCATCCATAGTTGATAATGATACCAGCACAGTAAGCAAATCCTTTTTACATAATTCCTGCAGCAGCTCTAAATCTTTCAATATAAGCTCAGATTTAGTAATTATAGTTACGGGGCATTCATGTTTAAGAAGTGTTTCTAAAACTGTTTTTGTAAGAAGATACTTCTCCTCAATAAGCTGATAAGGATCGATATCTGCCCCCACAAGAAATGTGTACTGTTTGTCAGAATTTGACAGAAATTTGTTTAGGTGATATATAATATCTGTTTTTATGCCTACATATCCGTGATAACCGGAATCAACAATATCAACCTTTTTTTGCCTTAATGACCAACAATACTTACATCCGAACGAACACCCTGCGTAAGGATCTACAAATAACTCGTGCAAAAATTGTGGATGAGGCTCTTTTCTAGGCACGAAAGAAAAATCAGGTTTCTGATGCAAATATTCTACCTTAATAGACATAGCAGTATCCTTAAAATAGTTCCTTAATTTGCTCTTTCGAATTTTTCTTATTTACTTTTGATGATAGATAACCCATATGCTCTAAGGCGCGAGGAGTAGCAATCCTTCCTCTTTGTGTTCTGGAGAGGAATCCTATCTGTATCAGATATGGCTCACAAACATCGCTGACTGTATCGATCTCTTCACTTATTGCTACAGCTACCGTCTCTATCCCAACCGGACCGGCAGCAAAATTCTCAATTATTACTTTCAGCACTCTTCTATCCAGTGAATCCAATCCCATAGAATCGACCTCAAGAGCATCCAAAGCGATACAAGTAATATCCTTAGTAATCTTTCCTTCTGTTTTAACTTCTGCAAAATCTCTTACTCTTTTTAACAAACGGTTGGCTATCCTGGGGGTTCCTCTGGAACGCTCAGCAATAATCATTGCAGCTTCCCTGTTTATTTCAACCTCGAGCAGCTTGGCCGAACGAACAACTATCTTTTCTAAATCCTCAACCCCATAAAACTCTAAGTGACCAATAATCCCAAACCGTTCACGCATAGGTTTAGTCAGAAGCCCGATCCTTGTAGTAGCTCCTATGAGCGTAAACTTAGGGATCGGAAGCTTTATAGTCTTCGCGCTCGGCCCTTGCCCAATAATAATATCCAGTTCAAACGATTCCATAACCGGATAGAGCGCTTCTTCCACAAGATGGTTAAGTCTATGTATCTCATCAATGAACAACACATCCCCCTCACCTAGGTTAGACAATATTGCGGCCAGATCGCCTACCCTTTCAAGCACAGGTCCTGATGTTGCCCTGCATTGTACACCAAGCTCTTGAGCAATGATATAAGCCAGAGTAGTTTTCCCCAAACCCGGAGGACCGTAAAACAAGCAGTGATCCAACGGCATCTTTCTCTTTACAGCCGAAACGATAAAAACTTCTATATTCTGCTTTAATTTATTTTGCCCAACAAACTCGTTCAGCCTTTTCGGCCTGAGCGCTACATCAAATTTATTGTCTTCTTCTTTTCTTTGCCCTAAGACAATGCCTGTGTCTTCGTTAGTTTTTTTCATATCTTAACCTTTTGCAGTACCTTTTTTAGAAACTCCTCTATGCGTAAACCTTTAATTTCTTCTTCGCTAAAACTGCCAAAAATACGGTCTATTTCGCCATCACGGTACCCAAGTGCAATCAGGCTTGCTTTTGCCTGTGTATAAATATTATCTTGTGTATCCCTTTTCCATTTCTGTTTGCCTTCAACCGCAAAATCTGAGATTTTATCCTGCAGTGAACTAATCAGTTTGCCGGCTGTCTTTTTTGTAAAACCAAAAATTGTGGTAAGCAACTCACTATCCCCAGTTTTTATTGCCTGCTTAAAATCAGCAAATGATTTTCCGGCCTTATCAACATACTCTAAAGCCTTCTTTGCACCCGTATTTGGAACATAATCCTTGAAGTAGTAGAAGGTTTCTTTTTCTGCTTTAGTTAAGAATCCATAAAGAGTAGTTGTTCCGCCATACATAGCCATTGCTTCAACCACAAAGAGTTTAGCCCTCTGCCCGATATCGCATAATCTTTCACTTGTTGAAGCGTTTATAAATATTTCATATCCAATTCCGTTTACATTTATCACCGCTTGCTGTAAACTTTTCTCTGCCAAGATACCTTCAAGAAAATTAATCATTTTATACTCCCTATCCTATTCCGCACCTTTGAACTGTTAACATGGCATAATGCTACCGCAAGCGCATCTGCCACATCATCCGGCTTTGGAATATCATTTAATCTAAGAAGCACTTTCACCATCTGCTGCATCTGGTTTTTCTCAGCGCCGCCAAAACCGGTCAAAGACATCTTTATGGTTCTGGGATTATATTCAAACACCTGCATGCCGGATTGCTGAGCCAGCAACAAAACAACCCCGCGGGCTTGCCCTAACAAAAAAATTGACAAAGCTCTCTTTGTAAAATATAATTCCTCTACCGCTAAAACATCCGGCTTATGCCGGTTTAAAACCTCTCTCATCCGGCTGTATATTTCAGAAAGCCTTACGCCTGTAAGATCATTCGCTTTTGTTTGAATGCATCCGCATTCTTCTAAAACGATACCCGCGTCATGCTGGGTAATAACCCCCCAGCCTGTATTGGCAAACCCAGGATCAACACCCAAAACACGCATGTTTTGCACCTTTTCAATCTTTGTTAAAATTTTCGATTTCTTCTTTTGATATGTCAAAATTTGAAAATACATTTTTGACATCATCATGTTCATCTAAATCATTCATCAACTCTAACATCTGCTCTGCTTCTTTACCCGTAAGCGTTATATTAGTCTGTGCCAGCATAGTTATCTCTTCAGATGCTATAGGGATATTCTTTTCTTTTATAGCTTGTGTTACCTTATTAAAATCATTTGACTGGGTTGTTATTTCGTACAAATCATTTTCTGCATTTAAATCCTCCGCGCCCGCATCCAGCGCAATACCCATCAATTTATCTTCTTCGATATCTTTTTTTTCAATTGTTATAAACCCCTTTTGATTAAACATCCAGCTGACGCACCCGCTTTCTCCAAGATTTCCCCCATGCTTCGTAAATATTCTTCTTATATCACCAGCTGTGCGGTTCTTATTGTCAGTGGTTGACTCACACATAACAGCAACGCCGCCAGGCCCATATCCCTCATACATAAGCTCTTCGAATACACTGCCGGGCAGCTCTCCGGTACCTCTTTGAACGGCTTTCTTAATATTATCCGCCGGCATATTCACTTCGCGGGCCTGTTCCATCGCTTTTCTGAGCCTTGGATTATTATCAGGATTACCGCCGCTTTGCTTGGCAGCGACCGAAATTTCTCTAATTATCTTGGTGAATATCTTCCCCCGTTTAGCATCAACCGCAGCTTTCTTATGTTTTATACCAGCCCATCTGGAATGACCCGACATATCGCCTCCATCAGATTCCTAATTTTATTGTTATTAATGATACAAAATTATTAGCCTATATTAAACCAATTTGTGGGGAAAATAGGGACTGTCCCTTCTGTCGTATCTCCAAGTAGACTGTCCCTATTTTTCCAATGCATTATTTATTTCGCTTAGCGACTTTAACGCATCCTGATAAGCCCCGGCTTCATTAGGATTATCTTTGGTAACCGAAATAATTTTTTTACATATATTTTTAGCATTCTCAAAATCATTGAGCTTCATATATGCTGCGCTTAAATTCCTCATATTTGCCACACTATTAGGGTATTTTTCTAAAACTCTGGAATACATGGACACAGCATCGGCATATTTGCCCATACTGAAATATACATTGCCCAAAAACATCAATGCTGTGCCGTGGTTCGGAGAAATCTCTAATATCTCTTTAAGCATTGATTCAGCTTCATCATATTGTGCCGCTTGAACCAGCAACTTTATATTTTCTAATTTATTATCTATCTCTAAGAAAGGATGCGATGTTTTTCCTGATCTTTTTAATGAGATTTCCAAATTCTGTCTGCCAGGCGCAAAATCCGGATCTATTCTGAGTGTTTGGGCATAAACATCTACCGCTTTATCATACTCTTCTGTTGTAATATAAACCCAGCCTAAATTATTCCAGAAATCCCTTTCATCCGGATGAACTCTTACAGCACTTAAATATAAATCTTCTAGTAACTTAAAATTTTTCTCCTTGTCTTTATTGCTCTGTATATAGTTAATATAGATGTTGCTCATTCCAGTGCAGATATTTTCATTAAGAGGATTTATTCTATAAGAAATGTTGTAAAATTCTAACGCCTTATCATATTTTTGCTGCTGATTACATATAGTGGCAATATTATAATATATCTCATCATAACCGCCGTTTGCCCTTAAAGCTTCCTCATAAGACCATACGGCCTTATCATAATCCTTAAGCCGCGCATAAGCATTGCCCATTTCGTAATTGTTGTTTACTTCCAACCTTCTGTATGAATGCGCTTTTTTGAGATATTGAATAGCATTATTCAACATCCTTTTCCCGCGATAATCCTCGCTTATTTCAGGATTCACTTTTTGTGAAAGCTTAAAACCTTTGAAAAAAGCCATCTGATGCGCCTGATAATTATATACCCTCCATATAAAAAACATCGAAATTATTATTATCAAAATACTCAATATCTTTGCCGTTCCCTTTTGCAAATTGATCTCCCTGACCAAAACAAAACCATGCACCTCATCATTAGCAACACCAACAACATTACCCATGAACCACCAGTATAGAAAGCACGGTACCGCAAAATGGAGCGAAACATTCAACAAATTATCAAACCACATACCGATCATACCAGCCGCCAATGCAACTATTATAAACCTGGACTCATTCTGATTGGCTTTTAATTGCATAAAAGCTTTATAACTTAAAGTAAGAAAAGTTGCCAAAATTAATAAATACACACCAAAACCAATAATGCCAACCTGAGATAGTATTTCAAGCACCTCATTATGCGCATTATTTGCATGAGTCCTCAACTTGGAGAAGATTTTATCGTAAAGCAGCGTGCCTTGATAATACGGATAATATAATTCCAGCAGCCCCCATCCAATCCCTATAAACGGATAACTGCGCGACATTTCCCAGCTGCTTTTCCAAATTAAAAACCTCTGATGCAGCGGATTGTAAATACCTGAAGCAGCCTCTTTTACTTCAAAAAATCTTTCTTTAACAGTTGGTGCGTATCCTGCGATATTACTCCTCGGCCAGAATAATACCAATATAATCACTAATGCAATTAGTAAACCTATGAACTTCTTATTCTTGCTTACAATCGATTTATCTTTAACCATCAAAATAACAAAGAGAAAAACAATCCCAACTATCACACCAATCCATGAACTTCTTGTTAATGTACATAGCAGTGCGGCAAAGTATACTAATAAGGAAAAAAGCAATGCAAAACGGTAAACCATTTCCCTAGCAGAAAGGTAATAATACAACGTTATAGGAAGAAGCATTACTATATACGAAGATAAAAAATTCGGATTACCAAAAGTTGATACCGATCTTACTCCGAATGGATTAAGCACCTTTGGCCATATAAATTCCAAACCAAAATACTGCAATACCCCGTAAAAACAGGAAACAACTCCAACAACAATACTAATAATCAGAACCAAACTTCTTTGATTCTTCCTTACAAAATACACCGCTATATAATAAGCCAAGAATGAGTTTACAATAGTAAAAAAGTATCTATTACCGCCTTCGCTCAATGTTGAAAAACGAAAGTACTCAACCGGGTGCTTAATATATGAAACGACAACTGAAACCAAAGCTACAGCTGCAAATGCAGCAATGGGTATGTCTAAAGGAGTTCGTATTAATCTCAATTTTTTTGAGATCAACGCATCTATAAGAAAAACTATTACTATAATAAGTATTGACGCATGAAGCAGGCTTATCTGAGTGTAATAAGGATTCCTGGTTAGGTCAGTGAAGAATAGTAATGGGGTAACTATGAGTATAAAATAAACGACCCAATCAATAATACGGATACTCAACTTATTCATATATAAACTTATTTTTTTTGAAGAATCCTTTTTACATCTTCATCATCGGGATATAACGAAGCAATACGGTTCCACATTTTTGATGCCTCATCATTCCTCCCGGTTTCACGGTATATTACCGTTAGATTCTTCATAGCTTGCAAATTATCCGGCGAGTATTTAAGCGCATTTATGTATGCTTCTTCCGCTTCTTTCAGCTTAGCAACATATTTTTCATTATCTCCTTTTTCGTTTGCATCTTTACCTCTCATATATCTAAGATTCCCTAAATGAAAATACGATTCCGAATTTCCGGGATTATGTTCAAGCGAAGCCTCATATATTTTCTCCGCATCATCCTGCTGCCCAAATTTCATATATATCATTGCCATTCTATAGAAATTTTGAGGAAATACAGGATCCAGTTTCCTGTACTTTTCGTAACTAACCAAAGAAAGTTTATAATTTTCCGTACCCATTTCCTCAAACTTACCCGCTTCCGCTTCCTTGCCCTCATCGCGCAGATCTTGAGCTTTTCTAAAATATTGTTCGGCAAGTTTTGTGTAGAGATTACCAACCTGATGATGCATCTGAACATAATTAGGGGCAAGTTCTTTTACATCGTTATATTTTTTTAAAGCCCTATCCCAATCGCCCTCCTGCCAGCGATCATTATACACATTACCCATAAAATAGTGCGCCATTATGTAATTAGGATTTAATCTGTTTACTTCTCTATAATGCATAAGGGCTTCATCCCATTTAGCCTGCTTTGAATAAAATATGCCCCTATTATGATGAATGTCGGCGCTAAAATATCCGTAGAAAATATGCACGAGGTATGCAGCAACAACAACTACCATTACCTGTACGACTCTCTGAAACCATCTTGCGCTTAAAGGGAACAAAGCATTTTCAGGTGTTACAGGTTCAGGTTTAGGGGATTTCTCCGGCATAGGATTATTGACAGTCAATGAACCGATAAGCCCTATCAATAACCACAGGAATATTCCGGATGAAACAAACCGCAGGCTAACATCAACCAGATTGTGAAACAACATGGCCAGGAATGCGCTTAATATCCCCAACATATAATACGCCCTTGGCTCCTCTAAAACCTCAATTTTTTTACCGAACTTATTAACTTTTTGTGTTACCATGGAAGAAAAACTTTTTAGTGATTTTAATCCGGTAACGGTAAAGAGAATAACTATCCACATAAACAAACTAAAACCTACAATGCCGTCATCATAAAGTATCTCTAAGAATTCATTTTCCGGATGATCTGTTTCCGTATTATGTTTCCCTTCTATATGAAATATCTCAGGCCTTCTGTATGCCGGGTAAGTAGTCTTAAATGTACCTAAACCGGTCCCTAAAACCGGATGTGTTTCAATCATCTCCCATGTAGACAGCCATGTAAACACCCTAAACCTCAGAGAATCCAGTCTCTGAAGACTTATTTTTGCTACAAAAAATACAGATACAATTAATACCAACCCCGTGAAAACTATAAAAACCCTTCTTACAAGTTTTATCTTTCCTATTGGCAGATATATAATAGTCAAAGCAGAAAAAATAAAAATCCCTGCCGCAAATCCTAGAAAAGCTCCTTTAGATGAAGTATGATATAGGCTAAATACAGTCATAAGAAATAAAACGATATAAGGAAAAGGGTTTTTTTTCATCGTTTTAAGGATTAATGACATTATAATAGGGGCTACAATAACCAGAAAGTTACCAAAGAAATTTGGATTGCCGTGTGTAGAGAATATTCTAGGTCCGAAAGCGCCTCTCCATATAAAAGGATCCAAACCCATCCCGGGAACTTTTGGAAAGTAATGATAATCAAGATATTGAATGATCGCATAAAAATTTGAAATAAAAGCAGCCACCAGTATCCAAATAATGAGACGCCTGATTTTTTCACCGCTGTCAAACTCTTTTATAACAATCAATGCAAACAATATATAAAAATTTCTTCTTACGAATTCATCAAGTGTGGTGCCGGGAAAGCTGGAATGCGCAAACGATAAATAACCTAATGCCAGATAGATAATCAGCGGCACAGTAAAAATATTATTTTTTTTGAAAGGATTTTGATTTTCTTCGATTATTTTCAATAGCCAAATTGCCGCAGCAATTGCACCCAAAATCTGCATAAGCGTAATTTTTACTTGAGCAGAGTCATAAGTCCTTAAGTAGAAAGCTACTGTAACTGAAAGGTATATTAAAGGGATTAGATATTTGAGCAGTAAATCGTAAAAGGAAATAGCGCTCAATCGTAAATCTTTATAGATTGTTTCCATAAGTACTCTTTTTGAGAGATCTCCTATTCCCAAACCGATAACTTAACGAATATCTATGCGTTAAATCAAAATCATCAAACGGGACTAAGGCATAATCAATATCGAAGCTGTAAAGCCTAAACCCAATTCCTCCTGTTAATCCAAATGTGCCGCCCAAATCAGGATCATTATCAATCAAGTATTTATATCCGCCTCTGACAAAAACAACTTTTTGTATCGGTAATTCAAAACCAATCCTTAAATCATTACCGGCATCACTACTGTTTAGTCCTTCGCAATACACGATAAAATCGCTGGATGTTTTTAAAGAAGCGCCAAGACGAATTATTAACGGCTGCGAAAAAGAATCATTAATATATTTAACCTTGCCTCCAAAATTCTGAATACTTAATCCAAATATTATTCTATCTTCAACGTTCAATATAGTTAAGCCGCAATCCCCAGAAAAAACGCTTACAGATTCATCATCGATTTGCTCTTTTATCAATTTTAATGTGAGTCCAGCACTCAGATTATCTAGCAATTTAACGGATATGCCGGCGAACAGATCATAATCTGTTGACTTGAAATCACCGGTTTTTACATTATTCACATCATACCTGTCCATAGAACCAGAATCCAGATACCCGATCCCAAAACCCAAACCACCCCATTTTACAGGCTGCGCATATGTAATATGAGTCAGGCTAATGGATTCCACAAATACAAGTTTCTGAAAGGAAACCTCCATATTCTTAAGGAATGTTAAACCGGCGGGATTATAATAAAGTGTCTGTGAATCATCCGCAAGGCTTACGCCGCCTTCTCCTAATGCCGCCATCCTGGCACCGCGGGCAATCTTTAAGTATGAAAGAGCCGACTCGCCGGAAGCGTCATCAGCTAAAACATGATTCACAGCTAGCCCTAATACAAAACTAACTATAATAATTAATCTAAAAAACATAATTCTCATACTATTTTAATTTAAGCTTTAGTTTCTCAAACAATTTACTTAATTTTTCAGTAGGTAGTCCAACAACATTATTATAACTACCTGATAGCCTTCTTACAAACCTGTCCTTTTTTGACTGAATCGCGTACGCCCCTGCTTTATCTAGGTGTTTTTTACCGATAATTTTAAGCTTTTTACTCGGAATTTCCCTAAAGAAAACAAAACTTTCATCGTACCCGCAGCTTGTCTTATTTCTTAATTGATCAACCAACGCAAATCCGGTAATTACCCTATGTTTTGAACCGCTTAGAATTTTCAGCATTCTGGCTGAATCATCAACATCTCTGGGTTTACCGATAATTTTTCCTTTACACACAACTAACGTATCAGCTCCGAGAATTATACTGTTTTTAACTCTTCTTGCCACATTTTTTGCTTTTTTTAGAGCTAAAAATACCGCCTGTTGACAATTAGAAAGTCCTTTTGGAACAGTCTCTCTTATATGCGGCTGTAAAATCCTAAATTTTACCCCCATTGTCTTTAATAATTTCTTTCTTCTGGGAGAAGCTGAAGCTAAAATAATTTTCATATATAAACTTGTAAATTATATATAATTTCGAAGCAATTTACTATTTATTAATTATATTTATTGATGAAAACTCGGCCTTGCATTTACCGCACCTGTTATATTTTAAGCTGCTGCCTTTTATACTATAACCCGCACGCTCAATCAGAACCTCACCGCACTCAGGACAAAAAGTATTAGATCCCTCAGACAGATTCACATTCCCAAGAAAAACATATTTTAATTTATTATTAGCTAAATTATATGCCTTTATAAGAGTATCTAATTGTGTCTGCGGTCTGGAAAACTTATAATTCGGAAAATATCGTGAAAAATGCAGCGGAATATAAGGGCTGAGTGAGGCGATCCAATCAACTAATTGTTTGATCTCATTATATGAATCATTTTCACCGGTTATCAACAGAGTAGTCAGTTCAACATGTACTTTAGCTTCGACAAAAAGTTCGACTGACCTTTTAACAGTATCAAAATCACCGGAACAGAATTTCTTATAAAATTCATTACGAAATGCTTTAACATCGACATTTACAGCATCAATAAACGGAATTAATTCCATTAATGGAACCTCATTTATGAATCCATTCGTAATTAATACGTTCTTAAGCCCTTCTTTTTTTGCTAATTTAGCGGTATCTAAAACCCATTCATAGTTTATAAGCGGCTCATTATAGGTATAGGCAATCCCTATAGAAGACTTTTCTTTTGCTAAACGCACGGCTTTCTCTGGACTGAAACTATCGAGCACCTTCTCATCAAAATCTGCTTGGGATATAGACCAATTCTGACAAAATTGACAAGACATATTGCAGCCTAGAGTGCCGAAGGAGAGTATATCTCTACCAGGATAAAAATGATATAAAGGTTTTTTTTCTATCGGGTCCACACCCACAGAGGCATGAAGGCCATACACGAGTGAGATTAAGTCACCCTTAAGGTTCTTTCGAACACGGCAAAAACCAACATCATTCTCTTTTATTACACAGTCATGAGGACAAAGCCTGCATTTAATATAATTATTTTCAGAATTTACTTCATAGAACAGGGCTTTTTGCATATTGAGTCTCCCAGCCACTTTAAATAGTCGGGATTGCCACCCAAAATAGGTATAGCTATCACTTCAGGAACAGAATATGAATGATTTTTTTTGACAGTACTAATAATGCTCTCCAGCATATCCTGTCTACTCTTTATTATTAGCAGCAGTTCATTCGAAATCTCAATTTTTTCTTCCCACCAGTAGTGTGATTCTATTCCAGGAATAACATTCACACAGGCAACCAGTTTCTCATTAAGCAAAGCAGAACTTACTTTTTCTGCCTGCGTCTTATTTTCAACCGTAACAAAAACAACAATCCCGTCTTTCATTTTATTACCCCTTTCAAGTGAATGACCCAGCACAATAGCGATTTATATTATACTTTAAATTAATATTGATTGGTATATTTATTGAGATCTCTCAGCTCTGCAGAATAACCCTACTATAAGCCAGTATACAGATTATCTAGGGATTTTACATTATTATGAGTAGACACGCGCCGATCCGACACAGAATTCACCGGCGCGTTGTTTGCGTCCAGTACAATGACTTAGTTAGATTCTAATTATTTCAATCCTCTTACCCAAAACCAAGGACCAATTAAACCACTACTTCCAGGATATATTATTACGGAAATCGAAGCGGGTATCCTTAAATTGACATAATCTCCTAAATGAAATCCCTCAAACCAACAGCGAGCGACTGATATTTTCTTCTCATCTGTAGCAAAACCTTTTTCAATACTAATACCAATAAAGTCTTTCTTCTCTTTTACTTCAAATACCTTTTTTCCATCTTGGTTGATATAAAAATCTGGGGTCAAGTCTCGACTTGACTACACCTTTGTTTCAAATCATTAAATACTTTACTCATCTTAGCGTCACTATTACATTTAGTCTTAAATCTTTCGTAATATTTTGAGGCACTTTTGTAATGAATACCTCCAAATAGCTCCGCAATCTTACCATATGACAATCTGCTACATTCTCTTGCTAAACTAATAGCCATCATCCGCGCAAGGTTCTCTTTTCCCCTTATTGAGGAATATAAATAGGTATCTTCGATATCAAATTCATTAACAATTTCTTTTTTTATTTGTTTGATAACAATATCGTTATGTAATAGTTTTGCTTGCGGTATTTCCTCAAATAACCGTTTTTTGTTCAAATATCTCATTTTTATTCCATCCATATATGACTCATCACCAAGAATAATTGCCTGTACCGCGCACCGGCTTTTGTTCTGGAGATAATTAGTAAGCTCCTCGTCATTTATACTCATAAAATTGATGTATGCCCTTTTTACATTCAACTGCTTGTCTGATTTAAACTGTTTTCTCAAAATATCATTAAATTTTAACCATTCATTTTCTTCTTGCTTCATGAAATTGTTATGGCTTGAAAAAGCAAAATCTTTCATTGTTTTTACTATGCCGGCATTCACTGGATTACTGTGAATATATCTGATTAATCTTAATAAATAACTGCCTTCTTGCACAACAATCGCTTTGTATCTTCCTTTAAATAATGATCCATCATGATGATGCCTTCTATTATGAATTTGTGTATATACACTATTTAGCTGTCGCATAAATTCAGATAAATTTGCATTCGGTGTGTGGACTAATAAATGATAGTGATTGGGCATTAAGCAATACGATGTAATAGTTACTTTATATAACAGACATGATTCTTTAAGACATGTAAGGAATATGGAATAATCTTTGTTATCTAAAAATATATTTCTCTTTCCTTGCCCCCGATTTATAACGTGATAATAAGCGCCCTTAAATAATATACGCAGTGATCTAGCCATAAATTTTATTAATTCATTTGTTAAAAGTATTATCTGTTTCCGGCAAGATTATATTATGTATCATACATGTAGTCAAGTCGAGACTTGACCCCGTAATTCTTGTATAAACGCATCCACACAATCCGGATCAAACTGCGTGCCGGAATACTTTTTTAATTCACTAATTATATTTTCAATTGATGTTTTTTTTCTATATGGCCTGTCAGTTATCATAGAATCAAATGTATCCACTACAGCAATAATCCTTCCAAATAACGGGATATCTTCTCCGGAAAGGCCCGAAGGATAACCCTGCCCGTCAAACCGTTCCTGGTGATGCCTGATCCCCGGAAGCGCGCTTTTAAGCTGTCTTATAGATGAAAGCATATCTGCGCCCATGGATGGATGCCTTCTAATTGTATTCAGCTCATCTATACTCAATGCTTCTTTTTTTATAAGAATTCCCTCGGGCACACCAATTTTTCCTACATCATGCAGTAATGCCGCAAGACTTAAATCCTTCTTCTCAGTCTCGGTCAAACCCATTCTTTCGCCAATCATCAGCGAATATCTTCTAATACGCTCACTATGCCCTCTTGTATAAGGATCCTTTGCTTCAATAGCATCCGCAATTGCCCTCAAGGTACCCATGAACAAATCGTTCAAATCTCCATATAACCTTGCTTTCTGTATCGCCATAGCTGTGGTTGTAGAAAATGTCATAAGCATTCTCATATCTTTATTTGTGAACTCCTCACCGCTTTTCTTATTGATTGCTTCAACAACACCTATTGTATGCGTATCTAATTTCAAAGGCACCGCAAGAATGGATTTGGTAACAAATCCTGTCTGCTGGTCAGCCTTAAACGAAAACCTATTATCATAACTGACATCGGGTATCAATAAAGGAGCGCCGTTTTCAGCAACCCAGCCGGCAATCCCCTCTCCCAAATTAAGATGCACATTCTTAATCTCTTCTTTCTTTTTGCCGCTAGCCGCGACGAATTGCAATCTATGCTTTGCCTCATCAACCAACAATATGCTTGCCGCTTCTGCTTTAATGATACGCATAACCAGAGGCAGAAGCGCATCAAGCAGATACTCCAAATTTAAATTCAAGTTAACCATTTCCATTGAATTAATCAATATATTCATTTCCTCTTTTTGATGGCTCATTTTGTTGCGGAGGATTGCATTTGTTATTACTAATCCCATCTGGGCGGTAATTATTTGCAAAAAAGCTATGATCTCCGGCGAATAAGTTTCACCATCACGATACTTATTATATATTGAAAGCACCCCTTTCAATTTTCCGAGGCAACTAATGGGTATTACAATCATATTCTGTATTTCATATACAAGTTTTTTAGTAATATCGCTGTTAAACAACTCATTATCTTCCGGATTTTTGAAATATTCAACTGTGCCCTTTTCAAAACATTTCCCTGTTAAACTGTTATGACCGTCAAGCTCAAGAGTTTTTAGCAAATCCTTTTTTTGCTGAGGCAACGGATCCAATGACAGGCAGCTTGCTTCATAAAAATACAACTTCTTTTCTGAATCCCTGGATAAAAATATCACTGCTGCATCAGCGCCGATAGCATTAAGAATTAATTCCAGTATTTCCGAAAGGGTCTCTTTGGAGGAAGTGTTTTTTTCTATGGATTGATTAATCCTGGTGAGTACTTCTAACAAATCAAGACAACTTTTCTGAGGTACGAGTATACCTGCATCCTGGCTCAATATTCTTCTCCATTTTATAGGATCCGAAACCACAAATACAGACAGCACAAATCTTATTTCTATCTTTATAGTATATAAATAAAACTGAAATATCAAGATAAATGGAGCCTGAAAAATGAATAAAAAAACTGATGACTGAACTTATTTTTATTTGTATACTGGATTAGATCTCGGATAATTAAATGTATTATAAAGACAAAATTAATTCGCTGAAAAATATTTTTAACTCTGACAATATAGAGGTTAATGCCGGTTCAATTATAATCAGCGGCATTATATATCCTATTATTGATGATGTTATAATTCTCTCACGGCCTCAAGAATATACGTCATATGTCAAAAATAAGCTTAGAAAAAATGCTCTGTCCGATGAAAAGTCAGAAATTTTTTCAGAAGATATACAGTTCTCGTTCGGCGAGGAGTGGAAGAAATATGAGGAAATACTGCCTGAACATCAAAAGGAATTCCATCAGTACTTCGATATTGTGGAATTAAATAAACTTGAAAGCTGTACTGTCTGCGATCTGGGCTGCGGCAACGGCAGATGGAGTTATTTCTTAAAAGATAAATGCAAAGAACTCATACTCGTAGATTTTTCTGATGCCATATTTGTTGCAAGAAAGAATCTTTCAAGCTCACCAAATTGCATATTTTTTATGTGCGATTTAAAGAAAATCCCGTTCAAAGGGGATTTCGCTAATCTCATATTTTCGCTAGGAGTTTTGCACCACCTGCCGACTGATTGTCTGCAGGAAGTTAGAAACTTAAAACATTTCGCGCCTGAACTGCTAATCTTCCTTTATTATGCGCTTGATAACAGGCCCGCACATTTCAGAATAATCCTTTCTGCTGTTACTTTTTTTAGAAAAATATTTTCAAAATTAAGAAGCCCGATAATCAGGAATTTTGTTACAACATGCTTAACATTTATTATATATGTACCCTTAATCTATCTCGGCAAATTGATGAAGCCTTTAAACATAAGCAGCCAAATACCTTTGTATGATTTTTACAAGGATAAAAGCATTAAAAGAATAAAGCAGGACGTTTATGACCGGTTTTTCACGGGAATCGAACAGCGGGTTACCAAAAAACAGATTGAAGGTTTAAGTGATACTTTTTCAAAAGTTACAGTTTCTGAAAATCTTCCCTACTGGCATTTCATTTGCAAAAGATAGATTAAACCTTAAAACAAACCCAAGACAGATTAATTTCTGTCTTGGGTTTGTCATTAATTAATACTATTACTTAAACTTATAAGTGACGTTTAATGCGGCCATATTTGTTTGGGCTTGGTATTTTCCAGGAGCTATGTTGTTGACCACATCCCTATCGCTGGAAACCAACAAACTATAAGCTAAATCAATAACCACATCTTTGATTTTATAACCTGCGCCTAAAGCTATACCGTTTTTAGAACTATCCGGTATTGAAGGATTCAGATACTCTTGTGTCACAGGTGATTCAAAATAAAACCAGCCGCAGCGAATATCCCATTCATCGTTTAATGAATACTGTGTCCCCAGCCCAACACTCGAAACATCCTGCCAGTTTTTCTTTTCTGGATTTCCTGTATTTAGAACAGCCGATCTAGTGAGATCAGTTTCTGCATATTTAATATCAATTTCATTATAAGTAGACCAACCAGTCCACTCATAATCCAACTCAACTACAACTTTTTCTGTACATTGCCAGGCATACCCTAACAGCAAACGTGGAGGCAAAGTTATATCTGTTTGTGCAGTAGTAGAATAATTAACCGGAAAACCATACCCTGATGGGACTGGGATTGTATAAAGACCCGCAAGATTAGTTATTTTAACATCTCCATCTATATCTATTTTCGAAGAAGTTCTGTATGTAAGACCTGCGGTATGATTCTCATAAATTTCATACATAATACCGAGATAACCTCCTATACCGTCACCATCACCGCTAAGTTCAGACTTTCCCTCAGGTGAACTACCCGTATAAACCATTTTCTGGAGTGTAATATCAGTAAGCATATTATACTCTATACCCAATCCTAAAGAAAGTTTGTCGCTTACCTTATAAGCTGCGCACGGCGCCAAGGTATAAAGCGTCATCTCAGAATCAGTAGCCAGGTAACGAACTCCAGAAGTATCTTTCCAATGAGTGGCTAAACCGAAATTCATGTAATACCCAAGACCTGCAGACCAACTTTCATTTATTTTCCAGCTCGCATAAAAATTCGGGACAACAAATGTCTCGCTATCAGCGCTGTCTTTTACCCCTAAAGGTGAAGTGTAATCGAATGAAGGAAGAAGAAGCGCGGTACCTAATGAAAGCTGAATACCATCAAGCTGTGTTAAACCCGCCGGATTAAAGTAAACAGCTGCTGGATCATCAGCCTGAGCTACAAATACATTACCCATACCCAAAGCCTTTGCAGATAGCACCTGGTTTTCAAAACCGCCAGACCCCACGGCTTTTGCCGTCGCAACAAAAGCAAAAGAACATAGCACAATTAAAAAAACTGAAAAATACAACATCCTTTTCATTGTGTTCCCCCTATTTTGATAAATTTAACTCCCAATAAAGAATTGTAATAAAAAAATAAAATTATTACAACCCTCACAGCCCTCCTGGTGCTTTCATAAATACATTTTCAATCCCTATTTTAACAGAGTTATTAATCATATAATTCTCCTTTTGTGACCAAAATCACATCTTAAATTTTAGAATCAAAAATTTACTTCTTTATTTTTTGTCTAAATATAAGGTTGAATTTACAAACTGCCGTTCTATTACAGTTGTAACAATCTTGTTAAATTCCCATTGACAAACTCCTCAAGTGGTATTAGACTTAAAGTAAGAAGTGCAGAATTAAATAAATTATTGGACTATTTTAGACAAAATCTATCTTAAGTAAAGTCTAGAAAAGCAAGGAGGCAGTCAATGCATAAACGAAGCATTTACATTATCAAGCGCGGTTTCCAACTACGCTACACCAGACTTCTTATAACAATGCTGGCTATTTTTTGTGCACTAATAGTAATTAATTCCATAGTGTTTATAAACACTAATAGCGCGATTTTTAGTGATATCCCGGCGGCAAGAGAAGCAATTATAACCTTCACAAAATTATTGCTTATAATCTTAGTTTCATTTGGCGCTGGCCTTGCGCTATACTCAATTTATGTATCTCACAAAGTCGCCGGTCCTATGTACCGTTTCGAACAAGTTTTAAGCGCATTATGCGAAGGAGACCTGACTGTAAGATCCAACATAAGGAAAGATGATGAACTGAAGGATTTTCAGGAAGTTATAAATAATACGATATTAAGGATTCATTCAATCATAAAAGAGGATAAAGAAAAAATTAAGCAGGCTTCTGTAATAATAAAGGAATTAAAAGAAAATATTAAAGCCGATCCGCAAAAACATGAACCGATTATAGAAATTATTAGCAAACTTGAATCGAAAATAGAAAGTGTCAATAAATTTTTCAAAACATAGAATTTTTTTAGCCTATTAAAATGAAAATCATTTCAAACAAATTTTTTGCTAAATTTACAAAGAAATCAAAAACCGGCATATCCCTTCCGGAACTTATGGTAGCGGTATTGATAATATCAGTAGGGCTGACAGCTTTTCTTGCATCATTTGCGGGCATAACGAGATCGATACTCTTATCAAAATCTAAAACTATAGCTTCTAATCTTGCTCAGGAGAAAATGGAATCGCTTAAGCAGCAATCTTACTACAGACTTCTGGTAACGATAAGTTCTACCAATGATTCCAACTTTAATCCTGTAATTGAATACGACACCGCGTATTATCCAGAGGAGAACATCACTATTGCGGATCAGGTGTTCATAAGAAGAGTATACATCTCGAAAGTAAGAGAGAGCTCCGGGGATCTGGAAGAATTATCCTGGAGTGAAGCTGACTCAGGTCTAAAACTGGTAAAAGTATATGTTGTATGGAATCTCATGAATAAATGGAGAAAATTCGAGATAAGCAATCTGCGTGAAAATCCTGATAGGGTAAGTTTGAACGCAACCGTGGATGGGGAAGTAGAATCAGGCGGGTCAGATCTTGAAAATGCTTCAGTCAGGATTGTACAAAACACAAGTTATAACGATACGACTGACGCTGGCGGCGATTACAGTTTTTCATTAGAACCAGGCACTTTTACCGTCAGGGCTTCTAAAACAGGTTATTTCATGCACGACGAAGAGATTACAATAGAATCAGATGAAACTCAAACAGTAGATTTCGATCTCGTTGCGATGGCTTCGGGTTCGGTTTCAGGTGTCGTCTGGTTAAAAGATCATATAGTTATTTCACAGGTTGTCGGAAGCTCGATAACAGTTGACGGATTTGCACAAGAGTATGTTGAGCTGTTCAATCCAACCATATCTCAGTTTGAAGTCGCCAAAGACGCGACAACACCTTATTTAGATTTAATATATCAAAAACAGGCAACGTCCAAAGACGTAATTCTGTTGAATTATTCAACGCTGAGCATACCCGTAAGCGGTTATTATCTAATAGCTAACACTACTACCGTGCATGTAGCCGGTGTTCAGGTGACAGCAGATGCTGTTTATGATCCTGCTCAAGCGCTTGACACTATCAAAACACCTCAAGACGGCGGCATAGGTATAGCGCCTGCAGGCACATCAGACTACATCGATCAGGTGGCATGGCAGTACAACGGTGTAAACGTCAGTTCTATCCGCGAAGGTACTCCTATTAATCAGTGGGCTGGCTTCGAAGAAAACGAGCAGTATATAAGAAAAGCCTGGCAATCAGGAACAAATTCTTCAAAAGGAAGATGTTATGATTCTAATAATAACAACTTAGATTTTTTCACGCTAAAACCAATAATTTATGAACCGAGGAATAGTACAACCATTCAAGATATACTTACTGGCACACCTGCATTAGGCGCATTGGTATTTGTAGATGACGGATTATCCAGCTCGGCTCAGGCTTATGCCGTGGGTTCACCTCCTAACGCAGAGTTTATGGTCCAATCCGTTGCTACCGGCACATGGAATGTATTAATATCAAGCGGTATAAATTTTGTTCAAATAAGCACCGTTGCAGTTTCCGCAAGCGCTGATACAAGCCTCGGCTTGATATATTTCAGCACTACAGCTACGGAAGGATATGTTTCTGGAACAGTAAAAGACACATCAAGCACTCCTTTAGCGGATATTGTTGTAGAAGGTGTCGGAGATTCAGAGACAACAAACTCTGACGGCAGGTACTGCCTGCGCTTAAGCGAAGGATTACGCGATATAACCGCAAATCCCAACAACCAGAATTCCGATTATGTAAGCCAGACGGTAGCAGATGTTGCGATTACAGCCGGGAATCTTGTTTCAGGCATAGATTTTCAATTAAACTCAGGAGGATCTCTCACAGGTTTTACTTCAACTAACGGCGTGGATCCGCTTCCGGACATACCCGTTACTGCAAAACAAGGAAGCACACCGGTCGGAGAAGCTATCTCCGATGTAAGCGGTATTTTTACAATTGTCGATCTTCCGGTAGGATCATACACAGTAGAACCTTTCATTGAGTCGCAGGAATCATGTTCCCCTGAGACTGAATCTGCAACTGTAGTCGGAGGAAACACCGTATTTGTAACCACATTTACCATTTCAAATGCTTACGGAACTATTGCCGGCTCTGTCACAAACGGCGGTGAACCGATTAAAACCGGTGTATTAATAATAATAACAACTACAACCGTCGGCGGCACACTGCCGCCCACAATGGATGCAACAGCGCGCGCAGGCGCAGCTTATTATTGCGTATCCAGCAACTCAAGCGGGGAATACTCAGCGTCACTTCCCGGAGGCTTTAATTATAATGTATATGGTTGGTATACCACATTTGAAGGTGAAACACCAGATTTTACAAAACAAACCGGATCCATTTCATTGAGCGCGGGAGGTTCAGAAATTGTTAATCTATCCTGGTAAAAAAGCGTTCCATAGGCTTATTGCTGAAAGAAAGGGATATTCTTTGATAGAAATTATGATAACGGTTGCCATTATTGGCATTATATCTTCAGTAGGATCCCATATTTTAATAAATTTTACAAGATTTCAGGCCCTTAATGCTGCCCGCGCCTCTATTCAAAGGGACGCCAGAATATCCATAGACGCTATGAACCGTCATTTAAGACAGGGGGTCGCCTCATCAATAACAGTTGATCAAGTTACGAATCAACCGCCGTATTCCAGGATTAATTTTCAAACTGTAGAAGGAAAAATTATTAGTTACTATCAAAACAATAAAGAACTCATTCAGGACATTGACGGGCTAACAAGCACATTATCAAAGGATTTACGGTATATCGCGTTCGCTTACCAGAACACATGGGAAGATGACATAATATCAATTTCAATCTCGCTTGAAAAGGGAACTTACGAGGCAAAGACCAGTATTTTTAAGTTATCTATAGAAAAAGTCAGAATAATGAATTAGGAGTTAAATTATGAAAATAACTTATTTACAAAACAAATTAATTGAATTGCAAAAAGGAAATGTTATGCTCATATCAATGATTTTTTTAATAACATTTCTTATAACCATACCTTATCTAGTAAGGTTATCCCAGCAGGAATCAAAACAGACTGTAAAACAACAGCAAACCACCACAGCCTTCCAACTCGCAGAAGCCGGCCTCGATAGAGGGTTCTGGAAACTCTCTGAATCATCCGCTATATGGGACACCTTGGAAACAGACAGGATAACATATTATAATTACGATAAGATATACTCCGATGTAAAAGGCGGCGAGTATACTATTGAGATGGCAAGTCATCCGACCATCAGCAAATACCGAATCATCACAGCGGCAGGCAGAGACAACTCCACCAAAGAAGTAAGAAAAATTGAGGCTATATACGAAAAACAGGAACTGGATGCGTGCATATACTGTGGTCCTAATCAAGGTATACTTGTAAAGGGCAATGTGGAAGTAAACTGGGGACCCATAAAGTCATTGAGCCCAATAACGCTTCAAGGAGCAGCCGCAACCAATCAGTTCCCCAGGAAATACTCCGCATCATCAATTGACCCATGGGATTTATCCCCGGCTTCCCCCAACACAAATAATTTACATTGGTGGTCATATTATAATGTACCGCCAAGACCGGAAATTGACTTTGAGATAATTAAAGCAAGCGCTCAAGCTAACGGAACTTACTATGCCGGGAATAGAAACGTAAACAACTGGTCAGATTCTAGAAACCTTTACTGGTATCATGAGCAAAATCTCAGCATTGGCGGAGGTGGTAATTACATAATAGGAAAAATATTTGTTATGGGCAATTTTACTATGACCGGAAGCGGTAACGGCAGCTACACCATAGCCAATCTTCCTGCAACCGCGGCAGATGAATACCAGGCTATAGACACCTCAGCAACAAGCGAATTTTACGGTGATGCAGGCGGCGGCCCGCCGTCAAGCTTAAAAGTTAATTTCCAGTTCGGCGCCGGCGGCAATCCTGACAAAAGGGACGCTGTTAAAGACGGAGTTTCGATTAGAGGTTTATTATACTGCGGCGGCCAGTTTAATGTTTCAGGAAACGCAACAATACACGGAGCATTAGTAGTGGATGGCAACAGCTCCACAAATATTTCACCCGGTGGATCAGCAATTGTTTTCTACGATGACACTGCTTATGACGGACTTCCAACTTCCACGTCTCTGCCTGTAAGAGTATCATGGCGGGAATTATCGAAAACCTGGCCATAACGAGACAATTGAATCACCCGTTTCTTAAAGCAATACTGTTGCTATCAGTTTCATCAAGCCTGATCTCAAATAAATAATCCTTCAATTTAGTCTTAGCTAAGATATCCCAGACAATCTTACAAAGATTTTCCGATGTCGGCACAATGTTTTTAATAAATGACAACCTGTTAAAATCCTGATGATCCAGTTTTTGTATTACATTTTTATTAACTATTTTTTTAACTGTATCTAAGTTGACAAGCATGCCGGTTATGGGATCTGCATCTCCCCTTAATGTCACCTTAAGTTCATAATTATGCCCATGAGGATATTTGCCTGCGCACTTTCCGTAAATATTTTTATTCTTAAGTCTTCCCATTTTTTTATTATATAAACTATGGGCCGCTGAAAAGAAAGTTTTATATGTTATGTATATCATATATTTAAGTTATTTATAATTAGTAATTTTATTATTCACTTTATTTTACTTTATATAAAACAAATGTTTCTATAGGTTCCATTGCGAAAGAAAACGGCAGCGATCCTCCGGCTGAAGCATAAAAACCCGCGCCTGAAGGTATATCCATAACACGCAGCGGGAAATATGATCTATAATCGAATCTTCCAAGCTCTTCTACGGCAATTCTCCAACACGGCCTCGCAACTGAAGGGATGGAATGAGTTGAAGCAAGCAGGATATCCCCGCTAGCTGTTTTACTTTGATTAAATATTACCTGCCAACCGTCTTTTTTCAAGTAATAGCTGTAACCGAAGAAGGCATCTCCCAAAACTATTTTCTTGCCTGAATTTTTTAGCACTATTTGCTCTTTTTTTATATCATCCGCTATTTTTCTGTATACCCCTGCCTGAACATAATCCCCCACCGCAAGCATCAGTGAAAACACCGCAGTAATCGAAATAATCGCAATTATAATATACTTAAAAACATATCTGTTGGGAAAATACAGCTTAATTATTTCTATTGTTAAAAATACAAACGACGGCAGTATTGTTAAATAATATCTGGCTGCCACCCACGGAATGGGGAGCAGCAGAATGGCGAATCCAACAACAAACCATAGAAATAAAAATTTATTAATCGATTTAATGTTTTTTGATAGAATAAAAAATACTACTATCGAATTAATAAATAAAATTGAAAAGAGCCAGGACTGGCCTAATTTAAATCCGCCAAAAGGCGAAGCAAGGAATACAACCAAAACCAATAATAACGCCAAAAACGGGTATATTAATATTCTTTTTTCTTTCAACAAAATAATAATATAGCTAATTGAAAAAATGCTTACGCCACTCAAAAAAACTAAACCGACAATTATTTTTGGCGGCCATGCCCCGGTATTGGATCTCTGGAGAGCCGCTAAAAAGTGGGATTCGCCATATGTTAGGATATTCCAGCAACCCCAGATGCCGGCAAATATCAATGGCAACAAGAATACTAAAAAATACCTCTTTTTATTGAAGCATTCCTTCCCTCGCAATAAAATCCAAATAAATAATATTAACAGAGCTGAATATGCGGTATATTTTACTAACGGAGCTAAACCTAATGCGGCACCTCCAACCAAACAATACCCAAAACTGTTTCTTTCCCAACCCCTCATAAAAAACTCAAAACCCCAGAAAACAAATACAATCATGCACATATCAATTAACAACGAGTAGCTGCTCAACCAAAAAGCAGGTGTAACCGCAAATATAATTGAGGCCGCCAACGGATGAGAAGAAAATCTCCTTCCGAGATTGAATACAGCCAGAGCGGCTAAAATCGGAAAAATAAGAAAGCTTAACCTTAATTTCCAGACATCATTGCCAAACAACTTTATTACTAATGCTAAATAATAATGCATTAACGGAGGATTCACCATCCGCGGCAAACTGCCTTTCTCCCAACTAATTTGATTTTGCTTTGTATCATCGCTTTTAAAATCATAAGGTCTCAGCGGATTATCCAGCAAACCTTCCGCCATGGTTACCTGATAAATATCATCTACAAAATATGCTCTGTTGGCGAAAGGCAATCCTATAAGCAAAACTGTAAAAATAATAATTAAAATATCTCTGTGTCTTTTTAAGGGTTCTTTTATAAATGCAAACATATCATAATCAGTTTCTTTTAATCTTATATAAGGAAAGGGATTTCTCCAATATTACTTTTTCAATCGCGAAATATTTATCTATAAATTTTCGCGCATAATCAACTTCTAAAACCTCCGGCAGTATATAAATATCTCTGCCGTCTTTAAGCATATTATTGATTGATTTCAAGGATTCCGTTTTGTCTTTCTCAATCCAGTTAACATAAAATGGATGCCTGTCCGCAAAATAGGGCAAATATAATTTATAAAAACCGGACGCAACCAATACAACCGAATTCTGGCTGGTATGTTTTTTTATTATATCTGCTTCCATTAATACCCTGTTATTATTCTTGTCAGCTAATCCTTGCATAGCATTCAGAATATTTGACAATAAAAAGATACCCAGAAAAACAATCAAAAACAGTATCTTAAACTGTTTCTTTAACCGCAATGATATTACGCTTAACATCAAAAGCATCCATAAAGGGAAAATATTTGTTAACGAATATACGAGTGTTCCAGGCTCCCATGTAACAAACAGTACTAAATAAGGCATAAGCCATACCAAACAAAGCAATACAATAGAGCGGTACTCTTTCCAGATCCTCTTTATTCCATAAAAGAAATTTAATATTAAAACTAAAAAAATAAATCCGGACGCATATATTAAAAATGAAAATCCGCTCCGCAGTTTCGGCAGAATATTTATTTTTTCATAAAACACCGGCAGGAACAAAGTGCAGTTCGTCTTAATTAAAGTTAGAATATTTGATGCGCTAAAACCGCCGTGCCATGCGAAATGTTTGTCAGGAGTAAGCACAGCGCTGCCCAATAACCATATGCGAAAATCGTTAAATGATTGCGGTTTGATAACGGTTACAATCACTATTAAATATGAAATGAATAATCCCGCAAAAACATACTTGCCGAAATTTATCATTTTCAATACTGCTGTTTTTTTGTTATAAGCGCTCTCTTCCAATATAAAGAAAAATAAAACAGGCAGAAAAAGAATATGTATTATATGCCCCAGTAAAGCCATCAAAAACAAAAAGCAAACAGTATTAAAACGTTTAGTTATCTCAAATCTTATGCCGAATAATGTTATGAGCAGCATCGGTATATATGCAAGCGGATAAACCTGCGCTTCAGAAGCCCAAAACCAGTACCCAAACGAGAAAGCTGTTAAAAAACTGACTAAAAGAGAAATTATTCTTTGACGGGTAAATTCATACAAAATAATGTAAAAAATACTGCAGCTTAACGCAGAAAGTGTAATATTGAACAACTGGAGAGAAGTCAGAGTAGTGCCATCGTATCCCAACAGACGAATCGCTCTGTCGAAAAGAAAACCAAGAAAACCGTAAAGCAGATGATTGCCGTGGAATAAATTCTTCAGATCCCCCATCTCTACTGCAATCGCGCAGGCAACCCCATCAAAATTATAGAATTTTGAAACAAATATTATGTAAAACAGAAAAACGCTGAAGTATATTGCAAGAAAATCAATGAAAATATAATTAATTTTTGATCTTTTCTCACCTATCATAAATAAATAATATATTACTGTTGTTTAAGCATTAACTCTTTGAAATATTTTATCTACCCAGCGGATATAGTATTTAATATCCAGTATTTCTTTTAATTCTTTTGGGGTAATGATTCTTGCTATTACTTTGTTTTTTGATATCAGCTTATTAAAATCAAGATTATTATCCCTTGCAAGCATAGCTTCTTTTTGAACATGCTCATATGCCTTTTGTCTTTCAAATCCTTTTTCTATAAGCTTTAGCATAATTCTTTGAGATGTTATAATTGCGCTTGTTTTTTCCATATTTCTTTTCATATTTTCAGGATACACAACTAAATCGCTTATTATGCCGCTCATCCTGACGATCATATAATCCAGCAAAATATTGGCGTCTGGTATAATAATCCTCTCAACTGAAGAATGGCTTATATCCCTTTCGTGCCATAATGCCACATTTTCTAATGCCGACTGAGCATAACTGCGCAGAAGCCTGGCGAGCCCGCATATATTTTCGCATCCGACAGGATTTCTTTTGTGAGGCATAGCCGAAGATCCCTTTTGGCCCTTAGTAAATGGCTCCTCAGCCTCCGAAACCTCAGTCCTTTGAAGATGGCGTATCTCCAGGGCAAGCCTTTCAAGACAACTGCCGATTACCGCAAGCTGGCTTAAATATTCCGCGTGAATATCTCTTGAGACTATCTGAGAAGATATCACCGCGCTCTCAAGACCAAGTTTTTTGCACACATACTCTTCTATATCCGGAGCGAGATGGCTGTATGTTCCAACAGCACCGGATATCTTGCCAGTTCTCATAACATCCAATGATTGCCGCAGCCTTCTTTGACAACGCTTAAACTCAGAATAATGGTTGGCCAACTTAAGACCGAATGTGATCGGCTCCGCATGCACCCCATGTGTCCTGCCCATCATAATAGTATATTTGTGCTTAAGCATCTGTTTTTTTAAGTTATTTAACAGGACTTTTAAGTCTTTTTGAAGTATCGATCCTGATTGCTTAATCTGAACAGCAAGCGTGGTATCTAAAACATCTGAAGAAGTCATCCCCAAATGAAGAAACCTGGCATCCGGCCCTATACTTTCAGCAATCTGTGTAAGAAAAGCAATAATGTCGTGTTTAACTGTTTTCTCAATTTCAAGAATTTTCGGAATGTTAATCTTAGCTTTTGCTCTTATATTTTTAATAGCAGTTTGCGGCACAATCTTCTTTTGAGCCCATGCTTCGGCAGCCAAAACTTCTATATCAAACATAATCCTAAATTTATTCTCTTCACTCCAAATGTCTCCCATTTCTTTACGGGTGTATCTGGGTATCATTTTAGCCCCCTTAGTATTAAATCTTATTTAGTAATATGTAATTTAATTTTATCTTCAGCAATTAATTTTAATGCCTCGGGATAAATTATATGTTCAATCTCTAAAATCCTTTTTGCAAGGTTTTCAGGAGTTTCGCCGGGAAAAACATCAATCTCACGCTGAAGTATTGTGGATCCATGATCATATTTTTCGTCCACTATATGAATGGTAGCACCGGATTTTTTCTCACCCGATTTAATAACTGATTCATGCACATGGTGCCCGTACATACCCTTCCCCCCAAATTTCGGCAGAAGCGCAGGATGGATATTTAATATCCTGCCTTTAAATTCCTTTAATAATTTTCCTTTTATAAGCAGTAAATATCCGGCCAAACAAACTAAATTTATGTTGCGCTTAATCAATTCATCAGCTACGGCACCGTTAAATTCTTCAGGACTCTGAAAAGATTTCGGATCTATAAATAATGCTTCTACCCCGTGTTTTTTTGCCCGTTCAATAGCATAAGCTTCCTTTTTATTAGAAATAACCACGCCTACTACTGCATTAGGTATAAAACCATCTTCAATACTATCTAATATAGCCTGAAGATTACTCCCGCTTCCTGATACAAGAACTCCAATTATTAAATTCATCCATACTCCATTTAATGATTACTTTTCTTTTGCCTTTGACTATCTCTCCAATTAAAGATGCCTCGGGAATAATTCCCCTGACTTTAGCAGCGTTATTTTTATCAAGAATAAGTATCATGCCTATCCCCATATTAAACACCCTGTACATCTCCTCCCTTGGTATTTTCCCTTTATGCTGAATAACATCAAATATTTTAGGCACACTCCAGCCCATGGAAAATATCTTTGCTTGAGTTCCATTTGGCAGCACTCTGGGAATATTATCATAAAAACCGCCGCCTGTTATATGGCTTAATCCCTTTATTTTAATTCTTTTTCCCCTTAATTTTTGTATATCCTTTACATAAATCTTTGTGGGTTTTAAAAGAGCGGATTGATGTTCTTTTAATTCTGCGGGCTTTAACGCCTTTCTTATCAGCGAGTATCCGTTTGAATGAGGCCCGCTTGAATGCAGTCCCATAATGACATCTCCTGCCCTGATGTCCTTATTCTGTACAACCTCTTTTGAATTAACCAATCCGACAGCAAATCCTGCAAGATCATATTCATTTCCTTTATAGAATCCCGGCATCTCGGCAGTCTCCCCGCCCAAAAGCATACATCCGGCCATTTTGCACCCTTCAATTATGCCGGATATTACACTCTCAGCCTGATCAATATTTAATTTACTGGTTGCATAATAATCCAAAAAAAAGAGCGGTCTTGCTCCGCAGCATATTATATCATTAACATTCATAGCTACTAAATCTATGCCTACCCCAAAATGCTTATTAAATTTGAATGCGAGTTTCAGTTTGGTCCCAACACCATCAGCAGAAGCAACAAGATATGAAGCATCCTTTAATTTGGATAACGGGAACAAACCCGCAAAACCTCCAATATGAGGCATCTTTCTTTTAATCCTTTGGACTAAAAGATTCCCCATATCAATATTAACACCGGACTGTTTATAAGTAACCATTAGTTATACCTCTACTGTTTATAAATTTTCTACTTAATCTTTCTGCTTCCTGGCTTGATTAAATTTAAACCCTGTTTACACAAAGGACAATTAGCAGAATCATAAATCGCAAGCGGCAATTCCACAAGCGAATATGTAGGCACTGCGAAATTTACATTCCCAACAGACCTATTTACCACAGAAGCTAATCCTACAACCTGGGCTCCAGCTTCCTGCACTACTTTAATTACTTCCCGGCTGGATTTACCAGTTGTAAGAACATCCTCAACTACAAGCGCCCTTTCACCCTTTTTAAGGCTGAAGCCCCTCCGCAGTTTCATCTCACCATCTTCTCTCTCTGTAAAAATAGCTCTTGTATTAAGCGCTCTGGCAACTTCATGGCCAATGATTATGCCTCCCATGGCAGGTGAGACCACAACCTCAACATCTATTAATATTTTTTGAGCTAAATCTTCAGCTATGTTTTTCGCGATATCCGGATATTGAAGCACCAATGCGCACTGAAAATAATCCTGGCTGTGATTACCGCTGGAGAGTTGAAAATGACCGTTCAGTAATGCTTTCTTTTCCTTAAAAATCTCTATCCAATCCATTATTTATCAATCCCCTTAATCACATTTTTCAAGACCTCTTTGGGATTCGGAGCCTTTATTACAGGCCTCCCAATCACTATATAATCTGCTCCAAGCTTAAATGCCCCGGCCGGCGTCATAATTCTCTGCTGATCATCATTCTTATCCTTAGCATTACCGGTATTTTCCAGCCTTATTCCAGGCACAATACATTTAGCTGGCTGACCTTTAGTAAATTGCTTTTTTAATTTAATAATTGCTGGCAATTCGTGAGCAGAAGAAACCACACCATCAATATTTTTATTTAATCCTATTTTAACCAATCTTGAGACCTGTTTATTCACCCCGTCATTTATGCCGAGATTTTTCAACTGCTGCCCGCTAAAACTCGTTAGAACAGACACACCCCAAATTAACGGTCTGCTTTTTAAGGCTAACACGCGGCCTAACATCTCCTCACCTCCGCTTAAATGCACGCTTATCGAGTAAATATCAAGATTATTAATAACCTCAACAGCTAAGGCTACGGTATTCGGTATATCAAATAACTTAACATCCAGGAATATCTTCTTTTTATTCTTCTGTATACGCTCTATTAAACTTCTACCGTAACGGTAGAATAATCCCGGCCCCACCTTGAAAATATCAACATATGCAGAAAGCTCATTAACCAGATGAAAGGCCTCGGTATCCGTATGTGTATCCAAAGCAATAATCACCGGTTTTAACATGAAATACTCCCAATCAGTTTAGATATGCTGTCAATTTTATTTCTCTCAAGATAATTCTCCAACCCATTAATTATTTCCGTTCCTGCTTTAGGATTAATAAAATTCACAGTACCGCAGGCAACAGCTGATGCACCGGCAATTATATACTCAAGCGCATCTGCAGTATTCATTATACCGCCTACTCCTACTATCGGCACATCCGAAACCTTTTTTACCATCCAAACATATCTCAAAGCAAGCGGTTTTATCGCAGGTCCCGAATATCCGGCTGTAACATTTGGTATTTTTGGTTTTCTTGTGTTTATATCAACCGCCATGCCAATAAATGTATTCACTAAAGAGACCGCGTCAGTTTGCGACTTATCCGCCTCTAAAACCAAATCCATAAAATTACTGACATTAGGAGAAAGCTTTGTTATAATAGGCAAATCAGTTGATTCTCTCACCAGCCGTATGGTTTCTTTAACAATCTCAGTAGAATTGCCGTAAACAATATTCTCATTATGGATATTCGGGCAGGAAAGATTAAGTTCTAATGCTTTAATTAATTTTATCTTATCAAGTTCTTTAGAAAGCTGAACGAATTCTGCCGGGTTGCTGCCTGCAATACTTGCTATTACCGATGTTTTTATCTTCCAGAGTTGATTTAATTTCTGCTTAATAAACTCTTCCAGCCCGATATTCTCTAAACCTATACTGTTAAGCATGCCGCCGTAAGTTTCAACTATCCTGCAAGGTTTATTGCCAATTTTGGGTTTAAGTGTTATTGTTTTTGTTATTATACCGCCAAGCTTGTTGACATTAGTAAGTTTTGAGTATTCATTACCATAACCGAATGTGCCGGATGCTGTAAGTACCGGATTTTTTAGCGTTAATCTTCTTAATTTTACTTTTAGGTCCATTTATACTTCTTTCCAATCAATTTCATTGCCGGGAAAAACCGGGCCATCCTTGCAGGCAAGAAAATATCCTTCACTCCTGTTTTTCTTAATTGCGCACCCTTGACACACACCGAGCCCACAGGCAAAAACCGACTCCATGGATACATAGAACGAAATCCCATTTTTTATAAGGAATAAGGCTACCGCCCTCTCAAGCTTATGCGGACCGCACATGAAAACAACAGTATTAGAATCCAAAATATTTTTGGACTTATTAAAAAACAAATCACTTACGAAACCCTTAAATCCGGCTGAGCCATCATCTGTAGACTTAAATGTTTGCCAGTTTTTTTTATTAAAATTATTGGCAAAGACTAACTCGGCCTTACACTTTGCGCCATAGAAAAGTTTACCTTTAGACGGCTGCAGCTTTTTTGCCAGAAAATTCAACGAAGCAATACCGGTCCCGCCTGCGACAAAAACAATATTTTTCCCTTTTATATTGTCCGGATATCCCTTCCCCAACGGACCTATAATATTCAGAGTATCTCCTTTTTTACGAGAAGACAGATATTTCGTTCCCGGCCCTATGCGCTTATAATAAATACTTACTATATTTTTATTAATATCGGCGATGCTGAACGGCCTTCTGAAGAAAGACTCCGGCGCAGGGCAATGAATATGAATAAATTGTCCCGGTTTTGCAGATTTTGCAATATTTTCCGAGATGAATTCGATTATATAGCAATCAGAGGATAACCTCTTCTGGTTTATAATAGTGACATCAATCTGAAACAAGATTGCCTCTATGCATAATTATTTTACCGTTAAGGATTGTTGTCACCGCCCAACCGAAAAGTTCGCGCCCTATAAAAGGCGAGTTTGAACTCTTAGAAAAGAAATTTTTTACAATCTTTTTCTGCTTAATATCCACCAAAGCTATATCTGCCGGCGCGTTAATGCTTAAAGTGCCAGCTGAAAGTTTCAAAATATTAGCTGGATTAACTGTTAATTTAGCTACAGCTTCAATGGGTTTAAGCTTCTTTGTAAGCACAAGCTCGGTAATAGTCAATGGGAGCTCTGTTTCCATGCCTATCATTCCAAAAGGAACCCGATTGAATTCCATCTCTTTTTCCTCTCTGGTATGGGGCGCATGGTCCGAAGCAATAACATCAATTGTACCATCCTGTAAACCTTTTATTATTGCCTGCTTATCTTCAGGTGTCCTGATCGGCGGTTTTACTTTAGCCAGCGAATTATAATTTTCCAATATTTCTTCTGTAATAGTAAAATAATGAGGGCATGTTTCTGCGGTGATATTTTTATTTTTCCGCTTTGCCCTGCGAACAATCTCCACCGATTCCTTTGTAGACAGATGAGCCAGATGCAGCCGACAACCTGTAAGTTCGGCAAGCCCTATATTTCTGGCAACCATAGTGTACTCCGCTTCTCTGGGTATACCCATCAAACCCATCTTGGCAGCCATAAATCCTTTATTAACCTGACCGTTTTTGCTTAACTCCAAATCTTCTGAATGATCTATTATAAGTAAATTAAAAATTTTTGCGTATTCCATTGCTTGCCGGTATAACTGCGCATTCATAACTGGAAAACCATCATCCGAGATAGCAACAGCTCCGGCAAGCGCCATCGAACCAATTTCAGCAAGATCTTTGCCATTCAAGCCCTTTGTAACCGCACCGATCGGATAAACCTTGATGTATCCGCTTTCCTCAGCGCGCGAACAAATAAATCTAATTGCTGAAATATTATCTATAGGCGGATCTGTATTAGGCATACAGGCAACAGAGGTTATGCCCGATTGGGCCGCTGCTTTAGTACCGGAAATAATGTCTTCTTTGTATTCTCTGCCGGGCTCACGTAAGTGCACATGCATATCTATAATGCCTGGAATAACCCATAAATCCTTAGCATTAAGAATTCTGGTTTTTTTATCTTTCTTTATACCGCGGCCGATCTTTTTAATCTGGCCTTGATCTATATATACATCCAGAACTTTATCAACTTTATTCTTAGGATCTATTACCCTGCCGCCACGAATTAAAATAGCCAAACTTCATCTCCCGCTTTTATTTAATGTTTCCGCCGCCGGCCAACAAATATAAAATCGCCATTCTAACAGCTATGCCGTTTGTAACCTGCTCAAGTATTACAGATTGAAGCCCGTCCGCAACCTCTGAAGAAATCTCAACACCCCTGTTCATAGGGCCTGGATGCAGAACTATGCAGTCGCTCTTTGCCCATTTAAGTTTATCCTGATTAATACCGTAAAGCTTAAAATACTCGGACAGAGAAGGAACCAGGTTCTCCTGCTGACGCTCCAGCTGAATTCTAAGTATATTTACCACATCGGCTGAATCAAGCGCTTCTCTTAAATCATCAGTTATTTTTATTCCTAAATCCCTTAATTCCCAGGGAAGCATCGTAGACGGCCCGCAAACTGTAACCTCAGCCCCTAATTTTTTTAGGCCCCATATATTGGAACGCGCTACTCTGGAATGCAGTATATCACCAATGATTGCTACCTTTAATCCTGCGATTTTTTTCTTATACTGCTTCATAGTAAAGATATCCAGTAAACCTTGAGTTGGATGCTCATGGCTTCCATCCCCGGCATTAATCACATGGGATTTTATGTGAGGAGCCAGCACCTCCCCTGCTCCGGAAGCCGAATGGCGCAATATTATAAAATCCACTTTCATAGCTTCCAGATTCTTACCTGTGTCTATTATACCCTCACCCTTTTGGATACTTGAAGAAGCCAGCGAAATACTGAGAGTATCGGCAGAAAGTCTTTTTGCTGCCAGTTCAAAAGAAAGACGTGTTCTGGTGGAAGGCTCATAAAAGAGTAAAACTACAGTTTTACCTCTTAGAGTAGGAACTTTCTTTATTGATTGAGTGAAAAGCCTCTTAAAAGGTGTAGCGGTATCAAGTATTAATTCAATTTCTTCTGAAGAAAGATACTCTAAGCCGAGTAAATCTTTACTTTTTAATTTATTCATAATAAGTCCTATAGTTAAGCAAGACCGCTTTAAACCTTTAAGTTTTCAGTTATCAGCTTATGCAGCTCCAGTCTGTTTTGCAAATTAACATGTTTAAATCTCAAACCGTAAAAGTAAGAATTTCCAACATTGCACTTCCAAATAATCTGACTGTTAAATTCAAACTCCTTAATAGGATAGAAACTAATTTTGATCCTATAATCCATATCCGTACTCAGTTCTTGGCCAATTTTTAACCCTGCCCCAAAAATACTCACATTCACCAGTTCAGCCATAACGCTTTTTTGCTCCAGATCAACCCCGTGCTCCAGATGAGCTTCACCGATTAATCTGACTCTGGGAGCTGCTCTTTTGGTTTTAACATTTTGAATAACCATTATCAATTCTCAATAGTAATTCTATCTACACCGTCTACTTCTTTTAAGCTGACATTTATATTCTGGTCTAATCGAGTATTGATTTTCTCACCCACAAAATCCGCATGTATTGGAAGCTCCCTATTGCCTCTATCAATCAAGACGGCCAGTTTAACAAATTTTGGCCTTCCTAAATCAACCAATGCATCCAATGCCGCCCTGATTGTTCTCCCGCTAAAAAGCACATCATCTACAAGTATTACTTCTTTGTCATTTAAATCAAATGGGATTATAGTCTCCTTTACTAAGGGTTGCGAGTTTATGGCGTGCACATCATCCCGGTAAAGATTAATATCTAAAATACCGATTTCAATCTTTCTTTTTAGCAATTTCTCGAGATCTTTGCTAAGCCTCTCTGCTAAAGGAACCCCCCGGTTTCTAATTCCTATTAATACTAGTTGCTCAGAATGCTTGTGATTAGAAACAATTTCCCGAGACACCTTTTTGATTAATTCTTTTATATCTTTTGATTTTTTTATAATTTTATTCATTAATTTTTAAGTTTTTTAGACTTTTTTATAACTTCCTTTTCCATTTCTTTCCTGTGTGCAACCAAGGCATTCCTATACTTTTTGTATTTTGCCGCCAATATCTGACAAGCCAAAATACCTGCATTCTTCGCGCCGGCATTACCGATAGCAACAGTAGCAACAGGGATGCCTCCGGGCATCTGAACAATTGAAAGCAGTGAATCTAAACCGGATAGAGATTTTGTCTGCACAGGAATACCTATTACAGGCAACACTGTTTCAGACGCAACAACTCCCGGAAGATGAGCTGCCCCGCCTGCTCCGGCTATAAAAACCTCGACACCTGCTCTAACAGCCTTTGCAATAATCTGTCTTAAAAACTTCGGCGTCCTATGCGCTGAAGCTATGTGAAGCTCGAAAGGAATCTCGAATTTCTTCAACATAGATACACACGACTCAATAACCGGCAAATCAGAATCAGACCCGATAACTATACTTACTAACTTTCCCATCAATCACCTCACATGTTAGATTTTTTAAGCGATCTCCAGCCTATATCCTTGCGAAAATGCATCTTATCAAAACGTATCTTCGAAACCGCTCCGTAAGATTTATCTATGGCCTCTTTAATGTAATTACCCCATGAAGTTATGCCGAGCACGCGCCCGCCGGAAGTGAACATTTTATCTCCTCGCAAAACTGTGCCTGAATGGAAAACAACTGTATCCGGCATAGCAGAAGCCTCTTCCAAACCTTCTATATATTTATTTTTTTCATAATCACCGGGATATCCACCTGATGCAGCTACTACGCAGCAACCTGCCTGTTGAGTTTCGCAACTAACCTTCCCCTTGTATTTAGAAAGTTTTCCACTCATAGCAGCTTCAATCAAATCAACTAAATCGAATTTTAGCAGCGGAAGAACCACCTGTGCTTCGGGATCACCGAATCTTACATTAAACTCAAGTATCTTTGGGCACTCTTTTGTTAAAATCAATCCAAAATATATTATTCCGTTATAACGAATAGCATCTTTGTCTAATCCAGCAAGGAAAGGATTAAAAATTGTCGATTCAATTCTGGCCGCAACTTCTCTATTAAAACATAACGGCGGTCCGTATGCGCCCATCCCGCCGGTATTAGGTCCCTTATCGTCTTCGTATAATTTTTTATGATCTTGAGTTGGAACTAAGGGGAGTATCGTTTTACTGTCGCAAAAAGCCATAACAGTAAGCTCTTCACCGGTAAGAAATTCCTCTATAACTATTCTGTCAGAAGCACCTCCAAAAGCCTTTTCTATCATCATTTTCTGAAGAGCCACCTTTGCTTCCCTGGCGTCTTCACAGATTATAACACCCTTCCCGGCAGCAAGACCGCTTGCTTTTATCACCAAAGGCATTGGAAACTCTTTTATAATCTGTAAAGCTTCTTCAAAGCTATCAGTTACACGGTAGTTAGCTGTAGGTATATTATTTCTATTGCAGAAACCCTTTGCCCAGGCCTTATCTCCTTCAAGCAGGGAAGCTTTTTTCTCAGGACCAAAAATAGGAAGATTATTATTACGAAACGAATTGACGATACCTTCTACAAGCGGCTGTTCAGGACCAACAACTGTAAGATCGATTTTCTCCTTTTTGACAAAATTTATTATCTCTTCATGATCGCTGATATTGATTGATTCACACCTGGCAAGTTTACTTATCCCGCCATTACCGGGCACACAATAGATCTGCTTAACTTTTGAAGTTTGTTTTAATTTCCAAACAATCGCATGTTCACGCCCGCCGGAGCCTATTACTAATACTTTCATTATTGAACTCCTTATGCTTTCTCTATATGCTGATTTTTAGGCTGTTTTCGAATTATTATCTTAACATTTTTTACTCTTATTGTAAAGGAAGTGTTAAAAGTAGAATTTGCTAGATTAGAATTTGTGGATTTGAGCCGAATTGAATAAGCTAAGGAATACAAAACTGTAGTCAAAATACCGAAATTTTAATCGATAACCGACTTTTTAGCGATCTTTTGTATTTGAAACTTACTAATTATAATTCTAACTGGGCACCTGTGAGGCGTTTATATATGTTTAAGTATTTGTCTCTTGTTTTGTCTACAATTTCACCGGGGAGTTCCGGGACCGGCGGTTTTTTGGCCCAATTAATTGATTCCAGATAATCTCTTACAAATTGTTTATCGAAACTTGGCTGCGCTTTGCCGGGTTGATAATCCTTTTTATCCCAGAATCTGGATGAATCCGGCGTCAATACTTCATCTATCAAAATTAATTTTTCGTTAAGTAATCCGAACTCAAATTTTGTATCCGCTATGATTACATTATTTTTCTCTGCAATCGCAACCGCTTCCTTGTACAGTTTAATGCTGACATCTCTTAAAGTTTTCGATAACTGCACACCGACAACATTCTGCATCTGCTTAAAATTTATATTTTCATCATGCTTTCCGCTTTCTTCTTTTGTGGACGGTGTAAAAATTATTTCCGGTAGTTTGTCCGATTCGTTCAACCCTGGAGGCAGTTTTATGCCGCAAACCGTTCCTGCCTTTTTATACTCTTTCAATCCGGACCCTGCAAGATACCCCCTGACTACGCACTCAATAGGAATTTTATTTGTTTTTTTTACTATCATAAATCTGCCGTTTAGCTTTTCTTTATAAGAACTTAAAGTTGAAGGCAGATCATTTATCTCATCAGAAATAAAATGATTCTCCACAACAAAGGAAAGTTTATCAAACCAGAATTTTGAGATCTGGGTCAGCACCTTCCCCTTATCAGGGATCGGTGTGGGCAAGACATAATCAAATGCTGAAATCCTGTCCGTTGCGATAATTAGAAGTTTATCTTCCAAACTGTAAATATCCCGAACCTTCCCTTTACTAAACAAAGTTAAATCTAAGTTTGTGTCTATTATTGCTTTCATAAATTCTCCTTTAAGATTTTAATTATTTTATATAATCCTGTAAAATATTCTTAGATTTTTCAATATCAGCACCCTTTACCAAGAGGATCTTTTCTGCGAGCGGCCCCATCTGAAACCCCCAAACCCTGCCGAATGCTTCCTTCCCATAAACTTTTGATTCTATCCCATTACTTGACAAAAGAGCCTGCATCTCAAAAAAATAAGTATCATCAGAATGTTTTGCTATTTCCACAAAGTTTTTATCTTTAGTAAGAGAAATAAACAGCAGTGTTAGATATCCAACAAACAGCAGCCCCTGAACGCCTATTGATATTCCTATAGCAAATCCAACGTGCGTGATTTTATGCAAAATAATATAACTGAGTAATAAAGCAAAAATAAACAATCCCCATAACAAGCTTGCTTTGTTTAGAGGTTTTTCCAATGCATTCTTGTCTATTTGCTCGGGAAGTTTAAGTTTTTCATTAAATCTTCCTGCTAATTCTTCGCTATGCATAATTAAAGGACAGTAATATCTGTAAATGACCAGCATTACTACCATGGCCTGAAAGTACATAAATATATAAAAATTACTGGATATAAACTGGCTTATTATGTATATGCAGAAGAAAGATACGATAAAATACGGCAGCAAACCTATAATAAATATTGGCACCTTGAATGATATTTTACCGGGCAACGAAACGGTTTCCTTCCTTATTATTATATATATAACCGCCACAGATATACCAACAACCGCAAAGCTAACCGCGAATAGCAAGAAGTAACCAAGAATTACAGGAATATTTTTATTCCAATAAAGAATATGCTTAATAAACTCAGTGTATTTTATATAAATCGTTTGTATTATTTCTAAAGATATTATTAAGGAAAAGCCATGCCCGATACCGTAATTGTTTATCAAACTGCCTAAAATTATATATATAAATACTCCTCCCAAAAGAGTAACAATAATTGTTACTCTTGACAAAACATTTATACTTTCTAAGGAATCAGAAGCTATAAAGTAATTCGTTAGAACAACTGAATGAATTAGAGCTAATATTATTGTTATTAATACAACAACAAAATTTCCTTTGTTAAACCAATTTGTTTTCCAAAAATTGTTTTGTACTGAAGGAATAACCCAAATAAGCAGTGCTATTATATGGGCATTGATAAAAGGCCACAAACCCAAAACAACTATCGAGTAATGAGTATTCCCTGCTGTTTGACCGATTAAGGGCACAGGAATAAAAGATACAATTTTATAAACTATAATTACTGCAGCTGTTATTAACAACTTACGCTTAAACCCTGGTTCAACCAGCAGGTTTTTTAATCTGCTAAGAAATTTTAGTAAATCAGATTTTATATCTATCATTTTTCGCTATGCCTGTTGCAATACCTTTGCTTGCTCTTTTGCTTCTTCTATAGTGCCCACCATATAAAATGCTTGTTCCGGAATATCATCTACTTCGCCATTAACGATCTGCTTAAAACCTTTTATGGTATCCTCCAATTTGACATATCTCCCCTGCCTGCCTGTAAACTCCTCAGCTACAAAGAACGGTTGGGAGAGAAACTTTTGTATTTTACGCGCGCGGCTTACTATCAACTTATCTTCATCAGAAAGCTCATCGATACCCAGTATGGCAATAATATCTTGAAGATCTTTATATCTCTGCAATACTGTTTGCACAGCTCTTGCGGTATTAAAATGATCATCGCCAACTACTTCCGGGGTTAAAATTCTGGAGGTTGAATCCAGGGGATCTACTGCGGGATATATAGCTAATTCTGATATCTGTCTTGATAACACTGTGGTTGCATCTAAATGCGCAAATGTTGTTGCCGGCGCCGGATCTGTCAAATCATCAGCCGGGACATAAATCGCCTGAACACTTGTTATTGAACCTTTATGGGTTGAAGTAATTCTTTCCTGAAGCTCGCCCATCTCTGTGGCCAGTGTCGGCTGGTAACCGACAGCCGAAGGCATCCTGCCTAAAAGTGTGGATACTTCTGACCCTGCTTGCGTAAACCTAAAAATATTGTCTATAAAAAGAAGCACATCCTGGCCTTCAACATCCCTGAAGTATTCGGCCTGCGTAAGCGCGGTTAAACCAACACGAAGCCTTGAACCCGGAGGTTCATTCATCTGACCAAACACTAAAACAGTCTTTTCCAAAACCTTTGAACGAAGCATCTCAAGCCATAAATCATTTCCTTCCCTTGTACGTTCCCCAACCCCGCCAAAAACACTCACCCCGCCGTGATGGATGGCAACATTATGGATCAACTCCATAATTATTACTGTTTTACCAACTCCGGCGCCGCCAAACAAACCAACCTTTCCGCCCTTTGAATAAGGCTCAAGCAGATCGATTACTTTGATCCCTGTCTCAAAAATTTCTGTTTTTATTTCCTGATCTACTAACGCGGGCGCTTTCCTATGTATAGGCATCAGTACATCTGTTTTTATATCACCATGATGATCAACAGGCTGCCCGATAACATTGATTATCCTGCCAAGACAACTCTTCCCTACCGGTACCTGAATAAGATTACCTGTATTAATCACTTCTAACCCTCTGGATAACCCATCTGATGGACCTAATGCGATGGTTCTTACCACATTGTCCCCTAGATGCTGGGAAACCTCAAGCACCAGATCTATACTGTGCTTTTTGTCGGAAGAAACGTATTCGCCTTTAACAGTCAAAGCATCATATATAGAAGGCAAGTTCCCGGTTGAAAATTCCACATCAATTACCGGGCCAATTACCTGAACGATCCTACCTTTATTGAGTTCAGCCATATTTAGCTCCTTAGGCGCTTAACGCTTCAGCTCCACTAACTAATTCCGACAACTCCCTTGTGATTAACCCCTGCCTTATTTTATTAAATTGCAGATTCAGAATATCAATAAGTTCTAAAGCGTTCTTTGTAGCAGAATCCATAGCTGTCATCCTTGCGCCCAGCTCAGCTGCATAAGAGTCCATCAAGATCCTGTATATCTGCGCTTTTATATATCTCGGAAGCAAAGTTTCTAAAATAATTCCGCAATCCGGTTCATATAAAAAACCAACCCCTGCATCGTTCCGGGTTTGTTCCGGAACCGGCTTTTCACTTATACCGCGTTTACTTTCAACAGGCAAAAGCTGCTCAATTTTCAAATCCTGAACAACCGCATTTTTTAAACTATTGTAAAATATTTTTACTGAAGCCAGTTTCTCCTTAAGATAACACTCAATTACATCACGCCCGATTAATTCTGCATGAACGAAACCCATCCTGGAAAATATATTCACATATTCTTTGATTACCGGGAACCGAAGCCTCCTGAAAAAATTTCTGGTTTTTTTGCCGACAGCAATTACAGATATGTTTTTGCCTGCATTCCCTTTAATATAAGCGAGAGCTTTTCTTAAGACATTAGAATTAAAAGCCCCGCATAATCCCTTATCGCCGCTTACAACAACTATAAGTTCATTATTTGTATTAAACTCCGCCAAAAGCGGATGTATTTGCTGTTGATCAGAGCCAGGGATATCCGTCTGTTTATCAATATCCTCTAACAACTGCTGCATTCTCAGCGCAAAAGGCCTGGCTGAAAGGATTCTGCCCTGCGCCTTAGCCAGCCTTGCGGCAGCTACCATTTTCATTGCTCTTGTAACAGAAAGCGTTGATTTTACACTCTTTGATTTTTGTCTAATTTCACGCAATGAAGCCATAAATAAATATTACCCGGAAAATTGGCCTTTAAATTCTTTAACTATCGCATCAAGTTTTTCGTACATCTGATCATCAAGCATCTTTTTAAATTCAATCTCCTCCAACACCTGATTATATTTTTCCTGCACAAATGCAAAAAGCGAGCTCTCAAAATTCTTTATCTTGTTTACAGGGATATCGTCTACGAATCCCTTTATGCCGCAATAAATGATTAAAACCTGCTGTGCGGTCGTTAAAACTTTATACTGGTCCTGTTTTAATATCTCAACCATCCTTTGGCCTCTGGCGAGCTGGTCCATAGAAGCTCTGTCAAGCTCAGCTCCAAACTGCATAAAAGCAGCCAGCTCATTATATTGGGCGATATCAAGCCTAAGCTTTCCAGCGACCTGTCTCATTGCTTTTATTTGCGCATGCCCCCCAACACGAGAAACAGACAGACCGACATTAATCGCAGGTCTGATGCCTGAATAGAAAAGACCGCTCTCCAAATAAATTTGTCCATCTGTAATAGAAATTACATTTGTAGGTATATAGGCCGAGATATCGCCTGCCTGCGTTTCAATAATAGGAAGAGCTGTAATAGATCCCGCTCCATTTTCGTCGCTTAACTTACAGGCTCGTTCAAGCAATCTTGAATGGAGATAAAAAACATCACCTGGATATGCTTCACGTCCGGGAGGTCTTCTTAAAAGCAGCGAAAGCTGTCTGTAACTCTGAGCATGCTTTGAAAGATCATCATATATGCACAGTACATCCTTTTTGTTCCAAAGAAACTCCTCTCCAAAAGCGCATGCCGAATAAGGCGCGATATATTGCAGGGCAGCCGGGTCACTGGCTGAGGTAGCTACAACGATAGTGTAATCTAAAGCATTATGTTCTTCTAAAGTATTTACAACCCTGGCTATTGTAGAATGTTTTTGCCCTATTGCTACATATATGCAAATAACATTCTGTCCCCGCTGATTTATTATTGTATCGATTGCAATAGCGGTCTTCCCTGTTTGGCGGTCCCCTATAATTAATTCTCTTTGACCTCTGCCGATAGGTATCATAGAATCAACTGCCTTAATACCTGTTTGGAGCGGCACTTTTACCGGCTGACGTTCCACAACACCCGGCGACCTGACATCTATCGGACGAGTGGCATTGGTTTTGATTTCACCTTTCCCATCAATAGGTCTGGCAAGCGGATCAACTACCCTTCCAATAAGAGATTCTCCAACCGGAACCTCCATAACACTATAAGTCCTCTTTACTTCATCACCCTCTTTTATTTCTATATCTTCTCCTAGAAGAACGCAACCTATGGAATCCTTCTCTAAATTAAAAACTATTCCGAAAATATTGTGCGGAAACTCAAGCAACTCACCGAACAAAGCTTTCTTTAATCCGTAAATACGGGCTATCCCATCACCAACCTGTATTACATATCCAACCTCTTCAACCCTTAAACGCAGTTCATCATCACCAAGCTGCTTCTTAATTATTGCTGAAATCTCTTCCGATTTTATGCCCACAGTTTCTCCTAAGACATCATATCCCTTAATGATTTTAAATACCCTTGCAAACTAAAATCGTATCTTGTATCTCCAATCATTAATTTTATTCCACCAATCAATGAGCTGTCCAGCTCATAATTTAGATCCATTTTCTTGGATTTATACAACCTTTCCAAGATCTTAACTATTTCCTTTTTCTCCTCATTTACCAATTCTTTTACACTAATTACAGTTCCAGACATAATCCCGGATCTATTTTTATTCAGATCACTATAATATTCTTTAATTTGTTCGAAATATTTAATTCTTTTGCTAATAACTAGCCTAATAATAAAAGCAATGACAATTTTATCAATTTTGCTTTGGAATACTTCGTTTATGATGTCTATTTTTTTCTGCAAACTAATTAAAGGCGTGTTTAATACTTCCCTAAGCAAATCACTGCTGTTTAGCAAATCTGAACAATTGCGCAGATCTTCTTCAACATTTGCTTCTTTATCCTTTACGCATGCAATTTCAAATAACGCTTTTGCGTAGTTCGATTGCGAAAAAGTACTCATCAAAGTCTCTCAATGGATTTCTTTTGAATGTTTATCAAGGTCATCAAAAAATTCGTGAATAAACTTTTCTTGGATTTTTTTATCTACAACACGCTTTAACAAACGCTCTGTTGCGTCTATGGATATCTTTACAGCATCCTGCTTTAGCTCATCAATAAGTTGTTCTTTTTCTCTATTAAGCGCTTCTTGCGTTTTCTGGTAAATAATTTTTGCTTCTTCTTTCGCTTTAAATAATATTTCTTCTTTAATCTTATCTCCTTCGGTACGCGCTCTGTCAAGGGACCTCCTCAACAGATCATCATTCTGAAGCAGTTTTTGTTGATACTCATTCTTTAATCTCTCAAGCCCCTCCCTTGTTTCCCTTGCGGCAGATATATCATCCTGCATTCTTTTCTCTCTATTTTCGATTGATTCAATCAGAGGCTTCCAAGCAATCTTAGCCAATACAAAAACAAGAATAACAAAAATAACAACCGTCCAAATCATCAATCCGATATCAGGGTTCAGTAATGTTTCCATTTTATAATCTCAATTGCTATTTATGCTGCTGAGAAGAAACCTGTGCAGCCTCTTGAACATTAGGATTTTTCGGTTCCGTCTTAACCGCTACTACCAAGCATATAACCAGGGCAAAGAATCCTATCCCTTCTATAAGCGCGGCAGGAATTATCATGCTCGTCCTTAAATCCTTTGTTGCTTCAGGCTGCCTTGCGGTTCCTTCCAAACATGCAGCTGCAAGTTTACCTATTCCTAAGCCAGCTCCCAGCACACACAGCCCTGCGCCTATACCGGCTCCCAGGTAACCAATTCCGAGATAAAGTAAATTATCCATCAAAAACCTCCTAAAAATTAAAATATTTATTTATTATAATTTATTTCTCCTACCAAGTAAAGCCAAGAATTGGGGTCAGAGCCCTCAATGTTCGGGTTTAACCGATGCGCCTAAAAATATTGCTGTCAGCAATGTAAATATATATGCCTGCAAAAAAGCAATAAAAATCTCTAATAAAGACAAAGCTATATCCGTAATTACCGAAATTGGAGCTATTATAACTGATCCGAACAAAAATATCAAACCGATAAATGCCAGAATCACAATATGCCCTGCAATCATGTTAGCAAACAAACGAATACATAAAGCAAACGCCTTTGTAAATAGCCCAAACACCTCTATCGGTAAAAGAACAGGCACTATCCACCACGGAACTCCTGCCGGGACGAAATTTTTAATATATGAGAATAAACCCTGGTATTTAACACCGCAATAAACTATTAAGACCAAGCTTGAAACCGCTAAACCTCCAGTCACAGAAATATTTCCAGTGGCAGTTGCGCCGAAAGGAACCATGCCCAAAAGATTGCAAAATAAAATAAAAAAGAATAAGGTCAAAAAATAAGGCGTAAATTTTCTTCCCAAATCACCTAAAACCGGCACCAAGATTTCATCCCTCACAAAAAGAATAAACATCTCCAATAGAATTCTAAACTTCCGGGAAATATTGTTATTAAACCTGGGTATTAATCCGAATAGAATAGCCATCAACAATCCGGCAATAAACATCATAACCAGATGTTTTGTAATAGATAGCTGAATATTTTTTACAGTAAAAGTAATTACCGGATGGTCAAGTACGTGATGTTCAATTATTTCAATAAAGTTCATGTTCCATTAAAAATTAAGCTTAAAAAATATTACTTCTAAACCGAGGAAAAACAAATATATTCCTGTAAAACTTAACGCAACAGTAAAAAAATCATACAATCCGAATTTCAAAGCAAGTATTGAGAATATTGCAAAAACGGTTCCTCTTATAAATATACCAAACATATACGCGCTAAAAAAGACATTATTTGATTTTTCGAATACTACTATTAATATCAGAAATGAAAAAAATACAGTCAATCCCCCTGCCAGAATACTTATAAATATACTGTTATATATTATGAAACTAAGCCCTTTACCAATCAAATTAAGTAGTATTAGTATTATAGATATTAAAGGAAGGAACCAAAATATATAACTCTTAATTAATCTTTTTTTCTCCATAGAATTCCTTAATAAAATTGTAAATACCCAGAGTAAATCCAACAACGGCTCCGACTACGCTTAACCACGGACTGCTGGACCATTTAGCGTCTAGCCAGAATCCAACGAAAAAAAAGATTAATACAGTTACAGCCAGCTGCGTCCCGCTGTATATATGTGAAAATACATTTTTATTTTTATTATCAGGTTCTCTGTTATTTTGAGAAAACATTTTTTGAGCGGACTATAACTTTTTTATCATAGGTATTTCGTTGCAATCGGGAAAATGCGGGCATCTAACGCACTCCCCCCATACCTTGTGAGGCAGAGAATGTTTTGATATTTTTCTAAAACCAAACTTACTAAAGTATTCTGAAACGTATGTTAAACAAAATATCTTTTTTGCTCCCAAAACCTTCGCCTCATCCAAACAAGCTCTTACAAGCAATCTGCCTATACCTTTTTTTTGAAATTTATTATCTACAGCTAAAGATTTTATCTCTGCCAAATCCTTCCAAGAAATCTGCAATGCGCAACAACCTACCACTTTGGAGTCTATTTTTGCTGCAAAATAACACTGAAGATTTTCGTAGAGCTCACTGAATGCCCTGGGCAGCATCAGGTCCTTCTTGGCAGCATTATTTATGATCTTATATATGGCAGGGATATCCTTAACAACTGCTTTTTTAATTCTCATTGTATTCATACTTGAACAGCTCCTAAACTTAAAGCGCGTTTATTTAACTCTCCCAAATTCCCCTTTCCTTTTAATGCTTTGTCTAAAACCTTTTCTGCTACTTCTAACGGAAAGATGTTTTTATGCTTAAGAAATACACCTAAAGCAACAATATTAGTGAATCTTGTGTCATCGAAATTACTATTAGAAAGTTCGCTTAATGGCATCGAAACAACATTACTGCCAGAAAGCTCAGAATTACCTTTAATCAGCGACTGATTCAGCAAAAACAATGACTCAGATTTTCCGGATTTAGAAAACCTGTCTAAGCTTGGCTTATTAAGAAAAATTAAATTATCCCATTTCAGTACTATTGGAGAACCTATCTCTTCATCCGAAATAATAACAGTGCAGTTAGCCGTACCACCCCTTATCTCTGCTCCATAGGAAGGAAAAAATGTTACATTAAAATTTGCTTCAAGAGCTGATTGGGCAAGTATCCTTGCCGCAAACAGTATACCCTGTCCTCCGTATCCGGCTATAAGCACTGATTCTTTAAACATTTAGGTGTTTTATCCTTTAAAAGTTCCTAATGGAAAAGTTTTCATCATTTCTTCTTCAATCCATTCAACTGAATCTTTCGGAGACTTTCCCCAATCAACGGGACACTGCGACAAAATCTCAACCAGAGAGAATCCTTTCCTATCTAACTGGATTTGGAATGCTTTTTTTACAGCTTTCTTAGTTTTCAAAACATTTTTAGCGTTATTGACCGCGGTCCTCTCTAAGTAAGCCACCCCATTTAGTGTTGCAAGCAGTTCACACACTCTTAAAGCATATCCGTGTTCAGCCACATTCCGCCCATTTGGAGTAGTAGCAGTTTTTTGACCTAAAACAGTTGTGGGCGCCATCTGGCCGCCGGTCATGCCATACGTCGCATTATTTACAAAAATTATGGTTATATTTTCTTTCCTATTTGCAGTATGAATCATCTCAGCCGTACCAATGGCTGCTAAATCACCGTCACCTTGATACGTAAAGACCAATCGATCCGGCAGCATTCTCTTAATACCGGTCGCGACCGCCGGCGGCCTTCCATGAGGGGCTTCAGTAACATCAAAATTAAAAAACTCATACGCGAAAACAGCGCACCCAACTGGCGCTACAGCGACCGTCTTCTCTCTTAAATCCAGCTCATCGATTATTTCAGCAATAATTCTATGAATTATGCCGTGACCGCAGCCCGAGCAGTATTTATGCTGCACATCTTTTAGACTTTCAGGGTAACCATGAACCAGCTTTAACTCTTTTGTCTTATCCATTTGAAGATGCCTTAACTTTTTCTGTGCTTTTAATCTTTGAAATCTTTTCAGTTATTTCGTCAGGTGTTATAATTTCCCCTCCGGGCTTGCCCAGAAAATCAACACTTACCTTCCCGGAAACCGACAGAAGTACATCTTCGACCATCTGCCCTGAATTCAATTCCACAACAAGTATTGATTCCAGTTGTTTTAAATACTTTTCAAAGGCCTTTTTCGGAAACGGCCATAAAGTAATAGGCCTGATTAATCCTATTTTTTGATCACCCAGACTTTTAATAGCTTCCTTTGCTATACGACCGGTTACCCCAAACGCGACAATAGCCTTTTTTGCATCAGCCATATTATACTCTTCCCATAGCTGCTCGCTGTCATTTATCTTTCCGTATTTTTCTTGCAGTTTATAATTATGGTCTTTTAATGCCCCATCAACCATAAATAGCGACCTGATAAACCTTGGTTCCCTGCCAACACAACCATTTAACACCCAATTCTTCTCAGGTAATTTCTCCTTTGCAATCTTATCCCTTAAATTCTTACTGTAATCTAAATCCACACCTTCCATCATCTGAGCTAAAAATCCATCTGCCACAATGATTACCGGGCTTCTGTATTTTTCTGCCAGATGAAAACCTAAAGCAGGAAAATCATATAACTCCTGTACGGTAGAAGGAGCTAAGCAAATGGTTCTATAATCACCATGGCCTCCCCCTCTAGTAGATTGGAAATAATCTGACTGACTTCCTGATATATTGCCTAAACCGGGACCACCTCTCATAATATTTGCAATTAAACATGGCAGCTCGCAGCCGGCCAGATAAGAGATTCCTTCCTGCATAAGACTAATTCCTGGGCTAGAAGAAGTTGTCATTGCTCTTGCACCAGTGACAGCAGCACCCAAAACCATATTAATTGAAGCAAGTTCCGATTCGGCCTGTATAAAGCTGCCATTTACTTCTATCATTCTTTTAGACATATATGCAGGAACTTCGTTTTGCGGAGTTATAGGATAACCGTAATATGCCCGGCACCCGGATTGGACCGCACCCTCGCAAAGAGCATCATTCCCCTTCAATAAAATCTTCTTGCTCATTTGAAATTCCTTAAATCCTTCTAGATCGCCTAAAACCGAAGCCGGCAGCCACCTTTTTGAGAGATCTCATCTTCAGCGTTGTGGAAACTATTCACAACGCTGAAGATTTGTTTTTTTACTTATTTTGTAGAATAAGATATTTTTGACTTCTTTTCAATCACCGCGTGTGCGGCTGCTAACCGCGCGATAGGCACTCTATATGGAGAACAAGAAACATAATCAAGACCTATTCTGTGGCAAAACTTTACACTTTCCGGATCTCCGCCATGTTCACCGCAGATACCTATCTTAATGTCTTTTCTTGTTTTTCTGCCTTTCTCAACAGCTATTTTGACAAGCTGCCCGATTCCTTCCTGATCTAAAGTCTGGAATGGATCATCTTTAAGAATCTTCTTTTCCAGATAAACTTTTATGAATTTACCCGCATCATCTCTTGAGAAACCCATGCCCATCTGGGTTAAATCATTTGTTCCGAAAGAGAAGAACTCAGCTGTCTTGGCAATCTCATCAGCTGTAAGCGCCGCGCGCGGAACCTCAATCATGGTTCCAACATGATATTTAACCTTAACCCCGTAATCCTTCATGGTTTCACTTGCTACCCTTCGGGCAATCTTCTCCTGGTTATTTAATTCACTAACGTTTCCAACCAAAGGAATCATAATTTCGGGAAATGATTTAATGCCTTCTTTAGCCAACTCGCATGCGGCTGAAATAATAGCCTTAACCTGCATCTCGGTTATCTCCGGATAGGTTATCCCCAAACGGCATCCCCTATGCCCAAGCATTGGGTTAAACTCATGAAGCTCACCAACTTTTGCCCATATATCATCTGCTTTAACATTAATCTTCCTGGATAACTCTTCAGCTTCCGCTTTAGTTTTTGGCAGAAATTCATGCAGCGGCGGATCCAGAGTTCTTATAGTAACAGGATATCCCTTCATTTCCTTGAAAAGCCCTTTAAAATCTTCTTTCTGAAACGGCAGTAACTTCTCCAAAGCTTTCCTTCTGGATACCTCATCATTAGCCACAATCATTTCCTGCATTAAGGGGAGTCTTTCTTCTGCAAAAAACATATGTTCTGTTCGGCACAATCCGATACCTTCAGCACCAAATTCCTTTGCTACTTTAGCATCGCGCGGTATATCTGCATTAGCCCATACTTCGAGCTTCCTTTTGTCATCAGCCCATTTCATAAACTCACCAAACTCATTAGATATTGATGGCTCGATCAAAGGAACCTTCCCGGTAATGACTCTGCCGGTACCGCCGTCAATAGTAATCCAATCATTTTCAGTTATCGTAGTGCCGTTAACTGAAAATACTCTGCTTGACTCATTAACCTTAATAGTTTCGCATCCCGCCACACATGGCTTACCCATACCGCGGGCCACAACAGCGGCATGAGAGGTCATACCTCCGCGAGCTGTCAGGATTCCTTTAGCGGCATTCATGCCATGTATGTCATCCGGATTGGTTTCCATACGCACCAAAATTACTGGAACTGATCCAGCTTTTTCTGCGGCATCATCAGCTGTAAATACAGCCTTACCAGTAGCAGCTCCGGGAGATGCAGGTAATCCAGTAGCCAATACATTAATTTTAGCTTTTGGATCTATTATCGGATGAAGTAGCTGATCAAGCTGATCCGGAGAAACGCGCATTATAGCCTCATCTTTAGATATAAGTTTTTCTTTGACCATATCTACGGCTATTTTTATAGCTGCTTTGGCAGTTCTCTTTCCGGTCCTTGTCTGAAGCATATAAAGCTTACCTTTCTCGATAGTAAACTCAAAATCCTGAACATCTCTATAGTATTTTTCGAGTTTTGAAGTAATATTTCTCAACTGTTTATACGCTGCAGGCATATCATTCTCCAGATTTATAATAGCTTGAGGTGTCCTTATACCGGCAACTACATCCTCTCCCTGAGCATTTATAAGGTATTCGCCGTAAAATTCTTTATCGCCTGTGGACGGATTTCTGGTAAAACCCACCCCGGTTGCAGAATCCTCCCCCATATTTCCGAATACCATGGCTTGAACGTTTACCGCGGTTCCAAGATCATCAGGAATCTTATTAAGCGCTCTGTAAGTAATAGCCCTGGGATTGTTCCAAGATTTAAATACCGCATTACGCGCATTCTCCAGCTGCTTCCACGGATCCTGAGGGAAATCCTCGCCGGTTTTCTTCTTATAAAGGTTTTTGTACAAACCAACTATTTTAATCAGATCCTTTGGAGTAAGTTCCGTATCCAATTTTACATTTTTTTCTTCTTTAACCTTCTCCAAAATATGCTCAAATTCATTCTTTTCTATCTCCATAACAACGTTGCCGTACATCTGTATGAAACGTCTGTATGCATCCCACGCAAACCGTTCATTATTTGTCAGCTCGCAAAGGCCTTCGACTACAGTATCATTTGTTCCTAAATTAAGTATCGTATCCATCATTCCCGGCATCGAAAATTTTGCGCCGGATCTAACTGATACCAGCAATGGATTTTTCTTTTCCCCAAACTTTTTATTCATCGTTTTTTCTAATTTATTTACCGCCTGATTAAATTGAGGCGTCATCTCTTTAGGAAGCCGTCCTCCATTCGCATAATAATAATTGCAAACCTCAGTAGTTACAGTAAAGCCTGGAGGCACATCCACCCCTGTATTAGTCATCTCTGCAAGACCGGCTCCTTTCCCTCCCAATAAACTCTTCATGGTTCCTTTACCTTCCGCTTTTCCACCGCCAAAAAAATAAATATACTTCCTTGATTTCTTACCCATCTTTTGCTCTCCTTTCGATCGAATACATATTTGCATTAAAATTAGTTCACAATTAAAATTAATACATATATCTTTTCTTTTTTGTTTTATCCTGAAACATTACCTGCTGCTGCTTAATTGAAATTCGCCTTACAATAATATCTACCCTTCTGTTTAACGATCTGTTATCGACAGTATCATTTACCAACTCAACAGCTTTATCAATTTCACCACTTTCAAATAGTTTCATAAATAAAATCTTTTTTGCTTCCTCTTTAGGCAGGGTTGGATGGTACTTACCATACCCGGCGGCAGATATCCTCTGCGGGGGGAAACTAAGATCATTTAAGAGATACCGGGCCATATTGGTAGCGCGAGCGGTTGAAAGCTCCCAATTAGAAGGAAATTCAGGGGTATTAATCGGCCTGTTATCTGTATGCCCCTCTATTCTAATTCCGTTCGGATAGTCCATTAAAATGGCTGTAAGGTTTTTTAGAATAACCTTTGCTTCATCAAATATATCAGCTTTGCCGCTTTGAAACATTATCTTGTTCTGCAATGAAATTACGAGCCCTTTGTCATCTATACCGGTATTAACAAAACTAACTAACTTGTTTTCGGCAACATAAGAATCAATTCTTTTTTTAATCCTGTTTAATTGATCTTCCACTGAAGCCGCTGAAACTGCAAAAAGCATAACAAAAAATATCAACAATTGAGTAATTAAGTCGGAATAAGTCAACATCCACGCAGGTGAAGACTTTCCAACAGATATATCAGCAGGTTTTTTTGGCATATATTTTTTATACTGGAGCAACTCAGCATTTAACTAATCGACAAACTCTCTATACTCCTTTTGCCTTTTCAGTAATATGTGCAAACTTTCTTAACTTCGGCTCTAAATACGCCTGTAAATTTGATTCAATAATAGACGGGGTTGTTCCTGACTGAAGCAGCAAAACTCCCCGTATTATGATCTCTTTAATATGGATCTCAGCTTCCGAACGCCTTTTTAATTTTCCTGCTATCGGAAGGAATATTAAATACGCAGCCATAGCTCCATAAAATGTGGTCAACAGGGCAACAGCCATACCCTGAGCAATCTCGCCCTGGTTCTGCAAATTGGCAAGCATCATTATTAAACCCATTATCGTACCTACCATCCCGAAAGCAGGGGTATAAGTGCCCATAGATATGAATATTTCCTGCCCGATCTGGTGACGGGCCTGAATAAAGTTCACTTCCGTTTCAAGCATTGACCTTATGAACTCCTGATCCTGGCCGTCTATAACCAGGGTAAGCGCTCTTTTAAGAAAATCATTATCAAGCTTCTTTATATCACTTTCGATAGAAAGGAACCCTTCCCTTTTTGCTTTTTGAGCAAGCGAAACAAACAATCCAAGCAGTTTTGAAGTATCCTCATCAGGTTCAGCAAAAACCTTCCTCGCTATTCGCATAACACCCAGCACCTGTTTAACAGGATAATTAACAAGTGTCGCGGCAAATGCCGCTCCAAATGTTATCATCGCGGAAGGCAGATTCATAAATAAAAATAAATTCTTATAGCTGAAAGTGTCCCCCCTCATAACTATAGCCAGAATAACCAAAAGTATGCCAGTAAAAACTCCAACTACTGTAGTTAGATCCATTCTCTACTCCTTTTATCGATTAGATTTAGAAAAAATCACTATTGCAAAATTATTTATAAATTCTGATTATCAGCTCTGTTTTTCATCTTCACCATTTATAACTCTGTGCCTATACTTTTTTATTTCCTCTATAACATATTCAGCGTTCTCTTTTACGAGGTACTTATTTCCCGTAGTAAGACTTAACAAAGTATCAGGGGTAGATTCCACAGCCTCAATTAATTCCGCATTTATCACTACTTCCTGACCGTTCAATCTATGCAATTTAATCATAATTTGTTAATTATATAAATTAACCCTAATTATTTCAATAGCGGCGAAGGCAACATTATGTCAAGATCTCTGCTGACTTTCGATTTGGGACAAAACCAGGCAACCGCCATGGATTCTTATTAAAACGATCGGCCAATGCATAAAAGATACGGTCACAACTCGAATTATTGGTAAAACACCGCATCGTTCGGA
>JBDROU010000006.1:0-3827 GCA_043809745.1 bacterium
GGCTCAGGAGCATGGTGCGCCTTCTCATTAGGCAGATTAATATCTGCCGAAAGCGTTTTCAGGAAAATAAAAAATAAAAATACGCTAAGCCCTATTATAAAAGTGACTTTTTTAGCGATGTGATCCTTCTTCATCCGTTCCTTTTCGATGTGAGCCGCGTCCATTTCCTCTGGTAACTATAAACAAACCACTCGTACTTCAAATCCTCGCTCAGCTCTTTAATTTTCTCAACTACATGTTTTAGGATAACCATAGTAATCTTTCTTTCTAATTTATATAAAAGAGCAATTACCATGCCAACTTTTCGCCTATAAAGGCCCTGGGATAGAAAAAAATGGAAAAAATTCTTATTGTCTAGGACAGACTATGACAAGCTATGACATGACAGGATTGTCTGATTTTATATTTTGTTGAGAGGATTAAACACTATTTTCAGGGATTTGGACAGATGAACTAGTAAACCTCAAATTCCAAATAGCAAATTACAAATAAATCACAAATAGCAATTACCGAATGAGTGAAACTATTAGCTTGATTTTTCTATAATGCAGCAAAAAATTTTCTTTAATTGCGTAGCTTCTTCCTTAAGAAGCAAGCCTTCTTCTATAAGATCTTCGAAATTAGTCTCTGTGATTAATCTTATCCAATATGCTGCTTCTTTTGATTCTTTACGGCAGATTTTAATTCTCATTACAAAATCTTTTCTGCTTAAAGACTCGTTTGCTTCAATATAATTAGCCCCTACTGAACCTGAAGCTCTAATTAGTTGGTCTATATATTTTATGTTCGAAATATTCCTTGGCAGTTTCTTGCAGAAAAATGCTATATTTTTAGCAAACTGATACGTTCGTTCTTCGAGATCGTAAATAACAGGTTTATTAGTTTTGGTCATTGAGATTTTGGACATTGAAATTTATTTGCAATTTGGTGCTTGTTATTTGTATTTTCTTTTCCAGCCTCCTAACCAGCTTCCACACCCATAAACCATCTTCCATCCTGTTATCATCTGCTACTTTCCCCCATGAAACCCCACTATTCTTTTCGACTTCTCAGGCGGCTTCATAAGCTCTTTGATAACTTCAAAGATGATTTTAAACTGACCGTCATATTTCCGCTCCATATCCTCGATCTTCTTAAGCAATTCTTTATGGGACTCTATTATCCTGCGTAACTTTACAAACACCCGCATAATGGCAATATTGACCTGAATAGCCCTTTCGCTATTAAGCACACTGGATAACATTGCAACTCCCTGTTCCGTAAAAACGTATGGAATGTATCTTCGGCCTCCCCTTTTTGAGGTCGCAAATTGCGACCTCAAACTTTGTACTTCCTCCCATGTTAACTGAAACATAAAATCGTCAGGAAATCTTTGTATGTTTCTTTTTACTTGTTCATTTAAACGTTTTGTTGACACTCCGTAAAGTTGCGCTAAGTCCTTATCCAGCATAACCTTCTGCCGTCTGATCAGTAAAATTCCCCGTTCAATTACTTCCCGCAGCACTAATTCTTTCATATCCAGTCTCCATTTCCAGCTTCTTCACCCACTACACACTACTCACTACCAAACCCACTACCTAACCCCCTGACCCACTACCCATCCCTACATAATAGACACCCCACCCCCTGATTTTCTTTCAAATTATTCCAGAAATTTTTAAGGTTGGATATTACTGTGTGGATTTTCGGATCAGAGGAAATACTTCTTTGGAAAATTCCTGGAGGATTTGAGCGGCTTTTTCTTTATCGTTGTTTACGATAGAGGTGGAAATCCTTACAAGCGCTCCCGGCGCGTATTTACCCATTACATTACTCAATACCATATTCGCCTGTTGAGTGATATAGTCAGTGGTGAATTTATCTCCTGACTTATAACAGTAATAAACAAGCGATTCTCTCATACTGCCTTTCATGGAAACAAAGCTGTTTAGTGCGAACGGCTTCCCGAACCCCGGTATATTAATTTCTACCTGCTCTTTCTCGGATATCTCATTCCCGTCTCCCGTATAACACACCTCAGGAGGATGAACAACCCTTCTATTCACCTCGGAAACTACCATATAAAGATACACACTCTGATTTTCAGGACTTTTATACTCCCTCATCAATAGATTCTTCGTCTCCAATATCCTATAAGTCCTCTCATCCAGAGGAATATCCTTACCTTTCCAATCAGCTATCTCCATAGGCAGGGTTGATACTTTTGCAGAGTCAGAATCTGACAGTTGCCGAAAATACAACATCATAGATACGGCCCCTGCCGCTATCAGCACAACAACTATCCCTAAAAAATTCTTATCCAGCTTCATACTTCCCCTTCCAGCTTCCTAACCAGCATCCACAACCACAAACCAGCATCCACAACCGTATTACTCCAGTGCCTTCTTCGCCACCATAAGTCCTAAAAACGCCACAAAAAACAATAAAAACCCTGAAAAATCATGGAACCATCCCATTGCGAACTTATCCCCGTAGATCTCACTGGCAGATGTCAAAAGAGTTACCCTGAAAATATTCGCGCATATCGCTATAGGTATCGACAATGCCAATAAAAGCCATTTCTTGATCATCTTTGTATTCATAAAATACGCTACAAGCGCTCCAAGCGCAAGAAGAGATATCAGTGACCTTATACCACTGCACGGCCCCTCGACCTCCATATACGAATGCAGGGTCCTTATAGTACTGCCGTTCCTTGCCGCAGGTATACCTATTTTATTCAGGAGTATTGTAGCGCACTGCGCCGCGAAAAGTTTTAACTTTACACTGAGATTTGCTATTAAAACCAGAGGCATAGGCACCATAAAGAGTAAAAAAAGAATTGGGTACAAAAGTTTCCCGAAATATTCTTTCCCCAGGAAATAAAGCACGAGCCCCAGAATAAGAAGTATCAAGGACAGGCCTGATGTAAAATACACCTTCATCCACGCGCTCGCCAGATGTATAGCTAATGCTATACCGATCATCAATAACCCCAGATTGTTTTTCTGGGGTTTGATCTCTTTTAGATCATCTTTCTTAAACAATATTAAAAATATCACTACAAAAGGCACTAGTATGCCGTGCGAATAATATGACTCCTCCGCAAACCACCTGCCCCACATCCATATAAATGTAGGGATATAAATAATACCTATTACCAGCGCGATTAAAGCGACTTTCAAACAATTTTTATTCATATCACACCTCCGTTTATCTAGCGGTCTGTCCTTTCCCACATCACGCTCTGCGTCCCTGTAAGAAATTTGAAAAATCCTAACAAAAGAGCTATATTCATTGAAACAAAATAATAAAAGAACCCTAAAATCTTCGTATGAATATTAAAAAAACTGAAAATACGCCCAAGTAAAGCCAGAAAATAAAACCCGCACTGCATGATAAATAATCCTGTATATAAGTCATCTCCTACCAAAAATGCGTTAGAAAACAGTGCCGCCATTAAAAAAAACGGCGCGAACCATCTGATTACTTTATGTGAGAAAAAAGCAAAAGCGCTGAAACCCCTAAGAGGATTCAGCAGTCTCCTTGTTAAAAATAACGACTGAAAATCCCCGGCGCCTATTCTTACACGCCTCGCCATTTCCTTTACGATATTTTTCGCTGTTTCTTCATAAGCAATAGCTTCCGGTTCATATAAAACACTATGTCCTTTTTCCAGGATTCTCATAGGTATGACAAAGTCTTCGATTACTGTATTCCCGGGAACCCCTTCAAAAAGTTTTTTCCTGATTGCGTATATCCCTCCATTAGCGCCCAATAAAGAACCCCTGCTCCCTTCAGCTCTTTTTAGAAATGTTTCGTATCTCCAGTATAAACCCTCCATCTCA
>JBDROU010000007.1:0-2796 GCA_043809745.1 bacterium
AGAAAATAGATTGCTCATGGGTCAAACGTAGACTTGACCCCTTATTTCTTTATAGACTTGACCCCTTATTTCTTATAAATATTGTCGATATATTGATTGAATTCATAATTTTCACTTAAATTTATCTCAATATGCGTGTTATTTAACTCAATTGAGCGGAAAGGACCTCGAAATATTGCAGATGCTTACGCACTCCAATATTTCGAGAACCTTCCGCTCATCTCGGGGGCATTAGGCATGGTATGCATAAATGGGAAAGCTAAAACTTAAACACAGTGAAGTTTTGAGGTATCAAAAAGGGCGACGTCAAGCGACTGTACGCAGGCACTATATCGCATGGAGAAACGAGCAAACTCCATCCATACCATTACGTTGTGATAATCCGAAATGCACATTTTATTCTAATCCGCTTACCTGGAATGGTGCTGAACTAAAATTGATTCTCGATCATAAAGATGGAGTATGTGGTAATAATCGGATAGAAAATCTTCAATTCCTCTGCCCAAACTGCAACTCTCAGCAATCTACACATGGAGGAGGTAATAAAGGCCGTGTAGAACAATCAGAAGGTGGCTACGCCATTAAAAGAGAAGATGGTAAAAAAGATTATACACTTCCAGCTGAAGCCGGTTTTTATTCTATAAACACCGAATAATCAAATAAAAATGGGTGAAGTAAATAATGCCTAATCGGGTAAGGGGGAGTTTTTCTCTCCCCCTCCCCACAACCAATGCTGTTGACTTAAGGCAAAAAAGCTAAATAACTTATTGATATATTATATAAATTATGATAGTTATTATATTTACAAAATGATTAACTTTTTTAAAAAAATATCGAAAAGGAGAAGAAAATGGCACAGAAATTGATTTCATAATGTATGCCAACAGTATGGTTTTATCAAATCTTTTTTTAATCTCATTCCAAAAAATATTGACCCTGCCTATAAAAAAACTCCGAAAGATTTCTCTCGTAACCGAAAACTTCCATTCTCAAAACTTATTGTTTTTATTCTTTCTACTACAGCAAGTGGAAAGAGCAAAGGGATAGACTCAAAAGCAGGCGAATTCTTTAAAAATGCAAAACGAAGTGGTCTGTGGCCTGATGCGGAAGCTATTCACCGAAGTAGCCTTACAAAGGCCAGGAAAAAAATATCATGGACGATATTTAGAGATTTACTTCAAAAAACAGTTAAGCTTGCTTATGAAATATGGCCTGAAGACAATAAATTCCTATGGCATGGAATGTCTGTTTTTGCCACTGATGGTTCTCGTTTTACATTGCCATCTACTGATGAGATTCGTAATGCATTTGACCCTCAAAGAGGCAAGAAACTTAATGGTCACTTCCCGCAATGTTTAGTCTCGACACTGTATGATATCTTCAGACGTCTGCCTGTTGCACGAACAATTGTTAGTACAAATAATGCTAACGAAAGAGAAGAGGCAAAAAAACACCTTCAATTTATTCCTTCAAACAGTGTGTGGCTGTTTGATAAGGGATATCCCAGCTATGATTTGATACTTCATTTGATAGAAAACTTTACAGGATATTTTGTTTTTCGTTGCCCGGCTTATAATTCATTTCCTGCTTTAAAACCTTTTATTACCAGTATTAAAAAGGATGGAATCATTTGGATAACTCCTTCAAATAAATACATGGCAGGAATACCAGCAAAGGATCGAAAAAAATGTAAAAATATTAAACTTAGGGTTGTTAAGCTTATTAATCCTAAAGGAAAAATATCAGTACTCTTAACAAATCTTTATGATAAAAAGCAGTTTTCTGAAAAAGAGATCATTGCCTTATACTTTAGAAGATGGGAAATTGAAGGTTACTATAGGGATGAAAAAGTGGTTATGGAAATTGAAAAGTTTCATACAAAAACAGTTAACGGAATCCTTCAGGAGCTATATGCGGCAATGATAATGAGTGTTATTACAAGGATTCTTATGGTTCTATCATCTGATGCTTTTTTTGCTGGAGAACAAGAGATGCAATTTAAAAATGCTATTTTAACCATTGCTTCAGAAGCAGCGCTTTTGGTTCCGGAAAATCCCCGGAAAGCTATAGAAATATTTAATGAGGTAATTATTGAAATATCAAGGGTAAAATATTATAGACCTAAAATTCCACGTTCCGCGCAACCAAGGGTAACAAAAAAGTCAGTCAATAAATGGCGCGGCAATAATAAAAAGTATAGATGATCAGCTTAAGTCAACAGCATTGGTTGTGGGGAGGGGAGAGAGAAACTCCCCCTTACCCGATTAGCCGCTAGTTAATTAAAACTATAAATTTCTGATATCGCCTTTTCGAAGCGGTCTTGTAAATCCACATTCGTTTCTAATGAATGAAGATAGCCTTCCGGTTTTTTTACAGAATTAGATATATCCTTTACTATGTGCATAATACTTATCTCGAATTCATAATCGGCTTTTATACTGTAAGCTGAAGTTATTGACACTTCCACTGCTTCTTTAAGTTTCGATAAATTCAAATGATGCTCCGCATTATTATGCCAATAACGCCAGGTGACTTTCTTACCGTTATATTCTGTCACAGCTTTCGGTTGAGCTAAATGTACGATTTTATGGCGAAAGATTTTAATAAATAGTTGAGCCTGTTCGTCCGTGTAATTCATATATTTTTTCATATAATCAGCGGATTGTTCGGACGTCTTAGCTTTTCTTGAAGCGTCTCCATTAGATAAAGCACCAAGTAAGTCAATAGTTGCGAAACAGAGTAATATAGCTGGGAAAGGAGCATATGGTTCACTAAGACAATGCGTAATATCTTTTT
>JBDROU010000008.1:0-2602 GCA_043809745.1 bacterium
TTTAGTGGGCTATGATATAAGGGCCGGATACAATATATGGGGCACGGTGATATTTGATTCAACCAGGAAAGAGGAAGAGGAAGTCAAGAAGGTAATAAAATCATATGAAGTGAAAGCGGTAAAGGGCAATTCCAGGAAAGAGATAGAGGATTTCGGGTTCAGTGAGCCGGAGGTATATGTGGTATTGGGCTACAGTGTAGCAGGCGGTAATGTGGTATCGGGCAGTCCTGAAGTAAAAGGATACAGTTACCAGGGTATGCCTGTAATTCCGGAGAATGAAGTGGAGGGCAATTTAGGGATATACTGGGATAACGGGGTGAAGTGGATAAAGATGGGAGGAGCAGTAGATAAAGAGCGGGGTTTGGTAAGCTTAAAGACGAGGAATGTAGGCAGTTACCAGTTGAGGATAGTGGCAAGGACGGGCTCATTTGCTATGGATAAGGCAGGGGTGTATCCCAGGATAATAACGCCTAACGGTGACGGCTGGAATGATTATGTAAATTTTGTATTTGAGAACCCGCTGGATTCAGAAGTTAAGGGCGAGATAATGGATGTAAGGGGAAGCTGGGTAGCTGAGCTAAAGGTAGGTGTAGTGGCGAATTCGCTTATGTGGGACGGCAGGGATTCCAAGGGTAATGTATGTTCAGCAGGAGTATACATGTACCAGATAAAATGCGAAGGCAAAATATTTACGGGGACAGTTGTAATAGCAAGATAGTTTATGGGATCTGACCCCATAAAATACTTGACAATACCTAATTTCTGATGTAGCATAATGGAAGTAGTAATTCCAAAATGAGTCTCAATATGGAAATGATAATTCCACGTTTGTTTAAGTTACCTAGTGAAAGTTTTTTTCTGTTTGGTCCTCGAGGGACAGGAAAATCCACATTACTTCGTAGTAGATTCAATAATGCGCTTTGGGTAGATTTACTCCAACCTGATGTGCTCCGAACATATAATGCACGTCCGGAACGTATTAGAGAGCTAGTACTGGCCCATAATAACAAATCGCCAATTATAATTGATGAAATTCAGAAAGTTCCCGAATTGTTGAGCGTAATACATGCTTTAATCGAGCAGAAGAAAAAATGGCAATTTATACTTACGGGATCAAGCTCCCGAAAACTGAAAAGAGCTGGGGTAGATCTTCTAGCAGGTCGAGCACGCAATTGTACCTTACACCCGTTTATGGCTGTTGAGCTAGGAGGGCGTTTCAAACTAGAGAAGGCATTGAAATATGGATTACTTCCTTTAGTTGTTTCTTCTTCAGAACCCGAGAATGTACTTAAGAGTTATGCAGCACTCTATGTACGAGAAGAAGTCCAAATGGAAGGATTGGTTAGAAACGTAGGTGGTTTTTCTAGATTTTTGGAAATGATTAGCTTTTCGCATGGATCAATGCTTAGTATAAGTAACGTAGCACGGGATTGTGAGATTGAACGAAAGGTTGTTGAAGGCTATATTCATATATTAGAAGATCTGTTGCTTGCTTTCAGAATTCCCGTGTTTTCAAAACGAGCCAAGCGAGCAACAGTGGCGCATCCCAAGTTTTATTATTTTGACGCAGGTGTTTTTAGATCATTACGTCCGATGGGGCCACTAGACAGATCAGAGGAGATTGATGGTGGAGCTCTCGAAGGACTTGTTGCACAGCACCTTATCGCTTGGAATGCGTATAGGGGAGATAAAAATAAGCTATATTATTGGCGCACACGGTCAGGAGTGGAAGTTGATTTTGTTCTCTATGGTTCTGAAGTGTTTTGGGCAATTGAAGTAAAAAATACCTCTCGTATCAATAACTCTGATTTGAATTCTTTATGCACCATAAAAGAAGAATATCCCGAATGTAAACCGTATTTATTGTACCGTGGAAAAGAACGAATAATTCGTCGTGGCATAGTGTGCATTCCGTGCGTTGATTTCCTCTTATCATTACATCCAAATTCAAAATCACTTTAAAAGATTTACTGCTGCCCTAATCAGTGTTAACCATTCACAATATAAAGGTTAACAATGTAACAGGAATGAACCATTACTAATATTTCTATGGAAAATAATTATAAGTAGGGTTGATCTTAACATTATTGTTACAATTTGTGATGTATCGTGTTGTATTTATGTATCTATATATATAGCAAAACTTACCCTATTGTCCAAATCAGCTCAAAACTCATAAAAAAGCCCTACCCCCATTGAAAATTAACCCTTTGGGGGTTAAATTTATATCGATGCTTAAAATTGAACAGCCGAGTAAAAATAAGAATCTTTTGCTGACGCACAGAGTCAGTAACTCGCTAACAATAGTTATGGTTTTTCTTTTTTTATTTGGCATTCCTAATACAATACACGCTAGTTTCGAAGATATCGGTATCGGCGCTAGAGCTACCGGCTTGGCCAATGCTTTCGTCGGTGATGCTGATGATGTGTACGGTATGTATTATAACCCCGCAGGTTTAGTCCAGCTGGAATACCCTGAATTCAGTTCTTATTACGGAAAAATGTATATGAATTTGAGCGATGATTCCAACCTGGGTCATAACTTCTTTGCATATGCTCATCCCTTAAGGATAGGCAGAAAATACCTGCCTGATGAGAGCGG
>JBDROU010000009.1:0-6249 GCA_043809745.1 bacterium
AAAAGGTGGCAGAGACGGCTCGGTGGATTACCTGATTATCACTAGCGACGCTCTAATATCCAGCGGAGTATTTGATCCTCTCCTGACTAGCCGAGAAGAAAGAGGTCTTACAACTAGGATTACATCTGTTGCCTGGATTGAAGCTAACTATGATGGAAGAGATACACAGGAACAAATCAGAAACTACATAAAAGATCTTTATTTAAATGAGGGGCTCATTTATGTTCTGTTGGGAGGAGATACAAATATTGTTCCTGATCGGAAAGCATATTCTGCAGTTGATGGTAGAGTGCCTTGTGATATGTATTATTCAGATTTAGATGGTGATTGGGATGACGACGGTGATGATGTTTTCGGCGAACCCAGTGATAATATAGATTTATATCCAGATGTATTTGTTGGCAGGGCGCCTGTTGAAAATCAAACAGAAGCAGCGGCATTTGTTAATAAAACTCTAACATTTGAATCAAAATCTTTTGCCGATTACGATTACAACGGTAGTCGTGCTTTATTTATGGCAGTGGAGATGCCAGATTGGCCGTATGATGGTGGAGAAACTAAAGATTCTATTGATGCTAACATTATGCCGGATAGATTCAAACCCATAATGAAGCTATATGAGAGAAACGGTGAATTAAATCACGATAATGCCATGGGATCTCTTGAATTAGGTTACTATCTTGTAAATCACATTGAACACGCTAATATAGACGTATTATACGTCGGTGATGATACTATCAATATTAACGATATTAATAACTTATCAAATGCTCCCTATTTTTCTATCCTCTGGTCTTGTGGTTGCTTTCCAGCAGCTATAGACTATAATTGCATAGCAGAACACTGGGTAACAAATCCTAATGGCGGAGGAGCAGTATTCATCGGTAATAGCCGTCATGGATTACACCCTGAATCTGACACAATGCTTGATCCTGCATTCTACGCGTCCCTGTTTTTTGATCAGATATATCACGTGGGAGAAACCCTAGCAGATTCAAAAATAACTTTTATTTCTCAAGCTCAAGCTAGCTTGTATATGAGACATGCTATGTTTGAATTGAATCTTTTAGGAGACCCTGCTTTAGAAATAGATATGAATATGGTGATTAGCGTCCCAAATGACTACCCTACTATCCAAGGAGCAATAGATGTTGCCTATGATGGAGATACAATATTAGTCACACCCGGTGTATATGATATAAATGAACCAATATATTTTATGGGTAAGACTATTACATTAAAAAGTAGAGATGGACCAGAGGCTACTATAATTAGAGGGAATAATTCCGAGAAAGTGATAACATTTGATGGTTGGGAAGGCCCGGATACTATAATCGATGGTTTTACGATTAAAAATGGATATACCACTAACACTGGCGGCGGGATCTATTGCATAGACTCCTCCCCCACAATCAAAAACAACATAATCACTAACAATAACGCAGGTTTTGGCGCTGGTATAGGCTGTCTAAACAATGCCTCTCCCACAATTATCAATAACACAATAACAGACAATACTGCAGACTATGAAGGTGGAGGTATTGATTGTTACTTCTCTTCTCCTGTAATTACTAATAATATAATCACAGAAAATACCTCAAATGAAACTGGCGGAGGGATAACCTGCTATAATGCCTCCCCAACAATCACAAACAATATCATCGATGATAATAGCGCAGTGGATACTGGCGGTGGGATTGATTGTCGTAATTTATCTTCTCCTGAGATTATAAATAACACAATTGTTAATAATGCTGCTATCTCTGGTGGCGGACTCTCTTCCATCAACTCCACCCCGACGATTACAAACTCTATCCTTTGGTTTAATGAGGCTACAAACGAGCCTTCGATCTATTTTGAAGGAAGCTCGCCAACAGTCAGCTACAGTAATGTCGAGTACGGCTTTAGTGGAACAGGCAATATTCACGATTCCCCACTTTTCACACACCCAGGAGCTAGAGATTATCATCTTGGTTCACAGTCGCCCTGTATCGATGTTGCCAATGGTGAAGTTGAGCCCCAGAAGGATTTTGACGGTGAAGAAAGATATGACGACGCTGATGTTGTCAATGGGGGCATTGGCACGCCTGTTTACGTGGATATGGGAGTTTTTGAAAGACAAACCGATTCAAATCCAGCAGGATCGATAATCCGTGTTCCCCAGGACCGTACCACTATCCAACATGCAATAAATGATGGTGTTAACGGAGATTTAATATTAGTCTCACCAGGTACATACAATCCGATAGATTTTATGGGTAAGAATATTACTGTACAAAGTACTGATGGACCAAAGACGACAATAATTAGTGGAGATCAGACTTCATATGCGGTGGTTTTCCAAGGAGGCGAAAACTCAAACGCTGTCCTTGATGGGTTTACGATTACGAACGGACACGGTGGCATTCACTGTACAATCTCCTCTCCCACAATCATCAATAACATAATCACTGAAAATTCTGATTATGAAGGCGGCGGCATCTATGGTTACGGTTCATCGTCTACGATAAAAAATAACATCATTGTTGAAAATTCTGCCACTGGTACCGGCAGCTCGGGCGGGGGTATTTACTTCTCATATTCTAACCCCACGCTTATCAATAACATAATCATCAGAAATACAGCGGGTGCGTATGGCGGCGGGATTCATTTATTTAGTTCCTCTGCGACAATCACCAATAATACTATTACCCTAAACTCTGCCAACAACTCAGGAGCCGGCATTTATTGCTACGACTCTTCTCCTGCAATTACCAATACCATCATTTGGGGCAATAGCGCGCCCAGCAGTCCCAATATCCGCGTTTTTGGAAACAGCAACCCGACAGTACGTTATTGCGCTATCCAAGGAGGCTGGAGCGGAGCAGATAATATCAATGCTGACCCTCGCTTCTTAAATGCTTTCGGCAGCGATTACTATGATTTTGGGCTTAAATCTCATTCGCCTTGCATTGATGCAGCTAATGGCGATGAGGCAACAGATGAGGATTTTGATAATAAGCCCAGATTCAACGATAGAAATGTTAGTAATACAGGTGTAGGCACGCCTGAATATACAGATATAGGGGCTTGGGAGAGACAGATACACTCAAGAGGTCCTGGACCTGAACCAAAACTTATCCTAGAACTCCCTGCGCCTTAATTTTGACGATGCGGGTTTTTGGTTTTATGGAGATAATAATGAAAAATAAAATATTCAAAATAAATTTCGGTTTTGTTTTATTTGTAATTTTCATATTTATTTTTTGGGGTCGACAGCAGAAAACTCTGGCTGAGTTCTTACCCGAAAAGATATGTCCCGCCCATAAAGAAAATAAATCGATAGGAATGGCAAATCCTGCAGCTGTTTATTGTACTGACCTAGGTTATGAATATAAAGTTGTTAACGACCCTTCTGGTCAAAAAGGTATGTGTACGTTCCCTGATAAAAGTGAATGTGATGCTTGGAAATTCTTAGCAGGACAATGCGGCCAAGAGTATTCGTACTGTGCACAGCAAGGCTATGACACAATAACTAAACATGATGGCAAAAATGCATTGTCACGGGATTATGCTGTGTGCGTTACAAAAATGGGCGTGGAAATAGGTGCGGTAACCACCTTAACTGACTTAAGCGAAAAATCTACTATCGGAAGCGTCCGTCTAGAAAATCACGAACAAGAACACAACCCAGAAGCACTTCCGAAAGACACCCTCCCTATAACGCCTCCTTCGTTTGATTGGCGGAATCATAACGGCAGCAATTGGATGACATCAGTAAAAGACCAAGCAGGCTGTGGTTCATGCTGGGCGTTCGCGGCTGTTGGGTCAGTAGAGGCAGTAAACAACATACACTTAAATAACCCTAATAGTGATATTGACCTTTCAGAGCAATATCTCGTATCTGACTGTTTTGATTCGGGCAGTTGTGCTGGTGGCTCTATTAGAGAATCTTTACATTATATAGGAGCTAACGGGGTTCCTGACGAGGGTTGTTTTCCATATATTGCTAGCGATGCCGAATGTTCTGAAAGATGCCCAGACTGGGAATCAAGGTTGACAAGCATAGTTACTACCGGCAGAGTTCCTAATGACCAAGAGGCTATCAAACAACGTCTTATTTTGCACGGTCCTCTCGCAGCAAGTGTATATACTAGTGAAGGCGGCGGTTTTGGCGGTATGGGTTATTTCGATTCTAATAATATTTATCGATGCTCTAATGAACCTGAGGATCCTTATACAAATCATGTAGTAGTTATTGTTGGTTACAATGATAACTCTGAGTATTGGATTGTTAAAAATAGCTGGGGCAGTTCATGGGGAGAAGAAGGCTATTTTAAAGTCGGATATGGTGAATGTTTTATAGAAAGCTGGGTTTTTTATGCTGATATGGCAATGCCTGAATGTGGAGACGTAATAACAGCAAATACATACTTGAGTAGCGATATCGTGGATTGCCCTGAGCATGGATTAATTATAGACGCTGACAATATTGATTTGGATTGTAAAGGTCATACCATCAGCGGTCTCGGTACCCCTTTTTCATATGGTGTTGACATTACAGAGAAAGAGTGGTCCGACGTCATGAGGTGCAATATAACTAATTTCTATAGTGGGATTAAGTTGAAAGATGAAGATTACTGCAAGATAAAAAATAGCTATATCTATAATAATTTTATAGGAATAGATTCATCATTAAGTTGGAATACGGAAATCATTAATAACCTTGTGCTTGATAATGAAATTGGTATTTATATTAAAGGGGATGGCCCCAGACATCCTAAGCTCTTTGATAATATTGCGTGCAATAATTTCAGTCAAGATTTGGAATGTCGGGATAATTATTATCCTTATCCTTCCTTTATCACTGGTAATAATCGTTTTCACAAAGTGGCTCGTTGCGGTGGAGTGATTTATTCGGATTGTAATCCTTTGGTTCCGCAAGAGTTTCCAACTATACAAGCGGCTATTGATGATGCCTGTTGTGAGGGAATTCAAATACTCGTTTCTCCCGGCACGTATCAACCAATCGATTTTAAGGGTAAAGCGGTTACGGTAAAAAGTCTTGATGGGCCAGCTACTACTATAATTGATGGTAGTCAATCAGGAAGTGCAGTAACCTTTGAAAGCGGCGAAGGTCCGGATTCAGTATTGGATGGATTTACGATTACCGGTGGACATGATAATATGGGCGGAGGTATTCTCTGTGTCGGTGCTGCCACAACTCCGACAATAAAAAATAGTTTCATCATCGGCAACTCTGCTGACTCTAACGGTGGCGGTATCTCTGCGTATTATGCTTCACCCACAATCATAAATACAGTCATTGCTGATAACTCAGCTCAATTTGGAGCTGGAATAGATCTTGTTTCTTCTTCTGCATCCATCATAAACAGTACCATCACTGGGAATTCAGCTGTTTACTCTGGAGGCGGAATCTATAGCGGTGCTCCATCCTCTCCAGAAATAACAAATACAATTATCTGGGGCAATACTGCTGGTTATGAAGAACCAGGCCTTTATGCCGAATACCCATATCCTACAATTAGTTATTCAGATATCCAAGGTGGCTGTTCCTATTGTCCAGGAGAAAGAAATATTAATTCTAATCCTCTCTTTGTAAACGCAAGTGATAATAATTACCGTCTTGGTTCACGCTCACCTTGTATTGATAGAGCTAATGCTGATGCAGCACCAGATTTAGATATAGATGGTAATTCTAGATATGATGATAGGGGTGTTAGTAATAAAGGAACTGGTGAAATTAACTACGTAGATATAGGTGCATTTGAGAAACAAACTGATTCAGAAGGGATACGTAGAGGCAAGCTGAGAGAACTTCTTCTCCCTGAGCAATAGACTTAGCCGATGCGGTTTCTAGCAATCCTAAAATACTCAATTACAATCCCAAAAACTTAATGAGTCCAAACTTATGGAGCGCTAGCGAACATAAGTTTGTGGACGAATTAACCCCCCACCCAGATACTACGAAGAATCGCTACGAAGTTTCTGGGTGCGGGGTTTAAGTCGATCAGACAATTTACGTCACTGTCGTTCCGTAAATTGTGGTCTCTTAAAAATTACAATCCCAAGAATTTAATCGCTCCGCCGCAGAGGAAAATTACTAATCCTGCCAAGGCGTGGGAATATTCTTATATTTTATATTGTTTAAATTTAATTTTTATATCTAATCGATAGCGGTAATTCCAAACCGTGAGATTCCAAGAGATTCTCATCTGATAACATATGGCGGGTTTTGCCGTCAGATAC
>JBDROU010000010.1:0-40000 GCA_043809745.1 bacterium
TTGATGGAGTAGCCTACACAGGAGACGCGAACAGTAAATTATTAAGAGGATTGTATGACACATTGGTAAGCGACAAGCAGATAACGAATTTAGACACGTTAGCGTTAGTGGATAAAGCATTTGATGCAGATGCGGTAGTTACAAACTTAAAGAATCAAGCAGCCTTAGTTACAGAAGGAGGACAGGCATTACTTGATGATATACGAATGGTATATGGAATAGATATGACATTAGAAGAAGGAGATATCGGATATTGGGGTAAGGGCGTGGCGGAGGCAGCAGATGCGAATAAGTTTATAGCTATGGGAGTAATCTTAGGCCAGTTTGCGGATATGATAGCAAGAGGTAAGGTAAAAGTACTTGATATTCATACTGGGATAGAGACTGAAGTTAGCAAAGTAGTCACCGTAGCGAGCATCAAAGCGGATTTGAAGAAGAAAAAAGATCTGAATGAAGCTGGGGTAGCTGATTATATCAAAGTACTATATCCTGAGCTTAAAGACGTACCGTATATAGGAAATAGTGAGAATAGCAAGTTTTTGAGAGGTGTGTATGACACGTTAGTTAGCGACCAGCAAATAATAAATATCGACACATTAGAGACCGAGGTAAGGACAAAACCATTCAATGCGACAGATGTGATTGTGAACTTACAAAAACAAGTAGAGTTGATACAGTATGAAGATGGGAACATATATAGCTTAATTAGTGGAGTATATAATGATGCAGCAAGTACTTATTGGGGAAAAGGCAAGGCGACAGAAGAGGAGGCCGATAAGTTCAGAGTAACAGGAGTAGTATTAGCACAGTTTGCGGATATGATTGTTAGTGGTAAGGTAAAAGTTTTAAATATTCATACTGGAGAAGAAACTATAGTAGAAAAAGAAGTAACGGTTGAAAATATCGTACGTGATTTAGAAAGAAAACTAGAGTTAAAGAATGCGGGGGTGGATGAGTTCATAAATACGCTCTATGGAGTTAAAATACAGAATGCACGTTATAGAGGAGATCCGGATAGCAAGTTGAGACGTGCCATTTTCGATATATTAATGTCTAATGAAAAAATAAGTAATGTTGATGTTGTTGATAGGAAAGAAAAGGTAGAGTTTGATGCGGAAAAAGTTATTGAAAATTTGAGGAATCAGGCTGCGTTAATGAGTGGCAGCAACGGTGAGATCTTGAATTATATTGCTGAACTTTATGAAGGGAGTAGTGCTGCGTATTGGGGGGAAGGTGTTGCGGAGAGTGATACGTCGTTTACTATAACACAAGTTGCGTTGGCTTCGCTTGCGAGTAATTTGTGGAAGACGGATATCAAGAGGATAAATATAATAACGGGTGAAGTAGAACCCATGAAACTTAAGAAACCACTTGAACCTTGGGAGGTTATCGGAAGTTTAAGAATACAGGCAGAACTCAAAAGAAAAGCATTTGATTTTATTAGAAATTGGTATGGGTTGTCGGGGGTTCCGTACAGAGGTGATGAAGCGCGAAGTCCTATCGTGAGGCAGGTGTTTGCTGATATCGCGGATCGTATTCTTAATGCTGATAATGAACTATTAGATACGGTTGATGAATATTTAGAATTTTTAATGTTTGCCAATAGGATACTTGAGATTATAAGGGATCGGTGGGGCGAGATAGATGCGAAAGCATTTAAGGAATTTTGTGATTTAAATAAGGATGAGATTAAAGAAGTGAATATGGCTACAATCGGAAGATTAGTGTTTGATAAAGCGCTTGAATATTTGAAGTACCAGAATGATTCCAAGAAAGGTTACAGAACTATTATATTGGATGTTGCGCCGTGGCTTGATGAGTGGATTGAGGCGATGCCTTATGCGATTCAGTTGAGGGACAAGCTTACTATGAGGAAGGATCTTTTAAGATTCCTTAAAATGACAACCTCGTTTAGGGGAACGTTTGAAGATCCGGAAGATATTGAATGGCTCTTTAGTGTTGCAAAAAATATGGGGATGAGGCTTGAGAAACCGTTTAGGGATGTTGCGACTTATATTGCGGTGATTGACAAGATGAGTCACGAATGGAGCCGTATAGAGAAGCTGCTGGGAAGAAAAATTTCGGTAAGTCCTGATAAGGGCGGATTCAGTTATGAGATTAAAGGCGGGATTCTTACGATAAATTACCATGATGGAATAACTGAAGATATTCTGGCATCTTCGATCAGGGAGATAGGAGCTTCTTATATAAGCATAAATTTTGTTTCCCCGAATATTACCCTGGAGGAAGCCAGTAAGAAGTGGGCGACCGATGAAAAAGGGCTTATTAAGGAAGCAACGGCAATTACCAGTATTTCTGTTAGGACCGGCGTGAGCGATATTATAAAAGGTGAGGAAATTGAACGCACAGTTTATTTCTTTAATGAGGATGGCCGGAGGCTTTGGGAAGAATTCCAGTATTATAATCTGCGCACAGGCAATCTTACTACCCAGATCAGGGACAATGTAGAAACGCGCTATGAATATGACGGGGGTATGGAATACGGGTATCTTAATACTACCAATAAATTTGTAGCCATTCCTACTCACGGGAAGACCTATGTTAAAGGAAGGCCGGATCTGCTTATAAAGGAGTTCCGGAATGTGCTTGATAAGGATATTCAAACTGGTGATCAAAGGCTGATAGATCAATGGGTGACATACCATGCCGGTGAATATAAAGGGCGCGTGGCACATCAATATCTCGATAAGAATACCGGTACCACTCAAACTTTGTATGAAGGCGATATTGTTGACGGCTCATTTGCTGCCGACAGGGTAACCGAGTACTCATTAAATGATCCGGTGCTTAATGTTCTTGGGATTGCGGAATCATTTGAAACATTTGAATATTTTAACGGACAGAAGGTTACAAAGATGTTAACCGGGACATATAAGGGTGTGTCGGAATACAACGGAGCTTCGTTTGAGATAATCGATGAAGAAGTTAAGATACGGCGCATGGATTATTACGATGCGATGGGGAACATCATGGAATCACAAATAACGACCCAGCTTGAAGGTAAATTCGTGCCGGAAAAAATAGTGATGTATCATTACGACAATTCATATTACAAAGCATACGGCGCGGCGACGCATACGCAGGAGTTTATCTGCGATTCCATGGGAGATCAGGTTATTCCGGTTACAGAACGCTTTATGCTCGGGTTCAATGAGTTCGGAGGGATGAATGTATTTGAGAAAGATCTGGTGCGGGATACCGCCAAACTTAAATTGACGGATTACAGGAATAGAACGGTGAAAGAGTACAGCGATGATCCTGAACAAATTGTTGATGCGGAAGTACTCATAAATGGTATCAGTTATAACGCAAGCAAGCTTGTAAGAGAAGATCTGAAAGATAAACCTATTAGCCTTAGCAGGTTGCAGTTAAGTGATTTTGTTACCATTAGTGTGGGCAACATTTCCGCCGGGTATGTTACCGAATATTCGTTCGAGGATAAAGATTATGATTCGCCTGCAGAAGCCAGACAATTCCGGTCGCGGGGGGTTGCTGCTGGAGGGGTGAGGTATTTCTGGAACAGCGTGTCGCATAGAAAAGAAGATACTGTTGAAAGAACAATAAAGACAATCGGGTACAAAGATATCACGCTTGAATCAGGAATAAAAGAGAGAGCGCTGGTATTTGAAGAGCATGTAGAACGCAATAATTTGGGCAAGCGGGTTGCGGTGGGTCTTGTGAACGGATTCCCGGTCCAGGAGATTACAGGGAAGGTTATTGACGGTAAAATGGTTGCAGACAAAGTTGCGGATTATTCCTATGAGGGTTATGCCGGCAGGATGGGGCTTGTTACCAGCGGGCAAACTTATTTGTATGATGAGTCTAGCGATGATAATCGAGGAGCGCAGCTTTACGAATCAACCCTGCGGTTTAACGACGGCGGAGAAATACGAAATATTTTTGCGGTTTCTGTGGGGGATGTATTAAGAAGTATTATGGATGAAAAGAAACGCGTTACCGTATTTACCAAAGAGGTATTCAAAAACCAGAAGCAGCAGCTTGCATGGCTGGAATTAAAGGATACATATGACCGCACGCATATAAAGCATGATGGGGAGATAAAAGACGGCAGATTCGTGAAACAGATACGGATTGAATATGATTTTACGGGTGAACTCGGCAGAATGGGTGTTGGATGGAAAGGTACCAAGTATCTTTTGGATGAACGCTACGGCGGTCAGCTGCTTATTGGAAATTCGTATCTCTGCACAAAAGACGGAAAAATAATTTTTGATGAAAATGAAGCCCGAACATTGAGCGCTGATCAGGTATACAATGATGACGGGAACTTAATGTTCCTACAGACTGAAGCCTACAGCGATTTGGCATGGCTTGAAGTAATCGATGCTGAGGGCAGGGTGGTTATGAAGTACGATGGTAAGCTGGTAGGGAACAAGTTTATTGCTTCTACGGTTACGATAGCTGATTTCAAGGGTGATATTGGAAGGGCGGGAATCGCATGGAAGCAGTATACCTACCTTTACCAGAAAGAATATGCGATGGCTAACTATGCAAAAGGAGGAATACTCTTAGGAACCTCTGATCTGTGTGATGAAGAGAACAATTTGATACAGGATGTTGACAAACTTGCAGCCAAATATTTTGGCACCATTTTTGACGATAAAGGGCGGGTGAGGATGCTTCAGCGGAAGGTTTTCGACAAGCTCGCCTTTATCGAGGTAATAGATCATCACGGGAAGGTTGTGATGAAGTTTGACGGCGAGTTTAACGAAGCGGAACAGCGTTTCGAAGCGCAGACCGCTACAGTTTATCACTATGATGGGCTATTCGGAATTATCAAAAAGGCATGGCTGGGGTATACATATTTCTACGAGAACGGGTTCGCTGAAGAGGATTATCAGAAAGAAAAACATATAGGGAAATCATCGCTGCGCGACAGTGAGGGGAAATATATTGAAGATATCAACAGTGTAACGCTTGACAACTTCAGGAAGTTGTTGTTCGATTCCAAAGGCCGGATACAGCTGCTTCAGGAACAGACCTATGATAAACTTGCCTGGATAGAATTTATTGACGGGCAAGGCAATGTGGTTATGAAGCGTGACGGGGAATATAATGAGACCAGTAAAGAATTTAATGCAACAACAGCCACCATTTATGATTTTGACGGCTTCTTCGGCATTTTGAAAAAAGCCTGGAAGGGGTATACGTATCTGCACAAGGAGGGGTTCGATGATGATGATTACCGTGTAAGCAATCTAATGATCGGGGATTCTGTGTTATGTGATAGATATGGAAACATCGTTACCGATATTAATGCAGTAAGCAGAAGAGCTTTATTCGACAGTAAAGGCCGCATAAGGATTTTACAGCGGCAGAGATATGATAAACTCGCTTGGGAGGAGACAGTAAATCATCACGGGAAAGTTACGATGAAGTTGGACGGTGAATATAACAAAAATACAGAGAAATTTGAAGCTAGGATAGCCACGGTGTTTGAATTTAAGGGCAAGTTCGGCATTCTTAAAAAAGCGTGGAAAGGGCATAAATATCTCTATCGGGCCGATTTCAAAGAAGAAATGTATCTGAAGGAAGGTCATAAAATAGGGGAATCGGTATTATTGGATAACGAAGGAAATGTTGTTAATGATATTTATAACGTGGATCTGGACAGCCTGTTTGACGGTCAGGGCCGCATACGGCTTCTGCAGCGGCAGGTTTATGATAAGCTTGCGTGGATTGAAGTGATTGATAATCACGGAAAAGTGGTTATGAAAATTGACGGCGAATATGATGAGTATACGAAAAAGTTCAAGCCGGTAACGGTGACGCTTTACGATTTTGAAGGGGATTTCGGAATTTTGAAAAAAGCGTGGAAAGGGCGCACGTATTTTTATCAGGAAGGATATACTGAAGCTGATTACAGGGCTCACGGATATGATATCGGCGATTCTATTTTGTTCGACAGATACGGGAATATTGTGGAGGATATTAAGAACGCGAAGTTGGAAGATTTGTTTGATGATAAGGGGCGCATAAGGCTGCTTCAGCGGCAGAAGCTCGACAAGCTTAGCTGGATTGAGGTGATCGACCATCACGGGAAGGTGGTGATGAAAATTGACGGTGAATATAACGAAAAAACAAAGCAATTTAAGCCTGCAACTACAACGGTTTATGATTATGAAGGCGAGTTCGGAGATTTGAAGAAGGCGTGGAAAGGGCGCACCTATATATATAAGGAAGGATATGACGAAAATATGTACAGAACGAACGGATACGAGATCGGCGATTCTCTTCTGTTCGACAAATACGGGAATATTGTGGAGGATATTAAGAACGCGAAGTTGGAAGATTTGTTTGATGATAAGGGGCGCATAAGGCTGCTTCAGCGGCAGAAGCTCGACAAGCTTAGCTGGATAGAGGTGGTTGACCATCACGGGAAAGTGGTGATGAAGATTGACGGTGAATATAATGAGCACACAAAAAAGTTCGAGCCCAAAACAGCAACGGTTTATGAATTTAAAGGGCGGTTCGGAGATTTGAAGAAGGCGTGGAAAGGGTACACCTATCTTTACAGGGAAGGATTTGATGAAACTCAGTACAACCCGGTTGATGCTATCGGGGAATCTGTGTTGTATGACAGATACGGGAATGAAGTTGATGATATAGATGCGGTGATGCTGCGTTCTTTGTTTGACAGCCAGGGCAGGATTCGGCTTTTACAGCGGCAGATTTATGATAAGCTTGCATGGATTGAAATCATTGACAATCACGGAAAAGTGGTAATGAAGATTGACGGGACCTATGATGAAACCACTAGAAAATTCAAAGAAGCGCTCGTGACACTTTATGACTATGAGGGCGCTTTAAGTTACTTGAAAAAAGCCTGGAAAGGGTATACATACCTTTACCGAAAAGGGTATTCGGAAAAAGACTACAAGGCTAATGAGAGCGAGCTTATTATGGGCAGGTCCCGGTTATGCAAACCCGATGGGACATTAGTGGATAATATAGAAGTTATTACGGAAGAGCAGTTGAGCACGCTTTTTGACAGCGAAGGCAATATTACGATTTTGCAGGAGCGGGTCAGAAATAAATTGGCGTGGCAGGAAGTGATTGACAAGCACGGCAAGGTGGTTGTTAAATATGACGGCTTTATTAATGATGCTGGAGAATTCGTACGGACATCAATAACCTTTTACAGATATGAGGGGGTATTTGGAGATTTGAAAAAATCCTGGAAAGGTTTTACATACGATTATCAAAAAGATATTTCGGCAGAGACAATTAAGGAATTAGAAGCGCTTTACCAGGCCAGAGAAGATAAATCCCTGTTCGGCAGATCAAGACTCTGTAAACCTGACGGGAAGCTGGTTAAAAATATAAATGCGATAACCGCGGATACGGTAAAAGAGCTCTTTGACAAAGACGGGAATATTATAATACTGCAGGAGCTGGTTAAAGACAAAAAGTTCTGGCAGGAAGTTATTGACCATCACGGCAGAGTAGTTGCTAAGTATGACGGGTATATTGACAGCGAAGGAGAATTCCAAAGAGAGACGGTTACTTTCTACGAATTCGGCGGTGATATCCAATGGATGGAGATCGGGTGGAAGGCTAAAACTTATCTATATAAAGAAGGGTATATAAAGGAACAGTACGAATACAGCGAGTACACATCCGAGAATTTATTTATAGAGCGGTCATTCCTCTGCGATACCGAAGGCAGGAAAATCGGGAATATCAACAAAGCCGGCTTCGACAGCATATTCGATAAGAAAGGCAGGACAATAATACTAATCGACAGTTTTGAAAAAGGCCTTGCCTGGCAGGAAAAGAAAACCCCGAAAGGCGATATTGATGTAAGGTACGACGGCATACTAGCGGGGGATACCTTTTTCAGAAGGACGGTGACCGAGCACCATTATGCAGGTAAGCTGGCGCAATTGAAACGTTCCTGGAAAGGCGAGGTGTATATATACAGCCAGGTGCTGCAGGATAAGACTGGCTCACCGGTTGAAGAATTCCAGCTCTGCCGCACAAACGGGACGCTTGTAACGAAAGAAGAAATAGAGAATGTTTCATTTGCTGACGTATGCTTTAAAGACGGGTCGGTGTTATATCAGGTAACAAATAAAAAGTATGGAACGGTGTCCCAGGAACGGAGGTTGAGCACAGGGCGGCTGCTGGCCAAGTATAATGGTTATGTGGATAAAAACGGTAAATTTATCAGAACCAGCGTGGAAATACCTGTGTATTCCCGCGACAAACTGGGGATTCTAAATGTTGCTGAAACCAATTACAGTTATGAGTGGCAGGATCATTGGTTGTATGATAAAGAGCTTTCTGAAATTATGAAGGAAGAAAAGCCGGTTCTTATAGGAAGGCTTAAAGGTTTCAAGGGAGGGTATTCGCTTTATGAGTTTACCAATATGCGCAGGCGGATGAAACCGATCTGGCAGGAGTATATGGATCCGTACGGCAGAACCCTGATTCGCTATGACGGGAAAGTGATTAACGGAACATTTGTGAGAAAAAGGATTACCGAATTTAAGTTTGACGAATTATGGCTGAGCAACAAAAATCCAAGGACAAGCACTTCGTGGGTGTACGAGCCAAACGCACCTGAGAATAAAGGAGAAAAGATCGCCGAATCAACTTACACAGTGGAAGAACACGAGTATTTTAAGGATTTTGCTACGAAAAAATACATAAAAATCGTAACAAACTTATACAAAAATGAGAAATACGATTACACCACAACTGTTTGGATGAGCGAGTTTGGAGAGATACAAACTGTCAAAGACGACATTAAAAACTATATAAATCAAGATGCTGAAAGACTGCTCTATAACCTGCCTACCAGCAGTATAGTCAAACACTGGCATAAATACGATCAAGCAAAGGGAGAATTTGAGTTGGCTTTGGAAGACGGAGCTGCTACCCTCAAAGGGTATGATGCGTTATTCTTTTTTGTGGAAAACGGCGAAAAAGTTTCACTGGAAATAAAGGACAAACAAAACAATGATGTTGTTATCGGGGATGAAGGGGTAAAAAAAGCTGATGCTAAATTCTGGGACGCTCTGCCGGACAATCATCTTTTCTTCCCGACACTGGAACATCCTGCCCGCATCGTAACACTAATGGCCCAGGATTCATCCATACGCAGCAATAATATTCGGGTGTTGCCTATTACCTGGCTCAAACAGTTCGGAATAGATATAAATAATATACAATCAATTACAGTAAAAAGCGACAGCGGCGCTGAAATGTTCGTCTCTCCTTTATATCGTTTGGGTAATGGCAAGGGAGATGGAACCGAACCGGTTAACCATATAAGCACCCGCATAATTTACGGAGAGAGAGGAGAAGTCGAGTATAGGGTCGATTTAATTACGCGCGGGACCGGAGGAACATACGGGTATCTAGGTATAATTGATAATGATCGGATAGCTCCCTGGGTTGAATTTGCCATGTATCATGAAGCAGGGTTCTTTGGAGACCCGCCGGTACAGGATCCCGTTTTCGTTGTAACTGAGAAAAATGATTATCCGGATAAAAATCAGGGGTTCTCGATCTGGAGGCCAAACGCCCGGCTGTCGCAGATTCATACTTTATTCCGCGACAGCGAGCGTAATGATTGGGTTGTTACAATCGGTTTAAGGAATCCGTTTGAGGATCCGAAGGCAGAGAAGTATCAAAGCAGTAAAGCGGAAAAATATCCGGAGATCCAATCTTACGGCCCGGGATTTAAGATTGTGTATGAAAGCGATGTCTGGTGGGTGGTCGCGCGGTCGGCGAATAACGCGTTTAACCAGTCTATAATGGAACACCGCGCACGCAAATCGCTTGATGAATTGAAAAATGAGCTTGATAAGAGCGGATTGTTGAAAGCTAAAAATATTAAAGAGTTCCTGGAATCGAGGAATATTTCACCTGAAATATTTAAGCGTCAGCCTACGCCTTTGGAGATAACGGAGGAGCAGTACGAGATCCCCTGGGAGGTATATAAGCGGGTTTACGCCAACAGGTTTGATACTAAAAAAGTAAAAGATGATTTTAAGAAACATGTTAAAGAGCTTGAAAATAAGTACGTAAAGGGTTTAAATTATTGGCTGATTCCCACATCTCCCGATGCTAAGGATAAAGAATATTCTGAGATGACCGAACAACTTGGAACGATGCCGGGTTATATGGAGATCGGCAGAAAAGATCTAGCTGAAGCAGTTATCAAGTTCTGCATGTATGTTACGGATAATGGCGTAAAGCCGCTGTTTTCAAGTTATAACATTGTTAAAGGATTTGAATATCCGGAGGAATTTAATGCGAATAGTGATGTGGCGAGACAATCGCAGCCTACCGCCGAGGTGCAATTTAAGTGCGCCCAGCAGGCGCTGTATTTTGCGAAAATGACGAATAATCCCGAATATTTAGAATTCGCCCTTAAAATGCTTATTCAGGGGTTGAGATTCTCTCAAGGCTGGGATAAAGATGCGGATACCTGGCAGAAGGGTTTAGCTAAGATCGAAGAAGGGGGCTTTACTGATTTAATGCCGATTATAAGGGAGTTCAAGTATTGGATGTTTGAAAAGCTCCCAACCCAGCCGGATAATTTCCGTTCCGGTATAAATGCTCAAATTTACGGAATTCTCGGAAGTTTTGAAGAAGCTCTGGGGAATAATAAGCTTACCGCAAAAGTGAGTGCTTCTTCTCAGGAAATAGAAAGCTTTAAGAATGAAATAATCAGGATACGAGAACTGCAAAAGGAATGGATACAAAAGAATGGTTGGGATGTGATAAAAAAGCATCTTGATGACGTTATTCACGCAAACTTAACAGAAATATTTGATGTGCAGACCGGGGAAAAGGATGTGAAGTCAACAGACAAAGATAAAGTCACTCCTTCTGTAATTGTGAGAGAACCCTGGAGTTCAACTGAGGAAGCGCTTGATATGATTCTTATGCTTAATGATCTTAAAGATAATGAGGAGATTACGCAGGATAAACTCTTCCGTTTGATGAACGCGATCGCCCGCTGCATGACGGTCAAAGCTGGCGGGCTCACAGGTTTAGACCGTTCGCTTCCTATCGGGGTAAGAGGTGATGCGATATTCTACAAAGATTTTGTGAAATTCCTGAAGGTTGCAAAAGCGATCGGTTATTCCAAAATGGCTCAGTGGGCTGAACATCACCTGGAGGCTGCGTTTTACCAGGATCCCAACAATCTAGGATTACCGATAGTATCGAGTGAAAGCAGGTCTGAATATTCGAAAAAGGGCATGGAAACAGGAGACGGCCGCAGAATACTTCCAGTTGAAAAAAATGAAGAAAAGAGGACAACAAAAGGCAGCGAAACACCTGCTGTAGAAATGGATAAATGGCCTTATTCAATCAGGGCAAATGCCGGACTTATCGACGCTTTAACATTTGGACAAGGCAAAACCAGCGATGTTACTGAAGCGAAAGATAAATTTGAGAAGGGAAATGAAAAAGAAATATCAAAAGATGAAAAAGATGATGAAAAAATAGCAGCTGAACAAAAGCAGCCACTAAAGGAAAAAGTGCAAAGCCTGCTTGGAGTTGCTTCAGCATTTGCTAAAACATCAAAAGAAGATAGGAATACAGCAGCAGAGGGAAAAACTGAGGAAACAGTTAATATAGATAAAGAAAAGGCGACAAGAGATGCTGCTGGCACTTCGAGTTTAAACACATTTTTCAAGGATGATTACGGGAAATGGGTTAACAAAGATACATTTCTCGGGAAAGTTACATCTGCATACTTTTGGATTTGGGGTGCTCATTTAGTCTGGACTTTCTTCTGGGCTTTTGTTAGGAGAATATATGTGTCTGTCAAAAGAGCGCGGTTGGGTTCCTGGTACGGGACAAGAGATACGTTTGTAACAAAATTGGCTCGGCGTTTGATCAAACGAGGCGGCGGCATTGTGGCGGAAGTTGATCCTTCAGAGGAATCGAAGGGTCCGGATGAGGTTAGAATTTTAGATCAAAATGATGAACAAATACTTATGAACTCTTTCAGGAGGTGGTCGGATAAGATACTGGGTAGGCGGCAGCTTATGAGTTACGGCGAAGCGCTGTCCCATACATTTGTGGGTGACGGTCCTGTGGAAGGCAACTTTTTGCTGGCGCTAAGATCAATTTACATGTATGTGCTTAAATGGCAGCAGGAGAACCCCGAAGATACCGATGATTGGATAAACGGTATGGATGAGTTCAGCGTGATGGCGTGTATTTACATGAGAAAGATAATGAGAGATGAGAAGAAAGATACAAAATCAGATTATACAAACAGCAACGATATTTGGCACAGGATGGAGTTAATGACTATTGAACTTAGCGAGTTGATGAGAGATGCGCTTGCGGAAGGGAGATACGATGTATTTAAGAAATACTTAGGAGAATTGGGTGTTCAACGGCGCGAAGCCTCGATTGATATTAATGATATAAATCTCGGTATACTTGAGTCCGATTGGGATGCAATACATGCGGAACTTGATAGAGAACTTCAGATTAGTGAGGATCGGGTGAATGCATTAAGAAGGAATATCATAGTTTTTGTTGACAGGGAAGGCCTTAAGCCTACATCGGGACTCTTCACTGATTTTGTAACGTTTTTACCGACTTTGTTTTTTTCAGTTTTAGGTATTATAGGATTAAGGAATATTCAGGTCGGGGGTTCCGGGCCTATTGGGGTGCTGTTTAATATGTTCAACAGTGCAGTTTCATCCACAATCGGAAGTTCCGGGCCTTTAGGGGTGTTCTTTGGCCTTTTCAAAAGTATAGCTTCATCCATAACGCTGCCTTTTACCTGGTATTGGGCGCCTGTAATATTGCTGAGTATCAGCGTATTGCTGAAACTATCAGCCCATGCTTACAAAACAATGGGCAGATTTGGGCGTGGTGAAGCCCCGATGGATATCCAAAAGGTACATTCAAGCTGGAATAAATTAATCGAAATAGGTTCGGTGATATTCAGATTTTTTGGTTTCGGTTCACTGCTTACTTTAAGCGTTTACACCCAGTTTATGAAAACAGCCTCATTCGATATCATGTTCCTGAATATGGGGTTTATCGCATATCTTGCCTTTGAAACATTTTTGGCGGTTACAGCGTTTTCGGGCAATCTATTGGATCTCTTTGGCAGGCGGGGCCTTGCAAATTTCGGAATATTTAAGCTGAGGGAGTCCATGTCCGGCCATATGTTCAAATATTTTATCAGGCCACCGGCGCTTACCGGTGGAGCGCGCGCAATCATAAGCTATCATCTGCTTAATTTAGCTTCTATCATTTTCGGGAGCTATGCCGGGTTATTTACTTTCGGTTGGTTCGAAAACTTTTTTGTTCCGGGCGATATAGGGAATATGCTCCGCCTTGCGGTGGGTATGGGATTTTTTGGGGTGATTCATTTTATTACCCAGTACGGGATATGGCAGGTGATGACCGGAGCGGGATCTTTTGCCAGCGTATTCCTGCCGCACACACTGGTTATCGGGACATCGATAATTGCCTTAAACAAAAGCGCGCTGCTTATATGGCTGCCCGGATCTCTGGGAAAAATTATTGGCGGGCTGCTTACCGGGTTAAACCCGTTATTCCTGGTTGGGGGTTCGGTTGCTCTGGTAGCTGCAACCGGCCTGTACAGAAAGTTTGTAATAAACAAACGGAAGAGGGAATTGGACGGCGCGGTATTAGGAAAAGCCGTTAAAAAGAAAAAGAAGATCGGTATTGTGTTCTTCAGCAGAGATTGGTTCAGCTACAGGTATAAATACAAGGATAAGCGTAATGAAGCTACGGAAACGGTGATAAAGAGTTTCGAGTTCCTGTTGAAGAATGAGGATAAGGGTCTAATGATGAATTTGAGTAAATGGGGGCTTGAGGGATTGCCGTTTGATGAACAGATCAGTCAGGCACGGACTTATATCAAAGCTCTTCATGATTTGGAGTACTCAGAAGGGAAGGATTTATTTGATCTGATGCAGATTAGAGATCATACATTGCCGGATGATTTAAGAATCGATCTTCAGCCTACTGACAATCAACAGCATATAGAATTGGGCTGGGCGATGCGCTGCTGGCTGGGCGAGGTGGTAGCAGAAGGCGGGGATTCGCCTAATGTACCGTCTAATTTAGTTGCGCAGGCACATAAGTTTGCGGAACTTGGAATAGGCAGGCGGGTATGTTTCTACCTCATAAGTAATAACTGGAAGCCTTTGGAGCAGGATCGGCCTTCTGAAATGGGGGAAGATATTGAATTGATTGCTCGGAATACACTTTGCAGGCTTTTGGAATATATTCTTAATAACGGTGATATATATGACAAACGGTTAGAAAATGTGCAGTATGCAGATGGAGGAAATTCGCAGGTAAGTCAATTAAAGACAACTGGAGACAAAGATGTGAGTGAAATCGGCACCGCATACACTCTTCATGCCGGTACATGCATGCCGTTTAAAGCGGCGACTATGACTGCAATGGATTTAATACCTGAAGAAACACTTAATTTAAGCACAATGGTTGTTATGGACAGAGGTTCTATTGTTCATAATGTTAATGATTTTGGGGAAGATCTCTTGAAGCATGATACAAACCCGAATATGGTGATAACATTACCCGGCAGGGCAACCACAAGCACACTGATGGCGGTCGGACAGGCTTCTCAAAATATGGAAGAAGGTCACCGTTCGTATGACAGAGCGGTTAAAAGATTGTTAGGCGGCGATAAGGGCGAGACTGTAGGTACGGGATGGGGCAATATATTAAGCGTATTATACGGGGATTCGATGCGTGTAAAACTGAAATATGCTAATCAAAACAGTTCATATAAACATTTGCCGGTTATGCCGATTACATCAAGGCTTTTCTACGAAAGGGTGAAAACAAGAGGTTTGTTTCATGCCATTTTCGCCTATTTGTGGGGACTGCTATCATATATTCCTCATGCGGTAGGTATTTCAGAAGATATATGGGCGGTTGGACAACTTATGCATGCATTCTTAGGACATGGAAGAGATCCTAAAGTGACTTACTCAAAAGCCCTTTGGCAGAAACTTAGAGAAGCATGGAGCCATATAGCTTGGCCGAAAGCGGCATATCCGCGATGGTCGGGCGGCGCGCTTCAGTATCTGGATGACTATTTAATGCAGTTGATAAATGAGTTCGGTCCGCTGTCGATATATTCCAAATCTGTGAGACGGCAGGGAGCCAGGTTCTTCCTTATAGCCCGGTATGCCACTTTCGCGGTTTCTATGAGTTCTGTGGCAATATTGTTCAACCTTTCATCTTTTATTGGCATTGTTGTGGGATTCTGGGTAGTAGGGTTCATGCTCAACCAGGTGCTTAAAATACACGGGCTTGTGGCGTATCTGGAAGCGACGGGCTTTAATGAGGCATTCGGTTTTGGCGGAGGCATTGCCGCGTTGGCGCTGGTTACCCATTTAACAGGGCTTGGAATTATGGCGTGCATGCCGTATGCGGCTTTAGGGTTTATTATAGGCGGTTTTATTATCGGCTTAGGAAAATGGCTTGCCGGGATTCCTAGAGATTTTCTGAGTTTCGGATATCAATTTTTTATAAACACGCTGGCTCAGCGGTTCTTCTATGTAGCCTCGCTGCTGTTTGTTATGTCCGGCGGCAACGAAACGCCGCACAGCACTGAAGTGAAGCATGAGGCTTTGAGGTTGGATCAAATCGGGAATATTGCAAAGAAGTTATTTACATTTAACAGAGAATTCTACAGTAAACCTAATTTTATTTATCTGAGTGTTTTTGTCTATCTTGGATTGGTGCTTACCGTACTCAGCTTCATTGCGATAGCTCCGCTTTCTATACTTCACGGAGCGATGGTTTATCCTTCCCTTCTGTTACCGGTGTCTTTGGTTGGCGGGGCGTTTCTTATGACCGTAAGGCCGGGTGCTACGGTATTGCATGGATGGGGTGATATTATCGCTAAATTCACAGGAGTTGTTTCGGGAGCCGTAACTCTGTACGGGATTTCAGTTATGCTTTACTGGAAAGCCGGCATGATGGCGGCGGGCGTAAGTTCTGCGATTTGGCCGATTTTACCGGTTGTAGGTTTTGGGTTGTTTGTAATAATTCAATCGCTGGCTATAATGCGGATTATTTACGAATCACCTTCATATAAGTGGATGAAGTTTGTAAGACTTAAAATAATGAGCGAAGGAAGCAAACTGAATAAGTTTATCGGCCATGAAAAGATACAGCGCATTATTTCAGAAATGGTCCGCGGGCAGTGGATTACTCTGCTTTTCTTCTCGTGGTTTCTTATACTGCCGGTTACCGCCATGGTCGGGATGGACATAGGTATTTTCAAAATAGGGATTTCATATGAAATGCTTATGACCGGGCTGAAATATATAGCGGCGGCTGGTCTTTCCATTGTCGTCATCGGTTGGATACTTGAGAAATTTATAACCAATCCGCTGATGAAGCGAAGGTTCAACAGAATAATGAGTGTGCTGGAAGCAGGCCGCAGTTATTTAAGCGACGGAGAAAATTCAATTATTGGAGGTCTTAAAAAACAGGCCACTACATTTACTTCTAACAGATCTTACGCGTATGCTCATGGAAGTTTAAGCGCGATCATGGCTCAACACCCTTCATTGCGTTATAATGTGGGGCGAGTTGTAAGAACCAACACGATGTCATTCGAAAACGCTATTTACGGCGGCAGAAGAGTGCATCGTCTGAGTATCCTCGGTTTGTGCGTCTCCATGGCGGTTGCGGGAGGGACCGCCTTGCTGGCTGGCTGGTATTTTCTTATAGGCGCGGTGCCGTATTTCATCTGTTTATCGGCGGTTGTTATTATGAGAAGACTCACTGTAAAAGAAGGCAATTTCAAACTGGAGTTGAAGCGGTATATAGAAGATTCAAAAACGGTGTCGAGAGCAAAATCTATGGGATATGCCGTAACCTTTGACGGTCCGGCATGGCTGCCCAGCTCGGTTGATTCCCGGAAAAAAGAGCTCTATATCAACAAACGTTGGTTTATTAAATCCAACTGGTTTGTGAACCTCTTAAGAAGGCTTGTGCTCCCGATGGTGCTTACCCATGAAGGAATTCATCTGGCGCTGCTTAATAGACAGAAGCGGAGTATTTTAGCGTCGGTCGCATTATTCATAGGTGAAATTCCCGCGTACGGTTTAATGCTTGTGAGTTTCTTTATAATGAAGGAATTACTTCCAAGAGCTCCCGTTGCAATACAGGAGCAGGAGTTGGATTGGGATAAATTAATAGAAGCTGATTCGGATGAACGGCGAACATTGATTAAAGCACAGTTGAAGCCTCTTTTCTTAAACCTCAGCCGCAAAGATAGAGCGGCCTTGGTTGAGTTAGCGCAAGAGGTTAAGATATCATCACAAGAAATTCTCTTTGATTCTTTTATTTCAAGCGAACTCCAGCGGTTTGCTGAAGAAAATAAAAAGTTGCTGCAGGATGAATTTTATCTAAGCTTCCTGAAAGCTGCCCAGCTGGCGCTTCAGGCTGAAGAGTCTGAAAAACAGAAGAAAGAAATAATGGGAAGATTTATGAAATGGTTCAAGCAGTTTACTGATCAGGAGTCTTACAATATACTGCGCTACGCGCACGGTGATGATATAGAGAAAATGTTCAACTTTATGGCAGGAATCGCGCCGATAAGCAGCGGCAAACAGATAATGGTTGAACAGATATTTGAGGAGCTCGTGGAATGTTATAATTATGAGCTGAGCGCTATAGATAAAGCCCGCAATAAGCTAGCTAACTTAGAGCGGAATGGGGATAAAGAGGAAGCTGAATTATATAGTCAATGGTTGTCTCTTGAATCGCAAAATTTAGTTAAAGATATTTTATTACAGGAAATATTCACTGAAAAGTTCGATGATAATCTTCGAGCTATTTATGGCAAAAAGGATTCAGCGTATGCGGGGTTGCTGGATATACTGCTTTTACTGTACCGCAAAGATAACCGGAGTAAAGTAACGCGCGCAAAAGCAAAATATATTAACGATGAAATACTGATAGATGACGAAATCAGACAGATGATTTTGAGAGTACAAGCCAAGATAGCGCTTAATACTAAACAAGAGTCAAAACTATATTGGGACGACCTGTCCGATGCTTGGAAAGAGAAATTCACTTTATGGGCGCAATCAAATAAGAGTAAGGATAGAGGGTTCGCAAAAGAGAAGAATGAAGATAAACCTGAACTTGTTATGCAGGAAGCCGGAAGATTAGCAAAAGAAAGCAGCATAATCAGTAAAGAGTTTAGTCAAATTGAAAACAGGCAATTACTGAATGAGTTAGCAGAAGTTTTGCAGTCGGATAATGATTATTTTAAGCCCAGGGTGAATACCGCGCTTTTCGAGCTGCTGTGGAGTTCATATAAGAAACAGCAAACCAATATGAAAGCTTTATTATTTGACGGATACGGAGCTATCCCGAACCCGTACCTGAAAGAACTTGCTGAAGAAAAGAATTCCGCTCTTAACGCGATTAGTCAGGAATTAGAAACAATTACAAATAAAGATGTGGAATCTCATTGGAAAAAAATCAACGAAGATGAAAGAAAGGCTTATGAGTTATATGCGAAAAAAGTAGTCAAAAATAAAGCTGAATGGAAAAAAATAAGTAAAAAACTATTTGGAAGGGAAATAAAATGGATAAATATATCCAAAGAAAGTAAAGAGCAAATACTTTTAATATTCTCTAAAGAATACGCCTTGCAACACAGTATTGTGAAAAAGCATTTGATAGATGATATTAAGCTTAATGAGACATCTGATGCGGCAAAAATGCTTGAAGCTTTAGAGGCTGGTAGTGAGGGTTTGCTGCCTGGCGCTCACTTGAGTTTATACTCAAAGCTGAATGACATAAGGATTAATGAATTAAAGAAGAAGGCTCCTGGTAAATTGTTGGAATGGATGAGCGAAAGAAAATTAGTGAAATGGATAAGCAAATTCAATTTGGTGAAACGGATAAGCAAATTCAAATTAATGAAATGGACAAGCAGATTCAATTTAGCGAAAAGGATAAGCGAATTCAATATAGGAAAGCCGCTTGATAGAATAAACAGTGAATTGGGGACAATTACAAAGAACTATGAAGGATCTTATTGGGCTAATCTCCCGGTATATAGACGAATAAATTATGTGTCGTATGCGGAAAAAGTAGTCGGAAATAAAAAAGCATGGAAAGAAATAAGTAAGGAATTGTTAGGAAAGGAAATATTATGGCCGCGTTTATCCGCAGAAGAAAAGCGGAGAGTACTTATGCAGCTTTCAAAAGAATATGCCGTGGAACACGGTGTTGTTCAAAAGCACTTGATTAACGAACTTAACAGCATACCTGCCGCGGCAAAACTGTTAGAATTTTTAGAGGCTGTTCATGGAGGTTTGCTGCCGAGCGCTCATTTGAGTTTATACACAGAACTGAATGAAATAAAGAATAAAGCTGAAGAAAAAACAGCTTCCGTTCTCAGGAAAAGAGGCCGGACAACAAAGCCCGATATCAACCGGCAGATGCGCAAAAAATTGCTTGGGGCATTGTAATAACATACCAATACGCGGCAATCGAAAGCATATCCATTAGAGTCTGTCTTTCTGGCTTGAATGCCAAATCTGGAAGTCCGCAGAAGAGATCGCTCGCCATGTTTTTCTGCAGTTTGTCATCCCTGAATGTTTTAATCAGGGATCCATTTCCGTTCATAGTGGATTCCCGATAACATCAATCGGGAATGAAAGGAATTTTGAGCAATCTTTCTGTGTAGTTTTTGTTGAAAATTATTTTACAATGTTTTTACATAAACTTAATATCAGAAACTTATAATATTGTTAGTTCTTAAAGGAATTCTATCCAATTAAAGGGGCAGTTATATGATGAAAACATCTATGCAGGAATTAAATGATTTTGGCCAGAGTGTTTGGCTGGACGACATCAGCAGGTCCAGTATTGAAAACGGCAGACTTAAGAAAATGATTACATTAGGATTGGCCGGTATAACCACTAATCCGACAATTTTTGAAAAGGCAATTAACAAAACCGCTGATTATGATGATAAAATCAGACGCTTGCATGATTTCGGGAAAACAGCGTTAGAGATTTATGACGATCTGACGGTTGAAGATGTCAGAGACGCGGCAGATCTTCTTAAGCCTACCTATGATGCTACAAAAGGAAGAGATGGATATGCGAGTTTGGAGATAGATCCGAAACTAGCTTTTAATGCTGAAAATTCAGTTTCGGAAGGGATCAGATTATTCAAAAAACTTAACCGGCCGAATGTGATGATAAAAATTCCAGCAACTGAGGCAGGCTTAAGAGCCGCGCAGGAACTTACGGCAAACGGGGTAAATGTCAATGTGACGCTCATCTTTTCCGTAGATCAGTACGTTAAGGCTTTTAAGAGCTATGTTGAAGGACTTGAAAAACGCATTTTAAACGGATTAGATGTTCAGAATATATGTTCTGTAGCGAGCATTTTTGTAAGCCGGTTGGATACCGCGGTGGATAATCTGATTGTTCAAGATATAGAACGCAAAATCACCATAGGACAAAAGAGGTGGGTCGAGAATCTTAAGGGTAAATCTGCGACAGCTAACGCAAAAATAATATATGCATCTTATTTGGAGCTTATTGTTTCTTCCAGATTCGGGGATCTTGCGGTAAAGGGTGTATTACCGCAAAGAATACTTTGGGCATCAACCGGCGTAAATGACCCGCATGATAGCAGGATAAAATATGTAACAAATCTGATTGCTAAGGATACTGCTGTTGCTATGCATTTGGAAACATTTGATGTTTTCTTGTACCAGGGGAAAGCAAAACAGGCTCTTAATTCAAATATTAATGACGCATTAAAAATAATATCAAATCTGAAAGATGTAAATATTTTCATGGATGATATTTGCAGGAATTTACTGGTCAGAGGTATTTCTTTATTTTCAGATTCATTTGATGCGGTGGTAAATTCTATAGAATCAAGATTTGAGAAAGTAACAGCATAAATCAGTGCATTTTATTTCTGCAATTTGGCAGACACTCCGAAACAGCCTCCTGTTTGAAAAAACTGCTTAATCCCATGTATTGCTAATTAAGCTCAAAAGAGTTAATATTTGTTGAAAGAAATCGCTTAAAAAAAAGCCGAAATAATAAAGATTAAAGGAACTTTTGAGGTGTTGCTGGTGTCTAATAATTAGGAAAGGATAGTGCATGCAAGCTATTGATCGTGAGGTTATAAAAAAAGCGTCTGAGGGCGATATTGAATCATTTGAGCAGATATACAGGATAACATCCGGTTTTGTATATACAGTTGCGGTGAGGGTCACCAACAGTATTGAAGATGCAAACGATGTAACCCAGGAGGTTTTTATTAAGGTATTTAAGAATCTTAAATCATATGATTATAAGGCTGCTCTTACTACCTGGTTATACAGAGTCACAGTTAATACGGCCTTAAATGCCGTTAAAAGGATATCTAAAGAGACTTCCCGCAGGGTTGATTATGATACGGTTCTTCAATTTAAAGCGGTAAATGATAATTCGCATGAATCTGCGGAAAATGAAGACAATCGGGCTTTAATAAACAGATTGCTGGATAAACTTAATCCGGATCAAAGGGTTTGCGTGGTTTTGCGGGAAATAGAAGGGCTTAGCTATAAAGAAATAGCAGATGTCTTAAAAACAAATATTAATACAGTCAGAACAAGGCTTAAAAGAGCGCGTGAAGCATTAATTGCTTCGCAGAAGAAGGAGGTGGTTCAAAGTGGAGTGTAAAAAATATCAGGAATATATCGCTGCCGATTACATTGATAAGGAGCTTCCGGAAAATTTGAGCGAGGAAATAGAAAACCATATTAAATATTGCAGAGAATGCATGGGGTTCTTGCATGATATGCAAAAGACGGCTGTTGAACCGTTTAAGCTGTCGGAAAGCATAAAACCGCCGGAATCCGTATGGGAAAATATTAAAAGCTCCATAGAACCCGGAATTAAGAGAAATATAATAGTAGATATAAAAAACCGGGTTCGCGCTTTATTTAACGTTCCCAGATATGCGCTGGCTCTCGGGGCAATTGCAACGACGGTCTTTATTTTTGCGATCTCACTTAATACGCCTTCTAGGAACAAAGAAGTTGTAAATGATTATCTTGAAGAACAAATCGAATTCATCTCGTATCTAGAAAACGACTCGGGGTCGCCGGATGAGATTAATTTTGATACCGCTATAGAGAATTATTTTATGTAAGTGAAACTTTTTTGGGGCGCATCTTGTCTTATAAAGTAAAGGGAGGTGGATAAAATGAAAAAATACTCAAACAGGTTAGCAGTTAGTATCGGGCTGGCAGCTTCGTTCTTATTGGTTTCGATTGCATTTGCACAACCTCCGGATTGTACCGGTGAGAAATGCAATTTCCAAGGCAAAAAGAAAGCTGAGTTAATAAAGGAGCTTAATCTTACCGAAGAGCAGCAGGAAAAGATGGGAAAACTGCGTGAGGGGCAAAAGAAAGAAGGCGAAGAATTAAGAGAAAAGCTTCAAGCTAAAATGAAGGAGCTTAAAACAGAGCTGGATAAGCCGGAAAGTACAAAAAGCAGTATAGAACCTATTGTCTCCGAGATTAAGGCATTGAAAAATTCAATATTTGATCAACGAATGAACCATCTTTTTGATGTTAAGGAGATTTTGACTCCGGAACAGTTTAAAAAACTGAATAAAAAGCATGAAGCCGGAAAAAAGGATATGAAAAAGATGAATAAGAATAAAAAAGGAGAAAAAAGAGGAAAAGATAAGAAAAAAGAACAGATGGGTGAATAGTGTTGAAGCCCCTGCTCTTTAGTATGAGAAGCAGCGGTTTAGCAAATATAGTTTAAGCGGATTAAGTCCTCTGCAGGAAAATGCAGAGGACTTATTTTTATGTGCCAAATCCGGATACCTTTTATCTATTAAAAGATATAGAATAATTCTGATGTAAAAAATTCAAAAGTTGAGAGATCTCAATTTGGGTTGATAAGCGTGTTATGAAAATAACTGTAATTGAATCCGCCTGCTCTAAAAAGGGGATGGTTTGTGAATGTTTATTATCTGCTTTTTGATTTTGCCAGTAATCTCAGTATTTCCAAATACAGCCAGATTAAGGTTACCAGTAAGCCAAATGCAGCGTACCATTCCATGTAACGAGGAGCGCCTGCTTCCGCGCCCTTTTCAATAAAATCAAAATCAAGCACCAGGTTTAAAGCCGCTATGGATACAACTATTAAGCTGAATATAATGCCCATAGTACCGCTTTCGTGTATGAATGGTATTCCTGTGCCAAAAAACCTGAAAACCAAGTCAACAATATATAACAAGAGTATTGCTCCGGTTGCTGATACAACGCCAAGCTTAAAGTTTTCAGTTACTTTAATAATCCTTGATTTATAAAGCATAAGCAGACAGAAAAGCGTGCCAAAGGTTAAACTTACCGCTTGAATAACTATGCCCGGGAATGACTTCTCCATCAAGCTGGATAAAACCCCCAGTAAGATACCTTCTATAAATGCGTAAAGAGGAGCTGTATAGTTAGCGATTTTTTTATTGCGAATAGTAATAATTGCTATAATCAAAGCCAGTATTGCAGCAGGGAATATAACCCACTGCCATTGGAAGGGATTATTCCAGACTAATGATGCGCCTAAAACGGCCAGACCGAGCAATAAAAAGGTCTTATTTACAGTTCCTTGTATCGTCATTGCATTTGATGAGTCGAATGTCCCGGCGGTTGTAAAAACATTTGCTTTTAAGGAAGGATTTCCCGATCTAAACATGGTTTTAAACTCCTTTTCAATAAAATTTAGACTTTTAGCATTATTTTTGGATATTATATATAATATTTAAGCTGGTATGTAAAGATTATTTAACATGAGTTTTTACAGAATTTTAATGCATTTGCTAATTTTATACATAAAAATAAACAAAAGTATGGTATAACAAATGATAACAGCAGAAAACATTTTTTTCACTCCGATGCAAAATTCTTTACGGGTTTCGATAAACGAAAATATTCGGTTTGCCGACAACTCGCTCGTAAAAAGTCGAAGACTTTTTACGGCTCAAACACGGCGGCAAAAGTTTCCGAATATTTTCGCGCAGCGGGGCCCTAAATTTTACAAGTCGTTGCAAAAAATGTTTTCTGTTGTTTTTATAGAGGCTTTGCCAAGATAAAAAATAAAATGGGGAGAATCCCAGTTATTTAATGCTTGATAAGTTTTGTTAAAAAATGTACATTTTGTAATAAATTTTAAGGGAGGACATATGATTAGAAAACTGACAATTACCGTCTGGACATTAGTTCTAGCTTTGTCTATTGGCGGTTCTTTAGCGATTGGTGCCGAGCAGGGGAAATCTATAAAACTTCCTGCTCCGAATATGGAGGGCGGCAGGCCGCTTATGCAGGTTTTAAGTGAAAGAAAATCAACCAGAGAGTTCGGGTCAAAAGAGTTGTCGTTGCAGGATTTATCGAACTTGTTATGGGCTGGATTCGGTATAAACCGTCAGGATACGGGCAAGCGCACCGCTCCATCAGCGTTAAATATGCAGGAAATGGACATATATGTTGCTTTAGAAAAAGGTTTATATCTCTATGATGCGAAGAATAATGAGCTGCAGCTTGTAGTCGGACTGGATATCAGAGGCAACACAGGGGAACAGCCTTATGTTGACAGCGCTCCTGTAAATCTTATATATGTTGCGAATCTGTCTAAAATGGGAAATATAAAATCTAAAGATGTGGATATATATTCTTCGGCAGATGCTGCTTACATAAGTGAAAACGTTTATCTTTACTGCGCTTCAGAAGGTTTGGCCACGGTTGTGAGGGGATGGATTAACAAGGAATCTCTGTCAAAACTTATGAGACTTAGAGATGACCAAAAAATTATATTTGCTCAGTCAGTGGGTTATCCCAAATAATTGTTAAATTTAATAATTTGTCAAAAGGATTATATTTAAGAGGGTGAATTAATGAAATCAAAAATGAGTAATTCGAAGAAATCAGCAAAAAGGTTTATTGTTGTTACCGGAGGCACAGGTTTTATAGGCAGCTGTTTCTTGTGGAAGTTGAATCAAGAAGGTATAGACAATATACTTGTGGTTGATCATCTGGACGATTCTGAAAAATGGAAGAATTTGGTTGGGAAGCGGTTCGCAGATTATTTACAGAAGGATGATTTTATTGATTTAGTTGAAAGAGGTAAAATCCCAAAACCTGAAAGCATAATACATTTGGGCGCCTGCAGCTCAACTACCAACACAGATGCTGATTATTACATGAAGAATAACTATGAATATTCCAAGAAGCTTGCCCTTTGGGCTTTTTCTATAAATGTTCCTTTTATATATGCATCATCCGGAGCAACTTATGGTGATGGGAGTCACGGTTATAGTGATTCTAATGAAACAACATATAAACTTAAACCCCTAAATGTATATGGTTATTCCAAACAGCTTTTTGATCTCTGGGTTCTTAATAATGGCTTTGAAAACAAAGCAACAGGGATAAAGTTTTTTAATGTGTTCGGCCCCAATGAGTACCATAAAGCGGATATGATGAGCGTGATTTGCAAACGGTTTAAGGATATAAATAACAAGGGAATAATTAAACTGTTTAAGTCTTACAGGGAAGATTACAAAGATGGTGAGCAAAAGAGGGATTTTATTTATATAAAAGATGCTGTTGAGGTAATGTATTATTTTTTTATGAATCCTAAAATAACGGGGATTTTTAATTTAGGCACAGGAGTTGCCCGCAGCTGGAATGATATCGCTCGTGCTATGTTTTCTGCATTAGGGAAAGAGCCCAATATTGAATATATTCCTATGCCTGATTATTTAATACCGAAGTACCAGTATTTTACGCAGGCTGATATGAATAAACTTAAAGAAGCTGGATACCGCATTAAATTTCAATCACTGGAAGATTCAATCCGTGATTATACGCGTTATTTAAGTAAAAAAGAGCATCTCTAAATATTAAGAATTGTTTGCAATTAATATACTATTTTAGTTGTTGCCCTTAAATATTACCTAAGAATTTGTTCGTTGGGTCAGTAAAATAAAAGCTTTTATGAAATTTACTAAGAATACCTGGTCTGTTTATACAGTTTTTTTGCACTTAATTTTATTGTTTTTTATTATATCCTTCACTGTTACTCTAATTAAGGATCACAAATTAAAGCAATCTAAAGCATTACTGCAGGATAGAATAGTATCACACCCTGTTTTTAACGAGATACCAAAAATTTATAAAAAAACTGATGTGGGTTCGCTTATCACCATAAGGACAAAGAAACAGGCTCTTGAAAGGCGAAATGAACTCGCGGACTTTATTTGGGGAGCAGAGGGTTTCCCGCATTCAAAGAAACCTCACCTTATAGAGAAGAACATAAAAGAAAAAACATTTTCTTATTTTGACGACATAGAGTCAATAGATAAAATAACAGTTGATATGGATTATGGTTTAAGCTCCGTTGTTTATTATTTACACCCTAAAAACACTAACAATAAGCTTATTATTTACCATCAAGGTCATGAAGGAACTTTTAAGAAAGGCATTAAGACCATACTCTATTTTATTGAAAAGGGGTATTCTGTACTTGCTTTTTCGATGCCGTTGGGCGGTGTAAATCCCAGGCCTACTGTTGATTTGAAAAGGTTCGGGAGATTCAAGCTGGAAACGCACGGGCATATGAAATTATTGGATCATCCGGTCAGGTTTTTTGTCGAGCCGGTTGCAGTTGTATTGAACTATATCGATGATGAATATAAATATGATTCTATAAGCATGATAGGCATTTCCGGAGGCGGATGGACAACCACGCTGTATTCAGCTATAGACCCCAGGATTACTAACAGTTATCCTGTTGCGGGTTCGTGCCCTATATATCTCAGATCGCAAGCTCCCAACGATTGGGGTGATTATGAGCAGACCATCCCGGAACTTTATAAAATAGCTAATTATTTAGAGTTATATATTTTGGGTTCTTTGGGCGGAGGCCGCAAACAATTGCAAATATTAAACCGCTACGATAAGCATTTCGGAGGGCTTAAATGCAAGACTTATGAGGAGCAGGTGAAATCCGCGGTGAAAGATTTGGGAGATGGCGAATTTGATTTATATTTAGATGAATCGCATACAGGGCATAAAATTTCAAAACATGCTTTGGAAGTGATATCAGAAAATCTGGGCAATTAAAGTATGGTCAAGTTTACAGCTGTGTGATTGCAATAGCCGGAAGTTTTTTGCCGTAATGCTTTTTAAGGAGAAGGCAAATTAATAAAAGGTTTTACTATCAACAAAACAGAAACGAGATGCTTAAATTCATCCCGGCTGAATACACCCGTGTGCTTGAAATAGGGTGTGCAGAAGGCGAATTTATATCATTTCTTAAAAATGATAGCGAGAAATGGGGAGTGGAGCTTAACGTTGAATCTGCCAGCAGAGCTAAGAATAAGTTTAATAAATTGTTGATTGGGGACTACTTTGCTGTTAAAGATCAGCTGCCGGACGATTACTTTGATTTGATTATATGCAATGATATTATAGAGCATTTTATTGACCATGATAAATTCCTTGCTTCCATAAAAAGCAAATTAAGAAGTAGAGGTTTTTTTGTTGCTTCGCTTCCAAATGTAAGATATTACAAAAATCTGTATAATTTATTGATTAAAAAGGATTGGCAATACGAGGAGTATGGGGTATTGGACAGTACGCATCTGAGGTTTTTTACAATTAAGAGTATAAGGCAAACATTTGAGAAGCATGGTTTTGTTTTAGAAATGGCGGCGGGAGTTAACAAGCCTAAATCAGTTAAGACAGCTATTCTATTCGCTCTTATAAATATTCTGACGCTGGGCTATTACAGTGATATCCAGTTCCTTCAATTCGGCATAAGGGGGACGTTGTTTACAGATTGACAGTTGCAAAGTACCTCATGTTTTTCATGTCTTTTTGAGAAATCTCAGCAAACTTCTAACAAAAACCTTTACAAAGATTTTACATTATATTTAAACCAGTTTTGTATTATAGTAGCAGAATATTTTGCTTTCAAAACTGGTTTAATGCATATTAATAAAATAAATCTTATATCATTTCTACTGCCTGCAGTAATATCCATAAGTCAAAGTCTTGCATTTTCTTATTCAACTCTAGCGCCACCTCATTTAAAGGAAACTATCGTGCTTGAAAATAGCAGAGGCACTAAACAAAACAGGGAAATGTCAAACGGTGGAATTAAAATTCAATTTGCAAGTTTTAAAATAGACGCAAAATATTTGGAAAATAATATAAAAGGAAAACTTATTGTGCCAAATGATCTTTCAGAATGGTACATATTATCTGCTATGAGTAAATATGATAAAGATAGAGATGGATATACGGTATATGTCAGCTTAGAAAGAAACAGCGACCACAAATATTCCGATCCGGTTTTCATTATAATAGTTGAAGACAACTATTTAAGTACTGTGGCCAAACTGGAATATGTTAGCTTCGGTCAGGATTTTGCAGCGGATTTAACTGGGAAGGAATTAGGGCCGCAATTGGTTGCATTATTAGGTTCATTATTGCCCAAGGGTACAAAGATCAAAAATCAAGTCACAAACGTTAAAACAATAGGGATGCTTTTAAATGACTATGAAGTCAGAGAAAAAAACTTATACAGGCTAAACGACGGATATCGAGTTGTAGATGTACTGCCGGCTGAAAACGAGGTTTCTATTGAAGCTGTTTTTAGAAAGACGCCAAATGGCAAAATGATTATAAAAGCAGGATTTGGAAATATTAAAATTAGTGTATTAAATCCAGAAACTTATAAATATGAAGAAGGCGTTGCAGCTCTTATGACATTGGTTCACAGCCATAATAACGGATATAAAATATATGCATTTGATTGGGAATACGAAAAAATAACAAATATTAATACATCTGTTCCGGTAAGAATCAGGCTTCGAAGAAATATATTAGTTGAAAAGCATTTATAGCAAAAACTAGGGACGTTGATGACAGATTGACAGTAGTAAAATGCCTTATGTTTTTTATATCTTTTTGGGATGATAAAAAAGAGACTTACTAGTAAAATTCTAACATCTTAACAGCTTAATGTCTACTCATCGAATCTTTAGATTACTCTTGAGTTACCCTCATCCGGCTAATAATTAGCTTTTCTCCGTGTCCAAAAAATCGGGGGAAATCTAAAAAACCTTTACAAAGATTTTACATCTTGTTAACAAGACCTTTATATAATTTTGTTATACTTAAAATGTATATAAATCTAAACTTTGTGGACGGCAAATAGTAAAAAAATGGAATGCAGATGCAATTTGTTGATGATTTCAATATTTTAGTTGAAATAATATTGGATCTAACTTAATTTAGCGGGCATACAAAAATATGTATTGGTCAAAGTTTAAAAGTTTATTGTTATCAGTATTAATTATACAGTTTTTATGTTCATCTTTTACATATCATATCTACCCGCTTGCGCCCATAGGAACTTCTGAAACGAAACTTGTTAATAAGAAACTCGATGTTTTTGCTGAAATTTGGCATGACGCTCTTATAAACGGCCATATGTTACCTGAAAAAAGAATACAAGAAATTAAGCATATAATTACTCAATATTTTAGCTATGTTCCAGTAATAATGCTGCTTCCCAAAAATTCAATTGAGAAGATTCTAGGAAGAGAAGAAAAAGTTATACGCTATCAAAACAATATTGTTATAGAAGAAGAATTCTATCAAGAAAAGCTTGCCCAACTATCAAATAACGGCGGGGTAACTAATGCGGTAACTTATGGTAATGCAATGATAGATCCGTTAATTAATATTATTTTTCATGAATTAATCGCAGCGTTTTTAGAAGAAAATAATATACCGGTTGGTACTATCCCTATGCTGGGGGAAGGAGTGGGAGATGCAATAGACTGGGAAGAAAGGTTCAGAGCGCATGTAGGTATAATTAAAGATAATTTTAGCGGGGGAAGGCGTAAACAAAACAAAAAAAAGAAGAAGAGGAAAAAACCGAGTCAAATATTTGCGATTAAACAAGAAGAAAAAGCATCTTATGGAAGTTTCAAACCAACAATAATTGCTCATGGGAAATCTAATTTGGGTAATTTAGGAATAAATGATATTGGAAAAGTTGCCTCGTTTCGGAATCCGGGCAAGGAATATCTCCGACTTTTAACTGATCAGGATTGTAACGAAATCGGGGAGCTGTTCGAAAGTAGAAACATGGGATTTATTTTCACAAGAAACATAACTTATACTCGCACACAGCTTACTAGGGATGATCCGCGCTTTTATATTGTCAGAAACTTGATGAAGGCTCAGGGCATAAAAGGAGGAAAGGAAATATTGCAGGAAGTGTTCGTACCGGATTATCGTCAATCAGATATTGAAGTTTTTATAGAGGAATGTCTTTCTGATGTGTATCCGATTGATTATCTGAAAAAAATAACTAGAAATCCAATGTATAATCAAATATATTATACAAAACTCGGCCAGCAATATCGGAATCAGTTAGAACAATTGATTAGAAGGATTGGTTCTCAGACATTCCCGCCTAAAGATGAAAATACTTTTAGAGAAATAATGAAGGCTGGAATAATACACGAAATTGCAGAAGCGCTCCTCGAAGTGCTGGATGCAAAAATGAAAGCTGAAAATAATCCAATAGCTAAAAACCTGATCTTACAATGGCAGCAGATTTATATGTCAAATAATGATGGTGTGTTATACATCAAAAACTATTTAAAGGAAATTCTCATGCCTAATGACATTTTAATTGTTGAGACATTTGCAGATAAATTTGCCATGTTCATGGATCCTGAAAGCATTTATTATAAATTCGGAGAGTCATTGACAGAAGAAGAGCAAACATTTTTTGAAGCTGTGATTAACTTTTTCGTCAAAGAACAAGAAATGCAGGGATTTGCCTGCGGTATACGGGATGCTTTTCTTTGCACACCGGTGCAAATAGTTTCAGAAAGTAATAATCGAAATATATCCAAGGCGCAATAATAAAATGAAGGAAATGTGAGAGAAAAGTAGAGGCTACTATTTATTGAAAAATAATTGACATGTTATTAACTGTCAATCTGTCATCAACGTCCCCTTTCGGGTGCGTTTGATTTTGAGCATGTAGATATTTTTGCCGCTGACGCCTGCAATTACCAATTTTTTATTTGGTGAAAGGAAATAATATCTGGATCTAATTTTATTAGTAACTGTTTGAAATGAGCCGTCTGTGCGGTTATAGGCGAGCAGGCCTTTAACCGTACTTGATTTAATAGCAAAATCCTTGATCTGTGATTCAGTAACCAGGAGTGTGTTTTCATCAACCCATTGCGGGTTGGACAATAATTGCATCTCGCTGATGGAAGAAAAAGTCCCGTTCATATCAATGATCGCCACCCTTTGAAGGACAAGAGTTGTATTGCCTTCTCTAAATGAATACCCTACCGCAAGTGAATTATCATCTGGCGACCAGCTTATGAAATCCACATATCCGGGTAAATCTTCCATCAATGTCGTATTTTCCTGAGTTTCTAAATTATATAAGTTAATTGTGGATGAATCGGTTTTTGCGGCAGACCTGAATGCTATTTTCTTTTTATCGTGAGAAAGTGCCGGATTTATGCATCTATCTAGAAATAATTCTTCTTCTTTAGTGTTTAGATTGACAATGATGATCCCGCTTCTCTTAAAAGGGATTGAATTCTCATATATAATTCTTTCCGAATCAAGCCAGATGATAGGAATTTCAGACCGGCCCCTTTCGGTAAACGAATTTTCAGGATTAGTTAAGAGATCTTTTAAGTACACCGTTTTTTGAGTATCCAGTTCCAGTACAGCGACAGATTTGATATTATTTTTTTGTGCCGCATAAGCAACCTTTTTTGCATCGGGAGAAAAAGAAACAGGACTCGAAACCATCGGCTTTTCTCTGCTGTCTAAACGGTATTCATACGTATCGCGGGCCCGCAATTTGTAGACATTGAGATAGTAATCATTCTTCTTTTTTTGCATAAAAGCAAATGCGTCGCTTTGTTGATTCCACGCAAGAGCAAAAATGTAACTGCTTCCGGTACGTATATAAGTATGTACTGCGTTATAGAAAAAGAGTACATATATGAATACTGCGTTCAGAATGAATATCATGATAAGAATAAAAGTTAGTTTTTTGATTGTCATGGTTTTGATATAAGCACAAATGTATCCATAATTTTTTGCAGCAATTCGGCATCCCATCCGGTGATAAAAAATACCCTATAGTCTTTTTCAAATATAAAAATGGTTTGTGATTCATCGTTGCTATCATTAAATGTTGTTCTTGTTGCGGGTATACCTGCTACTTTGATATTTTCTGAATTGCCTTCTCTATATACCTGCGGTGATACTTCTTGCAGAAACGCTTTGTAAACCCTAAAGACAATCGGCTTAACATGAGTGTCAGCGGTGAGCAACATTACAAATTCAACTTTTTCTTCATAGCTTGACATCGGCGGAAAAAATTCTCTAAAATACGGCGGGTAGCTAAACTGAAATCCATAAAATCCATTAGAATCATTTCCAAATATTTTCCACATAATCGGATCAGCATTATTCATATTTTCAATCTCATTTGCCATTTGCGTGTACATTGTATCTATTTGCTGAAGGTGTTTGTTTTCCTCATCATTTTGGATGCGGGCTTTGTCAGAATGTCTGCCAAAAAAAAACAGATCGCCCAACAGCAGAACTAATATAAAACAAATGATGATTAATACTGCATTTGAAAGGGTGATATTTGATGAGTTCTTCCGACCCTTATGTGTTTTTTGATGAGAAGCTATATTTTGCGAGCTTTGATTTTTCGGATCCTTACGCAAGATTTCAGAGCAGAGGCTGCAGCATAATGCGTATTCGCTATTTTCATAATTACAATTAGGACAACGCATAACATAATCATAGCATTATTTGGCATTCAAGTAATAGGTTAAATAATTTACAACGATTTTACTTGATTTTAACCGCTCTTTGATATAATTAAATTGTGAGAAACTGTATTGTATTTTGCACAAAATTTATTTTGTTGCTAATATCATTATTAAGTTTATGTTTAAATGATGCTAGACTGCAGCAGCTCTCCCCTCCTGGATCATCTGAGGTATTGAATAATACTTTTAAACCGACTATTACTTCGAATTCATCAAAGTTTATCAAACGGTTTGAGAAAATGGCTGTTGGCAGCAGAGATGATATATTAAATCTATCTCAGGTTGTCGGAAATTATGACCTGCCAGTCCCTTACAGAATACGCGCGGCTGAGATTCTCATTGACATCGCAAGGCGGTTAATTGGTGAGGGAAAATATTCAGCTGCAGAAACTATCCTTTTGCATGCTGAGCAGATAGAAAATGAAAAGGTGATATTCTCATGTATTGATTTATTTGTTGAGATTGGGACTCCAAGTGCTGCAATGCGTATTGGGAATTGGATTTTGCTTGGCACCCCTTTAATTAAGGACGCCGCTTTAGATGCCATGTTTAGGTGCGGTTTAAATTTCTTGGACAAAAATGACATTAATAACGCATCATATGCGTTTCAACACGCGCTGATGGCTGAAGGAAGGAGCCATCAAAAAAAAGTGCTTGAAGTATTAAAACAAAATGGAGGAGCAGCGGCTGCAGCAATACTGCATACGGCTTTGTCAAGCCATCATCCAGTGAGCCCTGAAATTATTTCTGCGATTGGTGAAATTGCTCATTGGTCTTCGGTTGAACCCTTGATAAACGAAATTCTGAAAATAGAGTTGAAAATTGGAGATTATGGAAGGCCGGAACTATACGATTTATTCCATACTGCACTCTCTCAAGTATATGAAAAGCTCCCGTCTGACTACAACAATGCAAAAAAGGAAGTTGTCAGGTATTTTCTGGGAAAAAATATCTCGCTTATTCTGCTATCAAAGGAAAATTCTGAATATAAACAGGAACATACATGGGAGGATATTATTATCATGAGTTTCTCCGGAAAAAAGGAATTATTTAATGTATTGGAAAAATATGTCAGTAAGAATAAGAGTATGTTTATTAAATTGGTTGCGGCAAAAGGCATGTTCATTCTTGCTGAAAAACTTGTTGAGAATAAAAAGTACAAAGACGCCGCTGAGTGCTATTTAAGTCTTTTTAAGTACTGCAGCGCTGCATCCAGCATAAAATTTAAGAGAAATCTTGCTGAAATTCCTGAAGATGACATTGCTGTTAAAATAATACAACGGATATGCCAAATTACGGACAAGAGTGTTTTAGACAGTGTTTCGGTTTTATTAAGAGCTAGTAAACAGGACCTTAGGTATTATGCCGCGCATGAATCCATACGGTTAGCACGAGCACTTAGGGGAAATGGTGATATTGACTCTGCGCTTAGAGTGTATGAAATGATTTTTTTGAATGCAAAACAATATGCAAACATCATCATTAAAGATTTGTCAGAATACAGGGAGAAACAAGCTGTTGAGGTTATACTGAAAATGATGGATTTCCTCGGAGATGCCGAATGGGAATATGCTTTGCAGGTGCTTGGAGAAATAGGCAGTATTAGCGCATTGCCAAAACTCATAGAAGTTGTAAAGGATCAATTAAACCCTGCCCCTAAACACATTATAGAAGAAGCAAGAAATAGCATAGAAATGATTTATGAACAGAATAAAAATGAATTGAGCAGAATGGAAAGGTGCGCGCTGGAATGGCATCTGTTTCAGAGTGAACATCGATTGTTGGTTAAAGGTATTAACCATCCTGAAGCGTATGTTAGGTGCGCAGCCTTTGAGCTTTCGGAAAAGTATCCTGAAGTCTGGTTAAAGTCTATGAATGAAATAGCAGCATTAAGACCCGAATATCTTAAATATGCCGCTTCTATTGCTCTAATAAGCAGAGCTGAAAGATTGCTTCTAAACAGCAAAAGGGGGAAAGCCTATGCTATATTTAATGATATATTGGAGTTGGGGGAGGGATACCAAAAACGGAACGCCATTAATAAAATGTACAGTTTGTGGGATCAAAAAACAGCTATATTTTTAGTCCAATTCTTAAATAGAAAAAATGAAAACTATATGGCCGCCTCTGATCTTTCATCTTTACATATAATTTTAGAAGAATTGCTAAAACTTTTAGAGCAAGAAAAGGCTAATATATCAAGATTCCCAGGTATATTTAGTTTATTGGATGCTATTTTTGAGAAAGCCGATAATAGATCAAGAGAGATTCTTTTGGGAAAGATTGCTCAATATAAAACAAAAGAGCTAATCTCCATTTTATTAAGAGGCGCGGGATGGATGGTTAATACCGAAAGATATGCTAAACTTGGCGAACTTGAGGAGTTGTTAGTTAACTATCCAGATACCAGGGTTATCGAGTTCCTTATTTTCACTGCGGAATATTTTAGTGGAATAGATAAATCAAAAACGCAGTCCTTTAATAAATTTCACGCAATCGATATTGAAAGCGATGAAAATCTATATCGTATATCAATGAAAAACCTCAGACACATATTTAATCAATCGGGTGCATTACTTAATCCGGGAGATAGAATTTTGCTTGGGTGGTATCTGGGGGAATATAATAGTGAAGCGGTACAAAAAAGCAGAATCAATACGACAATCCCCTCGCTAGCCATGCTTTTTGAAGGTTATGAAGGTGAACTTACAGAAGAAAATATGAGCATAATTGAAAATTATTGCAAAGATTTCACAGATAATTTTCATATGTGGTACATCGCAGAGTTGAGTTTGTGCGCATTTGCTTCCCGGTTGCTGGATACTGGTAAGATACAAGAAGCTGTAACTTTATATAAAAAATTGTACGGTTCAAGTTTTAAAAAAATACAGTATTTAATGATTCAAAAACTAAGTAATTTCCCGCATACTGCATCAATAAAAATACTCAGTGATTATATTAATAATGGGGATGAAATTAATAAGGAAAAAGCCATTCATGGGCTTTTGTCATGCGCAAGAAGATGCAGGCTAAACGGGATGATTGAACTGGCAGAGAAGGCATTTATTAAAATATTACCATTAGAAGATAAAAATTGTAGAATAATTGCATTGAATGAGTTAAGGGCATGCGGCGGAAAAGAAAGCGTTAATGCAATCATTTACGAGTCGCCAAATTTTGATAAATCAAATCTGCTGCTGGCTGTTGAGGTGTTGGGATATATGGGTTATGGAAGTGCGACAACATTCCTGATTGATATTAATAAAGCATATAAGTTCAAAGATGATGAAATAGCAATGGCCGCTGAACGCAGTTTAGGACAGATTTGGGGAGAAGAAAGTATACCCCAGAAAGACTATAAAAAAATCATACCGCTTGTTTCACGAACGGAATTGCGTCCAACCAATAATGAATTAGAAATCAGCCAATAATATAATGGTAGCAATACTAGCGAAAATGCGGGCGATTTAATACTAGTAATTTTAAGAGTTCTTTCTAGAACAGAAAAGTAAAGTAAAATCCTTAATTGCTTTTATAAATACATTTGGCTGTAGAAGCATTAAGTCATTTTTATCTTCTAGAAACCGTTCAACATCATTTTGCAGTGTTTTAAAATTTATTGACTCTATTTTTTTTATGAGAAAATTACCTATAGTAGCATCATTTAATTCATATTTAATTCCCTGGGTTTGTTTGATTGCATTATTGAGTACAATATAATTTGGCTTTATCTTTTTCCCTAAGTACCACAATAAATCATAATAATCTCTTCCTTTTACATAAGTTCTAAAAGTACACGCATGTATCTTGGTTGCGAACAATGAACTTAAGTCAAAGTGTCTGATATTTACCAAATATTGTTTATTCACGAGTGTATTTTCAAGTTTCCATCCGGCAGGTGGATTTGTATCAATATCAATTTTTATGGAAAGTTTCTGATTGGATTGCATGGAAAGTCCTAGGGTTCCTAGCAGGTGCTGAAATTTCAACATACTGTTGTTAACGGTCTTTAATTCTTTCATTTTTTTCTCTACAGATATCCCATAAAGTTCCAATTCCTTAATGATTGATAAAATTACTTCCTTAAAAACATATTTTTTCTTGTCAATTACCGAAAAGTCCAAGTCTTCGGAAAATCGTCTCAGATCATACAGTATCCTCAGCGCCGTTCCTCCCGTAAAGGAAATATGAGAAAAGTAACCTTTATCCTGTATTATTTTTAAGATTAATAATTGTAAGAATTCCCTCAATTTGTTTACTTTTCCTTCGTATGATTTCTCTTTTTCTATATATTGATGTAACAAGTCGATCATTCACTTCTCCTTTCCTGACAAATGATACCACATAGCACGTCAGCAACTTTCATAAGTTTTTTTATATTAAAAAGCTCTGCATAATACAAAATTTTCTTTATGTTGAGGGATTCCATATTTTGAAGTCTGTATGACTCAAGAAAGATATCTTTATAATTCCCGGAAAATAGTCCCAAATTTAAATAGCAGAAATCCATCAATGCTTTTTCCGGATCTGCAATAAGAAAAGACAATCCTTGTTTATCATTGACTGAAGTAAACCCTCTATATACTGAAGGATTAACATGTCTGTAACTAAAATTACCTGTATTATTACTGAAAGATAATGTCTTTCTAGTGGTTATGCTTGTTACATCATTTACTCTTTCCGGTATAAGTCCATAGAAATTCAGTGCGTATTCAAGGCTTATATATGAGGGAGAGTATAGCTGATTTGCCAAATATGGATTGGATACATGAACCTTTCTATCATTATCATTTAATAAATATGCTCCTCTGCGAAGCTCTACGAGCAACCCATTTTTATTCCATCTTGCTAATTGATTACGGATAATTTGCTTTTTAGATTGTCCGAGAATAATATTCTTGCTGAAAATAATAGGTGCATTTTGAAATTTATTTCTGAAATCCTGATATTTCATATAATTTTCATATATAACCATATATGATTATATATAGAAATTATATAATGAGACCTTTTATAAGTCAAGAGGTATTTTAAAAATAGATGGATTATGCTAGTTTTCTATCTGATTTTATTGGTAATATTAATAAATTTGTAAGGATGGCGCGTATCAGTAAATGCAAAGTTTTCGTCGGGAAGTAAGGCAAAGTCTGAATTAAAATAAAGATTGAATACAATCCGAAAAGAGTTTACCGGGGTTATAGAACTGTACAAGGCATCTTTTTCGATGCCCGGCAGATAATAGGCATTTAATATCCGCATCTTTTCCTTAAGTTCAAAGTCTGTTGCCTTATCCCACTGAAATGCATTTACATCCGCTCGGTACCGCGCGGGATAAGTACCTTCGTCTGATTGTAAGATGATGATCGGTGGTATTTCTGAAACCGACAAGAGTCTTTCAATAAGTTCGCTAATTTTTTTATTGATAAAGAATAGTTGGTCTGTGTACTTTCCTTTTCTGTTTCGTTCGCTGTCTTGCTTTGCTGATAAGAAACTGCCGTTTCTGTCGAATACGTAGGGTGGGTGGGGTGTAATCATATGGGCGAAGACAAAGGTTGGTTCTTTAACCTTTGCCACCTCAGCAAGCTTATCAAATTTATAAAGAACCCGCCTGTATTGCAGAAAGCGGGGGTCAAAAACATTAAAATATAAAGTAACAGGATAAAGAGCTGTTTTCTTGTAAAGAGTTACCGCGAATTCATTGAGCAGAGGGTATAAGATAACATTGCTGTCAGCGTATTTATTGCGGCTTGTGGGTCCGTAATAAGTCCCGAAGTGTATAAATTTATATCCTTTTGATTTCAGTATGCGCCAGACACGGTAATCCTGCAGTTTCGCATAGAGCGGCAGCCAATTATTTGAATCTTGGCCCAGCTTATCGCTTAAATAGTTGATATATTCCATATTTAAGGATGAGGCCAGTGAGTGTTCTGTTTTCGTGTAGTTTGCGGTGCTGTTGGAAGCTATATAAAATCCTTTATTTTTCAGATAATCTATGAATCGGCTGTTATCAAAGTCATAGATTTGTTTAAGCGTACGCGTATCTGAATACCGGTCGAAAATAATATAATAAATATCCGGCAGTATTTCTTTCTTTTCAGAATCAATTATATTATCGCTGGTTTTCTGAGTAGTTTTAATATATTGGCAGGCAGATATTTCCTTTAACTTATAGACTCCGGTGTTGATTAAAGGCAATATTACCAGGATTATGCCTGCTGCATTTAAGATAGATGTGCAGTTGGATAACGTACCCCTGGTCTTTAGAATAAGGCAGGTGAAGCAAACAAACAATATTCCCCAAAGCGGCAGTAAATACCTGTGCTGGTAAAATGAAAGATTTATTCCAATATTATAAACGTGTCCGTATGAGAAGAATAAGATCAGAAAAACGGATGCAATTATTGCGCTTTTATTAAAGTCCCTGCAAACTAAATAAAATAAAAATAACAAAAATGCTGCGAGGCATGATGCAAGTATTAAAAGAGTTAAAATTTGAGGAAACGACACTTGGGACACATTATAAGAAAACAGAAAAAGGACAGGAAATACAGCAAATAAAAATGGGTGGAAAACTTTTGGTTTTTTCATAGAAAATAAAACCCTAGAAGTTACTTTAATAAGATTAAGCACTTCACCAAAGATAGCAGCAATTCGCATTTTTCATTAACTATAGGATATAAGAAATTTTATAGTTATGCAACGGTTGCTTAGCCCTTCACATGACACAGTTGTTTAAAAGCAATGTTTGCAGAAATATTCATCAAGTTTTCTATTATGTTATAAAAGAGTGCAATGTTTTTTAAGGAATTATTTGGTTAGCCAAGTTTATGGTGAACGGAAATTTATGATTGAATGATGTTCCCCCGAAAAAGTGGACATGGAGTTAAGAGACTTTTAAGACTTGTTCAAACATGATCTGTTCAAACGCCTCGGGGCTTTTATAACCTAACAAAGAATGACGTCTTTGTCTATTATAAAATATCTCGATGTACT
>JBDROU010000011.1:0-38568 GCA_043809745.1 bacterium
TTAATAACATATTCCATTTCTGGGACTATCACATATAATGGGGCAGGATTGCCGGGTGTCACGGTTTCAGCGGGTGGCATTTCAGCTACAACCAACTCTAACGGATCATATACCATTTCAAATCTTGGGGCAGGTACATATACTATTACCCCTTCAATTGCAGAATACTCTTTTTCACCCCCACCCCAGAATGTAACCGTAGGCCCAAGCAAATCTAATATCAACTTTACTGCAACAAAGTTAACTTATTCAATCTCGGGAACTATTACCCACAATGGGTCCGGACTGCAGGGCGTTGTTGTATCCGCCGGAGGCAATCAGGCTACTACAGCTTCTAACGGTTCATACACTATCACCGGCCTCGCGGCAGGATCCTATATAGTAACACCAACATTAGCAGAATACACATTTTCTCCCCCCACCCAGAATGTTGCGGTTGGGCCCAATGCTGCAGCTATAAACTTTGCTGCCACACAAAATGTCTACTCGATTTCTGGCACTATAACAAATGAAGGTGCTGGACTTCCTGGTGTAACAGTATCCGCAGGAGGAAAACAGACAACTACAGCCAGTAATGGTTCGTATACCATATCGGATCTTCCTGCAGGTTTATATTCTGTTATACCTTCTAAAGATGGGTATATATTTTCTCCATCAAATAGGTCAGTTTCTCTGGTATCCGATACCACCGGGATTAATTTTACTACGACATTAATAACATATTCCATTTCTGGGACTATCACATATAATGGGGCAGGATTGCCGGGTGTCACGGTTTCAGCGGGTGGCATTTCAGCTACAACCAACTCTAACGGATCATATACCATTTCAAATCTTGGGGCAGGTACTTATACTATTATCCCATCAATTGCAGAATACTCTTTTTCACCATCAAATCAGAATGTTGCCGTTGGACCCAGTAAAACAAATATCAACTTTACTGCAACAAAGTTAACTTATTCAATCTCGGGAACTATTACCCACAATGGGTCTGGACTGCAGGGCGTTGTTGTATCCGCTGGAGGCAATCAGGCTACTACTGCAGCAAATGGTTCATATACAATCTCTAATTTAGTTTCAGGCACCTATACCATCATTCCATCTCATAATTCTTATACTTTTGATCCATTAAGCAGGACATTGAATTTACAAAATAATCTATCAAATGTAGATTTTGAAGCTTCAGTATATACACCTCCAATCCCAGAAATCGATCATTTCGAAATTTCCCTATTATCGGAAGAGTGTATAATTGATATGCCTGTCACTTTATCGATAAAAGCGCTAGATCAAAATGGCAATATATTTACTTCATGCAATGAAACAATCAATGTTTTAATTACTAACGGATCAAGCGTAACTAAAACAGCAGCTATCACTAATGGTCGGTGTGTGCTGGAATTAACGGTAGAAAATTTCGGCTCAAAAGTAACAATATCCGTTGACAACGCTCAGGGCAAAACTTCAAATGATATTGAGCTGACTTTTGTAGCACCAGAAACAGTTTTATCCGGTTTTAATTTAAGCTTCAACAACCAATCATATAAACCGGGTGATGCGCTTGAATTAACAGTTCAAGCTCTGGATAACAACAATAATAAATTTACTTCATACTCATATGACAATATAACCGTTAAATCAAATATCGGAACGGTATCGCCGGCAGTGATAAGCCTTACAAACGGCGAAGCTATGTGCGCTTTAACCGTTGATACTAAACTTTCGTACGCTGTTACAGTAGAAATTTGGCTTGAAATTGACGGTACCGTTATGTCGAATTCCGCCAGCTTACTGGTCCAACCATCATCTGCGGCCAGTTCAGAAGAAATTTGTGTTTTCCCCAATCCTGTAAGCGTAAACGGCTCTATTCAGTTCTCACCTCTGCCTGACTCAAGCAGCATTTTAATTTATACAATTTCCGGGAGTCTGGTCCGCGAGGTAAATTTAACTGAATCTGATTGGACTTGGGACCTTACAAATGAAGACCGCAGCAATATAGCCCCAGGCGTGTATATCTATGTAATTAAAACTGATGATTCTGTTTTTAAAAAAGGAAAAGTAGCAATACTGCCAAAATAGCTCAATCTAAAATTTAAGAATTCCTCAATTACAATAACAATCAAACTTGATTAAGTATTTCGGCAGTCATGACTTATACAAACGATAAACCCTTTTTATCTGCCTTTGTCTTAATTTTAGAACCGTTTTGACTGCTTTTGCTTTGCTTATTTAATGTATTTCTTTCCCAAAATACTCCATCATAATACCCTTGTATTTCACTATTGTCTTGAACCGAATTCAATCTTTTCTCTGAAAGACAGGCATAAGTTTTATCCAGCTCCACTCCACAATAGCACCTTTCCAACTTCTTAGCAACTACAGAAGTCGTACCAGAACCTAAAAAGGGATCAAATACAAAATCCCCCTTTTTTGAACTTGCCAAAATAATCTTTGCTAATAATTTCTCAGGCTTTTGCGCTGGATGATCGGTGTTTTCCGGCATAGACCAATATGGGACTGTTATATCAGTCCAAAAATTTGACGGAAACGTAATCCTGAAATTACCTTCGGCAGTCTTCTCCCAATCTTTTGGAAGTCCTTTACTATCAGTGTACGGCGCCAATACTTTCCTTTTCATTTTAACCGCTTCTGCATTAAAATAATAGTTATTTGAAACCGTACCAAACCAAATATCCTCTGTACAATTTTTCCAGTTTGCATTAGCTCCTCTTCCTTTTTCCCGCTCCCAATTAATTCTGTTTCTAACTATAAAATATTTTGACATCATCTCATATATTGCGCTTGTGGACTTCCAATCTCCACAAATATATATTGAAGCTGTCGGTTTTAGCATTCTTATCATTCTTAAAAGCCAAGAATCAATATAATCTTTATAAGCATTATTGTCTATTTTGACAAAAGCATTAGTATTAAATACTTTAGAAATGTTATAGGGCGGGTCAATAAAAAGCAAGTCTACAAATCTATCGGGGAAATAGTCCAGCACTTCAAATAAATTTTGATTTATTGTCTTATTTGTTATATCTTTCACATCTACTTTCCCGGTTAACATATCCAGTTTCTTTGAGTATAATAATTTTTCATTATCTGTAAGAAATGTGGTTTTATTTCTACCAGCTCTGATTTTATTACCATCCATAATTATTCCCATTTAATTTATTTTGCAAAATTATATCATAAAAACAAGTTCAAAGAGAATAGTAATATCTGTGGTTTTTTACAAAAAGTTAAAATGAATTTTCAAGAATTTAACTATTACACTGGCAGCTTAAAAGCATATTGATGAGTTTTAAATTTCTAAAAAATAAACCGCTGCCTTTGTTTAGAAGTGGCCTATTAGTACTTATATTTAAAATACTTTTATTAATCTTATTTTACAGTCATTGCATTTTCATGCATTTCTTCTTTAATCTCACTAATTAAACTATCTATCAGCTCTTTAGCATGAACAATCTTATCTACTTTATAAACATTGCTGCCGGCAAATACAACAGCATTATCAACATCACCTTTGTAAGCATTTAATAAGGCTTTGGCTATGCAATAAGGAGCGCTGGAAGGGTTGCATGTTTTTAAGCACTGGTAATTACAGCTGAAAGGTATTTTCTCTCCGTTGTTTATTCTATCTACAAATTTAGTTCTTATAACTTTTCCAGGCATACCCACAGGGCTGTCTATAATTATAATATCATCCTTTTTAGCAGAAATATATAACTGCTTAAATTCATCTGCAACAGAACATTCATAAGTAGTCACAAAGCGCGTGGCTATTTGAACACCCTGTATGCCTAACTTAAAAAACTTAACAATATCTTTGCCATCATATATGCCGCCTGCCGCTATGACAGGTATATTTACGCTTGATTCTCTTTTATATTTATTTGCTATTTTTAAAACATCAACTACGATCTCTTCAAGCATATTTTCTTTAGGTGGAGTTAAATCTTTTAATCCAAACCCTAAATGGCCTCCTGCTAAAGGCCCTTCAACCACTATAGCATCCGGGAAACGGTCATACCTCCTTTTCCAAGATTTAATAATCAGTTCAGCTGTTCTCGCTGAAGAAACAATTGGTATTAGTTTTATTTTGGATCCCTTAGTCAAACCCGGCAAGCTTAAAGGCAGCCCGGCTCCCGCAATAATAAAATCTGCCTTCTCCTCCATTGAAGTACGCACTAAATCTTCATAATTACTCAATGCAACTAATATGTTTACTCCAATAACTCCTTTGGTTAACCGTTTTGCTTCGCGTATTTCATTACTCAAGCCTTCCTTTGAAACATCTATATAATCTGACTCATTATCTTCCGTTCCTTGACCAAGCCCGACACTTGCGATAGTTCCTGCTCCACCGCAATTTGCAACTGCACTGGCTAAAGAAGCCGTGGATACTTTTACACCCATACCGCCTTGTATAATAGGAATTTTTATTTCTAAATCACCTATTATAAGCGGTTTTATATTATAACTCATATTGTATCCCTTTCGTTTTTTGAAATATTATTATACCTAATATTTAAAATAAATAAAACCTATTTTATCTTTAAAACAAAACAATATTTGATGCAATTATATTATGAATTTCTAATCTAGAACTAATAATATAAAAGAGAATTGTCAATTATTACGCTTTTTATTCGGTATGCACACATTTCATTAAGATATAGACAATGATCATAATAATGCATAGAAACAGCAGCAATACTATATTTCTTTTATCGGCAAGGAAAATAGAGATTTCATTTCATTTTCTTTATCATGTTTTTATTGTCCATCCTATTGGATTCTCTATTTTGTTTTTCACTTTTTTCAGATGATTCTTCAACAATAAAATACGCCTTCATTTTGCGATGCCCTTTGCCGCAGTAAACAGAACAAAGAATTTCAAACTCACCTGCTTTTTCTGCAATAAACTCTATTTTTGTAACTTCACCTTTTTTTACCGGTACGTTAATATCGTATTCTTTAATAGATACCCCGTGGTTTACGTCACGCGAAGTCGCCAGCAACCGCACAATATCTCCTTTACTAACGACTATTCGCTCAGGCTCGAATCCGAATTGGTATGCCTCTAATTTAAACTCTTTAATCTTATTCATATATTTTTCGGGATTTTCCTTAAAAGCATCAATACATCCCGGACAGCAAAAGTTATATGTTTTTCCTTCATATTCGTAGGCATATTTCTGCGCTGCTTTCCCGCCCATTACCGGACACACCCCCAGATTTTCATCTTTTGCAGCAGTAAGGTTATGCTTCATGTGATCATCCATTTCACCCATTTTGTGAATGTGCTCCTCATTTTGAGCAAGACTTGCATCATTATGCTTTTTATGCGTGTCCACATCATTCGCAAAAACCAGCCCCGCATACAAAATAACCGTAATTCCAATGACTATTCCCTTCTTCATAATCTACCTCCTTTTTCTATTTTTCGCTCTTTGAACCAACTATAAAGCATCGGTACTAATATGAGATTTGACAATGTAGCTGTAACCAGCCCCCCTACCGTAGGCGACGCCATCGGTTTCATTATTTCCGATCCAGTGCCTGTAGATATCATTATCGGTATTAGCGCAATAATAGTGGTCAGCGTAGTCATCATAGCAGGTCTTACCCTCATCAAAGCGCCGGAAATGACCGTTGCTCTTATATCCTGAACGCTGGTTAAAACCTTATCCTTAAATAAATTATCAAGCGTAGAAAGAAGCACTACCGCATTATCAGTAGCGACACCAAATAGGGCAATAAATCCTACCCATACAGCTGTGGAGAGCTTAAAATCAAGAAAGTAGAGCAGTATTATCCCCCCGATTAGTGAAACCGGAAGCGCGGTCGACAAAATAATTATTGAACTGAAGTTCTTAAAGGCAATGTAGAGAACGATAAGTATAACACTGAGCGCTAATATTAAAGCAGGAAACAATCGTTTCCGGGACTCCATTTCCGACTCAAACTGACCTGACCAGTTAATAAAGTATCCCGCCGGCAGCACCAGCTCACCCATGGCAATCTTCTCCTGCACGGTTTTTTGGGCAAGCTTAACAAAATCTATCAAACCAATCTCATCCTGATTTACTGTAATAAATACTCTTGCATATGTAAGCGTATTCTCCGCATTGATCATTGCCGGCCCGAGTACTTTTTTTAATGCTGCTACTTGGGAAATAGGAATATGCTTGCCGTCCGTTGTCGGTATAAATATGCGTTTTAAGGCTTCTGGACTGTCCCTTAACTCTCGCAAGTATCGGACGCGTACCGGGTATCGTTCCCTGCCTTCAACGGTTGTGGTAAGATTCATGCCGCCTATTGCGGTCATGATAATATGCTGTATATCACCAATCCGCACCCCATATCGTGCCGCTTGCTGCCGATTAATTTCAATTTCAAAATACGGCCGCTCGGATATCCTTTCCGCATAAGGGCTTACCGCGCCTTTTACACCTCGTACAATTTCTTCAATCTGCGATGCTATTGCCACAATCTTGTTCAGATCTTTTCCAAAAACCTTAACTCCTACCGGGGTCTGTATGCCGGTAGCCAGCATATCAATCCTGTTTCGGATCGGCTGAGTCATAATGGGGCTTACCCCCGGCATCATAGTTTTATTCTGTATCTCTTTCATGAGTTTCTCTCGCGTTATGCCTTTACGCCAATACTTCTTATCTTTTAAGTGTATAATTGTTTCTATCATCACCACAGGTGCCGGGTCGGTAGATGTCTCAGCTCTGCCTAATTTACCAACCGCCCATTCAACTTCATTGGGAAACTCTTCTTTTATGATAATATCTTGCTTTTTCATTATATCCATAACCTGGGTGAGCGATGCGCCCGGCAGGAGCACCGGCATAAAAAGAAGATCTCCTTCATTCAAAGGCGGCATAAATTCTTGCTTCATAAGCGAACCGAATACAACTCCAATTAACACAATCGCTATGGTTATAAGCATAACTATTTTCCTGTGCATCAGTGACCATGAAATAACCGGACGATACAGTTTATATAAAACCTGAGCGGTCTTATTTTGTTCTACTGAACGCATCCTGCCCCTCAACAAGTAATATGACAATGTCGGCATAAGCGTGAGCGCTATAATCGCAGCGCCTATCATAGTAAATGTTTTTGTGAAAGCAAGAGGGGTAAAGAGCTTACCAGCTTGTCCGGTGAGCACAAATACGGGTATAAATCCGATTATCGTAGTAAGCAGTGCAAACAAAACCGGCTTACCTACTTCCTGAGCTGCTTTAATACAAACCTGCTGCCTTTCATCCTTTGACAAATGATCAGTTCCCAATTCTTTTCGGCGTTCAGTAATCCTTCTATATATATTTTCTACAAGAACACAACCCGAATCAACCATTACTCCAATAGCTATAGCAATACCGCCTAATGACATGATATTTGCATCTACTCCCACTAAATGCATCAGAATAAACGCAATTAAAATACCTACAGGAAGAACTATAGAAATAATTATACTTCCCCAGAAATGCAGCAGAAAAACAAAAATCACAAAAACAGTAATCACGATTTCCTGAATTAAAGCACTTCTTAATGTATTCACAGACCTCAAAATGAGTCCTGTACGATCATAAAAAGGCACAATCTTCATTCCTTCCGGCAGCCCAACAGACAATTCTGCTATCTTTTCCTTAACTCTTTTGATTACTGCTAACGGATTTTCGCCATACCGCATCAGGATGACACCGCCGGTTACTTCCTTTCCTTCTCTATCAAGCGCGCCTCTTCGGAATTCCGGTCCAATGGTAACCGTTGCAAGATTTTTAATATAAACAGGAACGCCCTTGTTGCTCTTAATAACTATATCTTCTATATCAGTTGTATTTTTTATAAATCCAACACCCCTTACTACAAACTCTACACCACCTTCCTCAAAAACCTTTGCGCCGACATCAATATTGGATTCTTCAACCGCGCTTATTAATTCATGAAATGCGACATCATACGCAATAAGTTTGTTCGGGTCGATATCGATCTGATACTGCTTAACATATCCGCCCACCGAAGCAACTTCAGAAACACCCTCAACAGAATTCAGCTGATACCTTATATACCAATCCTGCACAGACCTCAATTGCGCTAAATCATACCCCTTGCCCTCTACTGTATACCAAAAAACCTGTCCTAAAGCGGTTGCATCAGGCCCTAAAGTTACTACCGCACCTTCTGGTATATCCCTTTTAGCAAAATCGAGCCGTTCGAGCACACGCGTACGGGCCCAATAATAATCTGTCCCCTCCTGAAAAATCATATTCACTAGTCCAAATCCGAAAGCTGATTGCGAACGCACAACTTTAACCTTTGGTGTTCCCATAAGACCTGTTGTAAGAGGGTAAATAACCTGATCCTCGACATCCTGCGGGCTTCTACCCGGCCAATCAGCGTATACAATAACCTGCAGCTCACCAATATCAGGTATCGCATCTATGGGAGTACTTTTAATCGAAAGAAATCCCCAAAAAATAAGAAGTGCAAATAACGCAATAACAAGAAACCTGTTTTTTAGACACACTTCAATTAAATAATTTATCATCTCTAATCTCCCACAAAATATTTAATGCTGATGCAGCCCTGCCGGAAGCCCGCCTTGTGCATCGCCATCTAAGGTGCCGCCGTATGCCGCAGATGCGGCTCCTGAAAGTTGACTTTGGGAATCTATCAGAAAGTTAGCTTTTGTTACCACTTTTTCATGCTCTTTAATTCCCCGTAATACCGGGTAATACTTGCGATATTTCCCATTATTTTCAGCGGTAGCCTCCGGGCCTATTTCCACAGTTCTGCTTTCGTATGAACCTTCTCCGGTATCCACCCACACAACCTGCCTGCTGCCCGTATCCAGCACCGCATCTTTTGGGATCGCCAGTACCAAGTGGCTTCCATCAGGAGCTTTGTACATGCTCTGAATTGTTATATTGACATACATCTCAGGTTTAAGTGCTAAATCAGTGTTATCTATAAGCGCTCTAAACCTTACTGAGCGAGTATTCGGATTAACCGTTGGATTAATGGATGAAATAGTCCCTAAATACTCTTTCCCTGGAATGCTTGTTGTATTGACGCGCAAAGCGCCTCCTATTTTAATCCAGCTTAATTCATATTCGTATACTTCACCATATACCCACATCTTCTTTTCGGGTTGAGTAAGGTTCTCCTGCACAATTCTCGTCTTTTTTAATTGCTCAATCTGAGGTTTGCTTAGACCTTGCAGCAAAAGCTTTTTTTCGGCTGAAAGCAGCAAATTCTCTGTCCGCTCTTTAATCTCAGGCATCACTTCTTCGGTCATTTTATCAAGTGTTTTCAGTATTGACAGATACTCCTCCTGAGCAACAGCAAGCTCAGGATCATAAGCAATTTTACCAACCGCTCGTATTTCTTTACTTAAATGAAGTTTTTCAGCAGGTTCTGATTGAACACCAGCCAGATCGGCTTGATGTTTCTTTATCTGCACCTTAGTATTCGAACTTATCTCATCATCTGATTTCTTCTGGACTGCGCCGTGTTCATCATGTTCTTTAACGGCGCTTTTACTCTCTTTTTTATATATTGGAGTAAGTCCCATATTGCATATCGGGCATTGAGTACTACCTTTATTATATTCTTCAGGCGAAACTCTTACTGAAGGGTGCATGCCGCATGTATAAAAATCAATATTCTCCTGTGCTTCATGCGTTGAATGATCTTTAGACCCGCACGAAATTAATGCGATGCCAACCCCCAATCCTGCAAGTGCAACAAAACCGGCTGTTAAAACTCTTTTCATGTACCCATTATCTCGAATTATATATTTTTTATGCATTTTTTAACCTCCGTTTTAAAATATTTGTTTAAAATAAACGCTCGATAACTATACTTTCTCAAATATTGATTAAATATTAGGGCAAATCTTCTCCAATCGCCCGCTCTAAACTAGCAATTGACTTCTGGTAATCTACTATCACTTTATAATAAGCAAGATTTGTCTGTAGCAAGATTCTCTCAGAATCAAGCCAATTAATAAAATCCACTTTCCCTGTCTCATATCCCGATCTGGCACCTTCAAATGCCTGTTCAGCTTGAGGCACTAATGCCGTTTTATATAAATTCATAATATTCTTGTATGATTCTATTTTGTAAAATGAATCCTCAATTTCAAAGTTGATTCGATTTTTTATGCTGTTGTATTGCTCCCTTTTAGCTTTGAGCACTTCCTTCTTCTCGCTTACACGTGTTGAGAGTTTCCCAAACCATAAAGGGAGATTCATCTGTACTGTTCCCAGCCATGCATCTTCACCGTCATCTGCCTGGAGAGTAGTATTATCTCCCACTTCAATGTAATCATACGATAGTGTAAAATCAGGGACATAATCAAACTTTGCAATTTTATGCTCTTTTTGCGCTTTGTCTATTGCGTATTCCGCTTCAGCCAATTCCTGCCGCTTTTCACTGCCGATTTTCTTCAACTGCTCCAGAGTAACAGTAAATTTCTGCGGTTCAAAAATATTAATTTTCTCAAAACTTGTTCCTTCAGAACGGCTGAGCATACTATTCAGCATAGCAATTAAACTATTTCTATTCTGGTTTAATCGATACAGCACATCTTCAATTTTAGATACCTCCAGCTGTATTTTCACTACTTCTGTCTGGGTTGCTAAATTAGATTCGAATCTCTTTCGCGCTACCCGTTCCATGTTTTCCAGTATAGCTTTTTCATTTTTCATAATATCTATAGAGGCATCTACCCAAAACAAATCAAAAAACACAAATTTAATATTCTTAATAAGCTCTCTCTTTGATGCTTCATAACGCTCTTTTAATATCTCCGCTGATTGGAGCTCAACTTCATTCATCAATGATAACTTTCCGGGAAATGGGATCTTCTGCGAAATACCGTATTTCTGCTTCTGCGGGCCTACGCGGGTTTCAACACTCTCTCCAAAGTATGAGAAGCTAACTGTTGGATCAGGATATTTCAGCGAGTATTTTGCACTTAATTCATCGGCTTTCCATTGTGAATACATCGACTTAACATTTGGATTATTTTCAATACCCTCTTGAATGAGATTCTGAAGCAAGAGAAAAGCATTTTCGGCAGTAAATCCCTTGCCCGAATATAATATGCAAATAGCAATCAATGTCAAAAAACAAATTTTTATTTTCACAATAATACCCTTTCTGTAAACTGTCACTTATGTTTTATATCAGAACCGCACAAGCCGCACTGGCAATCACATTTTCCCGTTGAATGCTTACAGCCATTACAGATATCTCTCATAATAACAGTAAAAAATCCATTACTCTGTTCTTCAGTTAACATACTTTTTATATTAAGTAAATGCAAAACAGTTAATTTTTCCTCTTCTGCTTTAAACCGCCCTATTTCGCGTGTATATTTTTCAATATCAGCTTCAACTAATTCAGATTTTCGCAAAAGATCACACAATAGCAACCTAACTTGAGCAAGCTGTAAGGAAAGCTGATTAAATTTTGGTTCGTCTCTTTGTTCGAGCTCTTTTAATTCCTTTTGCTGTGCTTTTGTGAGCTTAAGCTTTTCAACCCAGTCCGCATGCCCATAGGAATGAAAATATCCTGGCTTTTTATGACAGGCAAAATATTGAAGTCCCAACCATGTCAGTGATGTCAGAATCACTATACTTACCCATAATGTTACCATTGCTTTAAGTTTACTGCTCATAACAATATGCCTCCTTTACTAAAATCTTAATTTATCTGTATCTGTAGGACCTTCCTAAATAAACCGCTTTCAGGGAGTTCTCTTCTTCAGTTTGTACAAACCTTGTCACTGCACTGTATCGAACTTGTGCAGTTGATCGTTTGGCACTTACAAAATAAGAAATAAAAACAACTAAACACCATAATCCGAAAACATACGCAACTTTAAGAAATACTCTTGGCATCAAGCCTGAGATTCCTGTCTCTCTCTGATCACTCTTAATACGCTCCCAAAACTTTTGTTCAAAATTACTATTTACTTCAATTTCTGGCACAGCATCAATTAATTTCCATACAGCATCAAGGCCTTCTAATTCATGTTTGCATTTACTGCATTCATCTATATGTTTCCGTATATCCTCAAACTCAAGCATTAAATCATGAATATCATATCCCTTTTTTAGATAATACTTAATACCATTGCATGTTGCCATATATCATTTCCATTCTATGATCTTCTGAAATATCGTCCTATATGAGTTAAACACTTATATCTTGAAAAGGTTACGGTGCATCTGTTAAATATATTTTTGAAGTCTTTTCTTAAGTGTTATTTTTGCTCTAAATATAAGCTGTTTTACTGCTCCGGAGGTTGTCTTTAAAATCTTGGCAATTTCCTCGTAAGGAATGTTTTCATACTTAGCCAGCATGACCGCTTTACGCTGCGCATCTGGCAAATGGAAGATTGCTTCCTGTATATCTGCGCCGAGCTGACTTACTTCTTGTTTCTTTTCATCCCTGCAAGTTTCAGCCGGCTGATTTATTTTGCTTTCTTCCCTATTCTCCTGCAACTGCTCAAAAGATAAAAAAGAAATTATTTTTTTCCTTCTTTTTATATTGCTCAACTGATTTGCTGCTATCGTAAATATCCAGGTTGATAAGGCCTTCTCAGGCATATAAGAATCCAAAGCTTTATAGACCTTTACCAGAATATCCTGCACGGCATCTTCAGCATCTTCCTTACTGCCAAAATTACGATAAGCAAAATTAACCAATGGCTTTTTATACCGTTTTAGGATATGAGAGAACGACTCCTTATTCCCCGACTTAAATTCTTTTATAAACTGGGTATCGCTATCCGGCAACTCATTCTTATCCATAGAATCGGTAGAATCGGAACAGGTTCATTTCTTTTAATGTAGTTATTGATGTGAAATAATTCTGCTCAAATCTTATTAATACAAGCACCAATGTTTCCCAAATAATTTTCTACGAGGCAAATTTAAGTTTTTTAAGCATTATTTCCAGGAACTGCTCCGGTTCACCTAAAGTATTCCCTCTTGCATCATAAGCTGTGCCGTAATCCCCTTCTTGTTTAACCTCTATTGTCTCACCATCGATGCCAGCTGCTTCCCTAAGTATAATTTTTTCATCATCGCCTTTCACAAATACAAGATGCCTTATCTCATTAGGGTGTTGCTGTATATGCAGTATTTTGTTTTTACTTTGTATAATAATGCTGCCCAACTCGAAGAAATGTATCATCTCGCCTAACTGATTAGCAGGCACAGAATTATTTATTTTTCGGATACGATTCTGCAAATCCTTAAGCTTTATATGTCTCCCCGCCATCTCATTTTTGTATATATCTGATGAAGCAAAATCACCTAATACTTTTGACAAATTTGCAGTATCCAATAGTCTATCGTACATAAATATATGATAATCCATCCCCTTTACACTATCCGACGGTTCTTTATTGTTCAGTATCCCGAAAAGTGAGTTCGTGTATTTTTCAACTTTAATGTAGTACTTATCAACCGTCTTTCTAACATTTTCATCATAATCTGCTACCCTCACCATAATATCCTGCATAGATAAAACACTCCGTCCAAGCTGTATTATTTCGGTCCCCTCAAACTGCCGCACAAAATTCCGCAACCGTTTCATTTCTTTTTGCACTTTATACCATTCAACCGCCTTTATTATTCCCTTTCTTAATTCATCGAAATAAGAACCCTTTTTCACTATAAAATCATACACATATCCATCTTTTATTGCCTTATAAGAAATATCAAATTCAGGGAATCCAGTACACATTATTCTTACAATATCTGAGAACTCATTCTTAACTTCACCCAACAAATCTGTGCCCGATTTTCCAGGCATTTTTTGATCTGACACTACCACTTTCACATCTTTGTTTTCGCTCAGTATTTTAAAGGCTTCAGCCGCATTTTTTGCCGTTAGAACATTAAACTCATCTTCAAATTTTATTTTAAGATTTTCAATCAGAGATCCTTCGTCATCAACAAACAAGACTGTGCTTTTCAAAGAATTATTTTCTTCTACCATAATACCCCCTCATGCTCTTTTCTCTGCATTCTGAGTTAGTGGTAATTGAACCACAACCTTTGTCCCCTTCCCAAAATCACTCGTTATGTCTATACGCCCATTATGATCATTAATGATTTTATAACATATACTTAATCCAAGCCCCATACCTTTATTCGGATCTCTGGTTGTAAAAAAGGGATCTAATACCTGTTTAAGATCTTCTTGCTTTATGCCTTCACCATTATCTTCAACTTCTAAAAACAGCGAGGCGCCATCATCACGGGTAGAAATTGTTATTATACCACTTTCACGAATAGCATCAATACTATTTTTAAGCAAATTCAGTATCACCTGATTGATCTGCCCCGGAATGCATTCAATTTTTCTTTGAGCGTTAAAATTCTTTTTTATAGTTATTCCGCTTGAAATCATATGATTAGCTAAACCAAGTGTAGATTCGATGTTTTCTCTTAAATCGCATGTTTCAAAAGTAATTTTATCTTTTTTAGCAAATTTCCTAATTTCATCCATTACATTAAAGCTTCGATTAATCCCCTCTTCTACGGAATTAAGCATTTTATTTATAATTTCTTTTCTTACTTCTTGAGAACTTTTCTTAAGCTCACTTTTTAATATATCGATACTGCCCATACTTATGCTTAAAGGATTATTCATTTCATGGGCTAATCCCATTAGCATTATACCCAAAGACTTAAGCTTTTCAGAATGTATCAACTGCATTTCTGCATCTTTCAAGCTATTATATGCCGTATCCAATTCTTTATTCTTTGTATTCAGCTCTAAATTAATTTCCATTAACTCAGCTTCCATTTTTCTTAAATTTAGCAGTGAGCGGATACGTGCTTTAAGTTCATCCTGGCTGAACGGTTTTGCAATATAGTCATCTGCTCCCATTTCCAACCCCTGTATTTTATAAGTCAATTCGCCCTTTGCAGTAAGTATTATTACAGGAATATGTTTTGTCTTTTCAGTCTTTTTTATTTTTTCTGTCAGTTCAAAACCATTCATTAACGGCATCATTAAATCAGAAATAACTAGATCCGGGGGATTATTCAAAATTGCCTCCCACCCCTCAGCCCCGTCAAAAGCAATCCTTACTGCGTAATCGTTCTTGAGAATATTTCTTATCGAACTAATTATTCCTGCATCATCCTCAACTATCTGTATTACTGCACTTCTTGTTCCTGTTTGTTCCTGCCCCAATTCCTCATTTTTTATAGTTTCCAATAACTTTTGCTTTGAAAGCTTATCTGTTTCCAGATCAGCGAGTTCCAGCCTTTTTGGATCGGTATGCCTCCTGTCAACTCGTCTTCTATCCCCTGACCTTTTTTCATTGCGTATTTCCTGATTTCCTAAATATTTGCCTTCTCTTATCGCATCCTGCGGCAAGTGATCTTTACCTTTAATTAGTTCAACTATGAATTTCGAACCTTTGTTCTCTTCACTTTCTACAGTTATCCTTCCGCAATGTATATCTACAAGTTCTTTAACTAGATGCAACCCTATCCCCGTTCCACTAAACGCCCTGGTAGAACTCCCGTCAACTTGATGAAACCTTTCAAATAATCTTGGTAATTCGTATTCAGGTATACCAATTCCGGTATCCTCTATCGTAATGAACACACTTTTATCAGTTTCTTTTGCTAAAATGGTTATTTTGCCTTCAGTTGGTGTAAATTTTATGGCATTTGAGATAAGATTTAAAAATACTTTATCAATTTTTTCAGGATCCAAATATAATTCGATTTCCTTTTCAGGCAACAATATTTCCAAACTTAAATTTGATTGCTCCGCAAGCGTTCTAACAGAACTTAATATATCGTTTAGGATATTTCGCAAGTCACATATGACAAAATTAACCTGCATTTTTCCTGCTTCAAGCTTCGTGAAATCAAGCAGATTATTTATCAATTTTAGCAGTTTTTTGCTATTAAAATTCATCTGCTGCAAATAATCATTCCATTGTTCCTCGCTCACATTCCTAATATCAACTAAATTAAGGTTTTCAAGCGGGGCAATAATGCTTGTAAGAGGAGTTCTAATTTCGTGGCTTATATTGCTAAAAAACTGAGACTTCAATTCATCAAGCTTCGATAATTCCTTATTTGCAATATCAAGATTAAATTTCGAAACAAACTCATTATAACGTGCTCGAGCGCTGAAATAATTACTCGTAATCGCAATTGATATCGTAAATAGCAGAAAGTAGTTGTTATTCATAAATATACCAAAATCTTCTATTTTCTGAAATATGAGTATTGGTGCCACATACATAATATATATGATGCTGGTTGCTACGATAATTTCCCGCATTCGCCATGGCGCAAGTAAACCAATAAACAGTATCACTAAATTTATACCTGCGTAGTAAGACGATCTGTACCCCCCCGTTACCATCACCATGCATGTAATAGCTCCACAGACAATAATAGCTACACATACTGCCAGCACTACCGGATATTTTTTATAAATGTTTTTATATCTGGGAAAAACAAGAATGCAGAGAACCGCAAAACTGCAAAATATACGTATCCAAAAAAGTTCTGCTATTTTATCAGGAAAAATAAAATAATCGAATATACTTCCCATTGGGACTAGTATAATAGCGAGTATCGATCCAACCTGAAATGTTTTTATTGATTCTTGGAGAAAGTACGTGTGATAAGCGCTTAACAGCGTCTTTTCATGAGCATTCATGAACTATTTGGTTATGTTTAGAAATATATTTACTTTAGTCTTATCAAATGAGATATCAACCTTTTTGTTTCCTTTGATTCCGTCTGCAAGCTCTCTCACTTCTTGCTCACTCCTATGGTACAGATACCAATCTGCACCATGCTCAAGGGCTATGCGAAATTCATTTTGTACATGCACATTACTGATAATAAGTTTACCGCCCTGTTTTATATTCTTATAGAGTACTTTTAAGAATAGTTTGCAATGCTCGCTCGGAATATAATCAAAAAATCCGAATAAGTAAATAATATCTTGGTTTGCAAGCATCTCAATCTCGTTTATTTTTTTAAGAACTTGTCTAATAGTCATGCTGAGGAAATTTAGTTTTATTTCATGCTTTAATTTGGCTTTTAATTTCAAGAGAGACCCTTGACAGTAAGTGAGTGCATTGGGATCAAAATCAACTAGTGTATATGTGCATGCAGTATTCCGATTTGTCTTCTTCATAAAGACTTCTACTTCTTTACCAGGGCCTGACCCGATAGATAATATTTTTATATCACATGCATGCTCTTTTTCCTTTATATAATCATTAATAAAATCTATTATTATGCTCACCCTATTACGATGCGCCTGTGCTACAGGAAAATTAATTGATAGCTTATGTATAAATTTACTAAAAAGTGTCTCGCCTTCATAAGAGTTCCGATAAATCATATTAGATACTTCATAATCGCCTGCGTACCCAAGGGGTTTTGTATACGCACGCGAGTTAAACGAGCTCATAAGATATAGTGGATGCAATTGATTCTGAAAATAATGCTTGTGCAGCAGATTTTCCTCAGCATTAAATGAAAGCATTAATTTATTTAGTTTTATAAACTTATCGAAAACGTATTTGCAAATTGGTTTACGGATTGCTTCTAATATTTCTATCCCTGCTTCGCTTTCATTTATCTGAGGATCCTTTTTTAGGTCATTTTCAACAGCATCCAATTTTGTCTTCAAATTTTCAAGGAAATATCGCATATCATTTATTAGCACTGAGTATTTCTTGTTTATCTTTTTTCTGTGATTAATAAGCTGTCCCACATAACTAGCTATCTCACCTTTAACTGAAACTTTCTTTACCAAAGTAAATATCTTCTGCACATCAAAAATCGTCTGCATGAAATTTGCTCGCACTTCCAACTTATCATCTTTTTCCGTCACATCAACAATAGTAATGTTACCCTTGAAAATTACCTTATTGTTAAAAATGATCATAAAATCATGTATTACCTGACTGCTCGCTAACACAAAATTAGGTTCTTCTACGGCGAATGCAATTCCATATTCGGAAAAGTTAATAACATCTCCCACAATTTCTTTATTTTCAGAATCTCCGAATTTTACCAATTGTGTCACATGGCCAAATTCATTCATGTCAAATCGTAAAGGACGATTATGCAAATGGCTTGCAGACCCTAGCGGCTGTTTGCTGCCATGAACTCCATCTTTAAACTGGATTCCAATTCTATAGTCAACCCCACCTTCTCGCATAATCTCTTTTAAATAAATTACTTCAACTGCTGATTTTTTCTGACTATTATCATCCGTAATGATATTGACATCTTTTAATGGTGTTCCCGGCATAAAATATCCTTCTTCTGATGGTATAATAAATGAAAGCCCCGCCTCGCTCAAATCGATCACTTCTTTTTTAATTACCGTCCCTCTCGGTACCGGCAAACTAATTTCAACAAAACATTTTTTCTTCGAATCAGTTTTTTGTCGTTTAAGCTTCCGCTTCTCATTAACAGATTCATTCATTTTTTATTCTCACATTTAATCTTATAATAGTAAAACTAATCATCACTTAAAGTGTTCGATCAACGTATATTTTCCTTACAAATTCATTATACATTTTAACAACAAAACAAGAAAGCATTTTTAAGGAATTAAAGGGACAGGTTCATTTTTTATACGGAGCTACGAATCTTGGGTAGCCTATATATTCTTTCTCAAGCCTTCTCAACACATGTCGGTTCAGAGCAAGCCGGTCGAAAGATTTCATTACACGCATGTTATTATCCAGTACTGACACTAATTTCTTATCCCCCTGCTGTTCAATCATGCAATAGCTTCCCGGTTGAATGAATGGAAGTTCAATCGCAAGGTTTTTCATATTTGTTTGGTTCTGCACCACAGCAAGCGTTGCTTTTTGGGCGTATTCTTCATGCCATCAAAGGTTAACGGTTCCGAAGCAAGTACAATACACAATACACTTTGACTTTGAAACACCTCACATTCGGTACGCATAATGTTGGGCCTTGCTTATGGGGGTCTAACGGAAAAGGTTTTTTCCACTCTTACTTAGGTACGCATAAACGACATTATGCGAACAACAATTTTTTAATATTCCTTTTTACTTTCTTAAAATCTTTTTTGGTAAGTGCTCCGAACTTGCGTATGATCATTTCTCGTTTCATTGTTTGAAGAATCCCCGCTACTAGCGAAGGAAATTTTAAACCGGCTGATTCCCATTCAGTAATTACTGTATCACCTGGTAAAACTCTGTGCACATTGCTGGTGATAGCAGCAATAATTACTTCTTGACGACCTTTATGGTAATAATCATTACTCAGTATTAATGCAGGTCTTTTCTTTTTACCTATACCCTCAGTGAATACCACTTCCAAAAGTACAACATCACCTTGTTTATAATTCATCATAGGCTGAGTCCTTTTCATTATCCCACAATTCTTGCAATACTGAAGTTGGTTGTTCAGTGAGTGCTGATAGTTGTTTTGATTCTTCCTCTTGACGCAAACGTTCACGAATGCTATCGATAACATATTCTCGAATTGATTGACCGTGTAAGGCCGCATAGGCTTTAATTTTCCGGTGTTCTTGAGGATTGACGTCAATGCTTAACCTATCGCGTGCACTGTTTTCTTGTCCCATAATTACCACCTCCTGATATAAGTATACCACAAATACTGAAATGTGTCAAGACACATTTTTAATTTGTGAGATTGTCGAATCTTAACTGGAAGAAATAATTAAGGAATTAAAGGGACAGGCGCTTTTTTTTTAAAAAGGGTGTAAAAAAAGGGACAGGCATGAATGGCACTTTCCCCTTAAAATAAACAAACTACGCAAAACAAAACAACACAAGGAAGATATGTTAAATTCTTTTTGTTAGCATCAATCCAAAATAATTATTGAGTTGTGCGAATTTTATATCTAATCCCTTTTTGTTCATGGCTTGTTTTATTCTTGAACCATCAAGTATATAATCTACAATAAGATATAAACCACCCGCAGCTGCAGCAATTCCAACATATCCTTGTGCCTCATTTTTCTTTTTTGTTGTTTTGTGGTGAACTGTTCCATAAATAGAATGTGTTTCGTATATTGGCGTGTAATCAATAATTTCCCACTCAAGTACTTCATAATATGGCTCTATGCCTCCACAGCTTGTTAGCCAATCATCCCATCCGGTAGATTCACCTGTATCTAATGATCTATAAAAACTATCATAAGTAATGAGATTTTGATTAACATCATAATATCCGATAGTAACATCTAAATAGGTAATATCTACATTTCCTGTATTTTCAACAGTCCACCAACTATGACACCACCAACTAATAAATTGCTCTTTTGACCAATTATTGCTAGTAATAGTAACTTCTGGATCTGAAATATCCTCATTCCATTGACTCACAACAACGGTTTGATCCCATTCCTTATCTGTAACTTTTCTGAATCCATCTACTGCTGCATAAGTACCGCCTCCAGCTAAAACAATTCCACCTATCAATTTCCAGATGTTTCTTTTGTCTTTATATTTCACTTTCTCTCTTTTAACAACATTTCTTTGGTCATTAGTTAACGGCTTTATATCATTTTTTTTGATCTTATAGTTTTCCGAATAAAGCATTAATAATTTATTACGTATGTCGTTAATATATTTTTCTTCCAATCCGTTTTTTTCATATTTCTTTATTACTTTCTCAAGAAAATTAATTCTGCTATTAATCCCTGAAGGAACAACAATTCTTTGATAATAACTCATATCGTCTTCAAAGGATTTTATTAATTCTGCATTCTCAGCAAAAATAGTATTCGGAATGAAAATACCACAACATATAATAATAGCTAATAGTTTAAAAAGAAGTGATTTAATTTTAATCATTTAATCTATTTCCAATTAAGCATTAAAAAGCATACCCAATTGATAAACGAATCATTTTATATTCAATATCAATTTCTTCTTTATAGGTGTACCAACCATAATACCAATCATAACCAGATTCTGAGTATTCATATGAGCCATTATTAACTGAATACAGCAATTCAAATAAAAGACCATTTTTAAATTGTAAACCACCACCCAACCCATAATATAAACCACCATCAAGAGAGCCACCCAATTTATAGTCACTATCTCCAGCAAATACATTATATCCTAATTGACCAGTAAAATAAAAAGATGGCTGATCTATAGTCTGAGGGACTGTGCGCAATTTAAACAATCCATAGATTGGGATAAAATTGAATTTGCCATCGTAATCACTTTCTTTTCGTGGTATCTGGTAAGTTATGCCTCCCCCCAAACCAAAATGGTCATTCATGTAAGATATATACTCACCTGTGAAGGATACACCATCCTTCACATCTTCATTTAAACTGACACTAAAAGGATAATCATTATATGTAATTGTGCCATCAGATTTATGTTTTCCACTGATATCAATACCAATCTTAAGGATTGTTTCATTTCTATTTAGTGTAGGCTCGGATAATTGGGATGCTTCTATTTTCTCCTTATTCATAGTGGCAGTATTTTGTTCATATGTTTTATATTGCTGCTGATTCTCATCAATTTCTTGTAGCTTTCTCAATTCATCTTGCATAGGAATGATATACATTTCATCTATTCCTTTATCCTCATATTTCTTAATTAATTTTTTCAAGAAATTGATTTTTCCCTGTTTCCCTGTTGGAACAACAACCCTTTGATAATAGCTATAATCATCTTCCAGCGATTTTCTCAAGTCATCCTGCCCGCCAAAAAGAAACTTTACTGGCATCAAATAACAAATACACACTAGATACAAGACTTTAAGACTAATTTTTTGCATGCGACCTCCTTGTTTTAGCTATAGCTATTTTTTGTGACATTAATTTTCTATTTTTGAACTTAGTATATGGATTATGTTTTTACCCACATCTCTCCCTTACGGGTGTATTATACTACTTTTTGCCATCGAAACCCACTGTCTAAATTATAGTAACCATTATAGTTAAAATCGACAGGCATATTTTTTCAACTGTCTTTTCCAGAAAAGCTAATCATTTCCTTTTTAACATCCACATACCCTTAATCCTGAGAACACAATCTGTTTTGCCTGCTGAACAAATTATTTCTTTTTTTAAGGTTTTTTCAGAAGTATTTCAAAATTATCTGGAATCTGGGAGATTTCAGTAATTTTTGTATCAAATTTCTTTATATTAACCTTTACTCCTTCTGCATATGACATTATCTTTTTCATTTGGACATTTGCAAGGGATGCATTGGTTGTTTTTAATCCTATATTGCCTCGTTGATATTGAGCTGTTTTTATTTTGAAGCATATTTTATCAAGAATTTTCTTCCCTTTATCAGTCATATCGAGTCCATTATCGTCAAATATTGTTTTTGTTAAAATATTGATAATTATATAATCATTTGTATTTATTATATATGAGCTTATGGTAAACGGTTTTTCGATAATATTTATCTTGTTTGTTTTTTTATCGCGTGCTTTAAGAATCATGGTATAATTATCTCCTATATGGGCGATCCATTCTCCTTGCTCATTATAGCCGTTCCAAACGATAATATTCGGCGGATGCGCACTTCCCCCTGATATCCAGACATCCTCTCCCCTACTGTTAATAATATTTAACTCCCAGCCCTCGTACTGCAAAGGTTCATCAACCATGTATTTATATACATAATCCTCTGTAGGCTCTTCATTAAATCCGGCTTCTAAATAGCTGACTTTCACAGAGCTCAATTCTTTATTTAAGTAGTGTTTTGCTCTTAAATGCGATATGTCCAAATTTTTGCTTTTTGCTGATGTTTCTAGATTTAATACTTTGTGTATTATATCATTTTCCGGATTATCTACCTCAAATGTCATTTTTTCTTCAACATTTACATGCTCAACATCAACAGAAAATGTCTTAATCATTTCTGCTGTTTTATTTGTCAGTTGTGTGTTATCACATTTTATTTCCATATTTAATCCAAATGTGATCAAAATAATTAAATTAAAACATATAATAAGCTTCATCTTGTTTCTAATCCTTTATTGTTTCCATGTCAGCGTGTCTTTAAGTTGTATTTCTAATTCTTTTATCTTTAAATCTATCAATTTATGAGCATCATTGTTATCTATATATTTTCTTAAAATGGTATAGATACTAAGTGCCTGTTTAACATTCTTCTTATCTTCCATTAATACAGCCAGCTCAACTAATCCCTTTATAAAATATGGATCTTGACCGGTTTTTAATTTCATAAGCGAACGGAATGTTTTTATTGCTTCTTCTTCTTTCCCCATTTTAAGATAACTAATACCAATCCGGTAAATAATTTCTGCCTTTGATATTTTTTTCACCGGCTTTACTCGATTAAACATTTCAACAGCCCTTTCGAATGTTCCTTCATCCTGATAAATACGGGCAAGCTGATATTTTATGGTATTCCCCTCATCAGAATCCGCATAAAGACGGATAAACTCTTTCGATGCATTTATCGCGTTTGCTATATCATTGATCCGACAATATCCTACTGCAAGATTCATCATGGAATTCTTTTTTACTTCTTCGGATATCCCGTTTGAAAGAATATATTTATATAATACTATACTCGCCGGTATCCGTCCCAACCTGAAATACGCATTAGCCATCCTGAACCGAGCTGCCCCTGCAAGGACATCGCTTGGATAACTGTCAATAAGACGCCGATAGTACAATACAGAAACTTCCAGTTTCATCTGCCAATACATACTTTCTGCTAAATAAAATAATGCCTGATAAGCCGATGTGCAATGCGGATATTCGGTTATTACTTTATGAAACCGCTTTTCCGCTTCTGCATAATTATTTGAGTCATAATATTTAGCGCCTATCTGCCAGTATACTTCCCCGATAAGCCTCCTGTTAGGATATTGTTTCGAGAATTCATCCAGTAATTGTTCGCCATTTTCCTCATTAAGGCCTATCTGATAATAGGCAATACTTAATTCGTTCTCAATTCTATCTATTTTTGCCTGAATTGTCGTCTCAGCGAGCAGATTCTGGTACATCAGTATGGCATCTGAATACATGCGCTGATTGTAGGATGCCTTCGCTGACTGCATTTTGCAGATGTAATCAAGCTCGGAATCCGGGTATATGCTGCTCACCGTTTTCGAAACTCTTATTACATCCTCATAAATATTTGCAGCGAATGCAATGCTTCCCGCATTAGCTAAAGCTTCCCTTGATAATTCCATCTCAGGAAATATATGAGCCATGTTTATCCACTCCGTTATCGCATTCGTATACTGCCCTTTGTATGCTAAAGTTTCTCCTTTGTAAAAATATGCTTGAACAGATCCTTTTGAATCAGGAAATGCTTCAATTATCAAGCTATAATACCGCTCGGCTTCATTATATTTCTTCATCTTATAACTAAGATGTCCCAGTCCCATCCATAAATTCTGCATAATTTCTTTCGGACATGGGTAATTTGTATCGTTTTCTATTCTTCTTAAATTTTGCAATGCCCGTTCATATCGTCCGTCTTGTGATAAACAATCAGCATGCCTTATTTCAGCGGATACCCTTAATCGTGGCTCTTCAGATTGTGTTGCAATTTCTAAAAATAACTCTTCAGCATCATGATAGTGACCTTCTCTGAAAAACTGGTCAGCAGCCATATAAAGGGATATATATCTTTCCCATGAAGCTTCTTGTGTTTTTTTCTGTACAAGACTTCTCACCCTTGCGGGTGATCCTGAAAGGCTCATTAATACTATGTTCCGGTTAATATTCCCGGCGTCGCTTACTTTTTCTAGCGCTTCATTATAATATATTTGCGCTTTTTCTTTATCTCCTTTTAAGAATGTTACAAGCCCCTGCAATGTTATAAAGCGTGCATGTTTATCTTTCCCAGCTAATTTGCCGCATTTTTTATCAAGTTTGTCTATATCATTTAAAGCATAATATATAAGACATACACGATAATGTGCGTCATTGCTCAATTCTATATCTTTCGCATCCCGCGCAACAGCTTCAAACAGGAGTATCGCTTCATCAGGCTTCCCGCAAAAATAAGCTGATTCCGCTTTCATATATGCTGCTTTAAATGATAAATCAGCATTCCCGGCATGCTCAGCAACATAAGTAAATCCTTTATAAGCTTTTTCATACTGTCCTTGCAATATCTGCGCCGATGCTATCAAATACCTGCAATACATATTATTTTCGTGTTCGGGATAATCAGCAATAAATGATTCGAATTCTTCATTCGCTTCAGTATATTCTCCTGATTCATACAAAATCTCAGCCAGCACAACTCTCCTTTTTATTTGTCTTGGTGAATGCGGAAACCGCTCGCTATGATCACGTATTTCGGCAAGTGCCAGTGCAAGTTTACCACATTTTTCGTATATCTTAATCCTTATCCAGAGAGCATCGTCACTTTCTAAACCATCTATAACGGATAACGCGTTATCCGTATCCCCTCTTGCCAAATAGATCTTTGCCCGTAATACTCTTATACGCTCATCATTTCCTGCTTCAGGGCAAAGCTTTTCTAGCTTAGAAACGTACCTCTCGGCCTGTTTGATGTTCTCCGTATACAGTGCGGCATCCGCCATGCCTGCTAATGATTCTGCTGCAAAAACATTATTTTCAGACAGTTGGTAAATTTGCTCAAAAATAGCAAAACTTTTTTCGCTTCTTCCGTCTTCAAATGCTTTAACTGCCTCTTTCATTCTTTCAATTATCCGTATCTGTTTCTGATCTTCTTTTATGTGCTTCTCATAATCTTTTGCGCACGTTAAAAACTGTTCTTTGGGAATACAACTTATTTTTGCAAAATCCCTTGGGAACTTTATATTAAGTCCGAACCGATGTGATGAGCCCAATGATAAATCTTTCTCTAGCATATTATGATATGCATACGCATAATTTAGACTGATATCCTTAAAGCGTATCCCCAGTCCGCCTGTTAATTCGTTTTCATTCATACCCGCACGGAATGAAAGAAGATCCAAAGCCGAATATTCCAGTCCGTAATGCATTTTTAATGACCGCTTTTCGTTTTTGTTAATGTCAATAACAGCGGTAAGTTTCTTCTGCAATATTTCATACGCAATTCCTGTTTTTATTTCCAAAGGGAACGTATCCGCTTTTTCCTTCAGTTTTATTTTTGGTTTAATAATATTGAGAACACTCATTCCCAGCGAAAGTTTATCATCAATATAGGTTAACCCTATTATTGGTTTATATAAAATTCCGCAGTCTGCACCCATTCCGGTATTAGAATAACCATCAATTATTTGCTGGGCTATTTTAATATTAGCTCCTGTGTAAAAGAACGGATAAACCTCTTTACCATAGGATACCATCACAGTAGTCTCCATGTCAGAGGCATTTCCTATATCATTGTTGAACTGATCGGTTTTCTTAAAATTTGTAGATGTTAGATTAACAGCAGAAATACCTATTACATGCGGTCTTGTTCTTTGGTTAAAATGAAGCGGATATACAACGGATAAATAACTGTAACTGGTATCTTCCCATAAAAATGAATATAATGACCCGATTTCCATTGAACGTATCTGTCCAAGCCCTGCAGGGTTCCAATAAGGCGCTGACGCATCGTCAGCTAATCCGGTATATGTACGCCCCATACCAAGAGCTCGCACACCAGTCCCCCAGCTTAAATACGCGCCTGCTTGGCCGCCGTCCTCTTTTGCGGCTAAGTGTGGCGCAGAAAACAGTAAGAACAACTGTATAAGCAAAACCCATATACAAGTTGTATAAAAATCAAGTGTTTTTTGATGTGTAATATTTTTCATATCTATTTAACAACTAGTATCTTTCTTTTCCTGACTTTAGTCTCGCTGCCTGAATCCATTTTTACAATGCATATATATCCGCCGTTAGCCACTAACTCTCCTTGTCCGTTCCTGCCATCCCAGACAATCTGGTTTTGAATACCGCCCTGTCCCTGTCCGGGAGCGCCTTTTGCAACGTCAATGCGTTTAACAAGATTTCCCAACAAATCATAGACAACTACTTTAACTTGCGCATCCTCTTTAAGATAATATTGAATCGTTGTATCGTTTCTTCCATATGCAGGGAATGGATTAGGAAAATTGGTTAAATCTTCCAAAGATTCTCCCGGGTTAGCAAATGACATCAGCGCATAACGTCCCAATCTGCTGATTGATGCGGACAATATCTTTTCTTCAGTGTTATCAACCGTTTCTTTTACCAACCCCCACATATTGATTTCTTCGTTAAACATAAATATCCTGAATGTTTTGGATTCTGGTATAATCGCAGATACACTGCCTGCTTTTTTGATATTTGCCAGCACAATACCATAGTTTATACGCAATTCAATATTTTTATTAAATTCATTGCTTAAAGGGGTTCTTTGGTCATTAAAACCATGAATATAATAACTCTCATTGTTGAACATAGCATACGGCTTTACTACTTTACTGCTATTAAAACCGGTTTCTTTTTGTATGCGAAGCACACCGTTTTCACTTAAACTACCTGGGACTATAATAAGACCTACTTCATCCTGATTAACCTTTCCACCTGCAAGTTTGTTAATCATTACAGTAAATGAACTCTCGAACTTTCTGCATTGATTCCCGACAATATCCGTAACACCGTTTGCCAAACGCACCTCGTAATCCTGGCATAAAGCCAATGCTTCGGTAGATTTGAAATACAGTTTGAAATTTTCACTGTCGTATTGGTATGTTCCTGGAACAGTATAGCTCATATTAAACGGTTCTATTATAAAAACGCTTGACCAATTGCTATCGATTGTTTTAATGTTTTCACTAAATGCAACTACTATTTCCTGTGCTTTGTCAGGGAACACTAGCTCATTATGAGCAGGATTTAAACTCATGATTTTCGGGCAGGTTGCATCAACACTTACAGTGAATTGCTTTTCGCTTTCTCTGTTGCCGATATTATCTATCGCGCAGTATACTATTGTATATTTCCCTTCCTCTAAAACAACAACCGGCTTTATATATCTGATCCATTCGCCTCCGTTAATACAGTATTCAACATGATCTAACCCGGATCCGTCCTCAACAACCTCGAAAACAGTCTCGTTAGCCAGCGGAGCAATTATAGCTTCGCCAATGTTAAACACCGGTTTAGCCGAAATTACCGAAGTAATAGGCGCAATCGTATCAACAAACACCGAATATGTTTCTTCCCGGATATTACCTAAATTATCCTCGCATCTTGCATATATAACTCTGCTGCCTCCAGCAGGTATAGTAAAATATGCAGCTTCTTCTACAAGCTCTGTATACTCTTCATTATCAACCCGGTATTCTGTTTTGTTTACTCCTGATCCATTATTATCGTTTGGAATAATCATAATTTCCGTAGCCGTACTTATCCACACAATTCCTTCTTCTAAATACTGAGGCCCATTAACTTTTATTTCAAAATCAGGAGGGGTGTTATCCAATTTTACAGATATGGTTCTCGTATCCTCCGTATTTCCTACATTATCTACAGAATAAAACAAAATATCATATTCACCGTCAATTCCCGCAATGCTGAAGCTATCTTTACATATGTTGAACGGTACTGAACTTGAACCATTTATACTGTAATTAATCTCCCGAACTTGAGAAGCGTACCCGTTTAACAGTGGATCTTGTGCAGATAGGCTAATTTTAGACTGGGAATTAAGAAAATATATCTGCGGTGTAGCAATTTGTATAGATTCATCAAAAATCAAATCCGTTTTAGGAACAGCCGAATCAACAACAACCATAAAATCTTTGTCATCTTCTTGATTACCCAGCAGGTCAATACTATGGTATTTAATAGTATGTATACCGCCGGTATCAAATGCTATTGAACTGCTGTAAATATTCCATCCTTTTTCATCGATAGTTACTTCAATAAGGCTTATATCAATACTATTGTTTGCGGTAGTTATCGCGTATTTATAATCCAACGGGGCATAATCATTTACCCCGTCATTATACAGTTTGCCGCTTGGTACCAGCACTGTTTTAGGGGAAGAATTATCAAGCAGTACTGTTAATACATGTGTTTCTTCCTGATGCCCGTAAACATCCGTGCTTCGGTACGATATGCTATGTTCCCCATCTTCTAAATTAAGCGTAAATGTTGATTCATATACCAGCCAATCTTCTTCATCAATCTTAAATTCGATTATTTTTACACCAATTCCTTCCCTATCATTTATTTCTGTATAATCATCAACAGCAGTCAATTTGAAATTAGTTATCGACCTTACTGTTATTAAGTCTCCTTCTCCATTAGGATCGCCTATGGTAATTAGAGTATGCGGAGGCAATGTGTCATGATTAACCTCAAAACTGGGAATTTCAGCAGAAGAAGTGTTGCCTCCTCCATCCACAGCTGTAACAACCAATTTCCATAACCCGTCATCAATCTCAAGCGGATCAATCTCCTGTCCATTTCGGACCGGTATTCTTTCGCCTGTATCATGATGAACGAACTCAGCAGTAATCGCAGGAGCCGGGTCTATATCACTAACGGTAAAACTCACAACAATATGATTTAACTCATAATGAATACTGTCAACCAGCGGAGATTCAATGTCTATTACAGGATTAACCGTATCATAGATAAACATACTTGTTGAAGAATATACGCTCCATTCAATACCATCATATGCCTGTGTGCGCCATGTATATACATTATCGGCAAGTGCATCTTGCACAGAAAGCGTATAACTAACACTGCCATCGTCATGTACCTCCCAACCAGGGTCAACCACCCATCCCTGACCTTCCTTCTCTTGAATATAAGTGTGCAGAATATTACTGAACCCATCAGCACTTATCTCAAGCTTGTACAGAAGCTCATCTCCATCAAGATCTTGAGCATGCATTAAAAATGTTGGGGTTGAAATTGCAATAAACTCCCGATCAGCCGGAGCAAAAAGCACAGGGGCTACCGGCTTTGCATTAAGCCTTCCAAAAGTCTTTATCCCGCTCCACTCCCCATAATTACCGGCATTATCCCTTGCTCTTACACGCCAGTATAAATCATCTATTGGCAGATTCCTGTCTGGTATAACTTGATGGCTGTCTACATACACTGAATATTCAGGCGAATCAAATGATTCGAGATCATCCACCTGGATTTCATAATCACGAACGCCTGAAACATTATCCTCAACCTGCGTCCACTGAAAACATGGACGAGGATTTTCAATTTCGATATAGTTTTCAGGATATATCAACTGAGTTACTGGTGGAGGCACCGTGTCTATAGTAAATATTACTGACTGAGAAGCCTCACTCCAGAGCGCTCCGTCAAATGAATATGCGCGCAACGAATAAATACCATCTGATAGTTTCTCACTTTCAAGAACGGTGTATGTACTTATCAGTGTACTATTATCGGATGTCCATCCTTCTTGAGTAATCGTCTGGTCAAATTCCCGAGTAATAGTGTTAAACTCATCTATGCTTACTTCAATTTTGTATTGAAGTAACTTCTCTACTGTTTCGTCAGGTTTAACTGCGAACTGTTGGTTAGAAATATACTCCCCTTCTAAAGGGTATACTATACGAGGAGCCGGAGGTGAAGTATGAACATATGTTACCTCAATTGTTGCCTGTTTTTCATCAGCAACATTACCTGCGTTATCGTGTGCATTTATAACATAAAAAAATGTATTTTCTTGAACATATTCACCCTCATTATTGGTACCATCCCAATAAACTTCATTGGGACCAAAGCTTTTTTGTAAATCTTCGCATAAGTTTCTTACGAGATTTTTGGTTCCATCCACTATACTAATGCTTATCGATGAATCCTCGCTAAGTGTGTAAGAGATCTTAACCTGATCTCTGATCTTATCTCCATCCGGGGAGAATGGATCAGGATCATCCGAGAAAGCAATAATCTCAGGCTTTTTAAGATCCAATATTACTTGAAGAGGTTCGGAAAAATCGCTTGTTTTGCTAACACTATTAAACCATCTTATTGTAGTTGCTGTTATGTAATTATTTCCTTCAACCAAAGGCACATCCATACTAAAAATATTCCCAACTGTTTCGGTTTGACCAATTGAGGCGCCATTCACATATAGCGCGACAGTAGACCCACCTTCTGATTCACCGCTTACAGTTACTTTCCTCTTATTCGAATATAACGTTCTCTCATTTAAGGTAGGAGGTTCTACGGTAGGAATAACCAAATAATATGAGAACCTTTCAACTGGGCTAGTAACTGTTACTATATCTTCAGGTGTATATTTGCCGTCACCGTTGGAATCATATGTTATCTTTACATCGAATGATTCTAAGCTTCCGTCATCCTCCATGTGATATATAGTTAACGTAGCAGGATCGATTCCCTCCAATTCTTCATAGAGAAATCGAACTGATAATGTTGCTAAACTCAGCGCATTCCCTTCATCATCCTTCCTAAATTCAATATCATGTGGTTGAAGTTTGCAAACAAAACCAATTGGATGCGGCATAGAGGGATCAACCACGATATCAGTATTCTCAATTTTCATTGGGGTTATCGTAACATATGTATCATCTTCTAACGCATCTTTCGGGAAATCAAGCCAAGCTTTATTATAAGGAGCAGTCACATAGGTATTATCCGTCGAAGAATTGCCGTACCCGGGAACCAGCGTGCCTATTGTCATTTGCTTTATAGTCTCATTTTGTCCGGAACCATCCAGAACTACTAGCCTAACTTCATATTCCCCATTAAGACTACTCACGTCCCAATAGGCCAATATGTTGCCATTTAATACCGGTTCCTTTGTATATGGGGGTATGGTTTGCCATATAGTACCACTCTTTTTCTTATAGAATAGTGCATAACTCTTAAATCCACTAGCCAGTGTTGAAGTAGTACCCTTTAATGTGATAAACTCTCTCGAACATGCACCTGGAGCTATTCTAACCCGAAAATCATCATCAATTGCTATATCGTTCTGGTTTGAAAGTTTCGTTAAATCCCTTTCAACAGCAATATCATTGTTTACAGTACCGTCGGGATAATAGAGCCCTATATCCCAACTCAAACTGTTAATATTGACATGCGGATTGTCTATTAAGCTACTATTACCTTCCCAAAATGAATATTTATTTTTTGTGTCTTCATCCGCCCACATTGCAATATCAGGATAACTCGATGAAAACGATATCGGTAAAGAATGAACAGTAAAATTAAGCGGATTAGGATCATTATTAAAAACATTATCACTACTTACAATCATTCCATTTTTAAGTAACTGATCGCTGTTTGAACTCCAACCTTGAAAAACATTTGTTTCAGCTTTCAGTAAATAATATGGATACCCTGTTTGACTGTTAGTAATAGTTTTAGACACATTTAAACTATTTGTATGGTCAACCAAAGAATAAAATGGTGAGACTCTCTGTATTTGTGTATTGGCAGGTATCGGCAGAATCGCACCTAGATTATAGGATAATAGAGGATTTCCATAGTAACAATCATTTGGAGTGGTGCTCCATTGGCTTGCATTATCGCTCTTAAGTATTTTTTCATCTTGCCATTTAAGGAATATTGTTACATCATCAATAATTGGGGTTTTTGTTGTATCATATGTTGTAAGCTCTGCTTTCCAGCGGAGATATTTTCCCGGATTTGACTGAAGGGTCCCATCAGCTGCTACAGGCTGCCATAATTCCCAGGCTACTGCATCATTGCTTGTACTTGTATAAAATTTAATAGTCGTTCCATCAGGGGATTGAACATTCACACTCAATTTCCCCGATAAAAACCACCCCACATATTTTGGTTTTGAAATAATATCACCTGAAGCATAGAAAATCCAGCCTCCCTCCCAATATCCTGATGAAACCTCACCATATATATCTCCTTTATACCAACTTGATATACTATCATTCCAGCTCGTATTCTTTTGTGAGTAAACCACAATATTCACTTGTTTCGATATTTGTACTATTGGAGGAGCAAAAACACCCGGACCACTAGGACCTCTAGGCAAATTTATAACATCAAAAGTTGTATAATCTACACATGTTTGATCTATATTTCTTCTTTCAACAGAATCAGAAGGCACCGGTATGTCCCATGTAACAACAAAACCATAACTTTCTGCAGTTCGTGGGCTAATTTCTTCACTGGCTTCAAAATGTTTCAAAAGCACCATTTCTAGTTTTTGTATCCATGTGTGTTCAGCTATCCACTCCTGGCCCAACTTGATACTACTCCCAATTTCAATTTTATCAATCGATGAAAAATCATCATCACTCCAGCTGCTCTGTGACCATACCTGCTCTCCTAGTGTATTTATGTGAGCCTCAAACTCTTGAGGAGGATAATAATTCCCCTGAGAATGGGCTTGCCATGTAAAATATGAATTACCCTTGAGCACAGCTCCATCAACTGGGAATGCTATCTCTGCAGTTCCTCCTCCATGTCCGGATGAGGTAACCGCTATAGATAATGAAGCATTACTTTCAGTAGCATTCTCGTCAGTACTAACCGCATGGAGCTTGCATTCATAAAGCCCCTCATTAGTAGGGATCCATCGGACAACCCTGTCAACTCCTCCTACAGTAATGATGCTATCAATAAGTGTTTCAACCATCTGCGCGGATGAATCATATATACAAATGCTTACTCGTGCTTCTTTGGAACCCTTATAAGTAATATCTACCGTCTGTCCCGGACTAACTATTGAATTTGTAACATTAAATGCTATTATTTCTAGTGGTTTTGATAAGATGGGATCAACCACAATATTACGCTCAACCACATCAACTCCAAGCCCATCGGTATCCATACAGGTCAATCGAATTCTATATGTTCCTTTATCCATATATTGATTTCTAAAATCTCTCCCATCCCAGATAATAGGTTCTGCTTCAGTAATATTAAAATATGCCTGCTGATACACAATCGGGCCATATGCTGATTTTGAAATACCAGTTTTACATATTTCAAGGCTTATATCACTTTTATTTTCTGATTGCTGTATCAGCTCATATACTATCCGCAGCCGGTCATTGCTAGATGTTATGGTGAACGTATCATTTACCTGTGGAGTTACAATCCTAATAACAGGAGAGCTGTTCTGTAATGAGTGATCAATCGTAACCTTGCGCCAGTCAAAACTTGAATTTCCTCCTTCATCCTCAACTGAGAGAAGTATTGTATAGACACCCCCGTTTTGTAACAATTGAGTATTCCAGTAAGCAAGTCTGGTATAATTAACCGCACGGTATGAGACATTCGAATAGGGGTAATCAGTATCATCTGCTCTTTGATATGAAATAGGTACCGGCACAGGCTTCCATAGAATGGGATCTGGATTCAATGGATTATTTTCTGACATTGAAAAATCAATATTAGCTCCTTCCCGGTACCAGACTGTATACTGTTTGAAATCTTGTGAATTTTGTATTTTCGGATCAAGAGCAATCCCTTTTATTGTTACAACACCCTTTACATATTCTTCACCGCCATTACTTGGGAACATGATTTTGGCAGGGATCTGGTTTTTTATAACAGGCAGTGATGCGTCCGCGATATTCCCTACATCATCAACTGTTTTAATCCTAAAAACATATTGACCATCACTTACATAAGATCCATTCGTTTTTCCACTCCATAGAGCTGTTCCAGTTGTTTTATAAACACCGCTTTCATCTAGTATCAATTGCTCTCTCCCGAGAGTATCATCAATTGATACACGAACGAGCGCTTTTTCAGTTAATGTATAATAGAGGGTAACGGTATCCCTGATACCATCCCCATTTCCTGATTCCCCGTCATCCGGTGTAAACATGAAATTGTCTACATAAAGAATTTCTGGTTCTGAAGGCGTCCGGTCAATTCCAAACACTCCCAAGACAACAATAGCACTTCTGTTTTCTGCTAAATCCCGAGCGAATAACTCGATTGAATAATTGCCATCTGGTAAATAGTTTCCTTGGTCATCCTTCCCATCCCAGCTATAGACTATGGTTTGCAGACTACTAGTAACATCTACAAGCATATTTCTCAATAATACCACAACTTGTTCGGTATCATTGGTTGTAAACTTTATTTCAACGTTCACTCTCTGATTAATATTATCCGATGTGCTAAAGGAAAAATCTATTTTCTCATCATTTGAAGAGAACGTATCTGGATTTGGGTGATCTGCGGGAATAACAGTGAATTTATTCCCAATTAATTTAGGCGGCAGCGTATCAACTATTATATTTTCGGTATATTCAGCAAGATTCCCTGCGAAATCCGTTGCAGTAATTTTATAAGCATATGTTCCGTCCTTGACAACTGCTCCATTATTATATGTGTTGCTCCCAGTCCCATCCCATACAAAATTGTAGCTGCCCTGGTTAATCAACGAACTTGAGGACAAAGTATTTATGACAATACTATATTTATCTAATATTACTACAGTAAGTTTGCTAAGTTGTAATGGCAGATTATCAGTAATTGTACAATCTATCTGTGACTCAGTTATGCCGGGTGAAAAAATCCTTGGATTCGCGGAGGCAATTATTTCCGGAGGCTGTCTATCAATAATGAAGGGGTCAATATCCGGACTAGTATTTGTTGCCTTTATAAAACCTTTTAATATCCATTCAATATCTGAAGTGTAATCGACATCCCAGCTCACGAGTTCTGTTGCAACCTCCGGACTCGAATCAAAATCACGATTGTCCAGTTGTATAATATGTACACCCGCATTTTGATCGGATGGATATTTAATTTCAAATTCTATTATTGTTGATGAATATCTACTAAGATCATTGTAAATACCAATATCATAATTCTTTCCTGTGTCAACCTTAGCATCCGAAATCACAGCCCAACTGAAGGCCTGTTTCTGTGAACTGCCCTCACCATAATCATCATGTAAGGCTTTAATTTCATAAGTATATTCCCCATCATTTAAGCTCGATAATTCACTACCTTCCCAGCTATGATGATATTCATATAGGGAATGTGGATAAGACGCAACGTGATCGACTTCTGGATTGGAATCGATCAGGTTAACTTTGTTGCCGGTTACCGAATTAGTTAATATAACTCTAACTTCTCGAAGATTATCATATGAAACATGGCATCCAAATGAGATTTCATTATCATCAGCTAAATAATTTTCTTTTTTACTTAACTTAGTAATATTAATATTATAACCTAAACTGGTATGCGCAGAAAGAAAATTGACAGCTTTATACAGATCTAATCTCCCGGCACCAATATCTTTGTCCGTATCTATGCGAACTGCGCTGTCTTTTAATATTGATCTCACTTCTTCTGGAGTAAGAGTATCATTGAGAGACAATAGTAGTCCAGCTGCCCCAGAAACAAATGGTGTTGACATGGATGTGCCTTCTAGTTTTGCATATCCCCCATTTTTATATGTACTCATAATACCAATACCTGGAGCTGCTAGATCTACCCAATCTCCATAATTCGAAAAATATGCACGTTGATCTTGTAAATCAGTAGCAGCAATCGCAATGACTTCCTGGCTAGCGGCAGGATATATTTTAGCTGGTCTACCATCAGTTCCCGGGAATCTACCATTATTCCCCGCTGCTGCAACAAGCACAACCCCCTGTTCATAAGCTTCAGCTATTTCTTCCACAGCTATTCCTCCTTCTGTAGCCCCACCGAAACTCATACTAATAATATCTGCTCCATTATCGATCGCATATAATATTGCCCTCTCAATACTAATAGTTGTAAAATCACTCTTAATCGCCATAATTTTACATTCTCGAGCTACTCCTGCTATACCGATATTATTGTCTGTACTAGCTGCTGCTATACCAGCAGTATGCGTGCCATGACCATCAATATCCATTGGATTATTCGTATCATTTTTCAGAAAAGCTGTAAAATTATACCCTCGAAAATCATCCACATATCCATTCCCATCATCATCAATGCCATTGCCTGCTATTTCATCTTCATTGATCCATATCTTATCTCTTAGATCCACATGATTATAATCAACGCCGGTATCAATCATGGCAATAATTATTCCGCTATCACCTGTTGTCACATTCCATGCTTGTGCTGCACTGATTTTTTCAAGTCCCCATTGCTCAGAATACTTTGGATCATTGGGCTCAGTACAAACTCTAAGAATATAATTCGGCTGAGCGGTAACTTCTTGAATGGGTAATTCACCAAAATCTTGAACATCTTCAATCGTACGTTGCAATCTAATAATATCAACTTTTTTATCAGCAAACTCTATAGCAAATTTCTTTGACCGGAGATAGCGATTAGTTGATAGTTCTTTCTTTAATCTGCGTCTTCTTTTTCGCAAACTATTATTTTGTATCCGATTAATTATGTCAAACTCTGACTTATTGCTTTTTGACATTTGCTTAACCAATGCAGAATTTACAGGCTTTGTATTCATTCCATCTTTATTCATTTTTACTTCAGGAAAATTTTCGATAGAATTTCGCAATGCCTCCAGAACCATCTCATGTTCATCGCGTATTGATGAAGGTTTTGATTTCCTCTCTGCAGTTTTCTTTAGTTTGTAGTTTATAATAATCATACCGGGTTCATATTGAATCTCATCCGATATATTTTTATACGGGTCAAACAATGCATTTATGTAGTTCGGTATTGCTGTTCCGATTATGAGCATACAGATTAACTGTGCTTTTTTCATATATTTAACCTATAAAAATTTGCGATCTTGGTTTATGCGTATAGAAAACACATTAGTTTTCTGTTAACAAAATGCAAATATCTTTTAAGTTTTAATCAGCAAAAACCTTGGGTCTCCATCCGCACTACATGCTATAGCTACATAGTTCTAGCTATATATAACTGCTATCTACTTTTATTAGCAAATAGTTACAGAATCGTTGAATACACAACAATTAATAAGTGTAAATTCATATGGCTAAAATTAATGGAAAAAACTTTGTCATTGCCAGAAACGAAACGCATCCTCGCATCGAAGAGGCAATCTCATCGTCAGAGACTATTACGTCAGCCACACTTCATGGCGAACTTATAATGACATAAAATATGGGTAAGTGAATACAACTCCTAATAAGTTCCAAAAAGGAAATAGATTTGATTATTGCATATTATTATAGCTTTTTAAGACAGGTTTGTACAATATTATTTTGGGCTTTTTTGGGCATGATTCAAAGTATTAATACTAATTTCTGCGATATACCTGGGAAGAGCATTTAAGCAGACCTGCTGACTTTAGAGCTGTTATTTTTATGGTTTATTCTAACTAATTGTTAGAAATATTTATTGATTCTTGTCCTGTACCATCAGCATCTACCCATGATGTGCCATTCCATCTAAGATAATAAATTTCAGCATTTCCTGAAGTAAAATCACGCCAAACAACATACGGATTTCCTGAGTTGTCTAAATAAAGTGATGGTTCTACGGAATCACCGCTATTGTTAGAAATATTTATTGATTCCTGTCCTGAGCCATCTGCATCTACCCATGATGTGCCATTCCATTTAAGATAACAAATTTCCCAATTTGTACACCAAACAACATGCGGAT
>JBDROU010000012.1:0-24096 GCA_043809745.1 bacterium
CAACCCACAGGGTTGTCCAAGCAGTTGTGGGAAGGGTGGATAATCCTGGTGTTTTGGATTATCCATGCTTTCCACAACTGCGGCAGTTTCCACAATTCTCTTCAAATTTATTCCTTACTTTTTTCTTTTTGATCCTTTTTCTTTTTGTGCATTATGTTTAAGAATACCTGCAGAAAAACCATTGCCAGATATTTTTTGCCCACTCAAATCAAAAATATGAACGCCTCATACCCGTGCATCCTTCATTATTCCCACATTAACCGGAATATTTTGCTGTTTGTACGGATTAATCACAAAATGACGCCAAGGATGATTCTTTGGCATTTTGTATGGCTTCAAAAACTTCTCTTTCTTAACAATCTTTTCCTTCTGCTTCCTTGGTATGCTGTATAGCAAACTAGGGATCTGTTTATATCCTAACCTTTTCCCTTTGTATAGTATGTGTATCTTCCCATCCACTCGCTCTTCAACCATAACTCGCATTGCTTTTGTTTGCCGGAGTACCTGATACATTTTCTTCTCGTGTATAATTGTATAATCATTTCTCAAAGGATGTTCTGTCTTCTTGCTCAACACACTGTTAAGATCTAATCCTTTGGATATCGGCCTATGTAAATCTCCTTGTTCTATTGCTTTCACACAAAACCGTAAATTAAACCGTGGAAGATAGGAACCCAAAAATGCATTTGCTTCTTCTATATTCCTAATATTCTCTAACCGCATCTCTTTTATTAACCGGTCTTGAAATGTTCTGAACAATCTCTCAACGCGTCCTTTCGCTTGCGGTGAATGTGCTGTGATTAATTCTACTCCTAACTCCTTCAATGCTCGACCAAATTGCGTCAGCGCCTCTCGATTCAATAGCTCATCTTCAATGCTCGGCTTCTTCGGTGATTTATATGTCGTGTGTTTGTCAAAATATACACTCTGTGGAATACCATTCTTTTTTACATATCTCTTAAAACTATCCATCGCTGGTATCGTGCCTTCATATTCATAAAATCTCGCATATACCCTACTTGTCGCATCATCAATATATCCCAACAGCACCAACTGAGAACCTCTTCCTTCCAACCAATCATGATGTGATCCATCCATCTGCACCATTTCCCCAAACCGATGTTTCCGCTCTCGCCATCTCCGATGCTTCCGCCCTTTCCGCCGCTTTTCCCATAACCCAGCTTTTATCATCCATAAACGCAATGTCTCATCACTAATCCTAATTTTATCTATCTCTAAAAGTTTCTCTGCTGCTAACGTCGGCCCAAAATCCCAATATTTCTCTTCATACAACTCTATCACATTTGCTTTGAATCCTTCACCATGCGCTCGATTTGACACTCGCCCTCTTAATTTATGTATGACTCCTTTTTCTCCTTCTTCTTTTACTCGCTTCACTATCGCTCTTACCTGCCTATCACTTATTTCCAACATCCCTGCAACTTCTCCTTGCGTTATCTTCTTCTCTAAAACATTCTTGATTAAATGGATCTTTCTTAACTCCTCCTTGCTCATTATAATATCCTCTCCTGCCATAACACCTCCTTCTAATTTGAGGTATTATAACATCTTAATTTAACCGGAAGTTTCTATTTTGGCTAAATAGGATATTACTATTTTGGTATTACAATTAAATAATTATGTGATCTCTCCCCAACGAAAGTATTTCACTCGACGAAATAATTGAAATTATAGCAGATAAGCACAACATCAATAAAAATGTTAATCGTGTTGCAACAAAATTAAGGGTGCTGTTAGCGTATATTGGTATTGAAAGACTTGGAATGAGCAACACAAATGTATCACAGATTCTTAACGTGTCTAATAGTTCGGTAAGAAAAATGTTGCAGAGAAATAAAAAGTTATTAGAAAACTACGAGAACAAAACAATTAAAGAGCTTGCTGAAAATTAGTAATTGTTCCTATTATCAGCAACGTCTATGAAAAATGACTTGTCAATAATAAAATTAAAAGATCATCGATTTAGGTTTCACTATACTTCTATCCGTGCTCTTACGGCACATTATAATTGTTCAATGAACATTTACAAACGGATAAAACGCTTGTACAGCAGCGTTCTCGCAAAGTGCTGGGAGCAATAGGATTAACTACCGCACAAAAAATATCACCGGCCGCTAAAAAAGCCGCTGATATAGCAGTTTAGAAAAACGGTACCAGCAAGAAATAACGATATTAGAAGTGAGTTACTCTCTCTGAATAGACAATTGCTAGTCCACCGGAGGGCAGCCATTTTGCATCTTATCGTCCCCTAACGTTGGATGATGAATTTTGTGATGTCTCCTCTTTTGCCCTGATCAATTCTGTCTATCCGGTATTTTACATCCTCAGGCATTAGAAGCATCTCTTTGGCAACATAATCTACCAGCTTTTCACGTCTTTCTTTGACCAATTCATTTAATGGATCTTTTACATACATGTATATGTTGAATGGGTATTTAGAATTTACTCTTAATACATCAAGTATCTTTTCAAGCACAAGTTTAGAATCAGGATTAAAACCGGAAGCTTCTTCTGCAAACAGATGTTTGTTTGATACCTCCATAATTGTATGCTTCTTTTCTTTATATATTACCGCGTCTACCTTAAACACCTTGCCAAAAGTAGTATGAGGGTTTTTTAAGTTATCGTACACAACAAACTTGTAAGAATAAAGCGCATCAACCTTAAGCATCTGATTTCTTGAATTCCTGCCATCCCAGCAAATCTCTTGAACTGGATTGCCCTTCCCTTTAATAATATTAACGATATTTCCTTTGTCATCATTAATTACAAGCTGCCAATTTCTTACCGGCACATCAGCCATGTCAGGATAGAAACTCACTAATGGCGCCTGAGGTATATCCGGTATAAAAGGTTTTGCAGTTTGGCTGCTTGTCTGGTAATTCAGTTCTTTATACTCTTCTTCTGAAGGGGATTCCTTGCCCTGCTGCAGCAACCCTTCAGTCTTATCGGTCACGGAATCAACAATGTCCGGTATGTATATTTTTATCTCCGGCAAGAACTTTTTGATTTTTACCTTATCTTTTGCTTCCCCTTTAATCTGCACATCATCGACCTGCTGAGCCTCTCCTTCTCTTTCCTTCGCAAAACAATAAATACTGACAGTCAAAATCGCCAGAGCTAAAAGAATATTTTTGCATTTGCTCATTTTATAAACTCCTCCATAAATTATTTGGGTTTGTTTAAAAACTCTTTCTTAAACATCCCTATCTAATATCAAACCTAAAGGTTATCACACCCCACTGCACCTTTCCGTAATCCTTGGCAGGCAACGGCGCGAACAACCACTCCAGCATAACATCAGAAACAAGTTTATCCAGCTTCGGATACCCGGATGTCTTTTGCACCACAACTGTATTTTTGACCTTCCCATCTGAAAGAACTTCTATATAAAGGCTTACGGTTGCTTGAATCCCTTCCTTTTGGGCCCAATCAGGTATTGGAGGAATCTTTTTCCTCAATATTGTTCTACCGGCTAACTGACCTGTTAACTCGAATAACACCCTTTTGTCAGAACCTGAATCATTACTGCCCGAAGAACCTGTTGAAATAGTCTGTCCGCTGCCTGATCCCCTGGAAAGATCGCCAATGCCGCCTGCTGGGGAGCTATATCCTGTATCCTTATAGCCGTACCCTTCCCTGCCTGACCCCTGCCCGCCTGCCCCGGCCAGATCTCCTCCTCCGTGAGAGACTTTTGATAATCTGGTTTCAAGTGTCCCCGTACCTGACAAACCTGAAAGATCACCCTTATCGCTTAAAGACCCTTCTTCATCTACTCCCTGCAAACCGCTCCCGTTGACTCTGCTTGAGAGGTCTTTAACCGACTTACTTGTGTTGCTGGCAGTTGGTATGTAAATCTTGTCAGAGGCCAGCGTATGTCCGCTTTTTTCGGCTGTAGCTACTTCAAAAGGCACGTGTTTTTTAGCTATCTTATAACTCTTATCCTCCAGCTTTTCCTGCGCATTAACTGCAGGTAATGAACGGGATGTGCTTATATTGGGTCCTTTGCTATCCACCAGACTTTGCTGCTTTTTGCTGATCTTATTTACATCTATAGAAGTATCCTTAAATGTTTCGCTCTTATCCTTCAATCTCGGTTCTGATGCAGTTTTTTGCTGAAGCCTTTTTGTATCTATCTTTTCTATTTTCGTGGTTCCCAACAGTTTATCTTCCTCTGGAGAGGCTTGTTTCGGGAGTCTTTTTTGACCTAACCCAAGAATATTTTTTATTTTACCAATAAATGTTCTTTTTTTCTGAGCTGGCGAACCTCTCCTTTGAGCCAATCCTATACTTGGATCTTTCTCCAAATAATTTATATCGATTATTGGATTCATCTCCATATTCGGGATCTTAAACTCGCTTGCTTTCCAGAGAAAAAGAAGCGAATGGATCCCCATCGCAATCAAAAAACAATTAGTCTCTCTTCGACTCATTCCTAACATATTATTTTTCCATCCTAACTATTTGCTTTGTTGCCACTGATATCCTTCCCGGCCCAATCTTATTCTTTATAATATTTATAAGTTCTTCAACATCCCCGTAATAACAATCCTTGTCCGCTCTTACTATTACAACAGCATTCTTGTCTTTTCTCACCAGATTTTTTAGTACCGGAACTAAAGTCTGCAGAGTAACCGGTTCAGAATTCACCGCCATCCTGCCGTCAACGGCCAGGCTAACAGCAATATTCCTTTCTTTTGTTTCCTCAGTAACGGCCTCAGGCAAATTTACCGGGATATTAGTTGGCATATCAAGTAAAGGAGCGGTCATTAATAAAACCAAGACAAGAACAAGAGCCACATTAATTACCGGTGCAATGTTGATTCCCGTTATAGACTGACCCGATTCTTTTATTTTCTTCATCCACTCTTCCTTTTTAATAAAGATAATTTTTGAGCTCCTGCCTGCTTGGATATATCCAGTATCTTAACCATTTCACCGTGCAGCACCTTTTGCTGAACGGTAACCAGAACAGTCTTGTCCTTTTTTCTGGATAATTCACCCCTTAATTTAAGAAAGAAATCTTCCTCGCCCTTCATCTTATTGTCGTTCAAATAAATCCCGCTCAACCTTAAATCTACATATAACGGTTTTTCTTTTAACTCATTCTGAACCTTGCTCTGCACCGCCTGAGAAGCCATTACATTGATCATAGACTGCACGATCATAGGGCTTATAAGCATCAACATAATGAGCAGAGTTAAAGAAAGGTCCGTTAAAGGCGTAATGTTAATATCCGATAACTCTTCATCGCTGCCTTTTTCAGGCGTGAACTTTTTCATTATCTCTTTCCTCTTTCAAACATATAAATCACAAGTTCCTGGCTTCGTGCATTTATTCCTACAATCAGCGACCTAAGCTTAAATGTAAAGTAGTTGTAGATGACTGCAGCGGGCACCGCCACACATATCCCTGCGATAGTAGTAAGCAGCGCGGCAGATACACCGGCAGCTACAATGGTAGGCCCTCCGGAACCCGCTAAAGCTAAATCATGGAAGGCTCTGTATATACCAAGCACCGTTCCCAGAAGCCCGAGCAATGGTGAAACAAAGCTCAATGTTCCGAAAATACCTAAACGTTTTCGGAATAATTCTTGAACCTCTTCTTTTTGAACAGTCATTGAATCTTCTACATCAGCCCTGCTCAAATGCGCTTTTTCTAATCCGGCAAGAAATATCCTTGAATAAGGGCTGTCATTATTGGAACAAACAGAAATGGCATCCTGGATCTTCCCGTCACGAACCAGTGGAATTAATTTCTTCCATAATGATTTTGGGAATCTGCTATTCGCAGCAAAATAAATAAAGCGTTCCAGGCCAAACCAAACAACACCAACTGAACAAACAAGCAGTATCCCCATAATAATCGGACTCGACATAAAAAAAGCCTTAAACCCGAGATTAATCATTTACTTCCTCCTTGTAAAATTTTTATTTTTTCTCTTGCGAGACTTGACCATTCTGGATTAGTACTGTTGGATGAGATGTCTTTGAAAATTCTAAGGCTATCATTTATTTGGCCTCTAACCTCATATATCTCACCCAGTATCAGAAGTCCGGCAAGCCTGAACTGATTGTTCTTAGGTGAGAACGAAGCCAAACGCTCATATGTCCTGATAGCCTCCTCATCAGCCTTCATCTTTGTATAGCATCTGGCAATAGAAAACACCGCTTCGAAAGTCTCGGGCGCTGGAGGTTCAATTTTTTTATAAGCTTCTATCGCCTGCAAATAATTTTCTATTTCCTCATTAAGACCGCCTATCTGCAGATATATAAATTGTTGCTTGGGGTCATCCGGATAGCGCCTTAAGAATGTTTTATAGCTTTCTATAGATTGGTGAAACTGATTTGCTTTTCTATAGCACAAAGGAATATTCAAAGTCGCATCCCTGACCTGTCCGTCTGAAGGATTATTCTCTATAAATTCATTGAAAGCAACCGCCGCCTGTATATAATCCTTTAAGTTAAACATACTTACAGCATACTTAAATCTGGACTGCCCAACCAGTTTATCATCAGGATAATTTTGTATAAAGTTTTTATAATTATTCATAGCCGCTTCGTACTCGCCGGACATAAAATAAGATTCTGCCTTATAATAAAAGGCCTGCTGGGCTTGACTTGACTCCGGAAAATCTAAAATAATTTTCTCGAAATATTCCAATGCCTTATCATATTTCTTCTGATTAAAAGCCTCGGCCCCCAGCTCCCAGAAGATATCAGAGGTAAATTTGCTCTTAGGGAAAGCTTCTGTCATGCGCAGGAGCTCTTTAGGTGTTTTGCCCAAACGGTAAAAGCTCATCTGCAAAAGTTCTTTTACCTCGTCGATCTTTTCATCTTTCGGATATGTATCAATATAATATTTATATCCCGCAATTGCTTCTTTTATCCTACCCTGGTTGTAGTAACATTGATTAATCTGGAGGTATGCATTCCTCACAATACTATCATCTGGGTATTTGTCAATTACTTTCTGATAATATTTTATTGCATCCGCATACCTTCCCAGCCCAAAATAAGTTTTTCCTACTTTCATTAAGCTCTCAGCGGCTAAAGAACTACTTGGATGAGCGGTTGCCAGTTTATCCCACTTCTTTATAGCTTCTGAAAAATATTCAAGCCTGTATAAAGCAATACCTTGCTGGAAGAGCGCTTTATCTACTTGATGGTGATCAGGGTATTTTGTAATAAACTCATCATAGTAACCGACCGCTTTCTCATACTCACGGTTATTAAATAGCACATCAGCGGTATCCAGAACCAGTGATTTACTGACCTCTCCCTTAGCCATCTCTTGCGACTTCTCCATAGCTCTCATCTGATAATCCTGAGCTCTGTCAAAATCACCCTCTTCAGCATAACAAGCCGCAACGCCCTGCAATGCATTCGGATACAACTCACTCTGTTTATAATTATTCAATATATTTTCATATACCATCCTGGCAGATTCATATTCTTCAAGCTTATAGTAACCTTCGGCAACCCAGAAATAAGTCCTGGCGTACCACTCACTCCCGGAAGTTGGCGACATTTTTAATGTTTGATAAATATTCGTAACCAGCTCCCCATAAAATTCCTGCTGGTAGTAGCTAAGCGCAAACAGATACAAAGCTTTCTCAAAATAGATCGATTCAGGGAACCTGTCTAACACCTTTTGATACTCAACTCCGGCTTCCTCATACTTCTTTAATGAATGGTAAGACAAACCCTTTAACAGATATGTTTTTGCGGCAAGATCTCCCCATTGATATTCCTTAATGAAGGAATCAGCCCGATTTATAGCTTCCTCAAACTGACCCTGAACGGCCAAACACCAAACAATTTTATAGGCTGCATCCATAGCGTAAGCACTTACGTTCTGGACTTTTGCATAATTCCCTATCGCAGTACCCAGCTCATTCTGTCTAAGTGCTATCTCAGAAAGCAAATAAATACTGGCCGGATGAGATATATTATGAGGATACTGCTTCACCAGCTGATCCCATTTTAAACCCGCTTCTTGAAATCTGCCGGTTAAGAAGTTTACACAACCCATTCTAAACAGAGCATAAGGCCTCAGACTGCTGTCTAGATGTTTATCATATACATTCTTAAACGCACTGTAAGCAAGCGGGAATTCCTTTGATTGAAAATAAGCCTCGCCCATTTGATATGTTGCTTTATCCGCAAAATGACCGGACGGATCTGCTTCTAATACTTCCTTAAATAGCTGTGATGCGCTTATAACCTGGTTTAGCAACCTGTGGCATACGCCTTTATAGTAAGCGCAGGCGATATCTTGAGGACAGCGCGCAAATATCTCGAGCGCTTTTTTTGTTTCTCCATTTTTAAGATATATCAAACCAAAAGGCAGTACAATCTTGGACAGTGCTTGATATTTCGGATAGTTCTGCAAAAGCAGCATAAAAGTATCCTGCGATTTTTCATACTCACCCATAGAGAACTGGGCTTGAGCTATACCATAAAAAGCCTCAGGCCTTAAAGAAGCATTTTGCTGATTCCTGACCCAATCAAAATGATCTATAGCGGCAAGATATTTGTTTAGTTTTAGTTCGCACTCACCTAACCTAAAGCGAGCGCTGATAACTAAATCCTTTCTGCCGGCATTACGCAATAAAAAATCCCTATATCCTTTACCCGCAAATGAATATTTTTCTTGAGCAAAATAACATTCTGCAAGCATGTATTCTGCATCCGGCCTTTTCTTATCTTTTGAAAAATGTTTGCAGAACAATTCATATTCTTTAAGCGCCTTATCATAATTCCCGGACCTGAAAGAGGTTGAGGCAATCCCAAATTGCTCTTTTGGATCTTCACTTAGCGCAAACAATAAATTTGGCAAACCTGTGAATCCGCAAAGCAAAGCAGCCATAATAAAGGTTTTAGTTAAACGGTACTTAGTTATACTAATACTCATTTAGTCCTCCTGGTAATTTACGTTTATAGTTATTTGATGAACAAAAAAAGGTCTCCCCAAAGAAAAAATAAGAATAATACCGCAATGTTTTTCATTATTTACTGTAAGGTTATCTATGGTAACTATTGCCTAATCCCCCACCAACTAGCGCTCAAGCCTTTTAGCCGAACACTTAATCAAAACTTTTATCCCTACTGCTTACTTGTTTCAAACCTCATAAAAGATCTAAACTTAACTATTATATTACTATTTTACTTCTTCCGGAGCAACTGGAATTTCTTCTGCCGGGACTTCTTCCAGCTGTCTGGCCTCAGGTGGTTCATTAAACTGAGGATATTCTCTATTGTTAACCTTAATCTCAACCGCATTCTCATTAGAAGCGGATAGATCGAATGCAAACTGGCCCTTCTCAACCCATTTCTTATCGTTCTTATAGGTGATCTTAAATTCATAATTGTATTTACCTTTGGGAACGGGACTGCCATCTTTATCCAATGCATCCCATATAATTATATCCTTAGGTCTGTAATCACCTTCGAGTTTCTTAACAACTTTTTCATTGTCATCCAAAATAGCTAACTCCCAATGTTTGATTATGAAATCCGGGATATCTGTTTTGAACTTAACCTCATTATGCAACCCTGCGAGCTCTATTGATTTTCTGCTGCCATCCAGATTGTTGCTGGGTTTAATGCGCGCTCTATAAACATTACCCCAATAGAAGTTAAAGCTTACCCTGCTTAAGTTTCCTATATCATGAGGTGAATAAGCATAATCAATTGATATAGGACTAATCTTAAAACCAACTCCATAAGTTATTTCCGAATACTGGTTTAATCCTAATCTGGCAGACACATAAGGAACAGGATTTACTTCCATGCCAAAAGTAAAGTAGGATTTTTCCTCTCTTAACTTATTGACATCAGAAGTAATTATAAGCTTATCGCCCAATGTTTTAAATGCTGTCCCGAATTTTATATTTCTTCTGTAGTAATTGGGCGTTTCGTCAAGTGTAATAGAAGGCTCATTTAGGTTAGAAAACAACAAACCAAATGATACCATGCTGAATGGTTGATACATAGCTCCTAGATCAGCGCCCATAGCGGTCCCGGAGGTGCCAAAAACGCTTTCCTGATAAAGTTTCACATTAACACCTGCGGATATACCCTTCCAGAGATACACTCCGTAAGAAACTATACCGGTATTATTTTGAATAGTTTCATTGGAACTGGTGACAGTGTTAACATTATTTCTTCCTTCAAATTTATCGGAATACAGCATCACAGCAGACACTGAAACACTCCCTCTGGGCCCGAACGGATATACGCATGCAAAATAATTAAGCATGGTATCCATAAAGAAAGGGGCATGCATAGCCATGATTTGGAAATCATCAAGCAACGATAATCCCGCCGGGTTATAATAAGGAGCGCTGGCATCATTTACCAAACCGGTAAACGCGGATCCCATTGCAAGTGATCTCGCGCCAACACCATACTGCAGATAATCATTTGCGTGTCCGTAATAGTTCTTCGCTTGAACCGAAGTTGAGAGCACACTCATTGTTAATCCTGCTGCCATCGTCAGACTTACTAATTTTTTTGTCATTAATTTTATCTTCATATAATTCTCCTTTATTTCCTGACTGCAATTTTTCGTTTTATCGTACGGCCTTCTCCCACAATTTCTAAGATCAGGATATAACCGCCGTTCGAAACGACAAAATCGTCACTGTTTCGCCCCCACCAATCGACCCTTTGATCGCCTGCTTGACCGTGATACTCAGAATGTTCCCAAACGAGCTGGCCAAGCAGATTGTATATCGTTAATTTTACATGAGTCGCTATAGTAGTAGTATATTCAATATGGGTAGGTTCTTTGCCGGCTTTGAAAGGATTTGGGAAATTAACTAACTTATCTGGTTCCCTGGCGCTTACAACAAGCCTCTTGCTTTTCTGCGGACTTGCCTGATGCACCAGAGTTCCAACCGATATTGAGTAATACTCAATGTTGTATTCACCTACAGGCAGGGTAAACGGCCCCTTATACTCATGAAACTCGCCGTTATCCACCCTATACATAATCTTATCCAGTGTAAGCCCATCTGTGTCAGCAGTCAGTGAAATTGGAGTATCCGTATTTATATGAATTTCTTGAGCCAATTCAGTTCTTATACCGTTCACAATCATAAGATCTGTTACCGGCATTCCTTTTATAGTAACATCTGTTTTCTTTGATATTGTTAAGTCTTTATACCATGCCCTTACAACCACCAAGCTTCGCGCTGTTGGTTGAGCTATAAGCTGTACTGTGGCTTTGCCGTCATTATCAGTTACAGTTTTATCTGCGCTTAAGAACACCCCATCGTATAGCGAGTTGAACTCAAACTGGACCACCTCTCCGGGCACAGGGTTTTCATACTGATCCGTTAACATAGCGTATATATCCTGAGCCTGGCCTGCCTCCATCTCAGTCGTCTTTTCCATTATCATCTTTGTCGGCGCTCCGGCAAGCATCACAATATTATTGCTGTTCGCAGTGTCAAAATCATTCGAAGTAGCCCTTAAATATATCGTTTCTGCCTTGGTATAACTCTGTGTAAAAGAAAGTTCTCCCTTGCTAATCTCAACTGAATGGACTGACAATTGTCCCTCACCTCTTAATCCATCCCTTGCTGAAATCGCTTCAAGATTAAAGCTTGTATTGTACCTTGGTACTATATTGCCTGTGAACTTATCGATTACTTGAATCGACACGCTAAAAGTAGCCGGAGGCCCGACTGTGGCTGTTTCCGGGACTATTACATTCAGGTTCACAGCCAGAGGCCATATCTCAATAACATTACTGAATGATTTTCTGTTATAACTATCACTTATCATTATAATTATATCCTCAGCAACGTTATAAGCCTGATCGTTTATATTGGCTATGCCGTTAATGAGGTTCACTTGGGTAACCTGAAGTACTCCGCCTATATTAGAACTTCTGCTCGGTAGCAGAGCTGTAAGGAATATGCTGTTGTTGCTGGATATTATGCTGCCGGAATCAGAATCTTTTAGCCTTACGGTCATCGCAAATGTTGAAGGCGGACCGGAAAAGGCTGCAGTGGGCATGCTTACCTCATAGTATGCGCCGGATACAGGTATATATACTGACTGTGTATCTTTGGCAGGATTGGCCTTATCCTCGCAGGTTACCTTTATATTACCCGCCGAGTATATGGAGATTAAAAAGTTAGCGCCTCCATTTACAAAGCTTGCTCCCTGGTTTGGAGGATTGGCTGCATCCAGAGATCCATCTTCAGAAGTTAAGTGGATGCTGCCTTCATTGAAAGTCACAAGATTCCAGTACTGATCAACCGATCTTATCGATACTGTAAATGGCTCGGCATTCTTCTGTTTTGTAATATTAGTTGAATCCTTACCGGTACTTGAAGGCACACCCGGGAGCACAACTTCTCCCGGAGCTACTATCTGCAGCTTCTTATATGTGTCGGGCAGTATTTCAATTATTGAGCTGGCCCTGATAGGATTAAAACCCGTTGTATTATTCTTGTCTGTAGCCTTTAAGAATATATTCTCTGCCTTGGTGTATGTCTGGTTAAATATTGTTATTCCATCAGAAAGAACAACCTCTGTAACATTAGATTCGCCTGCACCGGTCAGCCCGGTTGAAGCTGAGAGCGTCTCAATTGCTACTGTATGGTCCATACTCTTAACAATTGTGTCTGTAATTTTTTCCCTGAGCTCTATGGTAACGCTAAATTTACTTGGCGGACCCGCGGTAGCGGTTTCCGGAACGGTAATCTCATAGCGCAGACCGTTTGGATTAACCGAAATGATGTCAGAATAATGGCTTCTGCTGTAACTATCAGTTATCCTTATCTTAATGTCTTCAACATAATCGTATTTCTGATTGTCAATAGTAACTGTTCCATCGGTCAATATTGAATTATCAACCGCAACCAGGCCAGAAGCAGGCTCTCCATTCGGAAATACCGCCTGCATATAAAAGGTATGGTCAAAATCACCCGGCAATCCGGTTTCAGTATTTATAAGTTTAACATCCATTATAAAATCCTTGCCCGCAAGCACACTCTCAGGCGTGGTAATACTGTATACCGCTCCCGGTGTTACCTGTATGTTAACCTTAGATTTAATAATAGTTGCATTAGAGGCATCTGTAACACTTACGGTCACATTCCCCTGGCTGCCCAGATGGATAGTAAATTTGATCTCACCATTTACAAAAGTATCACCCTGATTAACCGGCGGATTTATTGCTATAGAATCATCGGAGGAACTTAATGTGACCTGGCCGGAATTCATATCGGTTATTTTATTCCAATAATCATCAACCGCAAGCACAGTTACCTCAAAAGGGATACCGGCCTCTTGTTGATCTGGATCACCGGCACGACCGAATGCTGTGCCTGGATCGGATGACTGACCTGGCGCTAAGATTAATACTTTTTTATAAGCCCCGGCAGTGCCGGTAACAGTGCTGGAGCTTCTACCTATAGTAGTATCGTTATTAACATCTCTTACATATATGGTATGTGAAACTGCATTTTTTAATACTAAACTTGTAATATATGTCCCGTTAGCTGTATTGATGGTTATAGGATTCTCCATAAACTGAACAATATTATCCGGAACTAATTCCACAGTTGGAAACACTTGAACAGGATTTGAATAATAGTCACATGCCATAATAGTTGCTGTAACCTCATTACCGCATGTTGTAGCTGTAGGTGCACCTGCCTTACCTATAACCTGCCCCTGTTTATACTCCTCACCGGCAAGTAAAAGCAGAAGCTTTGTGTAATTACCGGCCCTGATATTAAATGGATTGCTGTAACCCACCTGTGGTACCGGATCCTGATCTGCCACTGAAAGGATAACCCCGTTCCCGCTGGCAAAACTCCTTATGTCTCCACTCCACACACCGTTATTCAGCGTGATAGTGCCGGGGTTTATTACATCTGTTCCGACAGAAAGTTGGAGATCCAAATCACTATTAACGAATGCTGTATTACCATACGGATCTTTAGCAGTAAGTGTAATAGTGAAAGGTACACCAACATTTTTGGTTACATTTATTGAATGAACCTCAACTACATAGCTGGCAACAGCACCGGGCACTACAGTTATGTAAACTTCATCTTTCTTGCCTGCTGGATCTGAAACATCTTCAACTTTTATTTTTTTTACCTGATCAACAGGGTCATAAGTATTTAGCTGAATAGCGTATATCTCAGTATCATTACCCATATCGATATTACCTGTTGGAATTACGCCCAAAGGATCCGTAGTTGTAAATCTAATTGTAGGATAAGGAGGATTAGCAACAGGGTTGAAATACTGATCAACAGCATAAACAGTAACACCAAAGCTATTTGATACATTTTGATTACTCGGATCGCCTAATTTTCCATCTGACTCTATTGCCGTAGGTATTCCCGGAGCAAGCGTCTCTCCCGGACTCACCAAAACCACATCATCATATGCGCCGGGATAAACAGTTAGAGGTGTTGAATCATAAGGCCCGCCAAACGGAGCTTCCGCGCCTACCTTTAATACCTGTGTGCCGGCAGTTCTAAAAGTTACATTAAAAGCATCTTCCAGCTCCCCGCCTGCTCCGATCGTCCTGCTTGCAGGACTGAATTGAATATAACAATTATCATCTGCCAACAATTTGACATCATCGATATCCGATCCGGGCACAAGATTCCAGTATTTATCGACTACCCTTACATCCACCGACATAGAACTTCCGGCCGCAAAGTCTTCTGTCGGCACACCAGCATTACCGGGATACACACCAGAAGTAAATGTTTCTCCTTCAAGTGTTAAAAGAAGTTTTGCTCTTGCGCCGGCTATTACATCAAACTCCGCATTTTCTCCGGTATTACCCAGCGAATCTTCTATCTTAAGATGTATATTCCCCTGTACCTTGGTAACCCTAACGTTTTGAGTACCCACAGCAGGCCATCTCCCATTAACGAATGTTATCTGGCTTTGGGGTATATCATCTGATGTATCGGTATCAACTATATTAGCGGTTGGGAGCTCTTTGCAGAATAGATTAAGTGTTTGATTATAGCTGAATTTTATGTTCCCTGATCCATCCACAGCCTCAATATACAAACCAAATGTATCCGTTGTTCGTAATTTTCTGTCCGGAGGATTAATAGCGTCTATATTATCATAAAACCTGAACTCACTCACACCCGCAGCAATAACAGGTAATTGAGTAATATTAGTATTACTGTTTATTGATTCAGTTACAGTTATAATATGAGAAACACCAACATCAACTTTTCTTATCATAAACACACTATTATATTCTTTATAGTTAGCCCCTAAATTACCGCCCGCCGGCAGGACATCATCATTCGGAGGCGTATTATAACTGGAAGTAAAGCTGACATTTGGATACGGACCGCCGTCTACCGGATTACCCCAGCTGTCAATTGCCCAAACCTCAACTACATCAACAGGAATCCCTGCATAAGCCTGATTCGGTGTCCCTGTTTTCTTAAGACCTGACAGAACACCGGTTACGAGCGTTTCACCCGGGAAAAGCATAACAACACTATCAAACGATCCCGGATCTACAGTTAGTATACCCGTTTCCCCATGAGCAATTCCGAAACCATAATTTATCGTGTTATTAACATATATATTATTTTCCCTGGGCACTAAATTATTCGCATTATCCATACTTCCGCCATATAAAACCAGCTGGACATCGGCAACACCATCCACAAACTCGCTTCCATCTATAAAGGTATTGTCAACTGAACCGCCTACAAAATCCCTTATCTCACCTACCGCGCAGCTAATTTCCACCATATCATCAAACGGTTCCACTATGGTGCCGTCAATAGCTTTAGCTGAGATTGTCGCGTTAAAAGGAACACCGGCCTCTATATTAGCTGGGATAGGCACAGTAAAATATTTTACAAGGCCAAAACATTCAACCTGGTAAGGAAGCGTGGCCTCTGGAAGATTATCCTTCTGATAAAAAACCGGCCAGTAGGTATTAGGATTGCTGAATTTCATCTGGACATCCAGTGTACCATTAATAAGCGTCTTTCCGTTATTATAGATGACCGTAATGCCGGATTGGGGATCATGTTCAATATTTACCGAAGCGGTATTGTCAAAAACACCACCGGTATAGGCCATAACGGTAAAAACATAGGTTTTTGTTTCAAGCACCTTCGTAGGCCCGGAAAGCCTTAAATTATCCCAAGCCATAGCGTTGGCAATAAGCGCAAAACTTATTACCAGGCTCGAGACAATTAATCTCTTTAGAGAGAGCCTCATAAGCCAATTTTTTCCAACTTCATTAATCTTCTTAATCATTTGTTTAATCATTTTTTATCTCCTTAATTAAAAATCCTAAACACACTAATGTATTTAGGATCTGCGGGGTTTTAGTGTGTTTTTTGGTAATTCAGCCATCCGCTTTAAACGGACCTGTAACTTTGCCAACCCCTCTCTGCCCCCCTGAAACAGAGATTCGGGTTGTCTTTAAAACATTTCTTAAAAAATGTCTTAAAGAGTCCTTCGATTACTCGAAGTTTGCCCTCCGCACTCTTTTACTGCTGCTTCCTTGCGGAGCCTCCTAAAATTTTCTTTTTAGGAAGGTTTGTCAGCGCATATTTTCAAAGTTCAAATTTTCACTATCATTATAAGTGTAAACGGATCGTGTAAAGTTTGTTTAAAGTTTATGTAAAGTTTTTGTAAAATCTCTCTTTTAGAATATTCGGACTTTATCGACGGAAAGATTCTTGTCCCCTGGTAGAATTTGAAACAGCAACCGCACATTCCTGCAATTTCTGATGTTTTCATATATTGAGAAATGCCTTCTTTCATACCCCTCCAGTAAGCTTCAATACTGCCTAAATATCAACAATACTAAAGTAACGGCCGGGTTACGTTTGTAACATAAAGATTACATTATCTTTTTAACCCCAAAACCCCAAAAAATCAAGGGGGTATAAATGAATATTATAAAGAAAAATATGGACTGCCCCTGCTATAGAGATCGCTCAAAAAGGGGTATCCCTATTTTTCGATGGATTAATTAGATTATCAACTATTTCTCAGGAAGGTCTTTAGCAGTACTCTCAGCTTTTTTTAATTCAAACATCTCGCTGACAGTAACAAACACATACTCATTGTCTAATGCATAATTAATTACTTTTTCAATTATTTTTAACCGTTCATCAATATTTCTTGAAGTATCATGAAACAACAATACAGCTCCGGGTTCCACCGCCTTTATATAAGCTTTACTCATAGATTCAAGGTCCATCTTCTTCCAATCACAACCAAAACTCCAATTCACAATACTTAAGTTTAACTCCCCTATTACTTCCTTAACCCATGACTTGCTCGTCCCGTTAGGCATTCGGACAAAATAGGGGTGTATACCGATTATCTCTGATATCATCTCATCAGTTGATAAAATCTCCTGCTTTAATTTCTCCCTGATATCTGGGTTCTTATACTGCCCAAAGTTAATATGGCCGTAAGTATGATTACCGAGCTCATGCCCATCTTCATGTATCCTTTTTATTAATAAAGGAAACCTTTTTATATTTACTCCCAATACAAAAAAAGCTGCTTTAACATCCTTTTTTTTCAATAATTCAAGCAATTTTTCAGTAGTCTTGGAAGGCCCGTCATCAAAGGTTAGTGTTATACGTTTGTCACTGCCTTTACCATGACTGTAAAATGGAGCAATATTTGATTCTGCATGAATAATTACACTATTTAATATTAAAATCCCAAGAATATTAAGCCAAAAATTCAATCTCATATTTTTCAAGGCTCCTATTCCCAAAATACACAGGCAAGACAATAATCAACGCATGCCATACTAAAAGCGCTGCTACTACCCATATTACTACGTGAATATATGCGGAAAAATCCGTTTTAAGCCTTTCATAAAAATATATCTGCATCAATATTGCCTCTAAAGCAATGGTCATTCCAACGTAAAATAGCGCACTTATCATAAAATATATGCCGCCTATTGATGATTCTATCTTAGCAATATTCGGGACCGAGAACCTTGGGAACGCAGCTGCAAAACCTATTCCCAAACTTACCAACCCGCAAGAGATAAATAGAATGCTTATAACTGAAAAAACAAACACAAAACTATTTGTCTTCAATAAATAGCATGACATACTAACAATAATAAGACCTATACAGACAATTGGGACTCCATATAAAAACCATTTGCTAACTACAAGTTTTCCAATATCAGCGGGCAAAGACTTTATCAACCAAAAAGACCTGCCTTCCAGACTAATAGCAGGGTATACGAAGCGCAGAACCAGCGCGCTTAACACAAAACCCGCAAATCCAATATTTAAGAAAGACAGAAGCGTCTTTAAATATACGGTATCCAAAGGCAACCTATAAATACTGAATAAATAAACAATAATTAATGAAATAAGCAAAAACAACTGCGGCCACTGCTCAGGCGAGCGGAAGAATAAGATCAACTCCTTAGCCCATATTCCTTTTAACAACCTCTTTTTAGCATAATTTGGAACTGGTATCATATTTGAAGATCTAATTCCAGCCTGGTTCCAACTTTGATAATACAAAATTTTTGAGAGTTTTATCGATATGTAAACAATAAATATACCAACTCCCCATAATAGAGCGCTATAGAAATAGAAGTTTGACCATTCCTTAACCGCGTAAGTTCGGATTGATTCCGTCAACCACCATGAAGGCAGATAAAATGCGGTTGGCGCTTGAAGCAGCAGTATATACTGCATAACTTGATGAAAAACATCTGTTCTAACCAGCTTTTCTGGTTCCATCAACCTAAACAACAAATATAAACTTGCCACTATTATTATAATAAGAACAAATATAATATCACGCAACTTGCTTGAAGGAAAAAGAAAAAACAGCACCATAATTAATAAAACACCTATAAAAGCAGGTATAATCAGGTACGGCAGTAAAATAAAAACAAACCCGGCATAAAACTCTAATCCAAGCTGCTTTAATTTGGCGAAAGCGGCAAAAAAAGGAAATATAACAAGAAGCACCATCCAGGATGAATAAATAAAGCTTTCCAACGCCATTAATGTAAAAATCCTTTCTACTGAAATAGGTAAAGTAAATAATAAATCTAACTCATTTGAGAAAAAAAGCGAGTTTAACGATGTAATCAGGCTTGAAAAAACAATCATTATAAAGGTTGTTAAAAAGATTAGTGATAAAACCTTATATATTAATATAGGCCCCAAATACGGCAGTTTATCAAGATAACTGATCAGCCTAAAAAAACCGAAATAAAGGCCTAACATAAATCCAAGGCTTATACTGCTAAAGAACAAAGTCTTAAAAATTGCGCCGAATGTTGCCTTCTCTATGCTATTTTTAACAGATAAATACTTTAATTTTGCAAAGTTCATAATTTATTTAACAGCTCAAGGACTTCAAAACCGCCTGTTAGTTCAAGAAATATCTCCTCAAGATTTTTATTATGTTCTCTGTGGGAAAGCAGATTCTCCTTATCTTCAAGCAGTATTATCTGTCCGGATTTAATAATACATATTTTATTGCAAAGTTTTTCTGCTATTTCGAGCGTATGCGTGGAAATGAAAAAGGTTGTACCGGAAGCTGCATAATCAGAGATAATATGCTTCAGTACCCTTGCGCTTCTGGGATCAAGCCCTACCATCGGCTCATCTAAAAATACAACTTTAGGCCTGCGAAAAAAAATACCTATAAGCACCAACTTCTGCTTCATCCCATGGGAATAGGTCTCAACCAAATCCTCAAGATGCTGTTCCATATCAAACAACCTGCTTAAACGTACTATCTCCTGCTTATAATCCGGTATTTTATATCCGTACATATCGCATAGGAAATAAAGATACTCAATTCCCTTTAATTTTGGATACACAAACGGCTGATCCGGAAGAAGCCCAATTATCCTTTTTACCTCTTTAGGATTTTTCTCTACATCTATTCCATTAATCAATGCTTTTCCTGAGGTAGGTTTTATGAGTCCTGTAAATATCCTGATGGTGGTAGTTTTGCCTGCGCCATTCGGCCCTAAAAACGCGAATATTTCTCCACTATTAACATTAAAATCAATATCCTGCAGAACAATCGAATTCCCGAATCTTTTTGATATATTCTCAGCTTTAATCATTATCCCCATACCGTCCGCAGTTTATTTATCACCAATGAAATTATCAACTGCATTATGCCTATAATCCATATATAAACGTTTACAGATGCAAAAAGTGCATCCTCAAAATATCTTGCCAGATTTACACTTTGTGGAAACAAAAGCTTTAACAGAAGCACCAGTACAATTAGATTTACACATACGATAAAAACCAGCGAAAAAAACACCCCGGTTTTTTCAATGTCCGGCTGACCTTGTTTTACAGCAAAAAACGTCAATCTTAAATGGAATGCCAGGCTGAATCCCAATATTGCAAAAAAGACATAGTGGATATAATAAAAATTAAAATAGTGCTTAACTATAAAATAAACACCCAAGACAACGCAGGTATATAAAGGAAGTATGTAAGGCGCCAGGCTTATGAAAAAATTGGTCTTTGTTAAGCTTACACTCCCACCCCTCTTAGAAATCTTTAACTTCTTAGGCAGCCCTCCGCATAATAATGAAGCGACTATATGGGATAACTCGTGACCTAACACATAAGTTCTTATTGGTTTAGAAAAAATCAGCTCAAAAATAAAGTAAGCGGCAAAACCAGAAAGGAAAAGGAAGCTTAACTCCGATAATTTACTGAATAACGCTATAACAAGTATAAAACTGCGGGCAAGACCTATACAAATAGGAAGGAGCACAAGGCCGATAAGAAATTTAATTAAGCCCTTCATTCAAGCATATAATCTTCGAAAGGGATATTTTTAGCTTTTAATTCTTCTTTCCATCTATCTTTGGCAAGCACCATCTTTTTACGGGCTCTTTTTACCCATTTGGACTCAGGAGGTGTAAACAGCTCAACTACAGTTTGATACCATACATAAGCATATTTATGGAACTTTCTTCCATATTGCGGTCATAATCAAACTTAGCTATATCCACCTGATTTTCATACTGCTCCATTGTGAGCTTATTTTTGTCCAACTTAATTTTCAATTCTTCAAGCCTTCTATTCAGTTCCTTTTCCAGAAATGCTTTCTTTTCTTGAGGATTCTCACTCCAACTCCAATATTTCTCACCCTGCATATAGGCCTCTTTTGCTCTTGAAACAACATCAATATAAATCATTGTATATAAAGCAATGATACACCCTAGTACTACTGAAACAATCTGGACGATTTTTTTACTAAAAAATTCTTTAATCATATTTATACCTTCTTTACTATCCGATTTTTTTCATCTACATGGATAACTATAGGTTTAAATTTGCGGGCCTTTTCATCCTCGACAGCTGCGGTAGACAATACAATGATTTTGTCACCTTTGGCGCCCAAATGGGCGGCAGGGCCGTTAAGGCACATATCCCCCGAACCGCGTTTACCTTCAATTACATATGTTTCGAACCGTTCACCGTTATTCAGATTCAATACCCATACCATCTCGTTCGGATAAATCTCAGCAGCATCTAAAAGCACAGGATCAACTGTAATACTGCCTTCATACTCTAAATTTGCTTCAGTAACCACAGCCCTGTGAATTTTTGACTTATGAATAAACCTTAACATAAGCCATATTCTATTAAACAAAACCCCCACTGTCAACGGGGACAGCAAGTTAAAATTTTAAATGCTGGTAAGTTCGATCTTTTGCTTTGACTCACTTTTCACCAAACTTGATAATCTGTCAACTGCACTAATTGGCGATCTGGTCACATTTCTTACCATAGTGCCTGTGCTGAATGCACCCGAGATGCAGAATAGCCGGGAACTACTCGCAAAACTCCGCAATCACATCATTTAACCGCAAGCAACACATTCCCTGCCTTTTTTTTGTACTGCAACAGGTCGAGCGGACTTTTCACAGGGCTCGACAATTCGCGGGCAACATGCGTATACACCATTGTTGTTTCAACATGTTTATGACCGAGCAGTTCCTGAATCTCACGGATATTCACGCCGCTCAGCAGCAGATGTGTAGCAAAACTATGGCGCAGTGTGTGGACAGAAGCATGTTTAGTAATACCGGATTTCCTAAGAGCATATTTTATGAAGTTTTGAATGAGCTTCGCACTGATATGATGCCTTCTTACCGTCTTGCTTCTTGGATCAACTGAAAGTCTTGCTGCAGGAAAAACATATTGCCACGCCCACTCCTTCCCGGCATTCGGATACTTCCGCGATAACGCATTGGGAAGATACACGTCTCCTTGCCCGCTTAATAAATCTTTCCGGTGTAATTCTTTCACTGTTTCAAGATGGACCCTCAAACGGTCCTCAAGTGATTTCGGAAGCATGGTAACCCTGTCTTTTTCGCCTTTACTATCTCTAATCACAATATTCCCCAAATCAAAATCAATATCCTTGACCCGCAACCGCGCCAGCTCCATGAGTCTCATACCAGTTCCATAAATGAGCTGCGCAATGAGTAGTGGCTGATCTTTCATATGTGCAAAAAGCCTCTCTATTTCTTCTCCTGAAAAAACAGCCGGTATCTTTGGCGTTCGTTTTGCCCGTATTGTTTTCTTTATATCATCAAGTGAAATATTCAAAATATCCCGATACAAAAACAAGAGCGCATTAAAAGCCTGATTTTGTGTTGAAGCGGAAACCTTGCAAGTAATTGCCAGATAACTTAAATAATTCTTGATATCGGCAGAAGTGGGAATCTCCTGTAATGCTTTCTTCCCCTTGATCGAAACGAGGTAACTATAATATTTCTTTGTCCATGCAAGATACTGGCGTTCAGTGCTATAGGAATAGTGCTTAATTCTGATAGCATGTTTCATATGGGTCAATGTTTTATGATAATTATTTATCTCTTTATTATCAATCATATCAGATTTCGGCTCGCTCACTATACTTTTTGACTTCAAGAAATAATCAAAGTAAAGTTTTATAGCCCTTTCAGCTTGCTCTACCTGCCAATCCTGAATGGCGCTGGAATTATTCAAATCATTTAAAAAAGCCTGCATCTTAAGCTCATGAGTTGTTTCACGAGATTTGTCAGCAAATCGTAAGAACTTCTCTACCCAAACCGGATAAAAGATTACACTATTTTGTCTTGCCATCCTGTGTTGAATAAGGTATTCCTCAAACGCCATCTTGTCAAATTCCTCAATAAAAGTCATAGCACCCCCATGATAATAACTTTTCTAATATATACGTATATCGTATTTTTTGATATTTTAATACTATTACGTACTTTAGTCAATTTAATAATTTTGACAAATTACAACTTAGTTTTATATAATTATTATATAAAATATAATTTTGGGAACTTAAGCTAAAAGACCCAAAATCAAAATTAAAAGTCCGTTCGCACAATATATTGTTAGGAAGAATAACATGACAGAATTCTATTCGGCTCTTGCTTCGCTAATATCAAATTTGAAAATTTATGTAGAGTTAGGAGAAAATAGTATCTGTATTAAACCGCTGAAAAGTAATAATTTTCTTATAGGTATTAGTGAAGACAATGTTGAATATACATTATTTTTTGATGGTTGGCATACACATTTTCCAAAAAATCAAGATGGTCAAAATTCTATTTTAAGTCATACTTTATTTGCATTGACGAAACAAGTAAGATTAAAGATTTATGAAAGAGGCTGTTTTAAATACAAATTTGTTCCACAAAGTCTCTCTAATGGTAAATGGAAAAATTGGCCAAGCTTGTCAATATATAAAATGAATAGATTTTTTATTTGGGAAAGGAGAAACATTATTTTCTTGCAGAATGATTATACAACAAAGGAAATCATTGACAAACATTTTGAATAGAAGCAAACGATAATGGGGCCAGTTTCGAACTATTGACAAAATTATAAAGGAAATTAACGACATCCTAATCGGGTAACCGGGGGCTGTTAACCCCCAGTTCCCACACCACCCATCATGCGGCACCGCAATGGGCGGTTCATGCAGTCAGTTATCCATTTGGATAGTGAAATGCAACCCACATATCTTTGATAGAGACAAGCCCCAA
>JBDROU010000013.1:0-31368 GCA_043809745.1 bacterium
GAGATGGTAATGCCTGGAGATAATGTGGAGTTGGAAGGAGAGTTGATAACCCCGATAGCCATGGAGAAGGGCTTAAGGTTTGCGATAAGAGAAGGCGGCCATACGGTAGGAGCTGGGGTGGTTTCTGAAATTATTGAGTAAAGTTAGTAGAATCGAAGTATTAAGGAGAGGTTAAAAGATGGGTGATACAATAGTAAAAACATTAGCTTGCCAAGTATGTAAGGAGAGAAATTATTCATTCAGAGTTGGGGCAAAAAAAGGTAAAGATAAAGTTGAAGTAAAAAAATTCTGCGCTAGTTGCAGAAAGCACACGAATCACCGGGAAGTAAAATAAATAGTTTTTTAGATGGCTGTGTGATTTGCTTTATTTAACAATTTGGTTTGACTAAAATATTTTTAAAATAGCACTTGCTTTTTATTTGATTTTATAATAAAATTTTAACCTGCTTTTTTAAGCAACCGGATGCCTAGATATTTATCTAAACAGCTTAATAGTTGTTGAAGAGAAATAAGGTCCCAAGAATAAGTTAGATTTTTCTGGGAGTGTCGGTTAATGGCAAACCACTGGTCTCCAAAACCAGGACTGGGGGTTCAAGTCCCTCCACTCCCGGTTATGATAAATTTTATGAGATTTATGTGGCAAAATGTTAAGTGGGTTGGTTTTTTATTACTTTTTGTAATTTTTGGGATTTCTTGTCAGAAAGGTCAACCTTCAAAAATAATGGGACAGGTATACGAAAATAAAGTTCATAACTTTAGCATTGAATTCCCTGAAAGTTGGAAAGTGGACGAGTCTGGGGTACTTGGTTCAATAGTAATATTTAAAGAGCAGAAGTTTAGAAAAGATTTTTCGGCCAATATCAATGTATTTGCTGAAAAAACTAAATTTGATGTAAACGAATATACAGATATAACTGTAAATCAACACGGCAGCGTATTTAAAGGTTATAAACTGATTAAAAAAGAGAATGAAAAAATATCCGGGTTGGATGCAATAGTAGTTGATTATGAGTATAGATATGGCATTGTTGGAATGCTTCAAGTGAGAAGCTGCTATGTTAAGCATGACGGCAAGATGTTTTCAATTACTGCAACCGCATTACAGGAAGAGATTAGTAAATACAATGATAAATTTAATAAAACTATAAGGGAATTTAAGGTTTTACAATCATGACTTGGATAAGCAAAGCAATTCAATTTGTTAAAGAAGCATATTTCGAATTAAAGAAGGTTACGTGGTTAGGAAAAAAAGAAATGATAGCTTCTACTGTTGTTGTGATACTTTTAGTGCTCATAATAGCATTCTATGTTGGAATAATTGATTTAATTTTGATGAAGTTGCTGGGTATATTTATATAATAAGTTTTAACATCATGATAATTGAATAATATTTAAGGAGTAAACAGTGGAATTAAGATGGCATATTGTGCATACGTACTCTGGGTATGAAGATAAAGTAAAGGCTAATATAGAAAAAAATGTAGAAGCCTCTGGATTAAAGAGCAAGATAGATCAGGTAATTATACCGACTGAAGAAGTAGTAGAGATTAAGCGCAATAAGAAATCTATCAGAAAAAGAAAGTTTTTTCCCGGCTATGTATTGGTGCATATGGTAGTGGACAATGATACTTATTGGGTAATTAGAAATGTTCCCGGAGTAACTGGGTTTTTGGGGGGAGTAAATCCTGTGCCGTTAGTCGATGAAGAAATTCAGTCAATACTTGAGCTTGTATCAGCTCCTACTGCGGCTAAGCCAAAACCTGCTGTGTTGTTTGATAAGGGGGAGAATGTCCGTATTATTGAGGGGCCTTTCAGACATTTCGTTGGTTCAGTTGATGATGTAAATTCAGAGAGAGGCAAGCTTAAGGTTATGGTAAGTATTTTTGGAAGACCTACCCCGGTTGAATTAGATTTTTTACAGGTTGAGAAGTTTTAGATTTTAATAAGACAATTAGAGGAATAAATATGCCGCCTAAAAAAGTTAAAACTCAGATTAAATTGCAAATACCTGCTGCGAATGCAAATCCAGCACCTCCGGTTGGTCCGGCATTAGGACAGCATGGAGTAAATATTATGGATTTTTGTAAGCAGTTTAACGAAAAAACAAAGACGCAGGAGAATGGGATGCTAATCCCTGTTGTAATCACTGTATTTGAAGACAGATCATTTACATTTATTACAAAGATGCCGCCGGTATCCTCACTGCTTAAAAAAGCAGCCGGGCTTGCAAAAGCATCAAGTTCACCTAAAAAGACAAAGGTTGGATCGGTAACAAATCAACAGGTGCAGGAGATTGCGGTGCAGAAGATGCCGGATTTGAATGCACAGGATTTAGATGCAGCTGTGAAAATCGTTAAGGGGACTGCAAGAAGTATGGGTATTGAAGTAAAATAGGTTAGTTTGCTTATAGTAAAGTAAGGCTCTTAAAATAACTATATAGCAAAAAAAGGGTCTATAACCATATAATAATTAAGGAGAACTTAGTTGAGTAAGAGAATATTGGAAATTACTAAATTGGTTGACAAAAATAAATTGTATCCTTTGCAAGAAGCTGTAGGTGTTATAAAGAAGGCCGCGAAAGCAAAGTTTGATGAAACGGTTGAGGTGCATATTAAATTAGGGATTGATCCAAAGCAGTCAGATCAGGGTGTTCGTGGCACTGTGAATCTTCCTCACGGCACAGGTAAATCAAGAAAGGTAGCTGTTGTGGCTGCTGGTGAAAAATTGAAGGAAGCAGAATCAAATGGAGCTGATATTTGCGGCGGGGATGATCTGATTGAAAAGATCGCAAAGGGATGGATGGATTTTGATGTGCTAGTTGCTACACCTGATAATATGAGGAATATATCTAAGCTAGGTAAGGTTTTAGGGCCCAGAGGCCTTATGCCAAATCCCAAATCAGGGACCGTTACTTTTGATATAGCCAGTGCTATAAAGGAAATTAAGGCTGGAAGAGTTGAATTCAAAAATGATATATATGGAAATATTCATTGCGCTATTGGGAAAGCTTCGTTTAGCGAAGAGCATTTGGTTGAGAATTTAAAATATTTAGTTTCAAGTGTAATAAGATTAAAACCTGCTTCATCAAAGGGTATTTATATCAGAAAGATTTCTTTAAGCTCTACGATGGGGCCCGGGATAGCGATCGATCCTTCCCAGAAGTTTAGTTAAAAACCAACCAGCAAAAGGATTGAGCTGCAAAAAAAGCTTATTAACGATAAGTTTGAAAAGTTTCATTGAATCATTTATAGTCTGAAAGCACAATACTAATAATTCTAAGAAAGTTTAAAAAAAATGAAAGAGATTGAAGGTATAAAAAAATAATTTTATTAGGGTAAGAAAGGAGCAGTTTATGGCATTATTAATAATCGGGATCAGTTTATTTTCGTTGCTTTTTGCAGGTTATCTTGCTTACTATGTATTGAAACAAGATACCGGTACCCCTGAGATGCAGGAGATCTCAAATGCAATAAAAGAAGGAGCGGAAGCCTTTCTTAAGAGACAGTATAGAACAGTAGGCATACTGTCTATAGTTCTGGCAGTAATAATATATGCCCTCTATGTTTTTATAAAGGGGGATCACAATGAAGCGTTAACTACTACAATTTCATTTCTTTTTGGTGCTGTTTGTTCCGGAATAGCCGGATATATAGGCATGCATATTTCGATAAGAGCAAATATCCGTACGGCAACTGCTGTAAAAACAAATTTTAATAAAGCTTTAAAAATTTCCATTAGGGGAGGAGCAGTTTCAGGGATTACGGTTGTAGCCATGAGTTTACTTGGTGTTGGAGGACTATTTTATATAATGGGCGGGATGTCGAATCCTTCAATAATACCCTTGAAAATTGTCGGTTATGGATTCGGCGCAAGTTTTGTAGCGCTGTTTGCCCAGCTTGGCGGCGGTATTTATACAAAAGCAGCTGATGTAGGTGCCGATTTAGTTGGTAAGATAGAAGCAGGTATACCCGAAGATGATCCGAGAAATCCAGCTGTTATAGCAGATTTGGTAGGAGATAATGTTGGGGATTGTGCTGGAAGAGGCGCTGATCTTTTTGAATCAACTGCAGCTGAGAATATAGGAGCTATGATTCTTGGTATTGCGCTATTACCGCATTTTGGTGTTAAAGGTATTCTATTCCCTTTAGTAGTTCGTGCATTTGGATTAATTGCCTCTATGGTTGGGATAATGACTGTAAATGTGAAAGATGAAAAGTTAGATCCTATGAGAGCTCTAAATAAAGGATATCTGGTAACTTCTTTACTAGCAATTGTTGGATTGTATATTGCAAATTATAAATTGCTTGATAATAATATGTGGCTTTTTGCTGCAGGTTTAATTGGTATTTTTTGCAGCTGGATATTCGTTTACATTACTGAGTATTATACAGGAACGTATTTCAGGCCTGTAAGATCTATTGCGGAAGCTTCTCAGACAGGGCCTGCAACAAACATCATTACTGGTTTTGCGGTAGGATTGGAGTGCACCGCAATGCCTGTAATAGTTATTTCATTTGCCCTTCTTGGTTCGTATTACTGCGGAATAAAGGGATTAGTTCAGTTCACTGATATATCTGCTATTAGCGCAGGTCTCTACGGTACCGCGATTGCCACAATGGGAATGCTTGCAACATGTGCATATATACTTGCAATGGATACATTCGGTCCGATAACTGATAATGCGGGTGGAATAATTGAGATGACCAAACAGCCTGATGAGATCAGAATGAGAACAGACAGACTGGATGCTGCAGGCAACACAACAAAGGCTTTAACAAAAGGATATGCTATAGGCTCAGCTGCTTTAGCCGCATTCCTATTGTTTTCTGCATATCTTGATGAGGTGAGCCATATTCTTGGAAAACCTTTCCATAGTGTAGATATAGCTAAAGTGGAGGTTTTTGTAGGAGGTCTTTTGGGTGCGATGTTAGTATTTCTATTTAGTGCGCTTGCAATTAGAGCTGTTGGGAAAGCAGCTTACTATGTTATAAATGATGTTAGAGCTCAGTTTAAAGAGAATAAAGGTATACTTGAAGGTAAAGTAAAACCGGATTATGCCAGATGTGTTGATATAGTAACAAAAGGAGCTCTTAAAGAGATGATCCTCCCCGGATTGCTGGCTGTGAGCGGACCGGTTGTAGTTGGATTATTATTCAAGCAATTCGGTATTGGAGCAGAAACAGTAGCTTCCTTTTTAATGATTGGTACAATAAGCGGCATATTATTAGCAACGGTTATGAATAACGGTGGTGGCGCATGGGATAATGCAAAGAAATTCATTGAACTTGGTAATTACGGAGGGAAAAAATCAGAAGCACACAAGGCAGCTATAGTAGGAGACACTGTTGGTGATCCATTTAAGGATACAGCAGGACCGAGTTTGCACGTTTTAATAAAGCTTCTAAGCACTATTACACTTGTATTAGCGCCTTTGTTTATTTAACGGCAAACGTATACTTATCGGATCTGCTCGACCTGAAGAACTCAGTAATGCAATTTCTCTCCATTTAGTAAAATCAAATTAGAATAATCATACTCATCCAAATGCATCTAAATATAAACTATAAATGGGGACAGGCACTTTTTAGATTTTTTTAGATTTAAATGGGGGCAGGCACTTTTTAGATTCTTTTTAGTTTAGTTTTTAGAACAGGCATCAGTATTTAACATTTAATTGAGTTTTTATTTTGGTAGATTTACCTTAGAAATAGGTATGATTTAAATACAAAAAACAACTTTTCTTGTTTCGAAAAGTTGTTTCTATTATTAGTATGCATGTTTTGTCTACTCATGGCTGAAATTATTTAAGAAATTTACCTTTACTATTTGCATATTTTCTCTTTAATTCAGCATAAATAGATGAGTCAAATTTTTTTATATTTTTTAGTGCTTTTGCCTTATTATTTCTTACTGTACTCTCAGAAATGATTAATTTTTCAGCAATTTCTTTATATGAGAGATCGCTAAAATAATAGTCAGTAAATACAATTTTTTGCCTTTTAGGCAATTTATTAACAATTTGCGTGAATCTCATCTGGAGTTCTCTATTATTAAAATGCGCAAGTTTAGGATGGTATGCTACTTTAATTTTTCTATATGCAGTAAGCAAGTAAAAATAAAACCATCTGTATAAATAACCAAGAAATCCGCTTTTCTTTCCGTATTTTACATAAGCGAGCACTCTTTGCTTAAACACATGATCTATCAGCTTTTCCCATTCAGTTATGCTTAAACCCTTAAAACCTTCTTTTGATTCTATAAACTGGATCCAGCTTATTTGATAATATGTTCTTCCTATTTCCTGTGTCTCAAATGATTCCTGTTCCTCATTTTCTTGCGGGTTGTACTTGATTTCCTTAGATTGAGTCCATTTTTCCATCAAAGGCGAGAGAAACTTTTTTAGTTTTCGAATAGAAACCTCAAATTGGTCGTAATCCTTAGCCTTATGAGCTCTTTGTGCGTGTATGACTTCGATCTCTATGTCCTGTCTGAATCTATAAGGATGTGGTTTTATTTTTATTCCCATTTGTTTAACCTAAAGCGCTTAATTAATGGTAATTATAGCAGAAAGTGTTTTTATTTTTCTACATTTATATAATATGTTATAATTCTAATAATGTTAATAATACTTGATTTTGAAGCAGTTAAATTAATAGTAAAACTTAATAATACCGTTACTGCGCAAAAATTATCTGAAACAACCCCATTTAATTCTATAACGAATAAAAAACAAGGGATGTTGTATTTTAATGTGCCTCTAGCTTTTGGGGCAGAGAATCTGACGTTGGATGTTGAAACAGGTGATGTTGTTTATTTGCAGGAAGGCCCGGCTTTAATAATATTCTTTGGGAAAACAGAATTTAGTGCTACCGAAAAACCCATATCTCCTAAGCTGGCAACAAAGATTGGTCAAGTTATAAGCGGATTAGAGTTAATAGATAAAATAACAGATAAATTTTTATTCTCAGTAAAATTGTCTTAATAATATCTTTTGTGGAAAAGAGAAGTAATACTAAATTTTTATGATATCACTTGACTTTGATAAAGCTGAGATAATTGAATAACAAGGCATAAAGTTTATTTAAATTTTAAATTTCTTTAATCTTGACAAGTTTTGAGATTTTTACGAAAATATAACTGAATCAATCGTTAAGAAAATTATATACATATATGAGAATAACTAAATTACATCTAATCATTTTGCTGTTAATACTTGCTGGTGGCGGTTATTGGGGCTATCTATACTTCGAAAAAATGAAGGATGCCTCGGAAGAGCAGGAACGCCAGAGCTTGCTTTTAGAGCGGAAAGCAAAACATACAGAGGAAGAGAAAAGCGCTCAAAGATATATCGATGAAAAGGCAAATGATGAGATTGTAGTCAACGATGCCAGGGAAGCACTTGTAGTAGCAATTGAGATGTTAGAGAAAGCTCAAGGTGAAGGCAAAGATGTTTCTATGGCTGAAATGACTATACAAAAAGCTGAAGAATCTTTAGAGATTAATCAATATAAACAAGCATGGAGTCTTGCCCGCCAGGCAATAGAAGAGATACGCCAAACTTCTTATGATCAGGATGATGTGAGTTACAAAGCAGAAAGCCGCCCAGTCAGTAGAGAAAGCGCAAAACCTAGAAAATCAGAGCAACCCAGAGAAGTAGAAAGAACAAGCAAACCTGAAAGGCCCAAAGAAACTGTAAAGCCCAAAGAAACTGTAAGGCGTGAAGGCGGTAATATAGTGTATGTTGTGCAGCGGGGGGATAATCTCTGGAATATTTCTAAAATGGGCGAGCACTACGGGTTAGGTTCTAAATGGGTGGGAATTTGGCGTACTAATGAAAAAGAAATTCCAGACTTTGACTTAATTTATCCCGGACAAGAAATAATTATTCCTGTAGATTAAAAGTTAAATATATTTCCTGAATAAAGATCCAAAAAAATATAACATAGAGGTTATTAGCAAAGACCTGCTTTAATTTTGCTGATATTAGATTTATTATTTTACTTTGTTATAGAAAAGGAGAATGCTTATGGACATGATGAAAATGTTAAAAGAAGCATATCAACTGAGATCTAAATATAAAGATATGCAGCAAGAACTAAAACAGAAGAAATTTACTTATGAAGAGCATGGTATTACTGCTGTTATTGATGGGAGTTTAGAACTTGTTGATATCAAAATATCACAGGAAGCGATTGCATTAGGCAGCAAGCAACTCGAAGAGATAATTAAAAGGTGTATGTGTCGGGTTAATAGTAATGCAAAGGAGGAGTTGGCGAAAGAGTTTAAGGGTTTGGTTAATGGTGGATTAATGTGATACTTAAAATCCTTCCCTGGTTTTTATTTCTTGTTTGGAATGTCATTATATATTCGCTTTCTGACATTCCAAATCTAACAACAAATCTTGGCATAATTGATTTAATTCTAAGGAAAGTTGCTCATATGGTTGAATACGCCATTCTGTATTTTTTGTGGCGGCGGGCTTATAGCGTAAGTTTTAATGATAAAAAAAGCATATCTACCGCAATTGGAATTATCGTATGTATTTTAATAGCAATAAGTGATGAAATTCATCAAAGTTTTGTGCCGGGACGTAAAGGTTCATGGAAGGATGTTCTTTTCTTTGATACTCTCGGGATAGTAGTTATGGCTTTTGTTATTCAGAAATGGTATAAAATACATCATAGGATTAAATTATAGGTGGTAAAGAAGTGAGAAATGTTATAATTTATGCTGCTATATTTTTTATCATTGGCTGCGGAACAGAGTATAAATTTAAGAAAGCAAATAAATTAATAAAAGAAGAAGCATATTTGGTTGCGATCTCAGTTTATCAGGACATCGAATCTTCAGATAAAAATAGAGCTGCAGAAGCATTCTACAGAGAAGCAGAAATATTCAGGAAATATTTATTTTTGTATCCAGAAGCTATTAAAGGATATAGAATTGTCTATGAACTCTATCCGCAGCAATCAGATTGGGCAAAAAAAGCAAAACTTGGAGCATTTAACAGCCCGGATTACTTCCCTATTAAAGAAGGGAATATGTGGATTGAGGTAGATTCTCAGACGGGCGGTAAAAATTTACGTGCGGAGATGGTTTGCAGTGAAGTAAAAGGCAAAGGTGATCCGGAACCAGTAGTATTCCTTGATACTAAGTATTTTGCAGGAAAAAAGTTAGTTCCTGGGATTTCAGGCAAAAATTATTTTTCTAAACAATCGTTGGAGCTTAAGCAATACCAGAATTATGAAAAAGACATCTATCAAACCGTGTTGAGATTCCCTTTCGAAAAAGGGAATGAATGGGTTACTAAAGAAGGCAAAAGGGAACTTCGTTGTATGATTGAAGATGTAGGTGTTGTTTGTAAAGTGAAAGCAGGAAATTTTAAGAACTGTATTAAAATAAGTAAACATTATGAAGGTTTAGGAGCAATCACTTATGTTTACTATGCTCCTAATATTGGAAAGATATTAGTTACAATAAAGAGCCCTGGTTCTAAAAAAGAAACCAGAAATACTGAGTTGAGCAGTTTTAAGATAAAAGATTAAATGAGCGATCTCTAAATATTTATGAGGTTTTGATTATTATGAAACGTACAAATTATTGCGGAGAGGTAACAGAAAAGCATCTGGGAAAAAGAATAGTTTTAGCAGGGTGGGTAAGTTCCTGGAGGGATCACGGTGGTGTAATCTTTATTGATTTAAGAGATATCGAGGGAATAGTACAGATTGTTTTTAATCCGGAGAATAAAAAACTTTTTTCTATGGCTGAAAAACTGCGTTCCGAGTATGTCATTCAGATTAGCGGCTTAGTTGCAAAAAGGCCTCTGGGTTCAGAAAATCAGGAGATTCCCACAGGGCGTATAGAGGTTGTGGTAGAAGAGTTGGAAATATTAAATATTTCAAAAGCGCTTCCGTTTGAATTAAATCAGTTCTCAAAAGCTTCTGAGGAAGTGCGCTTGCGTTATAGATTTCTTGATTTACGGCGTCAGGAGTTGCAGAATAATTTACTGATAAGACATAAATTATATCAAATAGTCAGGAAATATTTAGTCGAACAAAAGTTTTATGAGATCGAAACTCCTTTCCTAACGAAATCAACACCTGAAGGTGCCAGAGACTATTTAGTTCCAAGCAGGGTAAATCCAGGTTCTTTTTACGCTCTCCCGCAGTCACCGCAGCTTTTTAAACAGTTATTAATGATTTCGGGTTTTGATAGGTATTTCCAGATTGCGCGGTGTTTCAGGGATGAAGATTTGAGGGCGGATAGACAGCCGGAGTTTACACAAATTGATATTGAACTTTCTTTTATAAATGAGGATGATATCTATAACATAATGGAAAATCTTGTAGTGCAGATATATAAGGAGATATTAAATATAGATTTAAAAAGACCATTTAATAAAATTTCTTATAAGGATGCTATGCTTAGATACGGAACTGATAGGCCTGATACTCGTTTTGATCTGCCGATAGTAGATTTGGGAGAAGGACTTAAGGAATCAAAGTTTAATGTGTTTAAGCAAGCTCTGGAGAAGAAAGGTGTTGTAAGAGGAATTAAGGTTTTAGGTGGGGAGAGCTTCTCAAGAATGGAAATAGAAAACTTTACAAAATTTGTCGGCACTTATGGAGCGAAGGGTCTGGCCTGGATTAAACATACAAAAAATGGGCTCGAATCAAGTATTATCAAATTCTTTTCGAACCAAGATTTAAGTTATTTTGAAAAGACATTTGAATCTAACCCCGGTGATATATTGTTTTTTGTTGCCGATAGCCAAAAAGTTGCTTCAACAGCGCTAGGTGCACTTAGAAATCATCTTATAAAGTTTTTGAATCTTAAACGTAAGGTTGATTGGGAATTTGTGTGGGTGGTGGATTTTCCTTTATTTGAATGGGATGAAGAAGAAAAGAGATTAGTTGCTGTTCACCATCCATTTACTTCTCCGCGTGATGAAGATAAAGAAAAATTAAAAGATTTATTGGAAAATAAACCAACAAATGAGATTATTGCTCTTGCCTCAACAATAAAAGCGAGAGCTTATGATTTAGTGGTTAATGGGGTAGAATTAGGCGGAGGCAGTATTCGTATACATCAGAACGAGATACAAAGCTTGATTTTTAAAGCGCTTAAGATTCCGGAACAAGAAGCTAAAGAGAGATTTAACTTTTTGCTTGAAGCACTTCAGTATGGAGCTCCGCCTCATGGAGGTATAGCATTTGGTTTTGACCGGTTGGTTGCTCTTATAACAGGGGAGGATTCAATACGGGATACAATTGCTTTCCCAAAAACCCAGAAGGCGGCCTGTATGTTAACAGGAGCTCCTGATAAAGTTTCAGAGAAACAATTAAAAGAATTGAACCTGTTAGTCAGGGAACTGAAAAAGCAAACAACCTAGTTATTTATTTTTGAGTACTGATTGTATTTGACAAAAACATTAGCTAATTGCTAAAATAAGATTAAATATGATTTTTAGCCGAGAAATCAAACCATACAAGTTAACATTCCAGTTATTATGCTGTCTTATTGCTTTTTCCTTTATTGGTTGTGCTGCTGCAGGTAAATCTACAAAAGGTGACTCTACAGAAGAACTAGTTGAATTTGCTGAAGAAGAATTTATTGAAGAATTCGATGAAGACGGTTCGGAAGGTGGGGTTGTAGTAATAGAGGAAGAAGAGTTTCCGGTAGAGGAGTACGAAGACTACAACGGTAAAGAGGTTGATTCAAATGAAGGTGAAGCATCTTATGAGGCCCAGGATGCTCAACCGGCGCTGTATCAAGAAAGACGTGAGATTCCAGCCGGCAGTAAGGAACATAAGGTATGGATATGGCAGGAAACCAGGGATTGCCTCTGGACTATTGCTAGAGATTATTACGGTGATCCGTGGAAATGGAAGAAGATATATTTAGCAAATCAGGATAGTATTTATGATCCGAATATAATTTTTCCAAAACAGATTATATATATACCACCTGATGAATAAAAATCGCAAGAAAATCCAATTTAAAAATATTTATTCAAAATCTCTCTAAAGGGTTCTGCCTGCCAAAATAAAAATATTATGCATAATGAGATCTCTGAAATAGTTTTCTTGAAATCTTCAAATTCTGAATTATTGATAAAGAGATATTTTTTAGCTGTGGTTTAAAAGGGATATATTTCAATGATTTCGTTGTAATTATTTTTTGCAAAGAAGTTAAATCTTAATACTTAGACTTTCAATTAACGGGGGAGTATCTTGGTAACCAAGAAGGTAGTTTTAGGCAATATTGAAGAAGCGATCAGTTTGTTTGGCCATCTTGACAACAATATCCGTTTGATTGAAAAGGAGTGCGGGGTTCAGGTATTCATTAAGCATGCGCATGGATCTGGTGCCAGTTGGCCGAGTCTTTCTGTTAGAGGTTCTCCCGGTAAAGTGGAACGTGCTCTTAAAATGATTCAAAAAATGAGGGAAAAAATTAATAATGACAAACATTTGGACAACAACAACAATAATAATAGAAGTAACTCAAATCAACAAAATAGTTTGTCTGACATATATAGTAATGATCCTCAGATTGAAGACGGCAAATATGGACAGCCAATTTATATAACCTCTTTTGGCAACAGAGTTTTCCCGCGCACATCCCAACAGGCTAATTATGTAAACTTGATGAAAAAATTAGATATGGTAATAGCCATAGGTCCTGCGGGCACTGGAAAAACATATTTAGCCGCTGTTTCTTCTTTGGTAGACTTAAAGCGAGGTCGTATATCTAAAATAGTACTCACAAGGCCTGTGGTAGAAGCTGGTGAAAAACTCGGATTTTTACCCGGTGATTTTTATGAAAAAGTAAATCCTTATTTGAAACCTTTATATGATGCGTATTATAATATGCTGGGTCCTGACAAATTCAGGCTTTTTAGGGATAATGAAACGATTGAGATTGTGCCGCTGGCGTATATGCGCGGTAGAACTTTTGATAATTCTTATATCATACTTGATGAAGCGCAGAATACCACGCCTGAGCAGATGAAGATGTTTCTCACAAGAATGGGGAATAACTCCAAGATGGTAATAACTGGCGATATAACACAAATAGATCTAGAAAACAAAAATCGTTCCGGCTTGGTTCAAGCTTCCAGATTATTAAAGAATGTTGAAGAAATAGCAATAATCTACTTAGGGCATGAGGATGTTATTAGACATCATCTTGTAAAGAAGATTATTAAAGCATATGAAGACTTAGATAATTCAAAGGGATAATATGTTTGAAAAGGATTGGAAATTTTCCTGGAAGCGCTTGTTATTGAGAGCTCTGATTTGGACAGAAAAGAGAAGAACTTCATCAATTAGCCAAAGACAGAGCAAAACACCCTTTCTAAACAGAGAAATCCATGTCCCAACCTATGTTGTGATGTTTGTAAGCGCCAGCGCCTTCTTTTTAGTATTTTTGCTAAAAGTTGGGTTATTCCCTGATAGGGTTATAGCATTACTGTTGTTTGTCATACTGTGTACTACAGTTGTTGTTTACTATATAAGAGTTGCTCAACCAGAACTTATAGCAGATGATGAATCCATAATGCTAATAGGTTGCGTAACAACAGCAATAATTTTAATAATGGCTAGCTTAAAACCATGGGAGCAGATAGGTGTTCCATATATGGTCCCGGTCGCGGCAGCAAGCATGTTAATTGCAATATTGATTAATATGCATCTGGCACTAATCTTAACTATAATATTAGCTGTTAGTTTTGGAATAATAAATAATTTTTCTTTTGATCATTTTTTTGTAGGTTTAGTTAATGGAATTGCCGGAGCGTTTTCAATGCTCAATGTTCGTGTCCGGAAGGATATAACACGGGCAGGTTTTTTACGGGTTATTCCTTTTACTGTTGCAGCTATTATTATAATGGAGTTATTTAGAGGGCAGAATCCGTTCTTAAAAGAAAGTATTAATCTTATATTTTTTGGGGTGCTTAATGGATTTATTGCTGTATTTATAGTGTTAGGAACCTTGCCATTTTTAGAAACCTATTTTTCCAGAACAACAAATATAAGACTTCTAGAAATAGCTGATTTTAATCAACCTTTATTAAAACGATTGATGTTAGAAGCACCGGGTACATACCACCATTCTTTGGTTATAGCCTCATTGGCAGAACAGGCTGCAGAATTGATAGGGGCTCATTCACTGCTATGCCGTGTTGGCGCCTACTACCACGATATAGGAAAAATGGTTAAACCTGAGTATTTTATTGAGAACCAGATGGCTATGGGGAATGTGCATGATGATTTGATGCCTTCAATGTCGAGTTTAATTTTGATTTCTCATGTAAAAGAAGGCATAGCCCTTGCTAAAGAACACAGTATTGATAATGCAGTAATAGATTTTATTGCTATGCATCATGGAACCTCCCGTATACACTATTTCTATCACCGTGCATTGGAGCAATCACCTGACTCTAAAATTGAGGATGAAGATTATAGATATCCCGGGCCAAAGCCTCGAACAAAAGAAACAGCTATAGTTATGCTTGCTGATGCTATAGAGGCAGCAAGTCGTTCACTTCAAGAACCGACGCACCCTAGAATAAAGGATTTGGTGGGAAAGATTTGCAACAATAAGTTTATTGACGGTCAGTTTGATGAATGTCCTATAACATTGTCAGACTTACATGCTATTTCTGAAACAATGGTTAATAATTTAGCCAGTATTTATCATGCGAGGGTAGAGTATCCAACGGATCAGAAAAAAGAAGAAGCTCAATAAGAGATATCTCAAGAATTCTTTTGGGTATAGGCGAGGATATTCAACTGAACTCAGTCGAAGCCCAAAGGAAAGCCATCGCAGCAGCAACCCGTTTTGAGCGATCTCAGTAATTTGGAGGAAAAGATAAGATCAGAAAAAAAGAGAACTTTGAGATTTGTGTATTCAATAAATCTAGCAGCAAAGTAAGAATAAGTTATGTGCGTTCTGTTGCAAAAAGAATTTGTTCCTGTTTGAATTACAGCACGCATTTATTAATAAATATTGTTTTATTAAATAATAAGTCAATAACTGCTCTCAATAGGAAATACCATTATAGAAACCGCCCAACAGACGTTATAGTTTTTAGTTATAAATATCGCAGCGCAAGCTACAATGATGTTTTGGAAGGTGATGTATTTGTTTCAGTAGATCAAATCAAGGCTAACTCAAAAAGATTTAAGAATAGTTTTTATGGCGAATTGGTGTTAGTAGTAGTGCACGGGATATTGCACGCTATAGGATTTGAAGATTCAACAAGACAAAAAAAAACGCAGATGTTTAAAAAACAGGATCAGATATTAAGTAATATTATTTAACAGGAATAGAAAGAAATGTTAATGCCTATAGTATTTTCAATAGTTTTCATAATATGTATTTTCTTATCGGGCTTGTTTTCTTCTTCGGAAATTGCGCTGGTAAGTCTTTCGCACTATAGGTTGAAAAAGCTTATATTAAAGAGGAAATCACTTGCTCACATATTCACCTCATGGCTGCTTTCGCCGCAATATATTCTCACTGCAATTTTGGTTGGAAATAATGTTGTTAATATTGTTATAACGACTATGACTACTGCAATGGCTTTGATTATGTTTTCTAATATTGAGCCAAGAATTGTAGAAATCAGTGTGTGGCTGATACTTATGGTTTTGATACTTATATTTGGTGAGATTACGCCAAAGATATTTGGCAGAAGGTATTCTGAGGTTATTTCACTTATAGTTATAAGGCCACTTTATTATTTTGCATTGGCGCTCAAACCAATTATTAATGCCTACATGTGGGCAGTTAGGCCTTTTGCCCCAAGTGCGGCTATCGCTCCTGTTAAGAGTGTGACAAAATTTACTATGGAGGAAGTTAAGCGTTTAATCAAGGAGTCAGAAGAAGGCGGGTATTTAGGAAAGAGCTCTACTGAGATGATGCAAAAAGTATTAGCGCTCAATGATATATCAGTTGGGAATATTATGACGCATTTGAAGGATGTCGAATCTATAGACATAACCAAATTCCATGAAAGAAGGGTAGAGTTAATTGATGAGATCAATGAAATAGATCATACAAGAATCCCTATTGTAAAAGGGGACAAGACGCATGTGATAGGGTATATTAATGTTAAGGACATCTTTGTTAAGCCTGATCTAGGTTTTGAGGTAGATTTAAGTAGTTTTATTCGCGAACCTTTGTTTATTAATAAAAACACAACAGTAGCAAACGCGTTAAAAGAGTTTAGGACTAAAGGAATAGTTATAGCAATAGTGCAGGATGACCGCAATCGAGCATGTGGGATTGTTACTTTTGAAGATATTATTGAGGAAATAGTAGGTGAAATATTAGATGAATATGATCTAGAAATTAATAAAGAGCCATGATTATCATAATTCAAATTATTCTTATAGCAATTATGTTGTTAGGCAGTGGATTTGTATCCGGGAGTGAAACCGCGCTTACAAGCCTTTCAAGCGACGATTTGTCTAATGTTGTTTTAAAATACCCGCGTTTCCAAAAATCATTTTTATTTTGGAAAGACTTTCCTAATCGAGTTTTAGCAATGATTCAAATAGGAAACAGTTTCTTTAATATTGGATTAGGTGTAGTTGCCGCATCATTAGCGATTAATTTGTCGATTATCTCAGATTTTGATAAAAAATTACTATTAGTAATAATTCCTGGAACTATAACAATAATGATTCTTTTATTTGCCGAGATTCTGCCTAAAATTATTGCAAGGCAGAACAAACAAACATATTCCATTTATTCAGTTGGGATTTTAGTTTTTTTTACTCGACATCTCGCTTCTTTTATTAGTTTCTTAGTAGGAATATCAGATAAACTGATTAAATGGTTTGGGGGAGCAGGGGTTGGTGATAATGTATTTTTAAGCTCCAGGGAATTAAAGATAATATTTTCATCCAGAGAGCATAGTTCTGTTACGCCTGACGGCAAGAAAAGTGTTTTAAGTTCAAGCGGAATGGATATGGGCCTGGCAACAGATACAAGACAAATCCTGCGTAATATATTAAAGTTCTCCAGTATTACGGTAGGTGAGATAATGACCCCAAGAACAGAGATGTTTGCGGTTAATATCAACGATAAAGCGATACATATAATGCGCTCAATTTATTCTCAAGGGTACTCAAGGGTCCCTGTGTATGAAAAGTCAATTGATAATATAGTAGGATTAATTTATGCTAAAGATTTACTGCATGCCTGGAGGAATAGTAACTTAATACTCATTGGAGACCTGCTGCGTCCCGTTTACTTTGTTCCTAGCACAACACCAATCACCGGACTTTTAAGGGAGTTTAGGACCGGAAAACATCATATTGCTATAATTGTTGATGAATATGGAGGCACTGCAGGTCTAGTAACTATTGAAGATGCGTTAGAAGAGATTATAGGCGAGATATATGATGAATATGATGAGAAGATACAGACAATTATTAAAGAAAAAGAAAATTCCTGGATTGTGCAAACTTCTGAAAGTTTGGATAAGATTAACGAAGCGCTAAATTTGGATTTACCTGCTGATAAATTTGAGAATTTGGCATCGTTTCTGCTTAATTTATACGAGCGGGTTCCCAAAAAAGGGGAAATAAAGCAGTTTAGTACTTATAAATTTGAAATTGTAGAGGCAGATAAAAAGCGTATTTATACTATTAGAATTCAGAAGTATTAACTCAATAATTCTAATTTTCTACAATCATAATATTGACCGTTAATTGCTACCTTTTTTATCAAAAGAAATTTATCATAAATTTTTAAGGGCTTTGTAAAAATATCTTTGTAAGAGTTGTGCTTTTATAGTATTATAAAAACATAATTCTCCAGGCTTTTGCAGGAATTATTGCATCTGCTGAATTATATAATTTTATCGAGTGGGATACATATGGTTAATGTAGCAACTTTCGCGTTATTTTTGCCAGAAATAAAGGACTTAATTAAAAATAAGGAGTATGAGCAGTTAAAGAAGATGCTTAAGGAGATTAATCCAATTGATTTGGCTGACGGATGGACAAATTTTGAATCTCAAGAGAAAATTATAGCATTTAAGCTGCTAGATCAAAAGCGTGTTATAGAGGTGTTTGAAGAACTGGATTTTGATGAACAGTTTTTTATTATAAGTAACTTTGAAGAAAAATCACTCGGCCCAATTCTCGAAGAGCTCCCGCCAAAAAAAGCTGCGTATCTGTTTCATAAATTACCAGAAAAAGTAATCCGTAAACTCATCTCTTTAATGAAGGAGGATAATGCTAATAAAGTTAAAGAGACTCTTTCTTTTCCGGAAAATAGCGCGGGCCGGCTGATGTATCCAATTGTAACCCGGCTTACACCCGTTATGACGGCTCGTCAAGCGGTGGATGTAGTAAGAGGATCAACAAAGATGAGATATGAGAAAGCATTGCATAATCTTTATGTTACAGATGAATATAATCGCTTACTGGGAAGGATCAGCTTAAAGGATTTAATTATTTCACCAGCAGAAATAAAACTTCAACAAATCATGAATCCGGTTCAGTTAATTAAGATTCAAGTTGATTTGGACCAGGAGGAAGCTGCAAGAATATTTACTAAATATAATTTGGTAGATGCGCCTGTTGTTGATAAAGAGAACCATTTGCTTGGGGTAATAGCGGTTGATGATATAATGGATGTAATAAATCAGGAAGCAACTGAAGATATGGCAAAACTGGCAGGTACTGAAGCAGGTGAAATACGCGCTCAATCGGTGTTTCATGTAGCCAGACTTCGCATGCCATGGCTGCTTGCAAGCTGGGGAGGGGGAGTTTTAGCAAGTATCTTAATTTCACGATTTAATTCACTGTTAAGCCAGGTAGTGCTTCTTGCTTCATTTATGCCGGTTATTACAGGGATGGGCGGCAATGTCGGGACGCAATCTTCGACTATTATTGTTAGAGGACTTGCAACAGGGCAGGTTGATTTGAAAAGGGTATGGAAGATTATATTTAAAGAGTTACGTGTGGGATTTATTCTTGGCATATCTTACGGCGTTCTTCTGGGTGTTATTGCTTATTTTATGTACGGGAAGGCCGCGCATCTGCAATTTGCATTTGTTGTTGGGCTTGGAATATTTACTTCTATGATTATTGCAACAGGATTGGGGACATGCCTTCCGATAGTGTTTCATAAATTATCAATAGATCCAGCGCTTGCAACGGGACCGTTTGTTTCAACAGTGACAGACATCCTTAGCATAGTTATTTATTTGACGATCGGGTTTTATATTTTATTATGAAAACTCATACAACAAAAGGGTGGATTCTCAAGTCTAAAAGTGTTCAAGATAATAAGCTCGAAACCATCATATATACAGATGATTTTGGCAAAATATATCTTAAAGTACAGGGAGCTCAAAAAATGGGTTCCAAATTACTGGTTGCCTGTGATGCTTACAAGGAAGTTGAATTGGTTTGTTCACTTCCTGAAGGTTCTGCGTATGGTCGTTTAATCTCAATCAGAGAATTAAAAAGCTTTGATTTAATTACGAAGGAAATAGGAAGGTTCATTGAAATCAACTATCTATCCGAGATGCTGGATTCTCTTACTCCATTTGCATTGCCTAACAGAACAAAGTACTCGCTCTTCAAACATTGCATGGCAATTGCTGGGGAGTCAGAATACTTTTATCTAGCAGGTATATATTTTTTGCTTAATTTTCTGAAATTGGCCGGACAAGGATTACAATTAGATGTTTGTGTGAACTGCAGGGGTGAATGTACAGATGAGATATTCTTAACATCAAGAGGATTAATATGTAAATCATGCAAATCGACGAAGACATATAATAAAAGATTAGGAAAACAGCTTTTAGAGCAAATTAAGGTCATATTACATGTAAATGCAAGTGAATTTGTTAAAAATGGAAATATTTTTGATGTGAATTCATTAATTGATGTTATGAATTTTTTATTACCTTTTTATTTGCCAAGGCCGTTAAAAGTGGATATATTCAAGAATAAAATGATCCCAAGCGGAGTTTAATTTTTTTAATGTAGAAGTAAGCTCTATAATTATTTATAATTGGTTATCTGCTGTTAGGAGAGCTCTCTAAGAGGTAGTTATGAACTTCCAAAATATAATAATAACACTGGATAAGTTTTGGATCAAACAGGGTTGTTTGGTCTTTCAACCATATGATATTGAAAAGGGCGCTGGAACATTTAATCCCGCAACTTTCTTGAGGTGTTTGGGAAAAGCTCCTTGGTCATCATGTTATGTAGAGCCTTCAAGAAGGCCTGCTGATGGACGTTTTGGTGAGAATCCCAACAGATTAGGCCATTACTACCAGTATCAGGTGGTAATTAAGCCTGCCCCAAGCAATATACAAAGGCTTTACCTGGATTCTCTTAGCAGCTTGGGGCTAAAACCAAAGGAACACGATATACGTTTTGTGGAGGATGATTGGGAATCCCCAACATTGGGTGCTTCAGGCTTAGGGTGGGAAGTCTGGCTTGACGGTATGGAGATTACACAGTTTACTTACTTCCAGCAGATGGGCGGCATTTCGCTTAATCCAATAACTGTAGAACTTACTTACGGGTTAGAGCGCATAGCGATGTACTCCCAAAAAAAGAATAATGTATTTGAAATAAAATGGAATGATGATTGTACTTATGGAGATATACATTTGGAAGATGAGAGGCAGTTTTCTCGTTATCATTTTGAAGAAGCGGATGTTGATTTATTGAAACGCAATTTTTCTGAATATGAGAATGAATCTATAAGGCTTGTTGGTAAAGCGCTTATTCTTCCAGCATATGATTTTGTAATTAAGTGTTCTCATCTTTTTAATGTTTTGGATGCCCGTGGAGCAATAGCGGTTTCTGAAAGAGTTAATTACGTTGCTCGTATAAGAAACCTCGCACGCAAAGTTGCTGAAGGTTATGTTAAGATGCAGGAAAGTAAGTGAATATGGCTAAAGAGGCGTCAATAATAAAAGAAGACTTTTTGTTGGAGTTATGGGTTGAGGAAATACCCTCAGGATATATAACTCATGCGCTCACTTGTTTAAAAAAATATATATGCGATTCGCTGGATAATCACAAAGTTAATTATAAATCTGCGTATACATATGGTACACCCAACAGGCTTGTGGTTTATATAGAAAAAGTTGCTGTTTTTTCAGAAAAAGAAACCAAAGAAGTATACGGCCCTTCGGAAAAGATGCTCCTGGATGATAATAAGCAATTTACAATTCAAGCCCAAGGATTTGCAAAAAAATTCAATATTAAACCGGAGCACATTAAAATAAAAGATGGACGGGGCGTAGTTTCAATTACTTCGGGTAATGAAAAAACTAGGACCATACTCGCAAGAGTCCTTCCGGAATTGATTCTGAAAATCGAATTTCCTAAGACAATGGTATGGGAACAAACACAGTTCAGGTTTGCCAGACCGATACGCAATATAGTTGCACTTTTAGGAAAAGATGTAGTGCATTTCAGAGTAGCTGGAGTAAAAAGTTCAAAAAAAACACTTGGACTGCATGTCTATTCAGAAAAATTTATTATTATCAATAACCCTCAACAGTACGCTCAAAAACTTAAGGATAATTGCGTAATAGTCGACCCGGTGAAAAGAAAAGAAGCAATAATAAAACTAGCCCAGCAAAGCTTAAAAAACTATAACGCTAACATTTCATATGATGAAACTCTTATTGAAGAGATTTGTTTTTTGGTGGAACATCCGGTTGCTATAGTAGGATCTTTTAATAAGGAGTTCCTTGATCTGCCGGGTATCGTTCTGATAAGTTGTCTGAAAGACAAACAAAAGTTCTTAACAGTTGTTGATAAGGCAGGAAAACTTCTGCCTTATTTTGTTGGGTTTAGAAATGGTGTTTCGGAACATCAAGATATAGTAAGAGAAGGATATGAAAAAGTGGTAGAGGCCCGCCTCAGGGATGTGAAATTCTTTTTTGAAAAGGATAAGCAAACAAAATTAGAAGAAAGGGTAGAAAAATTGCATGCTGTTGTGCAAAATGAACAGCTCGGAAGCTTACATCAAAAAGTCAGCAGGATAATGGTCCTGGCTGGAGGAATAGCGCAGGAGCTTAAACTTTCTCAAAATGAGCAATCTATGCTTCAGAGAGCCGTGAAGCTATGTAAGACTGATCTTATTACTGAAATGGTTTTTGAGTACCCTGAGCTACAAGGCATTATCGGAGGTATTTATGCCGGTTTGGATGGGGAGGCGCCGGAAGTAGCTCAAGCGATATCACAGCATTACAGGCCGCTTCAAATGGGAGAACCGTTGCCAGAAAACATAATTGGCAAGATATTAGCGATTGCCGATAAGATTGATTCGTTAAACTCTTCTTTTGTATTAGGGTATATTCCGAAGGGCAGCGGTGATCCGTATGGTTTAAGAAGGATGGCATTGGGAATTATTAACATTGCGCTAGAGAATAATTTCGAAATATCCATACAATCTATACTCAATAAGAGCATAGAGTTATTTCCTGAGGAGCTTCATGAAAAAAATATGGATGCACTAGCAAATGCGCTGGATTTTATTAAGCAGAGATTATCTGTGCAGTTTAGCTCGCTAGGATTTAGTTATGATACTGTTGATGCAATTCTTTCCTCACCCGGCTGGGGCAAAAGCTTGGTAAATACAAAAGTACGATTGCAGGCGCTTAAGGAAATACGTTCTCATCAAAATTTTGAGCCATTCATAATATTATATAAAAGAGCCGCTAATATACTAAGACAGGCTTCTGAAATGAAGCTGGAATTTGAAGGTGATTGTGATCCGAAACTATTTAAACAGAAAGAGGAAACAGATCTTTGGGAAAGATGTAGTAATCTAGAAAAGACATACTTTGATTGTTTAAATAAAAGAGAATACAATAAACTTTTCTTTGCGCTTCTTGAATTCAAAGACCCATTAAATAGCTTTTTTGACAAGGTTATGGTGATGGTAGATGCTGAGGCATTAAAAATTAATAGACTTAAATTAATAAAAAAGTTTAACTCCTACTTTGCCCCCCTTGCTGACTTCTCAAAGATCGGCAATTAGGCTTTATAGAATTTGTACCTGATTTAAAGCCAATAATTTAGAAATACTTAAGAATTGTCTGTGCAGTTATGTAGGCCTGCATCAAGCAGTAATTTATCACCTAGGCAATTAATTTTCTCAGGTTAGAATACTGAAATCTAAAGAATATTAATATATCCCTTGACAACTAGTTCTGTTGTGTATATCTGTGGGACAGTATCAGTATTGCATCTAAATATAGATAAAATAAACTGTGGATAAGTATTCAATTTTCTGTGGATAACTATTAGCATCAGCTCTCTAAAGTCATAGCAATATTTGTTAAAAAGTTAATCCAAAACCCCCTTGATAATTTATTATTATGGGTGTATACTAATAAAGGAAGCAAAAGTAAACTTATTATTATGTAATTTTTCTATTCGACAGGGGAAATGCAAATGGACCAAGATTACTCCGAGAAACGCCGTTACCCGCGAAAGAATACAGCAATTACCTCATTATGCATCAAAAGAGATTTAGAACAAAAAAAAATTGAGATGGATATAGTTCCAATAAGAAATATTGCCCAAGAAGGTGTATTTCTGCAAACGGATGTTCCTTATATAAAAGGTACTCTCGTTGAAGTTCAATTTATAGTTCCTGACAATCCCCGCCCTATGGCAATTAAGGGTAAGGTTATGTGGTTTAGGAATATTGGGAATAGGCCTGGAATGGGAATACAGTTTGTCTCGATTTCAGATCGGGATAAAGATGAATTAATAAGGTATCTTGAAAAGCTTTAATCCTACCTTGAAATAATATCCGCTGCTTGTTTCGCATAGAATATCCCATTATTTATGCTTCTTGTCCAGGGATAAATCTGGGTTGTGTTTGCGAGAAACAAACCTTGTATTGGCGTTGTGAATGTAGGCAGTGCAAGAGAGTAATTTAGAAAATAATATGGATCGGCATAGTCTTCTTTAAAAGCATAAGATCTAATTATGTCGTCACGAGAAAAATTCCTATTTATCATACTTAAAAAAGGCATATAAGTATCAACTATTGCGCTTTTAGTCGCTTTTAATAGTGAATGGTTTTTAGGCAAATAATTTGGTATATAGACAAAATGATTATCGTTTAACTCTTTTGGCGGCCTTAATTGAGTGAATTCAATTATTCCTGGGAAAGGGAATTTGGTGTCGCACACATTTATCCAGAAATAATCACTAAATGGCCTGTTAAGCTCCAGTATTATATTTAATATGCCTGCATATTCAATCTGACGAATTTTTTCTGGTAAAAGCTCTATTAGCTCTGGCGCTATGAGTTTAATTTGCGGTATAGGAATCGTACAAAGTATACAGTCGAAAGAAGTTACTTTTCCGGATATTAATACACTCTTAACTTTGCTGTTTAAGATGTTGATTCTGTCAACAGGTGAGCTTGTGATTATACTGCCGCCATTTTTTTTAATTGCGGTTTCAATACTGTCAAAGAGTATTTTAATGCTTTGCTTGAAGTATCCAAATTTCTCACTAGTGCCAAAAATGGATCTGCTTTTGGCTCTTCTTTTAGTACGTGCCCAAAACCACGCGGTAGGAATAGTGTGGACAAAACCATCAAATCTGGATTCAAAAAGGTGCTGCCATAAAGTTTCGTATACACGAAGCCCTGAGTTTCTGATTATCCATTCTTTGGCTGAGAGCTTGTCTAACTTTTCCCAGTTGTTTCCTCTGTGAAGTTTAAACATTGAGTATAGAAAACGTAGTTTTTCAATAAAATCTAGATGAGGGAATCTATAAAGATCAAGAATACTTGTAAAAGGATAAAGGATTTTATTTCTAAGAGTGCCGAGTTTAGTGTTTTTCCATATAATTTCTTTTTTAAGATCAAGATCTTCCAATAGTTCAAGTAAATAAGCATCATTTTTTGAGAAAAAATGATGATATGTCTCTAGGAATACATTATTTTTAGGTTCAAAAGTACTCGCCAGGCCGCCGAGATGGTCTTTTCCTTCAAATATAGTAATGTCATGACCCATTCTAGATAAATAATATCCGGACATCATTCCAATAATTCCACTACCTATTATTCCGATCTTCATTAACTTATGTTTTGCCCTTTTAAGAATGCAGCGAGTCTTTCCAAAGTAACATCTTAACCTTTACCTTAGATAAAGTTTATAAACTATATGATCTAGATCTGTAAAAGAATTTCATATCTATTGAAAAACAAACACTAATTTAATATATTATAACATAAGGAGCTCAAATATGTCTTCAAAAATATTATTAGTTGATGATGATCCGGAGATAAGAAGTTATCTGCGTATGGCGTTAGAGAAGGAAGGTTTTGAAGTAGAAACGCTTAAGGATGGTAAAGAAGTTATCTCTACGATGAGGAGCTTTCAGCCAGAACTAATTATATTGGATTTAATACTTCCAGATACCAATGGTTTTGAATTGTGTAAGAAGATACGTTCAGATGAGGATTTATTTATAACGCCTATAATAATGCTGACTGGCAGGACTTCAGTGGAAGACAGGGTGCAGGGGCTGAATTTAGGTGCGGATAGTTATTTCACTAAACCTTTTTATGCTGAAGAGGTTATTGCGCAGATAAAGACGACTATTAAAAGGTCTTTAGATAGAAGCGGTTCGGTTAAAAAAGATGAGTTGTTACTTAGAGCCCAAGAGCAAGAGGTCTTATATCGAGGACAAAGAATAGAAAATCTTACCACCAGAGAGTTCGGAATTCTATATACTCTTGTTAAACAAAGCCCTCGAGCGGTGAACAGAGCAGATCTATTCAATGTGTTATGGAAGCAGGATTATCCAGAAACAACTCGCAGAATTGACATGATGGTTAAGCGCTTGAGAACAAAAATAGGAGAAGATCTGGCAAAAAGAATAAAAACCGAAGGTGGTATAGGTTATCGGTTTGAGTAGTATATTATGTAGTCCTTCCAAATAATAAGAACAGAATATAATTTTAGTATTTACAATAAAATAAATAATCAGCAAAGGGGTGTTGCTATGCAAAGAATTTCTGTGCTATTTTGCCTATCGTTTTTCCTTGTTTCTTGCGCAACTGTACAATATACTAACAGACGGTCTTTTATAATGATCTCAGTTGATGAGGAGATTGCATTAGGTGAGGAGGCGTTTAAGCAGGTTTTAAAAGAAGCAAAATTAAGTAATGATCAGGAAAAGAAGGATTTAATTCAACGTGTTGGCAATAAATTGGCTGCTGTAGCTGATCAGCCAAAATATAACTGGGAGTTTATACTAATTGATGAACCAAATACGGTAAATGCATTTGCTCTTCCCGGGGGAAAAGTAGCATTTTATACAGGTATACTGCCTTTATGTAAGGATGAAGCAGGTATAGCTGTTGTTATGGGGCATGAGTTTGCGCATGCTATTGCGCGCCACGGTGCGGAGCGTATGTCACAGGGTATGGTAGCAGGTTTAGTTGGTAATGCATTAAGTGCTGCTGTTGCAAATAAAACTCCTGAGGCGCAGAGAGCTGTCTTAGATGGGTATGGGCTTGCTACTAATCTCGGTGTTTTACTCCCATTTAGCAGAAAGCATGAGTACGAGGCCGATAGGATAGGACTAATATTAATGGCTAAGGCAGGTTATCATCCTCAAGCAGCGCCGGATTTTTGGAAAAGGATGCTCCAATACTCTACAGGACAGAAACCGCCGGAGTTCCTTTCTACGCATCCCAATGACGAGAAACGTATTCAAGAGCTTGAGGGGCATCTGTCTGAAGCGATGCAATACTATACAAAGTGACAGTTAAAATTTTAACATAATTTTAACATAAACTTTATCACTTCTTTACACTAATAATGTATAATAAATTCAGCAACAAAGAGTCATCTGAAAGAGGCTTCTAAATGAAAATCCTTGTAGTTGATGATGACGTAGAAATTCTAAAAATGCTAAAAACCTTCCTTGAAAAAGGTGGACACGATGTTTTATGTGTTGAAAATGCGCAAGAAGGAAAGAGGCTGGCATTAGTAGAGAGACCGGATTTAGTATTAATAGATATTAGGCTTCCTGATATTAATGGGATAGAACTGCTTTCCCAAATAAAAGAGATTGATAAAGATGTAATTGCAGTAATGATTACAGCTTATAAAGATGCTGAAAAAGTAATTGATGCATTCCGTGCCGGTGCTTTTGATTGCTTGCTTAAGCCGTTTGATTTTAACTATCTAACAGATAATGTACTGAACAAGGTTCCGAGAAGAGTAAGGTAGACATTCCTTTATCAATAAAATCTTCCTATATTTAACCTAAATTCAAGATTAAGAGTATTTCCACAATTTTATACTTAGAAGATCCTTTTAGAGAAGATTGGGCGAGATGGGATTCCTCCTCACCCGCTCGCTATCGCTCGCTCCTTCGGAGCCGGCCGCCCTCGCTTCTCCTGCCGCTGGCAGCGCTCGGGTCGTCTTCGAATCCCATATTATTTTTGATTTCAGTAAGAGTTTAGGTTGCTTAGATTAGGTATTATGCTGAAAAAATTGGGCGAGATGGGATTCGAACCCACAAGGTTTTGCAACCACAGGTTCCTGAAACCTGCGTGTCTGCCAGTTCCACCACTCGCCCAAATATAACTTACAAATCGTAATTATAGAGTTAAATTCAACCTTAGTCAAGCTTGTTTTAGATTGCCACAAAAAGCTTATTTATGTAATATACTCTTATAAAACATATGAACGGAAAACTTATTAACCATAACAGGCAGGCTAAACATTTTTTTAGTATACTGGAAACCTACGAGGCAGGAATAGTGCTTGAAGGATATGAGGTGAAATCAATTAGAATGAGCGGTATTACAATAAAAGACGGATTTGTTAGAATTGAAAATGATGAAGCGTTCTTATATAATGTACACATCACCCAATATCCTTTTGTAAGTCATATTGATTATGACCCAACAAGAAAAAGGAAGCTTCTATTAAAAAAACATGAGATTCAAAAATTAAAGGGCAAAACTCAGGAAAGAGGATTGTCCCTAATACCACTAGATGTATTTATAAGTCCAAAAGGATTAGTTAAAATTACAATTGCAGTTGGTAAGGGCAAGAAAGTATTTGATAAGCGTAATGCCATTAAGAAACGCGAGGTTGAAAGAGATTTAAGAAGAGAACACAAAGGCAGATACAGTGTGTAAAAGGGATATTGAATCCTGGACACCCCAATTTAAAGCAATAATAGTATATGATATTTGAATGACTGTGATATTTGTATAGACTTTAATTTGGAGGGGTGGCCGAGTGGTTGATGGCGCCGCTCTCGAAAAGCGGTATCCACATTCGTGGATCGAGAGTTCGAATCTCTCCCCCTCCGCCAGCGCGGTATATTCCGGGCACATCCTCGGAATAGGTGACCCCTTTCCCACCTTCGGCACATAATTTCTATTAATTTTCCCATCTTTTCTGCTATACTATGGTTGGTGGAAAACGCAAATTCCTATCGATTACCCATAAAGAAGATTATTCTCAAAAGCTTAGGTATTTTTTGTTTTGTTTTGTGTTTGTTTCTTATATCGTTTTACACTTATTTCAAAGGCGGAGAAAGTTTTGAATTTTGTCACTATGCTGAAATCGCTACGAACATCCTGAGCGGACATGGGTTTTCATCGAAAGTCCATTACCCCTATTCTCTTGCCTATGTCTCTTCTTTAGGTTTGAAAAATAAATCAGGACTTGTTATCGATAGGTTCATGTTGTTTAGTTACTGGTCAGCGGTGTGGTTGCTCATCGGTGGTGGAGATTTTGGTATGGCATTGGGAAACGGAGTGGCTCACGCACTGTGGGTGGTTCTCATTTATTGGTGGGGAAGAAAGATGTTTAGCCGGCAAGTGGCATGGTTCAGCGCTTTTTTATGGGCTATTCATCCAGTCGTTTTGGCTGGCCACGATTTGTTTGGTTATCCCGACGTTCTTTTTGGTTTTCTTTTCACTTTTTTTAATATCATTTTTTATTCTGTCCTTCGCGATTCCTTATCGCATCGTCCGAGGATATTCCTTCTGCTTGGTCTTTTAGCGGGAGGATTGTACCTGACCCGAGGAAGTTTCTTATTTTGGGTGCCTTTCTACATATTGAGCCCACTATTGATTATCAAGAAGGAGCGCTGGAGCTGCGTGGCGGCTTTTTTTTTAGGGCTATTTGTAGTATGGATATCCTGGGCTATACAAACACGAAGCAGTATAGGTGCCTTGTCGCCTCCTTATCTTATGGTCCTTTTGGCTAAGGATACTTTAAGCAAAATGCCTTGGACCAATTATCATGTTTATACATACTCTGATTTTATGGTTCCCGGCATTATTAATATTTTTTTTTAACAAATTTTATTTTAACCTTAAATCCTTTTTAATATCCCTACCTAATCTTTGGTTTGAAGGTATTTTAATTCCCTTTGGGTTGTTGGGAGTGATGACAGCGAAGCACCCCGTGAAGGGATTTGGGATTTGGTTTTTGATGCTTTTCGGGTGGCAGGTATTTGTTTTTTCATTTATTCAGTTTGAAAACTTGGGGTATCTGAGTGGTCGGTATTATTTGTGGTTTGCACCCGTTGTGATTCTTTACGCGATTGGATTTTTTGGGAGACTGATTAGTACTTGGACTTGGAAATTAACTGCGTTAATCGTTTTAGGATTTCTCTTATGGAATTGGGCAGTTGGCTTTAAGTCTATTAGTAGATCATCAGATCACCCCAGTCATCAGTCTGTTGGGAATTGGCCTGAAATTATTTACCTAAGAGATAAGATTCCTCCAAACGCACGAGTTTTAACTAACATCCCCGCACAAATTGCTTGGTATGCCAAAAAGGAAACGATCCTTATCCCATACGATCCAGGGGAAACTTCTCAAATCATTCAAGATTGGCCGGTTGAATACTTCTTTTTATCCTATCATCGAATCGGAGAATTGGGTAATTTTAATCGCTGGCTCACCCTTCTTAGGAATAAGAATTCTTTTGAAAAATCAATTAGTCAAATGGGATTTACTTTTGAGAAAGCTTTTAAGGGAGGGCTGTTATTTCGAAGGGAAATAGGGTCCCCTATTGACATTTGTCTTTATAGGTGACCCCTTTCCTTTGTTTGCGGATTGAGTACACATTTATGACGCATATAGATTATGTTATCGGAGCAATAAATTATGAAAAACTTAGCGTTGGTGGTTATTGTACTTATTGGACTATGGTTTCTTATAAATAGATGCAGTAAAAGCAGTGTTACTAAAATATCTGATAATAATGAAATACATTATTCAGATAAAGAAGCCTTGGCATTTAAAAATAGTATTACGAAGATATCTTTTCCTGCTTCAGGACAGGAGATTTTAGACATATTGGGGATTGAAGAGGATAAAGTACCAGTAAAAACTAGTTATATTTACGATGTTAAGGGTGATTACATTTTTATTTTATACTTTAAAGTTAGTAAGTCATACATTCTTATGCTTATTCAGACAGAGAAACCCGGTAATTGGAATTCTCGTGAATATACGCTCGAAAAGAATATCTTTTCAAAAGTAATCATTGGTGAACTGGGAGATGAATTGGATTTGCTATATAATGAGAATTTACGAAAGCAACTAGGAGGAAGTCAGGATTCTCTAAAGCGTCATCTTAAATTGAGCAAATAATTTATCTTGTTAGCTCAATTGATCAAGGAGTGAGGAGGTTTAATGGAAACATGAATAGAGTTTGTTGAATTAATAGGAAAAGGTCCGGCGATAGTGCTAGGTGTTGTACTTATTATTGTCACCCTTGTTATTACTCAAAAGTTAAGCAAAAAACGAAGTGCCTTGCTTCAAGGACTCAAAGACTTTGCAAGATTAAACAATTTTTCATTTGATGAAGATGGTTCAGAATATAACACGTCTATTATTCTGCCAAAGCCCTCTTTCCTGAATTTGGTAGGTTCCGTTCGCTATTTAATGAAAAGAAAAACTGACTCTTATGAAATACAAATCTTGAACTATTCAGTGAGCAGGAGAAACCGACATGGTGACAATTATACGATTGTGATCTTCAAAACTAATACGACTAAAATACCTGAGTTTGAGGTTAATAGCCCACAATTATCATTGAATATAGCAGGTGTTTTCAAAAAGTCCCTATCACAGGGTGAAGCAGTATTTAAGGGGAATGATAATGTACTGTTTTAACAAACCTTGCTGAACCACCTAACTCAAAAACCTGGACTATTGACAACTGCATAAGTAATGTCCTATAATATAAGCCGGAGGTGGAATCCTATGAGACCGCACGGTAACCAAATGCAGTTGGAGCAAAGACGTTTCACCGCACTTAGCATGCTCAAAGAAGGACTTCTTCCCGGAGA
>JBDROU010000014.1:0-3673 GCA_043809745.1 bacterium
TTACAATATATCAATTACTGCAGTTGACAAAGACGGAAACGGATTAGCTTCAAAACCAAAAACATTCCAGCTGCATGTGGACGCAAAACCTGAAATTATTAAGCCGGATGATGAAGACCTTTTAACAGTAGAAAATGAAGAATGTAGTATTATTGTACAAGCTCATGATGATGATTATTTGATCGATTTGGATGGCAATGAAGCAAGCGACTATCCGGATGAGTACCCCCTTAAATTTAGCGTTAAGATATCAACCAAAGTTTATTACAGCGAAACATTTGATCCGGCTGTGCTTGGATATAAACTCGCTGAGAACAAATACGATCTAGAGCTTACCATAGCACCTGAAAAGGCCATAATGGGGGTCTATACAATAGAGATTGTCGCGACTGATAAAAATGGCACCGGAATTCCTTCAGAAACCTTAATATTTGATCTTACGATAAATGCTAAACCGGAAATAGTTAATCCGGGATTTACTATGAAAACTTATGCTAATGGTGAGCCATATCAATTAAGCATTACAGCTGAAGATCCTGATGGGAATTATCCTCTTAACATAGGATTGGAAGTGATCCCAACAAATAATCGTAACATTGAAGTGGACTCTATTGTTTACACTAAGAGCGTAACCGCAGAAGACCAACAGATAAACATATACTGGGCGGATGCTGATGCTAAAGTGGATACCTACAAATGCATACTTACCGCAACCGATACTTACAATTTAAGTTCAACTATAGAATTTTCATTTAAGATTAATCAAAAGCCGGAATTTCTAATTCAAAAAGAAGAGACTATTCCCGTACAGTCTGAACAAACACTTTTCAGAAAAGTATTAAAAGCCAGCGACAAGGACGAAGATGAATGTGAAATTTGGGTATCGGAAATAAAATCTAAGGAAGATGGTTTTACGGCATCTATTGGATTTGATGCTGACTACCAAAACGAGAATTTTAACGATGAAAACGGGGAAACCTCTATTGAGTTTGTCTGGATAGATATACCTAATAATATGCCCGGTGAATTTGAAATAACCATATTAACAAGAGATATACTTCAGAATGATGATGATAATAATCCTATTTTTTACGGTGAAACTGTTGAGATGACATACATGCTTAATATAGGCAACTTGTCGCCTGATATTGATAATATGCCTAAAGACTTTAAGCAAATAGTTACCCCGGGTATACATTATGAGAAAGTTGTAATTGCTTCAGATCCGGAAGACAATGAATTAACATTTAGTTTCTATTCTCCTAAAAGTAAACCGGATTCAATGTACATAAAAAAGGTTTCCACATCCGCGGCATTAATTGTCTGGGATCCAACTGTACTTGGCGAGATATGGGGGCCTGCAGATGAACGGAATCTAATCCGAATAGCAGTTACGGATTCCTACCGTACAGGAGATGATGTGAAGAACTATATCCTTGAAATCAAAGAGGATTTTAATGGCGGCAACTATCTTCCGGTAATTATTGACAAGAAGGATCATTCAGTAAAAACTAATAATCCATATAAACAGATAATTGAAGCTAATGATATTGATGGAAATAGAATAAAATTCAGGTTGATTGATGAGCCTGAAGGCATGGAGATAAAAACACTCAATGATACTCAAGCGCTTATCAGCTGGGATAATCCTTCAGTTGAGGGAGAGTACGTTATATGTTTTTATGCGGAGGATATTGATAAGAACAATGAGTCATTATACGGCCATGATTTTTCCTCGTTCACGTTAACTGTTTCAGGAACAGGGGACCTTCCACCTGTTATTGAGAAGCTTGCGGACGAAGAAATTGAAATGGGAACAGATTACAGCAAAAATGTAACAGCAACCGATCCGGACCAGGGGGATTCTGTCGCCTTTTTCAGGCTTATAGACGCTCCTTACGGGATGACGATTGATAACTCGGGAAAGATTATATGGGATGCCGTGGATAAAGCCGGCGACCACCAGATAATGGTTGTTGCGGAGGATAAAAACCAAGGCATTTCAATCGCTAAATTCAAGCTTACTGTATTTACTCCGGACAAGTACCGCTTTTTACTGGTATTGAACAGAAAACCGTTAGAAAATCCTTTTAACACAGAAAAATTCACCAAAAATTCCGCTCTTGCTGTAAACAACAGAGAAACTATACGCACAGCAGTAGAAGAAAAAGCTGAAGAGATACATCTATTCACGGTTGATTTATGTGAAGCGATGCTGTTCTCAAAAATTGATGATAATCGTCCCATAATTACTGAATCTCCAAACACCAAGGATAATATATTAATTCAGTCGCTGGTAGTCGGAGGAGAAATTCAATCTGTATTTGAAACGCTAATTACAAACGAGCCGGAGAAAGACATTCCTGGTGATTTATCAGTAGTCTCTAATTTTAAGATCGATGCCACAATTAAGCTTTCTTATGATAAAGACAAGGATGGCAGGGTGAATAACATTTTCCCGGTAGTCCAAGAAGATAAACTGCAATTATATCAGTTTAAGAATAACGAGTGGCATCAGCTTATTACAACTGTTGATGTGAATCAGCTTCTAATCTCAGCCCCGGTAGAAGAATTAAACTCATCCACTATATTCGCCATCGGAGTTATCAGAGCACCGGCAGCTTCATTAGAAGAAACAATAATATATCCTAATCCTTATCTGCCGCGAAGCGGCGGTAAATTTGATTCGCCGGGTATAGTTTTTGAGAAGCTGCCGGTTTCATCCAGGATAAAGATTTACAACATACTCGGCGATTTAATTATCGAAATGGAAGAGACAGACGCTGACGGCATATTAATTTGGGATGGAAAAAATGACTCAGGAGACAATGCAGCCAGCGGAGTATATTTTGCTTATATTGAAGCAGCAGGTGGCAACAAAATTTTCAAGCTTGCCATCGAGAGGTAGATAATGAAGAACGGTTTACGAAACAATCTATCGTTCAAGTTGCTGACAAAGAGAACTCTATTGTTAATAGGGGTTTGCTTTGTTGCTGCTGCGCTCGTTTTATTTATTATTAGTAATATAGCAAACGCCTCAAGTTATGGGTCCAAGGGAACAGCTGCAGGCAATGTACTTGAACTTCCCGTAGATGCAAGGGCTATCGGCATGGGCGGGGCGTATACAGCTGTTACCGAAAAAGCAACCTCCGTTTACTGGAACCCGGCAGGATTAGCGCTGCTTGAAACGGATACTATTTCGTTTATGCATGCTGTATATTTTGAATCGGTTATATATAATTATCTGGCTTACGCATTCCCCATGGAGAAGCTTGGTGTTTTGGGCGTGGGCCTTCAGTACCTGAACTACGGCACAATACAGAAACGCGATAACATTGGAAGAGCAGATCAAGATATGACGCCCAGGGATGTGGTTTTAAGTTTATCTTACAGCAGAATTTTATTATGGGTACCTACCGGATTTACATTTAAGGTAATTAATTCAAAAATAATGAACACCGCGACAACAGCAGCGTTAGACATAGGCTGCAAGCTGCCGATATTTACAGACAAGGTTTTACTAGGCGCAACCGTAAGGAATTTGGGCGGCCAGTTGAAATACTCAGTTGAAAAGGATCCTTTACCGCTGGGAGTTAACATAGGCTTATCCTATAGATGCTTGGACCAGCTGCTTTTGGCAGTAGAAGGATCAACCTCGCAAAATACGGATCCC
>JBDROU010000015.1:0-3658 GCA_043809745.1 bacterium
TTACAATATATCAATTACTGCAGTTGACAAAGACGGAAACGGATTAGCTTCAAAACCAAAAACATTCCAGCTGCATGTGGACGCAAAACCTGAAATTATTAAGCCGGATGATGAAGACCTTTTAACAGTAGAAAATGAAGAGTGGAGTATCATCATAAAAGCTCATGATGATGATTATTTGATTGATTTGGATGGTAATGGAGCAAGCAACTACCCTGATGAGTATCCCTTAAGTTTTGACGTGAAGATATCAACTAAAGTTTATTACAGCGAAACGTTTGATCCGGCGGTACTTGAATATGAACTCGTCGATAACAAACATGATCTAAAGCTTACCATATCTCCCGATAACGCCGCAAAGGGAATTTATGAAATAGAGATTACGGTAACCGATAAAAACGGCACCGGTATTCATTCCGCAACTTTAACATTTGATCTCAAGATAAATGCTGTACCGGTAATAAGTAATCCGGGATTTACTATGAAAACTTATGGAAATGGTGAGCCTTATCGGTTGAGCATTGAAGCGGAAGATCCTGATGGAGATTATCCACTTAAAGTAGGATTGGAAGTGATTCCGACAGACCCTGATATTGAAGTGGGCTCTATCGAATACAATAAAATCGTAACCGCGGAAGACCAACAGATAAACATATACTGGGCTGATGCTGATGCAAAAGTGGATGCCTACAGATGCATACTTACCGCAACCGATACTTATAATTTAAGTTCCACTATAGAATTTTATTTTAAGATTAATCAAAAACCGGAATTTCAAGTTCAGAATGAGGAAACAATCCCCATAGAATCAGAACAAAAGCTTTTTAGAAAAGTATTAAAAGTGAGTGACAAGGACAAAGATCAATGTGAAATTTGGGTATCGGAAATAAGATCTAATGAAGATGATTTTACAACACCGCTTACTTCTTTAACTACCGCATATGAAAACGCGGATTTTGACCTAAACACCGGAATCACATCCATTGATTTTGTTTGGAAGGATATCCCCAACAATAGGTCCGGGAAATATGAATTAACCCTGTTAACAAGGGATATACTTCAGAATGATGTTGATAATAATCCTATTTTTTACGGTGAAACTGTCAAGATGACTTACATGCTTAACATAGGAAACTTGCCGCCTGATATTGACAATATGTCAAAAGATTTCATGCAAGTGGTCGCACCCGGTATACATTACGAGAAAGTTATACTTGCTTCAGATCCAGAAAACAATCAGTTAACATTTAGTTTCTACACTTCCTGGAACAAACCGGCCGGGATGTACATCACAAAGGTTTCCACATCCGCGGCATTAATTGTCTGGGATCCAACTGTACTGGGGGCGACATGGGGTCCTGTAGATGAGCGGAATTTGATCCGCATAGAAGCTAAGGATTTATACAATAAAACTGATGTGAAGAACTATAAGCTTGAAATTAAAGAAGATTTTAACGGCGGGAACTACCTCCCAGTAATTATTGACCAGGTTAATCAATCCATAAAAATCAATAATTCTTACAGCCAAATAGTAGAAGCCGCTGATGCTGATGAGAACAGGATAAAATTCAGGTTGATTGATGAGCCTGAAGGCATGGAAATAAGAACACTCAACAATACTCAAGCGCTTATCAGCTGGGATAATCCTTCAGTTGAGGGAGAGTACGTTATATGTTTTTATGCGGAGGATATTGATAAGAACAATGAGTCATTATACGGCCATGATTTTTCCTCGTTCACATTAACTGTTTCAGAAGCAGGGAACCGTCTTCCTGTTATTGATGAGCTTGCAGACGAAGAAATCGAAATGGGAATAGATTACAGGAAAAATGTAACAGCAACCGATCCTGACCAGGGGGATTCTGTCGCGACTTTCAGGCTAATAGACGCTCCTTACGGAATGACGATTAATAACTCGGGAAAGATTATCTGGGATAAAGTGGATAAAGCCGGCAACCACGAGATAACGGTTGTTGCAGAGGATCAAAACAAAGGCATCTCAATTGCTAAATTCAAGCTTACTGTATTCGTGCCGGATAAATACCGTTTTTTGCTTGTATTGAACAAAAAACCGTTAGAAAATCCTATTAACACAGAAAAATTCACCAAAAATTCCGCTCTTGCTGTAAACAACAGGGAAACTATACGCACGGCAGTGGAAGAAAAAGCCGAGGAGATCCATCTGTTCACGGTTGATTTATGTGAAGCGATGCTCTTCTCAAAAATTGATGATAATCGTCCAATAATTACTGAACCTAAGGACACAAAGGATAATATTTTAATCCAGTCGCTGGTAGTCAATGGAGAAACTCAACCTATATTTGAAACGCTAATTACAAACGCGCCGGAGAACGACATACCGGATGATTTATCGGTAGTCTTTGATTTTGAAATCGATGCCACGATTGTGCTTTCTTATGCTAAAGACAAAGACGGCAGGGTAAATAACATATTCCCGGTAGTTCCAGAAGATAAACTGCAAATATATCAGTTTAGAAATAACGAATGGCATCAGCTTATTACAACTGTTGATTGGAATCAGCTTCTTATATCAGCCCCTGTTAACCAATTAGAATCTTCCACTCTATTCGCAATCGGGGTTATCAGAGCGCCTGCAGTATCGCTTGAAGAAACAGTAATATATCCGAATCCTTATATGCCGCGAAGCGGCGGCAGATTTGATTCCCCTGGAATAGTTTTTGATAAACTGCCAACTTCATCCAGGATAAAGATTTACAACATACTCGGGGACTTAGCTATTGAGATGGAAGAAACAGACGCTGACGGCATATTAGTTTGGGATGGAAAGAATGATTTCGGCGATAATGTAGCCAGCGGAGTATATTTTGCTTATATTGAAGCAGCAGGTGGCAACAAAATTTTCAAGTTTGCCATCGAGAGGTAGACAATGAGGAACGGTTTACGAAACAATCTATCATTCAAGTTGCTGACAAAGAGAACTCTATTGCTATTGTGGGTTTGCTTTGTTGCTTTGCTTGCTTTCAATAGTTTAGTAGACGCTTCAAGTTACGGGTCGAAGGCAACAGCTGCAGGCAATGTACTTGAACTTCCCGTAGATGCAAGGGCTATCGGCATGGGCGGGGCGTATACAGCTGTTACCGAAAAAGCAGCTTCCGTTTACTGGAACCCGGCAGGATTAGCGCTGCTCGAAAATGATACTATTTCGTTTATGCATGCTGCTTATTTTGAATCGGTTATATATAATTATCTGGCTTATGCATTCCCCATGGAGAAGCTCGGTGTTTTGGGTGTGGGCCTTCAGTACCTGAACTACGGCACAATTGAAAAACGTGACAACCTGGGCAGAGCGGATGAGGATATGACGCCCAGGGATGTGGTTTTAAGTTTATCTTACAGCAGAATTTTATTATGGGTACCTACCGGATTTACATTTAAGGTAATTAATTCAAAAATAGTGAACACCGCGACAACAGCAGCGTTAGACATAGGCTGCAAGCTGCCGATATTTACAGACAAGGTTTTATTAGGCGCAACTGTAAGGAATTTGGGCGGCCAGTTGAAATACTCAGTTGAAAAGGATCCTTTACCGCTGGGAGTTAACATAGGCTTATCCTATAGATGCTTGGACCAGCTGCTTTTGGCAGTAGAAGGATCAACCTCGCAAAATACGGATCCC
>JBDROU010000016.1:0-34879 GCA_043809745.1 bacterium
AGTATCCGGTTCTGCAGGTAGAGCCTTACAGCCCTTGCCAGCACCAATCTCTCGAGATCCTTGCCCTGACGGATTAAATCATCCACATGATCCCTGTGACTTACCTTTGCTACTTCCTGAGCTATTATAGGCCCAGCATCCAGCTCTTCTGTTATAAAATGACTGGTTGCCCCGATAATTTTAACGCCTCTTTCATAGGCATTATGGTACGGCTTAGGACCTGAAAAAGCAGGCAAGAATGAATGATGAATATTAATTATTTTATTAGGATATTTTGAAATAATCACCGGACTTATAATCTGCATATATCTGGCTAAAACAATGAAATCAACTTTATTTTTTTCAAATTCATGAAGTTCATTTTTTTCTTGTTCTAATTTATTATTTTTGTCTTTTCGAAAAACCTTAAAAGGCACATTAAATGAATCCGCCACAGGCTTTAGATCATCATGGTTGCTAATGATAACAGGCACCTCAACCTCCAGCTCACCCGAAATCTTCCTTAGTAACAAATCATAAAGACAATGATCATATTTCGAGACCATTATTCCCATTTTAGGAACCGTATCGGAGAATTTAAGCTCCCAATTCATCTCAAATTTCTTTGCTACAGGTGCAAAAGCCTCCGCTAACTTTTCTTTTGGGATCTTAAAGCCTTCCAGCTCCCATTCAATGCGCATGATAAACATTCCCTGCTCAGGATCAGTATGCTGATCAGAATGAACGATATTACCATTTTGTTCAAACACAAATTGAGAAATAGCTGCTACAAGCCCTTTTTTGTCCTTGCATGATAGAAGAAGTGTTGCTGTTCGATTATTTTTTGTCATCTGTACCGTCCTCGTTAACTGTATGTCTTAACTCCCAATCATTATCGACCTTATCCCAAATATGGGGCGAACGAAACTTATCACAAAGTTCATGGAAATTTTCTGGATCCAAACCGATATAATCCATAATTTCATTAAAATACTTTTCCGGAAACTCACCATCAAATCTTTTTACCAGCGCTTTACCTTCCTCCCGTGTCAAGTGTTTATTTCTTATTTCCTGGGAAGCATCATATGTTGCTCTGCCGATCCCGAATTTAATAAATGTTGTGTAGTAGTGTAAATCATCAATCTTATCATCAATACTGTTATATTTACTGTATGTCCCCTGGGTGCGGAACGGACGGGCTTGAAATCCGGTATTCTCTACCGCATAGTAATATGTTTCCTGCGGTACCCACTTTTTATAATATCCTAAATAATGGACTTCAATGTTAGATTTTTCTAATTCCTCAAAAGACGCCGGCAGATAGACTAAAATATCTGCCAATTCAATATTGTATTTCTCTGTTAGCTCTTTAACGGATACCCCGCCAAGATATACTTCGTTTATATGATTCATGGTATAATAAGATTTATCCCGCAGAGAAGTAGCATTATCAGCAATAGGATTACCGTACTCAGCTTCATTCTCACCGTATAATATTAGAGAAATATTATATTTTAAAGCTATTTTCGGCGCCAAATTTTTTTGGCCTAATATAAATGTCTGGAAAGGATGCAGCAAGTTCTCAATTGAAAGTTTGGTCAAAAGTTTTATTACCCTGCCGTTCTGATTGAAGCTAATATTATCAAAACCGCCTACTTCAATCCATTTGCGAAAATTCTTATACCCATAATCAGTATACAAAATAGGAGGCCATGTAACAGTTAAAGGATGCATGCCGTATTTGTACTTTAAGATATGCGCGGTAAAACCACTGTCCTTTCCTCCACTTCCGGGCACTATACAATCATAATATCCATCTTTCCTTCTGTGCTTATCTAACAATTTAAGCAATGCTTCTTCACGTTGTCCCCAATCAATATGCTCTTTTACTTCCACCGCTTTGCAGGAATCACATAAGCCATCTTCATTAATATGCAGAGTCTTGTGTTTCGAGTCTTTATTATGTTTAAATTCGATACTTGATGTAGGTCTCTGATTTGACATAACACAACGTTTGCAAAATATTACCTTTTCCGGAAGCCCGTATTTAACTTCTAACTTTTCTATATTCATATTTACTTTTCCGCTTTCTTTAATTTCGCCGCCCACTGTTTATATATTTCCAATCCTTTATCGGCACTCCTTTCAGGATGGAACTGGACAGCGAAAATATTATCCTTATACATACTCGAACAATATGAGAGATCTCCATAAAAAGAAGTTGACAATACAAATTGTTCTTCCGAAGGTTCAGCATAATAGGAGTGAACAAAATACATACACTCACCCTTGCCGCAATTGCTTAAAGGAGAATCCGACCAGACATCGCTTCTCAAATTTTCAGGCATATAAATCCCATTCCAACCGACATATGGCACCTTAGCTTTTTTTCTCATGCCGCCTTTGAAGAAAAGCCTTTTAACTCTTCCTTCTATTATATTTAATCCTTTATGCAATCCAAACTCCTCGCTTTCGCTCATAAGCAGCTGCATACCCAAACATATACCCATAAACGGTTTGCCGCTACCGATAAAATCCTTTATTACTTGTATTAATCCCAGGCGTTTAAGGTTTTCAACCGCATCACCAAAGGCCCCAACACCAGGCAGAATCAATCCTCTAGAATTTAATATCACATCCCTTTCAGAAGTAATTATACAATTTAATCCCGTTATTTCACAGGCGCGTTTTACGCTGAACAAATTCCCCATCCCATAGTCAACAACGGCAACATCAATCATATTGCATTTTCCATTTTGTTAAATCGAGATTTTATTCCGGAACCGGCTAAATATTCTTTAATTTCATTCAAACCTGCAGGCTGTACCTTTGAAAATTCTTTTTTACTCTTCAAAAATTCTATATTACCTTCATCAGTACACCTTCTATCTGAGCCATCCAGTAATATTTTAATAGCATCGTAATGCAAAATAGAAGCCATAGCGACCGCATCCGCATTGCCATCTTCTATAACTTTTCTTATATGCTCTTTTTTACCTGCACCGCCGCTCGCAATAACCGGAATTGAAACCGCATTAGAAATCATACGGGTTAATTCAATATCGAATCCAAACCCGGTTCCATCCCTATCCACAGAAGTAAGCAGTATTTCACCTGCGCCGAGTTCTTCGACCTTCCTTGCCCATCCTAAAACTTCAACACCCGTAAACTCCCTTCCATTATTAGTAAATGCCAGGTAACGGCCGTCAGATTCTTTTATTGCTTCTATTGTGATTACGATAGTGGAAGCTCCGAACACTTTTGAAGCTTCCTTTATAATTTGAGGGTTTTTTATGGCTTCGGTATTTAGCGCTACCTTATCAGCACCGCAGCGCAGGACCGCCCTGATATCTTCGATTGTTCTTAATCCGCCACCAACAGTAAGCGGAATAAAGACTTTTTCTGCAGTTTCCTCGATGAACCGATGAAGGCTGTTCCTATTATACAAACTTGCCACCGTATCAATATATATCAGTTCATCAGCATTATTCTCATAATAATATTTAGCGAAATCTACAGGCCTGCCTAAAACCCTTAAACCCTCTAAATGAACACCTTTTACTAAATTAGGACCTTTTATATCAAGCCGTGGAATAATCCTGATATTATTTTGCATCGTCTCCGGATTTCTTTTTCAGGTACTCTGCATAATCAAAGTCATTTTGACTGTCTATATCTACCGACCTTTCGGGAGGCATTATATATGCAAATGTTTTATTACCAAAGAAACTTTTATGTTTTCTTAAATAACCGCCATACGCAATATATATTGCTCCGTTGACCCTATAGAACCGCGGGAGTCCTTGCCTATACTCACTTATTTTATTCAGCTTTAGAAAGCCTTTCATGCGCTTATCAGAATCTATCCTATTTGACAAATAAGGATGATGTTCCGCAGCGCAAACGGAAACAACAGATTCTGCCTTCTTGCTTATAAATAATTTGAGCGCAGAATCAATATCTTCTGCTGTCCTTAAAGGCGAGGTAGGCTGGAGGAGCAATATGACATCATATTTACTGCCTCTGGTTTTCAACCAATTTTCCGCATGCAAAATAACATCTATCATCGGCGATTGATCTCTGGCAAGATATTTCGGCCTCTTAAATGGGACCTCGGCTCCAGCTTTTCTTGCTTCAAAGGCTGTTTTTTCATCATCTGTACTCACAATAAGACTGTCTATATATTTACTTTTTTTGGCTTCGCTTATAGTCCAGTTTATTAACGGTTTGCCTAAAAAAAATTTTATGTTTTTTTTTGCTACTCCCTTTGATCCGCCTCTGGCTGGTATTATACAGATTACTGATTTATTTTTTATCATTTTTCAGTTATCCCCGGACAGCCGCTCAATTTCAGAATCCGGCTTTAGATCATAAAATACTTTTTTTGTGTCTTTAATTTTGCCTACATATTTTTTAAGTATTTTGTAAATTTTTCCGGCCGCGTTACCGTCACCATATATATTCTGCACTCTGCCGCACCTAATCTTAAATTCTCTGCTTAATGCTTTTTTTACAGCCAGTTTAATTGTTTTGTTTGAAGGCTCGCAATCAATTATGCTTTCTGCCCGGATTCTGCCTTTCTGCCTGTCACCTATATTAACGGTAGGCACGCCAAATGTCGGGACTTCAATGATGCCGCTTGATGAATTGCCTATTACAGCATCCACATACTTAACGGTTGAAAGATAATTCAGCTGGCCTAATGATGTAAAAGCTTTAGCTTTATAGGAATATTTCTTAACATAATTATCTATAAGCTTTAAGATTATCCTTCCAAAAGTGTCAGCATTGGGTTTAGTAAAAATTATTTTAAGGTTTTTGAAACTGCTCAATACTTTTAACAGTTCTGTAAACTGTTTTTCCGAAGTATTGTCCTCTAATGTAACCGGATGGAAAGTAACTAATACCGTATTTTTCCCAAACTTGAAGTCTAAAACCCTTTCTAAAGCTGATTTAGTAAGCAGTTTCATCTTTTTTATATTATCTATACCCAGCGCACCGACGTTAAATACCCTATTAGGAAACTCGCCAAGCTGTATCACCCTTTTCCTGTATAATTCAGTGGATACAAAATGCAGCTGGCTCATCTTGGTGACTGAGTGCCTTATGGCATCATCAAACGCTCCCTCAGTCACCTCCCCGCCGTGTATATGCGCAATTGGTATCCTGGCAATAAAAGCGGCAAAAGCCGATGCAAGTGTCTCGAATCTGTCACCCAACAGTATAAGAAAATCCGGTTTCAGCCTTTCAAAGGCTTCTCCGAAACCGGCCATCCCCAATCCTGTGGATTTCGCGATACTTACTTCGGTATCGCTTGAAAGCAGCATCTCTACTTTTTCATCTATCTTGAAGCCGTCTTCCTCAATCTGCTCAAATGTAAGCCCGAACTCCGGGGATAGATGCATGCCTGCGGCAACAATCTGCAGCAAAAACTCATTTTTTGATTTTATCTTTTTTAATAAAGGGAATAATATACCATAATCGGCTCTAGTTCCGGAAACAACCGCTATCTTTCTTTGTTTCATATATTTATCAAATCATCCTTCTTAAAGTTTCTTTTTGCTCTTTTACCTATAACAGTATCCCAGCTCATAGGGGAGATCCCCTTACCCGGACGTTTCACGCATAGGTTCCCCGCGCTAAACCTTTCACCTTTTTTTATATTCTTTGCAGCAATTATGCTTTTTCTGACTATTGATATGTTTTTCATTTCTGAAGCAGACGGCCTTTTAATCCCGTCTCCGAGCGCTCGCTCTATGTTCCTTATGCTTTCTACCATCATCATAAACTCCCTCGGCTCAAGACTTGAGCTATGATCGGGTCCCGGCATATTCTTATCAAGCGTAATGTGTTTTTCAATTACCCTGGCTCCCATAGCAACAGCAGCCACGGCTATCTCAATTCCTAAGGTATGGTCAGAATATCCAATATCCATTTTGAAAGTATTTTTTAATGTTCTCAACGCATTGAGATTAACATCCTTCATAGGCGTAGGGTATTCAGTATTGCAGTGCAGCAGCACAATATCTTTTTTGCTTGTGCCGCTTTTTGTCAGTATCTTTATCGCATCCCTAATTTCACCAATCTCGGCCATTCCGGTGGACATTATTATCTTATTCTTAAAAGAACCTATTTCTCGCAAGTAAGGCAGATTCGTTATTTCACCCGATGGAATCTTGAATATCTTCAATCCCAGATCGTGCAGCAGATCTATACTCTCCAGATCGAAAGGGGATGAAAGAAATTTAATTTTCTTCTCTTTGCAATACCAATTAAGCTCCGCGTAATCGCTAACAGACAGTTCTAAACCCTTAAGCATCTCATATTGAGATTCTCTATCAGCGGTGTTTTTCATTTGATATAAAGCCTTCTGCGCGTAAGGCGAAGCAATTAAGTTCGCCTTAAATGTTTGAAACTTCACAGCATCGGCATTGGCTGACTTGGCAGCATCAACCAGCTTCTTTGCTGTTTTCAAGGAACCATTATGATTTACGCCAGCTTCCGCAATTATAAATACACAATTATTCATTTTTTCTCTTTACCTCGCATGGATTCCCGAAAGCTATAACACCATCTCCTATATCTTTTACAACTACGCTACCGATCCCGATCACAGTTTTGTTTCCGATTCTTAAATTTTGCTTTACAGTGCTGTTGGCGCCTATATGAGTACCGCTTCCGACGCTTACCCCGCCGCATAATACCGCCCCCGTGGAAATATGCGATGAATCGCCGATAACGCAATTATGCTCAATTATAGCCCTGGTGTTAATTATGCAGTTGCTGCCGATAACCACCCCGGAGTTTATTATAGAACCGGTTGCAACAAAATTGCCCTCTCCAATATTTATTGACGGCGATACAACCGCCCTGCGACTTATTATATTAGGCAGTATAAAACCTATTTTTTTCACCTGGCTGAATAACCTTTCTCTTACAATCTGATCATCTGTACTGCCCACAGTAATAAAACATCTCTTCACACCGTTGTCAAAATATATCTTTAATACTTCATCCGTGCCAATAACAGCTATGCCGTCAACCTGATTATCTTTACCCGGCAGCTCCGTAATGCCAGCTATTTCATAATCATTCTGCTGCCTAATTGTATCTATAACCACAGCACAGTGACCGCCGCCGCCTACAAGTATTATCTTTTCCATTTATTTCAATCCTTTAACCGTGTTTGGTTGCGGTTTTCAGGTTTTAACCAAACCTTTTAAGAGTTTCCTGAATATCTTCCCACTGACCAACATCCAGCCAGGAGTTCTCCAATACCGGATACACCCCAACATTTTCGCCTCTGTGTATATAATTATTTATTAGCTCCGTTATATGATGAAGTTTATTGTCGGGGATATCCTTTATAACCTCGGGCTCGAGCAGATACATACCGGTATTGACCAAAAAGTTGTATTCGGGCTTCTCCTTAATCTTTTTAAGCTTCCCGCCATCACCAAGCTCACAGACACCGTAGTGTATGGTATATGACTTCATTGAGCTGACCAGCGTAACCTTATTTTTGTTTTCTCTGTGAAATTTTAATATATCCGCATAATCCGCCTCTATTAGAATATCGCAATTAGTTACAAAGATTGTTCTGCTTACATTATTTTTAATCATATACAAACTTCCGATTGTGCCAAGCGGTTCTTTCTCTTCAATATAATTTATTACATAATCATGTTCAAAATAATCAAAATGGGCCCTTACCATATTTGCCTTATAAAATATGGACACATAGAATTCTTTACATCCATACTTAGCAAAATTTTCTATTATTCGTTCTATTATCGGCTTTTCATTTATTGGGATCAATGGTTTAGGAATTATTCTTGTAAACGGCGACAATCTGGATCCCCGGCCGCCGGCCATTATAGCAACATCGGCATCCAATTTATCATATTCCCGCGTTTCAGCGCTGAATAGATCTATCCACCATCTGGCAGTCAGCACTTTGTTATTTTTATCAACTACGGGTATGCAATCTACCCTATTAACTACCATTAATTCTTTTATTTCGTCTAATGTAAACTGCTCTTTAACAAAAATAGGGTTCTTGTTCATTACCTCACTCACAGGGCTTTCCAGTTTATTTTTGTTTACTATCCATCTTCTTATATCACCGTCCGTCACTACCCCCAGCAATTTATTTTCATCATTAACAACAAATAATATTTTTGAACCTGCATCGTTAAGCCGCTTTAATACCTGCGGCAGCTCCATCCCGGGATTTATTAACACATTGCTTAACATTTTCATTATGATTTCTTTAATCCTTTCAATACCGCAATAACAGTATTTATATTGTATTCAGTTAAATTAGTGCTGCAGGGTATGTTCAAAACCCTGTCTAAAAAGTAGAATGCTTTTGTTATACTATAGCATTGGCTGCAATTATACGGTTTTTGTAAATGATTCGGGTACCATATAGGCCTGGTTTCAATACCTTTTTCTTTAAGCTTATGCATTAAAAGCTCTTTATCCATGCCGTACTTATCTTTATCTACTACTATCGAATACATCCAGTAATTTGACCTGGTATTCCTCGGGGAGTCGAGAAGAATTATACCATCGATATCAGCCAAGCCTCTTTTATAATACTCATAATTTTTGATTTTAATCGATATAAATTCTTCTATTTTTTCCAGCTGGGCTAATCCAATCGCGGCATGTATATTTGTTAATCTAAAATTATAACCAATATTATCATGCTTGTAATTTAACGGATCATCTTTAGCCTGATTGGTATAATATCTTGCCTTTTTGGCCAGACCCTCATCGTTTGTGACTATCATGCCGCCGCCTCCGGCAGTAATTATTTTATTGCCGTTAAAAGAATATACACCGCAATCACCGATGGCCCCTGTAAATCTATTGTTATAAAGTCCAGCCGTATAGTAAGAACCCAAACTTTCAGCCGCGTCTTCGACAATCTTAAGCCTGAATTCTTCAGCTACACTCATTATCTTATGCATATCACAGGGACTGCCGTACATATGAACAGGGAGAACCGCTTTAATTATTTTACCGGTTTTCTTATTTTTAAGTCCTCTCTCGGTCTTTACGCATTCATTACTGCAAAACTCACGCAGTTTCTGCGCATCCAAATTCATAAATTCATCACAATCCATAAAAACAGGATCTGCATTTAAATATTTTACAGCGTTAATGGTAGCAATAAATGCTATAGTCGGAACCAGAACCTCATCATTTGATCTGACCCCAACCAGCTGCAAAGAAATTTGGAGAGCGCTGGTCCCATTCATGCAGGCAACCGCATATCTACTGCCGGTATACTCGCAAATCTTATTCTCGAAACTATCCACAAATTTGCCTGCAGAGGAAACCCAGCCTGTATCCAAACATTCTTTTACATATTTCCATTCATTCCCGCAAATATTAGGTTCTGATAATGCTATCATATCTGGTTTTATCTTTCCTTCTGCCTTTTATACCATTCCCAAATTTTTACAAGCCCCTCTGACAAAGGCATTTTCGGCGAATAATTCAATAATCTTTTCAATTTAGTTATGTCCGGGCATCTGCGCTTTGGAGATCCTTCCTGAACACCAGCAGGTTTAATTGTAAGCTTGGGATTAACTAAACTGACAATCTTTTCAGCTAAATTCTTAATAGTTATCTCTTCATCACCGTTACCAACATTAACTGTTTCACCTGCGGCTCCTTCAGACTCTGCAAGCCCTATGGTTGCCTCTACCGCATCAGAAGCATAGCAAAATGCCCTTGTATGATCTATAGAGAACACCTCTAAAAATTCATCGCTGTTCTTAGCCTTTATTATCAGTTCTGGTATAACATGGTCGTAACCCATTCTCGGGCCGTAAACGTTATGATACCGCACAATTGTAATTGGCACATTATATTTAGCCGAATACTGATAACATGCGGATTCGCCCGCTATTTTGCTTAATGCATATGTCGTTCTAGGGGACCTGATATCATCCAAACATAAAGGAACTTTTTCATCTGTAGGGATAGGGACGCCGAAGTGCTTTGATGTACCAGCATAAACTTCACTTGTAGATGCAAATACGAATCTTTTAAGTTTCTTTTGGGTGGACTTAACCCATTCAAGCAGATTAAACAGTCCGGTTGTATTCTCTATAAGCACCCTGTCCGGTCTTTTAATCACATTTCTTACGCCAATCAGCGCTGCCAGATCATAAATATAATCATAATCTTTATCTAATTTTTTGAATGCATTCTTACTCGTCAAATCCGCTTTTATAAATTTTATATCATATTTGCCAATTAATGCTTTTATTTCAGCATCTATTTTGCCTCTTTCAAGATTGTCAATTATATGAACATTATTCTTATCATTATGCAAAAGGGCTTCAAGCATATGAAAACCTATAAATCCTGCGCCACCGGCTATCAGTATCTTGCTCATTTTGCTTCCTTTAATAGCTGTTCCAGTGCCCCTTGCCTACGCCGCAAATCTTAAATCCATTTTTTTTCAGAAGCCTGGCTTTATAATCATCTATTACGTTGCCGCAATCAACAACCAAACCCTTTGGTTTTAGCAGACTTTTATAATAGTTTACGCTCAGTCTGCTATATTCTAAATGATTCGCAGTTAATATAACAGCATCAACTTTGTTTTTAGCAAGTAATCTTAAATCATTCAAGACCGGCAATTTCAACTCAGGCCAATAACTTACAATTGGATCATGAAGTAGCACAATCCCGCCATTTTTCACGCATATTTTGTAGAATAACTCACTCGGCGAAAATCTTGTATCGGCAACATCTTTTAAATAGGACACCCCCATAAGGAGAATTTTCCTGCCTTTCAATTTGCCTAAATTATTTTTCAACAACTTGAACGAATGAAACGGCATCTTATCATTAATATTAATTGCTCCGACCGACATCCCTAAATGTTTGCCTTTATGAAAAATCTTTCGCGCTGCCCAATCTGCTATTAATGAATCTTTTGTAAGGCAATAACCTCCAACACCAAAACCGGGCAGCATTATATTGTTGTGAGTGGAGCGTTTTTTTATTCCTTCAATTACCTCGAATAAATTAACACCCGCAAGTTCAGCAAATTCCGTCCACTCTTGTATAAATGCTATATTTAATGCCCTGTACGAATTCTCAAGCACCTTGCCCATTTCTGACGCGGTTATGTTGCCAAGCTCGGTAAGCGGGTAATCTTTCGTATTAATTATAGAACTAAAGAATTCCTTTGCCTCTTTCTTGGACGCATCATTAATACCTGAATAAACCCTGTAATATGAAACGATACTCTTCAGGTAGTTTTTCCCGGGCATGACCCTCTCGTAGGAATAAACCAGTTTAGGGATTTTAGTTTTAAATCCTCTCTTCTTAAATACTGCCTTAAACAAAGGCGCGATCATATACTCGCATATACCGGGAGGCATCGTAGTCTCTATAATAACCAGACAGGAGGTTTTTATCCTCATCGCAATCTGGTGCATAGAAGTTAGAAGAGGCCTCAAGTTAATACTGCTGTCCTCTACAAAACCCAATTTTCCTTTTCTGACATCCAGATTAATATCAACAATAATGATATCCGCGGCAGAATAACCGTATTTATCCGCTGTCGCCATAATATTACCTGACGAGAAGCTTTTCTTAAATGTATTTGTTAAATCTATATCATTGCTTTTTATAGGAAGTTTGCCGTCATTGATCATACCAACCCTCCAGTATGCATCAATTTTCGGGAGGTCCATTCCTATCACAGCAAACTTATGCTTATTATTCTTATTCCTGGCAGAAGCCACCGCCGTAAGCATCGCGGATCCGACAAAACCCAATCCCTGAACAACCACCAGCTTCTTGCCTTTATTCTTTGAGATAAATTCAGTTATGCCTTCCTTGTCATTAGGATTTTTCGAAAAGTGATATGATTCACCAAAAGGCGACGCAGAAACTAACATTTTTTTGTGTTTCATACTCTAAAAGTATAATAAATAAATTCAACGTAGTACATACTGAGATCGCTCACACTTGCTAAATACGTGTTACATTCTCATAAAGATCCTCTAATTTACTTATCATAAGTTGCACAGAAAATCTCATTAAACCGTTTTCCTTGCTTGTTACGTAACTTAAAGCTTCTTTCCCGAATCTTTCCCTTTTATCTTTATCATTCGCCAAACTTAAAACGGCTTCTCCTAAAGCCCTATAATCACCTGAAGAAACCAAAACTCCTGTCTTCCCGTCTAAAACTACATCCTCCACACCGCCAACCCTTGTCCCCACAATAGGTTTACCCAAAGCAGAAGCCTGAACATAGACTTTGCCCATACCTTCATTCAGCGATGCCATCGCGAATACATCAAATATACTCATAATCTCCGGAGCATCTTTCCTTAAGCCCAGAAATTTCACGCTATACTCAATACCGAAATGCTTAACTAATTTTTCAAGCATATCCCGTTCACTCCCATCGCCAACAATTAGCAAAACAGCATTTTTATTTACTTTCAATACCTCATTAAAAGCTTTTATAAGTGTTTTATTGTCTTTTACCTTTTCTAATCTGGTAACGGTACCTACAACAAAATCATTCTCGGATATGCCTATCGAACTCTTTACTTTTACCGCATCAGTATTCATTGAAATATAATAATCAATATCAACCCCGGAATGGATTGAGATGAATTTTTCTTCTTTAGCTACACCGAATGAAACATGTTCATCTATACCTTTCGGGGTAAGAGTAATTATTTTTTTAGTGATCAAAGCTGTTATCTTTTCTAATAGTACAAACAACGCGCTTTTCAATCTACCGTAATAACCGTAAAAAACATGCCCGTGCGGAGTATGAATAATGGCCTTGGTCCCCGCAAAGAAAGCCGCCCATCTGCCAATTATACCTGCTTTTGATGCATGTGTATGGACAATATCAAATTTATGCCTCCTAATAAAAAATAATAACCAGAAAAATGCCAAGATATCTTTAATAGGATTTATCTGTCTTACCAGATAAGAAAGATAATGCACATCAACTTCTTGTTTTTTTATAAATTCCGATATGCTTCCATCGGGATCATTAGTTGGACCGGAAATTAATAGATTATCAAACTTATCATTTCTAATATGCGAAACTGTAAGTATAGTGTTTTCCGCCGATCCTCCTCTATCAAGACGGGTTATAATATTAAGAATTTTTATTTTTTTCATAACTGTTTCTTATTTATGGGTTTTGCCGGATTCCCTGCAACCACAGCGCCGTCAGGCACATCCCTGGTTACAATAGAACCAGCACCTACAACAGAATTCTCCCCAATTATAACACCCGGAAAGATAATAGAACCTGCCCCAATAAAAGCTCTCTTTTTAATAACAATAGGGGATACAATTTCACGGCTTCTGTCGTGCGCAGAAATAATTACTCTGAAGGATATCATAACCCTGTCTTCAATAGTTATTAATTCTGAAAAATCCGCATCTATAAAGCAATCCAACCCTATATATACCTTTTTGCCTATATTTAGGCCCATGCATCTGTAAAGAAATATTCTAACTATACGTATAAAACAAAACCTGCCCAATAACTGGCAAAGCTTTCTAAATGTCAGCTTAAAGATACCTGTTTTCACTTTATTCCTGTAATCTACCCAGTATATTTTATCATTCATAAATTTCCTCTCATTTTGATCAGTTGCCGGAAACGCGAATTATCAACTCTCTTATTTTATTTGCCGCCGCATCTCTATTCAATTCAGATTCCACTCTCTTGCGCGCATTGAAACCCATCTCTTCTGATAAAGTTCGATCCCCCAGTAATCTGTCTACCGCTTGATATATCTCATCTTCACTCTCGGCATCTACCAGTATTCCCGTATCACCGTGAACTACAGCATCTGTCATGCCTCCATTACTGCCGCCTATGGCTGGTTTTGCGCAGGAAGCTGCTTCTATTAATGCTATGCCGAATCCTTCCACTAAATCGGCTCCCATATTTTTGCTTGCCATAATAAATATTTCGCAACTCCTGTAATAATTCACAAGTTCATTTTCATCCGCTAAACCTGCAAATATTACTTTTTCCTGCAATTTATTTTTTTCCACCAAACTGACAAGCCTATTTTTTTCAGAACCTTTTCCCACAATATAGTAATAGACATTATCATATTTATTCAAAATTTTTGGCAAAACACTGATTACTGACGCATGACCTTTGTGAGGGTCTAACCTCCCGACAGTTAACAATATTCTCTTTGCCGCTATATTGAGCCTGCTTATAAATTCTTCCGAAGGTCTGCCCGGCGAGAATTTGTCTTTATCCACTCCGGGAAGAATTATTTCAATTTTTTGAGGCTCAACTCCCAGCTCAACAAGTTTATTTTTACTGAAATGACTAATTGTAAATACAATCTTAGCTTTATTAAATGTTTTTATTTTCAGCGCGGCCAGCAAAAATTTGATTCTTCTTCTTAATGTAGTCCTATCATCCAAATAATCAGATCCGTAGGCGGCGCAATAATAGTCAAATCTTAAAATATGCGACAGTATAAACGCGATAAGCCCGCAGGGGAACCAGACCGAACAAAATATCTTTCTATACTTTTTAAATATAATCAGAAACAAAAGATATAAAATAAAAGTAATCTCGCGTATAAAAGCAATGTTTAATACTCTTATGGTTTCGAAAGGATTTCTTTTATCATAACTCTCAGCACCTTTCATTAACGGCGCTAAAATAAGCACTCCGTCCTGTTTAGAAAGTCCTAAACCTAAGTCTTCGGTATATGAAGCGATGCCGCCAAAAAGCGGCCTGTAATCTGTTGCAAAAATTATTATTTTCATTTTAATCCGAAAAATTCCTGAACCATAACTCTAAATTAAGAAGCGCCCACAGCTGATCTGTAAATAACCCCCTGCCGGAGTTATGTCTTTGAATCATAGACGCAACATAATTATGATTAAAAATCCCTCTTTTCTTGATACTTTCTTCCGAAAGAAATTCTTTAATATAAGATTGAAGATCGTCCTTTAACCACTGGCTTAAAGGTATCATAAAACCAAGCTTTCCCCTGTTCATTATTTGCGAAGGCAGCATATCAGACATAATCTTTTTAAATAAATACTTTAATTTTAAACCCTTGGTCTTTAATCCTAGCTCCACCGATCCCAGCAGTTCCACCAATCTATGGTCCAATAAAGGCACCCTAAGCTCCAGCGAATGAGCCATACTCATTCTATCTGCCATACAAAGCAGATCATCTGCCAGATATGATTTGACATCCACATAATAGAGCTGCTGAAGTTGTTCAACATCTTTAGATTTATCAAAATATAACTCAAGCGGATTAAATATATCACCCTTACTTAGCTGTTGATTAAAATCTTTTGAAAAAAGCATATCTCTATTTTTAACAAAGCTCATCCATTCTATGTAGGCTTTATCAAACTCTTTATTGCCAGCTCCTGTAAAACGCTTAAGCCTTCCGGCCGTATTCGCACTCGAAGTCGATTCAGGTAATAAATTAATTATCCCGTTCAGTATGCTCCTAATAAATGCTGGAAATTTCTTATATAAAAGAAAAAACTTTGCGCCTAAATAACGCGGATACCCTGCAAAAAGCTCATCGCCGCCTATTCCGGTAAGCGCGACTGTTACATGTTTAGAGCTGGCTTGCGAAATCAAATAAGTAGGAATACTCGAAGAATCCGCAAATGGTTCACCATAAGTTTGCACCAAAGCCGGTAATATATCCACAACCTTTGGCTCCAGTATGTATTCATGATGTTCTGTATTAAACCGTTCTGCTACGCACCTTGCAAATTTAAGTTCATTGTAGGAAGAATATTTTTCCTGGTACCCAATTGAAAAAGTCTTAACTTTTTTTACATATTCACTCATAAGAGCAACTATCGCAGAGGAATCCATACCTCCGCTTAAAAAAGCTCCTAAAGACACATCGCTCATTAGATGCTTCTTAACTGAATCTCTAAGCAAATATTTTATTCTATTTTTTATATCCTCTTGAGGATACTCTATACTTTTACACGATAGATCCCAATATTGCTTTATAGAAATATTGCCATTTTGCCAAACAAGATAGTGACCCGCCAAAAGCTTATGAATATCCTTATATATACTTTTTGGAGCAGGAATATATAAAAGATCAACAAAATTATAAACACTGCTGTAATCTATTTCCTTTTTTATATCCTGTACAGCAAACAAAGGTTTTATCTCTGAAGCAAAATACAAATTCCCATTTTTTATCGAATAATAAAGCGGTTTTATTCCTACTCTGTCTCTAGCTAAAAGCAGCTTACCTTTAGTTTTGTCCCACAGCGCAATACTATACATTCCTTCCAATTTTTCCAGGAATGATTCTTTATACTCTTCATATAAATGAGGTATTACCTCGGTATCTGTTTTAGTATAAAAGGAATGCCCTTTACTAATTAAATCTTTTTTCAGTTCTTCAAAATTATATATCTCTCCGTTAAAAATTACCCAAATATCCCTAGTTTCATTATGTATTGGTTGGGCTCCTGTTGCCAGATCAATTATCTTTAGGCGTCTCATGGCTAAAGAAATATCATCATCGATATAAAATCCATCCTCATCAGGCCCGCGATGAATCATAGCCTGATTCATTTTTGCAAGCACAGCCCTGTTCCTTAATCCTGCAATACCGCAAATCCCGCACATTTTTTTTATCTCACTTAATTAAATTTAAATAATACTGTTCTATATCATGAATCATTTTGCTTAGATTAAATTCTTTATTTGCAACTTGATGCGCATTTTTACCTATATTTTTTCGAAGGTTTTCATCTTTTAATAATATCTTTATTTTTTCTGCCAGTTGTTCAGGCATTCGCGGCTCTACTACTAATGCACTTTCATTATCTTTAACCATCTCAACTACACCATTAACCTTTGTTGCTACAATAGCTTTTTTCATAGCCATAGCTTCTAACAAAATAAACGGGAATCCTTCGGAAATGCTGGATAACACCATTACATCAATTGCAGACAGTATCTCAGGAATATCCTCTCTTAAACCTAATAAAATACAGTTGTTTTCAAGATTTAATTCATTAATTTTCTCTATAATTTTTTCTTTCTCTTCACCGTCACCAACAATAAGTGTTTTTGCATCAGGAAAATCCTTTATCACCTCAGCGAAAGCGTCTAAAAAGTACAGATGTCCTTTTTGAGGAGTCATTCTGCCAATTAATCCTATAAGCGGTTCATTTCCCAAACCAAACTCATTTCGAATCTTATTATTTTCATATAAAGACGGATTAAACTTGCTTAAATCAACTCCGTTATAAATATTTTTTACTTTATATGGCGAATAACCGGACTTATCTATTAAATCTTCCGCTAAACTTTTCGATACGGTTATTATGCCGTCTGCCAGATAATAACTTATTTTATCCGCCGCTAAATACACCCTTTTCTTTATTTTGCTTACAGGATAATCATACAGGGAATTATGAACTGTGGATATTATCTTAGATTTAACCAGAAATAATTTGGTTAAACGCGCATAGAAATTAGATCTTGCTCCGTGCGATTGAACAATATCAATATTATTTTTTTTAATGTAATTTGCCAACTTTATAACAGATCTTACACTGAATAACTTTGTCATATCCACAATTGTTGAGTGTTGGCCGAACTCCTTTAATTTTTCAATCAGTTCGCCGTAATACGGGCATACCACATCCAGCTCAAATAGATTTTTATTTAATTTTTGGATTATATATTTTAGATAAACCTCACCGCCAGCCCACTCGCTGGAACCGGTTATATGCAATATCTTTATCTTCCTGTTGGCATTATTTAGATCCTTTGTCTTTGACGCAACCACCCTAATTGAATTTCCCAGATTAATTGAAGTCAGTTTATATATCCACCAGCCAAAAAATGACAATAACTTTATTACTTTTTCTTTATAACAAGTCCTTATAAAAGCCGCCTTTCCCAACACTATAGCTTTTACCTCAAATCCTGCAAGCGATAGGAGCCTTTTCATCGTCTTATGGCTGAAATAATAAAAATGCTCGCTAACCTCAGAATTTGAGCGCAATTTTGCAGGCCTCAATATTTCCAGTAAAAATCTTATATTCGGGACCTCTATAAACAACAAACCGTCATCGGCTAAGCGTTCTCTTGCTTTTACCAGCAGTTCTAACGGATTTCTAAGGTGCTCAAGCACATGCCATAACGCAACCGCATCAAATTTTTGATCTGCGTAAGGCAGATCATTATTTTCTCCAGATTCAACATCAAATGAGTAATGCTTTTTACAGTATTCCAAAGCATAATGTGATACATCCGCTCCCTTAACACTCCAATTACCCTTTTCAGCCAGATCCAAAAAGTATCCCATACCGCATCCGATATCCAACAAAGACCCTTTTTTCTTAAAACGTTCTACAAATTCTAATCTCTCTTTATTTGCTTTTATCAATACATCCTTGGTTATTTCCAGATTGGCCATATATTCATTTTCGTATAATTTCCCCTGCTCTTCCAAAGTAGCCCTGGGGGATACAAAGACTAAACCGCAGCCCCTGCATTTATTCACAGTATATTCTCTCTTTTTGGCAAGTATTTTTTTTCTTTTAGAATCGCAAAGTATACAATCAACCTTTTCAGGCACTTTCAGGCTCCTTAAATTATCTGCTATTTTTTAACTTTTCATATATTTGCACAATAGTATTAGCATTTTCTTTCCAGGTATTCCCGTTTAATATAAACTCGCGAGCTTTATTTTGAAGAACTTCAACCTTTGATTTGTCATTCCATAAACCTATTATCTTATCAGCCATATCCCTATAATCATCCGGATTAAACACCTCCAAACATTGCGCTTTATTAATTAATTCCCTTAACGGATCTATATCGCTTACCACAACGGCTTTGCCGCAGGATAAATAATCATATATCTTCAACGGTGATGCTTCATCCCTTGTAGAGAGCATTGGGGCCAAGCATATATCCATGGCATTTATATAGTACGGAACCTCCGAATAAGGGATTTGGCCGGTAAACGTAAAATAATTGCTTAGCCCTTTTGTTTTTACTTCCAGCTCCAACTTTTCTCTCATCACACCATCACCAACTATTAGAATATTAATATTTTTAATATGGGGAATAATAAAATCAACAGCTTTTATAACCAGCCCGATTCCCTGATATTCAAACAATGTACCCGCAAAACCCGCTATAAACAAATCCTCGCTTATATTAATTCTTCGCCGGCATATTTTTTTATCTAATGGTTTAAAATGCTCCGGATTACTTGCGCTTTCTACAACAGATATTTTGCTCAAAGAAATATTATGCAGTCTCTCTATAAGTGATTTTATACGAGTTGTTATGGCAACAATATGATCACAGTTTGAGAAATTTATATGATTTATAAACCATAAATAGCAATACCTTAACTTGGCATATATGCCATTTTTTATGTTTTGATATGGATTGCCATTTACTTCAAAAAAAAGTAATGCTTTTTTGAGCTTGGAAAAAAAAAGAGGAACTAAAGAGATAATAGGCCTGCAATAAATTAGATCCGGTTTTATTTTGGATGATACCTCAAATAACTTAAAGAATAACAACAAATTAAAAACTAAGGGCCTTAAGATTGGAAAATTAATGGTTTTCACATTTACTATATCCGATTTTATATCACCCGCCTTTTTTTCATAATTCGGAATAAATACATTAACTCTATTTCCTGCGCTGGTTAAGTTATCCGCTAATTCAAATACTTTTCTATGACCGCCCATATCCCCCTTAACAAAGGGATCATAAATATAAGATATAATAAATATATTATAATTCAATGGATTGGAATATCTAAGCCTGTTTCTTGGCAATTTTTGCCTTTAATATCTGTACAATATTTGCAAGGATACCGCTTCTTTTGTTTGTCATATACAAAAGCATAATAGAAGCTGCGAAAAACAAAATTACTTTAGCAGTTAAATTAACAAAATAAGACATACTCATTGCAACTTCTCCCGCAAAAATCAAATCTAACAACAAAAGCACCGAAACACTGAATGCTATCGGGAACAGCATTTGAAAAAGAAACTTCATATGTTCTAGCCAGCCGCCGAAATACTTTACAAAAACGAAAATACTTAAAATAATAAGATAAATCAAATATGTAATCCCTGTCGCTGCCGCTACCCCAACTATACCCCAACCAACTTTGATAACGCTGTAATCGGCAACTACCGCAACCGCAAGCGCGAATACTTGCAACAGTAAATTTGTTTTTTGCTGGCCGATTGTATTAAGAAAATTTCCAAGGCTGACTGTTAAGCTGATAAAAATAATACCTAATACCATTACCTGCGCTGTTAATATGCCTGGGACGTAAGCAGGCAAAACAAAAGTCACTCCGGCAGGTATTAAAAGATACAAGGAACCGAGCATAATAGGAAAGAGATATGCCAAAATAATAGTAGGCTCTAAGACCATTCCTTTCAGGGCCATTACATCCTGCGTTTCCCCGTATCTTTCATTAAAACGCGGATATAAAACTTCATGTATAACAAGAGGCCCCAGGTATACAAAACCCGTAGCCATCAAGCCTATGCCGAAGTAACCGAGTTCTGTATTTCCAAGATATTTTGCTATCATAAATCTATCAACAGTGGTCATAAGCGTAAATATAAATCCGATTAACATAATAGGAAAACCTACTTTTAATATTTCCCATGTCTGTTTAAAATCAAATAAATAATGCAGTTGAAAATCTTTTTTTCTGTAAACAAAATAAATCAATATCGCAAATGCCAAAAGATTCGCAAAAACCCTGCCTGTTATATTTATATAGTAAACAAATATTACAGCCAAAAATATGTCAATAATATTGCGCCAAAGGCGCATCTTGCTTAATATCGTAAAATTACTGCTTGTTCTATATAGAATTTCATAATATTGATAAATCTGCTGAAACAGAATAACAAAAGGCACCAGATACATCGCGGAAACATAATTTTTGGGAAAACCGGGAGAGACTATATAAACAACCGCTGCGCTTACTGCAAACAGCAGAATACTGTTTAATCCCACCATAGTTAACCCGCCGTTTCTTAACCGGTTCACCTGCTGCAAATCATTCTTGCCGGAAAAGTACGGGATCTCCCTGTTTAATCCTTCAACCAGACCCCAGGAAGCAGAAAAACTATAAATTAATACTATTTGTAAAGCCCGCCAAAATCCGTAATGCTCCGGGCCTAAAAGTCTTGCGACCAGCATACTGCCGAAAAATATGAAAAACCTGGCGGTTATCATTCTTACAAAATATTGAGACGAATCGATAATCACTCTTTCTCTAATAGACATGTTTCCTTCTTCTTCTTGTTTATTTTAAATAAGGATTATAAGATCTTTCCAATCGCCTCTACAACACGAGAGGCAGCCAGCCCATCCAGGCCAAAAACATTATTTAATAAATATTCTCTTCTCCCTGCTTTAAGTCTTTCCCTTACGGCTGCATCCATCAATACCGAATTTATAGCTTTCTTAAGATCTTCCACTAGATAAACACCGATCGCTGCACCGTTTTCAGTATAGTCAATAATATCAGACTTCGCATTTTTTAGGTCTATCTGAATAAGATCTTTGTCCATAACAATCGCTTCATAACCAACGGTAGAAAAGAAAGTAATTACAAGATCACTGATAAAAAGCAGCTCCCATATATTAATTTTTTTCACAAACGTAATATCTGCATTGCCCGCTTCTTTCGCGATCCTTAAGTATTTTGATTCATTGTAATCGTTAGGATGTAATTTTATTATTATTTGACTATCCGGAATATATCTCGCGGCCATAAAAGCCACCCTGCACACATCATTTATATCCTTTTGCCTTAAATATACCGTAACCGGTTGAGTCGCTATAGTAATAACCTTCTTATTTTTATTAATCGATAATTTATTTAGTATTTCACTTCTGTCGTATAACTGATCTTTGCCTTGAATAAAATCAAACCTGGGCTGCCCGGTGACAAAAATCCTTTCTTCCCCGGCACCATGCCGCATCAAGATACTTTTAGATTTATTGCCGTCGCAAGCCACAAAATCCGCATAGATCGGCTCCAGATCTTTTAATCCAGATATAAATGAATTTTGGATGTTCATTGTCTTAACGCCCAGTTTTCTTGCAGATTCAATCAACATCCTCTGAAAAGGAGAGCAATCATCCGTTATCAACAGACAATGGATATTCTCTTGATTAAAAAACTCTGTAGACATTAAATTAATAAGAATCAGCTCATATACAGTATCCCTAATAGAATCAAGATATTTAATAAACTCGCCCCACACATTTACGCCCAGAATACTTATATCTTCCTGATTTGGCGCATCTCTTAATCTTTCCCATGTATCATCGAACTCTTTTTTAAGCTTCTTATACTTTTTAACTAGTCCGTAATTAGCAAATCCCGCTAAACTTAAATATTTAATCCCGCTAAGATTTAGTTTTCTGCAAGCCGCCGAAAACCTCCTTTCAATAACAACCGGTGTGTATTCAGAATGTTGATCGATCTCGTTAATTACAGGTATAACTATATCCGCGAACCGTTCATCAAGCGTAAGAATCCCTATCTTCTTATCTCCTTTTTGTTCTCTTTTATAATTTTTGTTATGAGCTTTCGCTTTGAAGATATCGAACAGCAAATACATTTTGCTCAAGGCGCTATAAATAATCAACGGTATATAAAGGACCACTGATTTATTAAATATCTTTACTTCCCTTTTCTTCAATCGGGCATTGAAATACCTATCCCACAAATTACTTTTCTCTAATTTAGCATTACTCTGTTTTGACATTTCTTCTGTTACATATTCATATGGATCATATTTCCACATCAAAATTCTTGTAGGCTTAAATTTATCTAAAATATACCTTTTATGCCTGATGTATTCTATTGCTGGTATTAGAAACTCAAGGAATATTTTTGATTCAAATATATTCCAAAAGAAACATCCATCACAATAAGATATTTCTTTAACAAAAGGATTGTTCTCCAGCTTATCCATAATCTCATGCGCGTCACGTATCCCATGGCTCCATTTGTAGTTAGGCGAAATTAAATCCTGCTCGTTATGATAATACAAAGCAGGCCTTTTCATCTGCAATATTTTTCCATGTAAACCGATAATATCTATGGATGAGGGTATCTCTTCTAATTTTATAATTAGTTTATCAATTCTTTTTTTGCTTAACTTATCCGCAATTATTACCAATTTTTCTTTTGCCATAATGTTAACTAGTAAATTTAAGCCATTTTTTGAATAACCGGCTTAACGACCCCTTGATCCCTCACAGGATCTATTTCAATGTCATATAATTTTGGAAGGCTGAATACGACTGCTGTCAAAAACCAAAAAGGTTCCATTATCCTTACAATAATAAACGTATTAGCTCCAAGGGCTTGAAACATGATGCCGATTAAAATAAAAATAAGACCGAGAGAAAGACTTTTTGATAATGGATGGTCAATTTGCTTATAAATCTTCCATGACTGCTTGAATATGGTAATAACAATAGCAAAAAATATCGCCAGGCCTATTATCCCCATCTCACCCAATATCCTTGGATACTGAGCATCAACCAGGCCGACACCTGTTGCGCCATACCCCAAGAACGGCCTCTTAGGGAAGAAGTCTTTAATTATCCATTCATAATTACCCAATCTCATAGCAGTGGAAGGTTCAAGCAGTATTTCCTTGCCAAATACATTAATCTTTCTTGTTCCATAAACGTAATCAGCGCCTTTAACAGTATAGGCTATTCTTTCTGTAACCGCTTGTTTTGTTGTTATTGAAAACACCGAATAAAAAAGCGCGCCCGCCAAACATGCCCCTATTAGCAGCACTCTTTTACTTCTTGCCAGGAACATAAAAGAAAGAATTAAAATCCCAAGTCCTATATAAGAAGCCCTGGAAAGCGTTAAGAAAAACGGATTAATTATAAAAATAATCAAGCCCCAAAAAAATAGAGTTATTTTCCCGGAATATTCGGAAAGAAAACCAAAAATTAGCCCAAAAACGAGCAAATAATAACCTCCAAGCGTTCCCGGTTCAGCATAAGTCATACCTTCCTCTTTGCCTATAGGAGCTTCAAAAGGAGCTGTCAGGCGGTCAACACTTCCTATCTGTGAGTACGCGTATAATGTCACAATCACGCAAGTAAATACTCCGGCGTAAAGATAGAGTTTAAGCAATCTTTTATCGTTAACATTATTAAGGACCAGAAAAAAGAGCATGTAATATTCAAAATATTTGAGCACAAAAAAGAAACTGCTTGCGGCATTTATGTCGCCGCGGTAAATTCCAAGTGTGGTTGAAATGGCCGCTACAACTGAATATGCAATAAGCAGTTTGTTAAGCGGTGTTTTAATAGTAAGCCCAATTTCTTTATTTATTGCTATTTTCACTAACCAGGAAATAAATACAAGTATTATCAGAAAATCATCTATTCGTATTACCAGCTCCTTTCTTGACAGCTGCGCAATAGGTATCTCAGGAGAAAGCATCATAGATAAAACCAGTATTACAATAGCTATATGAGGCCGCACAAATGTAGTAAATGTTAGGAAGAGCAATCCCGCTAAAGCCAGCGGAATAAACATTGAGGATGTTGCAGTAATAAACTTGCCTACCCATATTGAAATGAGCGCAAAAACAATCAAAAGCGCTGCGGCCTGCCAATTACGGCTCAAGTTTTATTTTCCTCCTTCTTTTGGCCGGCCTCATTATAATATTTATAGGTAGAGTAATAATATCCATAGCGAGATTCCATCTCCGACGCCCTTATATCGTTTAGCACCACACCTAAGATGTGCGCTTTTGTGTTCTCTAATTGTATTTTAGTTCTCTTTAACGCCCCTCTTGCCATCTTCCCAACCTGGTATACAATTATTACTGAATCTACTTTGTTTGCAATAATCATTGAATCTGCAAAAAGCAAAACCGGCGGACAGTCAAGCACAACCAAATCGAATTCTTTTTTAAACTGCGCTAATAATCTTCCTATTTCTTCAGAATTAAGCAGATCCACAGGATTGGGAGGGATGGAACCACAAGTTAGTATTTTAAGGTTTTCTAAGCCCGGAGACTTCAAAACACTCTCAACACCCATCTTCCCCATCATAAAATCCGAAGTACCTTTAATCACATCCTGCCATTTAACATTGCCTTGTAAGATATTGGTCAATCCCATTTCCTTAGGTAAACCGAAGATTTTGCTTACAGTAGGCCGTCTTAAATCTAATTCAATTAAAAGCGTTTTTATGCCCACCATAGAAGCGGATATAGAATAATTCATAGATGTAACACTCTTCCCCTCATTCACTCCAGAACTTGTAAATAATACCGAAGTGCCCCTCTTTTCCGCAGTCCCAAGCTTTACATTTGTTCTTAATGTATGATACGCTTCAACAAAAGGAGAACGCAGAGAATGGAAAAATATAAGCGAGTTATACATCTTATCGTACTTTTGTACTTTACTCGCACCGCCTTTAGATAGTAATGACCTTTCCTTTTTGTCGAACTCAATGTGAGGAATAACCCCTAATACGGGAATTTGAAGGAATGCTTCCACATCTTCTATTGTACCTATAGAGGTATCAAGATTTTCTGTTATCAATGCAAATATCAATCCTAGCAGAATGCCCATTAAAATACCTATCATCATATTAAGTTCTTTATTCGGCCTTACAGGATAAGTGGGAATAGCGGCAGGGGATATTAAGACAATGTTTTGGGATTCATTTGCTTCGGCTAACTCAGCATCTTTATATTTGCGTTTAAGAAGCATAAATGCCTCTTCATTAATTTTTACATCTCTTACAAAACGAGCTAACTCCAATTCGCTTGCCGGCAGCTCTTTTAATCTTTTCTCTATTTTTGCTATTTGACTGCTTATTTTTCTCACTTCAGGATGAGCAACAGTATATTTTTTAAGTAAATCGTCCTTTTGCTCCTGAAGTCTTAAGAACCTGCTTGTCAATTGATCACCTAACCCTGTAACCTCGTTATTCTCAACAAACTCTCTTCTGGTTTCTTCAGTTATTTTAAGCTTTTCTTCCGCTTGCCTTAGTTGTTCGCCAATAAATTCTTTTATTTCGCGGCTGTTTTTAGAGCGCGCTTCTAAATTCTTGGACATAAAAGCCTTAACTGCTTCGTTAGATAAAACAGCCGCTTCTTCAGGATTTGTAGAAATACCAACAATCTGTATAAGGTTAGTATCCCTTACCCTTTTGGCTTCGATCTTTGAACCTACACGGCCTATAATGCTGTCTATCTGAACTCTATCTGTTAAACCTTCCAGAAGACCTAAATTTTTTGCCAATTCCTCATAAACGATCGGGCTGTTGATAATTCTAACATACGTAACCGTTTCAGTCCATGAATCATAACTGGCAAATTCTATTCCTAAATCCCTGCCTAATTTGGTACCCCTCTCTATCTGTATAGTAGCTGATGTTTCAAACACCGGATCCTGCAAACTCGTATATATAAATGTAGAAAGCAGTACAAATACAAAGGTAAGAGTAACGGTAAGATACCGTCTTTTTATTATTCTCCAGTAATCATGCAGATTTAATTCATATTGGGCCATTGGAATAATCGAACCTTTTTATACGCGCTCTCACCTAATTAGAGGCAACAATAATTAATAATATAAAATTAACGAACGTAAGCCAGGGTACAAGCTGCTGCATAAACCACGTTGACTTAGCAAAACCCTTTTTTGGCACATAAACTGTGTCACCCGGTTCAAGTTCAATATCAAGATCAAATTGATTCTTGTCTAAAACTTTGTTCATATTTACTTCATAAACCTCCATATTGGGAGCTTTTCCTCTGTATACCTTGACCCTTTGTGTTACAGCTTCATCGGTGAATCCGCTTGCCAAGGTAATTACTTCCAATATCTTTAATCCCTTCTTATGCTTATATGAACCGGGATTTTCAACCTCCCCTATAACATATACATCTTTTTCAATTTTACCGACCTCTACCACGTCACCGGGAAAAAGTGTAAAATCTTTTGTAAAATCTCCGCTCTTAAATACATCTTCAAGATTTAACTCGAATACCTTCCTGTCTTGGCCCTCTCCCCTATATACCCTTATATCTCTAAGGTTAGCTTTATCTGTAAACCCTCCTGCTTGAGATATCGATTCAAGCAATCGAATCTCATCTTTATAATCGTGGTCGCCCGGCCTTGTTACTTCACCGGTTAAAAATACTTTCTTTTTGCTGTACCTTTTTACAGCTATGGATACCTCCGGCTTAGAGACATAAATTTTAAGTTTGTTCACAAGTTCTTTTCCCAATTTCTCTTTAGTTTCCCCGCTTGCTAAAACCTCGCCGATCATTGGCATTGTAATTCTGCCGTCCGGCTGAACTATTACCTCCCGGCTCAATTCCTCTGCGGGATATACTATAATACTCAACAAATCTCCCACTTCTATCTTATAATCCTTTAGATCAGTTAACTTCACAAACTCAACTTTCGGCTTTGCCTCCGGTTTTTCAACCTTAACTGCTGGGGATTTTAATGGTTTTTGTCTAAGAGCTTGTAATTTATTATACTCTTTCTCTACTATTGACAGATCCACACCGTATGGATCGTATTTAGATTTAATTCTATCAAGAATAACCATAAGATCGTTTGGTTCTGCGCCCTTCGCCTTTGCCTTTTCATAATACTTCATTGAGTTCTCAAACTGCTCGTAAATATCGGTCTGCGCTAAACCATTACAGGATATTCCCGTAATAAAGCTAAAAATTAAAAAACTGAATAATAATATTTTTTTCATTTTACATGTATAACCGAACAAACCTTACCATCAGGATTTGTCCCTTTCTGTAAATTTGTTGGATCTAAAATCTCCATATCATCAACTATAAAATTGTACCCGAAGCTCTCCATAGGAAGTTCTTGTATTATATACCAATTATTCGCGTTTTGCTTCTTCATGGGCTTTTTGTACCACTGCGTGAAATCACCAATTATTTCAACCTTGTTTGCGGGTGCTTCATATCGAAATATTATTTTTTTCTTCTGCATTTCTTGATTTACTGCTTCTTCCACTCCTTCCGTTTTTACAGTTTTACTAAGAAAAACTTGACCAGCATTAAACTTAACTAATAACGCCCCGACCGTAGCAACCATCATTATTAACAATACAATTACCAAGATTGAGAAAAAAAAGTTCTTCATTTATTGATACTCTTTTATTTTCTCTACTACTGAATACACCAACTTCTGCAGCTCATTAACTTTGTTTTCAAGTAAAACAGGTGTTGCCGTACCCTTTGTGCAAACCATTGACTCTAACTGCAAAAGCTTTTTTTCATGCATATCGCACCTTGACGCAAGGTCATTAAGCCTGTTTTCTACAATCTTAAAAAGCGTATTAAATTCTTCATTGGCCATTCTTTTCATATTCCCTCCGGGTTTAACTGCTTTTTTAGATGGTTTATCTTCTATTATGAATTGTATAAATAGAAATGCTAAACCAAGTTCCATCAACAGTAAGATCAGTAAAATAAATATCGGGAATTGGCTTAGGAAAAGTATCAGTTCTTTCATAAATTCTTCAATACGTAATTTAATACTATACTGCACTAGCTGTATTTAATACTACAAGAATTTCCGTATTATGTCAATTTACGGAATGACTACCCAGTTATGCGACAGTAAATATAAGGCAAAGTTTTTATCTTTTACACGAATCTTAGTCTCATCAACAGGCCCAATAATCTGAAGCACAGGATTATGAATTAAATTAACCCTCTTTTTTGGCTTAAGGCGGTCATAATCTAGGGTAATAATTATATCTATCTGCGGCCTTAGAGGATATTGCGGATTTACAGCAACGACCTCAGCTATCTCACCTGAACTCAAACGCACATAGCTGCCTATAGGGTAGAGACCTATTATCTCAATAAATTTTTTTGTTAATTGAATATTAAAATCATTGCCTATCTCCCTTCCCTCTACCAGCCATCTGCAGACATCATGCGGGAGGAATCTGCCTCTGTAAGCTCTGTGATGGCTTAAGGCCTCATAAGTATCAAGCAACCCTATAATCTGCGCATAATTATGAATCTGTTCGCCTTTTATACCAGTTGGATATCCCGCTCCAGTCTGGCGTTCATGGCATTGATATACAACTTCTGCAATCAGCCTTTTCAATTCTTCGGAAATAAAACTCAAGCCATAAATAATTTTTCTGCCTTCTTCTGAATGCTTTTTAATTTCTTCATATTCACTTTCGCTTAAACGCTCTATCTTGCTGATCAGTGCTGTTTTTCTAACTAAACCAAGATCGTGCAGTAATGCCGCTAACCCAAGATCAACGCATTCTTCTTTATTGTACCCTACAGCTAACCCTAAGCGGATAGATAATATACATACATTCACAACATGGCTGTACAAGTATTCAGGCGTTGTTATCCTGTTGGTAAACCGTAAAATAAAGTTATCATTGTCCGCAAACTTGTTTACAATATTTTTAATAAGCTCGAACAATTTTGAATCAAAATATTTATGATCAACATTTACAGTGCGGTAAAACTCTCTCACGCTTTTTAGCAGCCCAAAATACAACTCATTGGCCTCTTTATCCAACCTCGGATCTTCCGATTTTTCTTCCTGCCTAATCTCTTTGAGTTCACTAATGCCTATATCAACCGGAGGCATGGATACTTTCTTAGCGAAATGCAGTCCTTCTGAAGGTTCTTTTTGCATTCCTTTTCCTAAATCATAAGTTTGTGAATAAAATTTTGCCGGTGCTGGCGGGATAGACACAGGAGTGGCGGACTGCGGCGGCTGGGCGGGTGGTGCTGATGATTGTTGTTGTATTACTGGACCCTCAGGTTGAGGAAACGAAGTTGGTGAGCGTTCCTTCTCAAGCTGCTCAATCACCTTTTTCTTTTTTAATATATCAGAAATTCTTACCATGCTGGTTTATGTTGAAGTATAGTTTTACTACAGTCCCTTCATCACTTTCCACAGTAACTGCTCCATTGTGTATCTTCATAGTCCTTAAAACATTATATAGACCCAATCCCTGATGATGCGATTTCGTTGTATAATATGGTTTAAATACAGAGTCTAACTGCTCTTTAGCTATACCCACTCCGGTATCGGTGACTGCAACACATACATTATTTATTTTCTCGTGAAATGAAATCTCCACTGAAATCTTACCATCTTTTATTACTGCTTCCACTGCATTATTGAGTATATCTTTTACAGCTCTAACAATTGAGCTTTTATCTAAGATAACTTTCGGGATATTACTCTTATATTTTTTCTCAATACTAATAGATCTCTCGCGAAAAATAGGTTTAAGCTCTATTATAATGCTTTCTATCATATGCTCAATATTTTCTTCCTTAAAAGTAAGAGGTTTTCTGGTAGATACATCAAGGAAGTACAAAAGCATGCTCGACACCCTCTTTAATTCCGTTAATATCTGTACCAGTTCATCCAACAATGATTTATTTATTTTTCTACTTCCAAGCAGATTATTATAATAAATGATAATTTCAGTAATTATATCATGTAATTTAAGCGAAAAAGCGGTAGATAAACCCTCTTGTTCCTGAAATTCTATCTCAAATCTAGTTTTTAACAATGCAAGCTCTGCTCCAGATTCATCGATTTTTTTCTCGAGCTCCTGCTTCGTCTTCTCTTTTTCCGCCAACAGTTTCTGCTCTTTCCCATTAATAATTTCTTCTAATCTATGCCTTTCTTCTCTTGCTTCTTCCAGTTGGGCTTCCAACTGCTTTTGCTGTTTTTCAAAATCCTCTTTTATGCTGGCAGTTTTTCTTTGAAGAGCTTCCTTCTCCAGCGCCAGATCAAGCATTATCTTCTGGCTTGCAAGGGCTATAACAGCAGAAGGAGAGTGCAGCTCTGTCTCCTCGAGAACTTCACCCGGCATCAACCCTTTCCTGAGTATTATATTTCTTTTCTCCAGCTGCTGTATTTTTCTCTCAAGCCCGGATTGGGTTTGCACATTCTCCACTTCTTGTATTTTTGATTCCAGCTTTTGTTCATAAAGTTGTTTATCTTCGCTATAACGGTTTTCCAGCTCATGAATTCTAAATGTAAGGTTTCCCAGGGAAGATTTTAGGTTTGTTGATTCGCTTCTTAATGATTCCTTTTCTTGCTCAGCATTCTTAAAACGTTCATTCCAGAATAATCTCTCGTTTTCATATTTATTCTTCCAGTACTGAGGCGGCAAATCAAAAACCGAATCGGCAGGGCTATCCGTCTTTTGCTGATTATAGTCGTCTTTTTTGATATTTTCTTCTTTATCCATATTTCATCCCCTATGTTATTATATAATAATACCATTTTAATAAAAATATATTAATTAATTTAATAGGCCTGTTTTTTAACATCCGGAAGAACTTCTTTAGATAAACTTCATAGGAATTTCTTACTTACGGCAAGCATATCAAAAACCACAAAGGATTCTGCCGAGGCGCGAACTTTGTGAAAAATCTTTTAACAGATTACTAAGAAATTTTATCCCCGCAATTTGGACAAAATTTTGAACCTTGAGCGACTTCAACATTACATTTGCCGCATTTCACAGATTCAATCTTTACTTTATTCCCGCAATTTGAACAAAATTTCGAATTTCCTTCTATTTCGGTATCACAATTAGCGCATTTAATCTTGGGTTTCTCAACGGTTTTACCGCAATTGGAACAAAACTTTGAGCCTATCGGTACCGCTGTGTTGCAGTGAGGGCATACTATCCCCTGGTTCCCAGCCTGTTGATTCTGCTGTTGTGCATTACCCATCATCTGATTTGCCATCTGACCGAAACCCGCCCCCATCCCCATTCCCATCCCCGCACCCATACCAGCACCCATCATACCGCCCGCAGCGCCTTCATTTTTAGCCGCTCCTTCCATTGTGTCAAATGTCCTCTTGGTTTTATAAAGTTGATCGCCCATAAGCTTATACTCGGCTTTTTCGGCGAGCATTTTCTTCAATTTTTTAACGCTTTCATCTTCCTCAGGAACGTTAATTGAGCTTAAATAAAAGTTTACAATTTCAATTCCAAAATTAGCGAATTCTCCGCTAACGCTTTCCTTTAAGGCTTTGGAAATTTCGTTGAGTTCAGTGCTGATTGTTAATATTGATATTTTATCATTTATTATTTTTTCTGATATATAATCTTTTATTTTGGACATTAGTACGCCGCGAAAATAATCGAGTATGTTTTGCGCGGTAAATTCCGTCATAGTTCCAACCATACCGACAACAAGTTTTTGTGAATCATTCACCTTCATCCCGAATTGGCCGAATGCCCTGACCGGCACAAAAATTTGATATGCCGGTTCCAGAATAGGTATCGGCTCCCGCGTCCCCCATTTTAGATCCATGTTTACTGCTTTATTGATATAATAGATCTCTGCTGCAAACGGTGTTTCATTCCCGAAAGGAATATTCACCAAGTTTCTTAACAATGGGATATTGGCAGTTTTCAGCGTATGCGTACCGGGACCGAGCGTATCCAATATCTTTCCACCCTTAAAGAAAAGGACCTCCTGAGCCTGATTCACAATTACCTGTGTCCCCCATGATAACTGATCACTGGCCCACCTCCATACAAATACATCACCGGGTCCGTCATACTTAACGCGATCGATTAATGCCATAAAAACCTCCGTTAATTAAAATTTTATACTCTATCCTGCTCTGTATTTCGCTAACTCCTTCATTCTACAATATATTTCAGTACGTTTTCTATTTATTTGTAAGTTTACATCTGTTTTTGAAAGGCTGATACTCTTGCCAAAAGATTCCAGGAAATGACGCTCATCTTTTGAAATATCACCTTCAGCAAAGCTCATCTCAATCATCTCATCCAGCCAAACCCTGCCCTCTTTAAAACTTGAAGGATTTGGCATATCAATAGTACCGGCTTTATATGAAGCTGTAATTTCATCCAAATTTTGTTTAGGTAGTTTTCTCTTTGCCATATAAGATCTAATATATTTCATCTCTTTATCATCGATTTTGCCGTCTGCCATCATAACTGAATATATCCCATAAAGAAGGGCAACCGGATCAACAACTTCAGGCAGTTTTATCTCTTCACATCTGGATTTAGCTTTCTCCTTCAACCTCATATCATTCCATTCTGTCCTGGTTATAATTGAAGAAAGCATCCATTCTTTATTTTGATTTGCGACTTCCAGGCCGCAGTATTCGCATACAGATTGCATATTCGATGTAACCGGAGCCCCGCAACCCGGGCAGTGCGATGATTGCAACCCCGATTCTGCATTTGTTTTTGCATTGCGCTTGCGTGAAAGCGTAAAAACATGGGAATAGAAATTTTTACTTGTATTTTTTTGCGGTTTGCCGTCAATATTTACAACCTTATACCCGCTCCAATTTATCAGGACATCTACCGTATCTAATAAATCTCCCTGGCAGACACGGCTTACTTCGGATACTCCGATGGCTATCTCATCATAATAATAATTCTCTTTCTTTATAAATGAATCAACCGAATCACAAAAATCTGCTACGGCCACCTTTTTCAAGAAATCCGTTTTCCCAGCAATTAATGCTTTATGATAACGCCAGAATATCACTGATGTCCGGTCTTCTACGAATTGTATGTTAAAAGCAGGATCCAGCTGTTGAAACTCCCATACACCGGGTATTTCTGAGATGCCTTCGCGTACGCGCCATTGTGACTCCTGCGTAATTTTTGAAAGAATCCAATCATATTCCCCGGAAGAGATGAGCGAGTTGCAGGAATCACATTTCACTGTATCGCTCATCTTCAGATAAGCTCCGCAATTCGGGCATGACCCTTCTATTAACCCGGGTTTTTCAGATGTTTTTGCTCCAGGCCTTCTTAAAAAAGTCCAATATTCCACAAAAGTTACGTTAGAAATATTGCTTCCGCGCACAATTCTTTTTGTCTCTGTAGAAATCCAGTAATCAACGGCTGAGGCATAAATCTTAATATTTATCGTTTCAAAATATGAATCAGATTGAACCGACACAATTTCACATTTATTAACCGCCATATTCTTCATTATATTAGCAATCTTCCATTTGTTCTGAATTTCGAATTGTATATTATATCGTTCTACAACACCATCTGAAACAAATGCCTGCACATTTTCCATATTTTTTTGTATCCAGGCTTCCTGAATCTTAAAGAAAGCGATGCGCACCCGTTTCAAAAACTTATCAGGATCAAATGACGGATCATGATTTTTTATTTTTTTATAAGATAAATTTATCATTGTTTCCGTTTGCCGCTGCCTGCCCCTTTTTATGGTATTTGAAACATGTACATCTTTTACTTTAGAACCGCCTTTCCATGAAAAAATCACAAACATAACCAGCAGCGGAACACCAATCACCGGATTTCTGAAAGCCAGATATATTAAAAGGCCCAATATATCGCCGCCACCGCTTCCGCCTCCACTGCCGTAATTACCGCCTCCACCGCCAAAAGAATCGCCGCCTCCGGCGCGCGCCCATACATATTCACTAATAAATACCAAAATCTCCGCTGTAATAAGAATAAAAATAAAGTTATATTTTTTTATTAAATGTTTAATTCTATTTATAAAAACACCCATTTGTTTTTATACTCCTTTACTTTAATAGTATAAATGAATAGTACTGTTTTTCAAGAATAAGTATTAGTCCGTGGCAATCCCAGTTTTTTAAGTTAACCTTGACCACGCATTATTCACTTAGTATAATTTTATTGAAAATAGATTTTAGTAAATTTTTTCAAACAGGAGGGCAAAAATAATGAAATACTTAATTACAGCCTTGCTTTTCGCAGCTTTATTAAGTTCCAGCGGATGCGTT
>JBDROU010000017.1:0-53268 GCA_043809745.1 bacterium
ACCCCGATTTGCGGTTTTGTTCAGTCAGATTAATTTAGTGCAAAAATATTATGGATAATAGCAATCAAAATTTAATAGTTTCATTTATTCAAGTATTAAGAGAAGATAGAAATATACGAAATTGGTTTATGTCTTTGAATAATTTGCCCGAAAATATTAGGGCTTCCGAGCTTGGACAATTAAGAGAAAAATTGAAAAATACTAAAGTAGCTATAGAGATCATAACACTTACAAGTTTATTGTTAAATAAAGATATATTTGCAAATATAATAAACATATTTGCAGGTATTGAGAAAGAATCTAAAAGAAAATTGCATGTTTTGCATTATGCAATAATCATAATGGGCATTCTTTGCGTAACTGTTTTTGCTATGGTCATTTATTATAAGTTTATAGAAACACCACGGTTAAAAAAAGATATAGTTCGATTGGAACAAAAATATGACTTTTCGAACTTTGAATATAAAAAGTTAGAAAAAAGTCTTTCTTTAGCTGATTATGTTTTATTTAATGTAAACATTAATGATTTTCATATTAGCCAGCTAAATAACAAAAAGCCTTTTGAAAAATCCATATTAATACATAAAATATTGGAGTCACAATGTTATTCTGTAATAAATCGTGCTGATAAAGCATTAATGTTGAATTTGATCGATTTTATTTTAACACATGAAAAATGCCCAAATGTTTGCAAAGCTTCAATTTTCAAGAAATGCACATACAGTTATTATTTAGTTGATATAATAAGAAATAAACCCGATTTGTTTTTAGAAGTAGTATATGAAAACAATCGTGCGAAAGCAGTAAGTAGCATAATTGCTAAAGATGCTAAGAGTAATCAATTCGAATATGCAGATGAAAGTTTATTAAATGTTTACAAAAAAACGAAAAATAAGAATGCAAAACTCTTTTTAAAAAACCTAAGAAATGATCTAGTATCATTTTCAGGGATCTTGATCGATAATAATGTTAAAACTGAAATATCTAATTTTATAATCTTAAGCGGCAATATAGACAAATGCAGTAAAATACTATCAATGCATGGTCTGCATGAGTTATTAAATAAAAACCCAATAGCATTCATTCGAAGCGTGAAAGGGAGTGATGTGGAAGATCAGGTGTATGATTTGTTAATTAATGACTTAGAATTTTATGATTTCGATAAAATAAATAGAGAACTTCTTGCATTATATCGTAAAAATAATGATAATGAAATCAGAATGTTTATTGAATCAATAAAGGCAAGTATAAATAATAAGGTTGAACTTCAAAAAGAAATAGTAGAACTTAGAAAAAATAAAAAGCAGATTTAGCAATAACAAAAACAAAGGATAACCTGTACTGAACAGCGTTCAATGGTTTAGCTGCGCAATAATAATTATAAATTTGACAGGATTAGAGGTGATTAGTAGAATTAAGTTAAGTAGTTGATAGCTTTATGAAAATTAGGGGGGAATATGAATAAGGAGTTTATATCTCTAATTAATAAGTACTGCACACCTTTTGCTATTGTTTTGATTCTTTCTGCGCTGGTTTTTGTCAATTTTGAAAAGGCTACTCAGTATCTTGTTATTATACTTCTTGGAATCTCAGTTATACTGAACATGTTAACAGCATGGTTGGTAAAAATAAAACCTGAAAAAGCAAGCAAAATTGCTTTACTTAGACTTTCTTCCAATTTAACCTTTAATATACTTTTTATGTATATCATAGGCAGCTTTTGGGGCCCGCTGTGGTTGTTGTTTCTATTAACACCGCTGGCTATGAGTTTATACTCATCAACAAAGATTACATTAGCTGTTTCGATTTCTACAGCATCGCTTTTGCTGTTAATTTACGGTTTGCGCGGTATGCACGGGAGTGTAGGTTGGGGGCAGGCATTCAATCATGCATTTTTTATAGTTTTTATAAGCATGTTTGTTAATTCGCTTGCAAAAAAACTAAATTTTGTCAGGCAATAAAAAGTATAAAAGTTCATATTGCAGATTATTTTAAATACTTAAGATATAAAATTTATACCTTTAATTAAAGCCAGCAAATCCATATATATTATTAATGCAGTTCTAATCGGAAAATATAGAACAAATTTAGAATAAATTTAATTGATAAATTTATATTAAAAATGTATATTATCCGATATGCTATATGGGGTTTTTGCTGATATTCACTCAAATCTTGAAGCTCTTAATGTTGTATTGGAATTTTTCAAACAACATAAAATTCAAAACTATATTTGTTCAGGGGATATTGTCGGTTATGGGCCGAATCCAAACGAATGTATAAGCAAACTTAAGGCGCTAAAAAGACTATATTGTGTTGCAGGGAACCATGATCGCGCTGTAGTTGGAATGAAGAGTCCTAATTGGTTTAACGAGTATGCGCAGCGGGTTCTGCTCTGGACAAAAAGGCAGCTTAATGAAAGTTCCCGAGCTTTTTTGATTAGATTGCCCCTTCTGTATGAGCATACGCATTTCAGTATTGCGCACGGTTCTCCCAGGGATCCAATTGATGAATACCTTTTATCACCAATCCAATTTCTTGACAATTTGAAATATTTCCATACGCAGGTTTGCTTTATAGGTCATACGCATTTCCCAATATGTTTCTTACGAGATAAACTGGGAAGGGTTAAATTAAGGAATTTTCAGGATGGTGAGAAAATCAAGATAAATCCTGAACTTAAGCTGGTTTATAATCTGGGATCTGTTGGACAACCCAGAGACAACAATACCCGCGCTTGTTGCGCTCTTTATGATACAGATACAAAAGAGATTAGTTTTCATCGCCTGGAATATGATGTAGAGAAGACACAGGCAAAAATGAGACAAGCGGCATTACCGTTATTTTTAATTGACAGATTAGCATATGGCAGGTAAATGGTAAATTTGAATTTAGAAAGGATAATTAGATGAGATATTTTAATATAATAACAGTACTGCTTTTATGCGGGTGTGTTTCAATCGGTAGATTTCAAAAAAAGGATATGGAATTAGCAGAATTAAATGAAGAATTAAGATTGATGAAGCAAGATAGCGAACTCTCCGAGGAATCATTAAGAGCAACTTTGAAAGATTTAAGAGCTGCAAGAAGTAAGCTTGAAGATGAAAAAGAGGAGTTACAGTCTAAAGTAAACACATTAAATAAGGATATTAATGTATTGAATATTGCGCGTTCAGAAGAAGTAAATAAGGTCAAGGGGACATATGATGATCTTGTAGGCAAACTGAATGAAGAGATTAAACAGGGCCAAGTAGAGATAAATCAACTGCAGGATAAAATAAGCGTTAATTTGCTGGATAAAATATTGTTTGATTCTGGCCAGGCAGAGGTTAATGAAAGTGGAAAAAAGACATTATCTAAGGTTGGCGGGGTATTAAAGAAAATTCAAGACAAAAGAATCTCCGTTGAAGGTCATACAGATAATGTTAAAATAAGTTCAAAATTAAAAGAAAATATTCCTACAAATTGGGAGCTTTCCGCATTAAGGGCTATAAATGTAGTTCATTATTTACAGGATGCAGTTGGTATAAGCCCAAATTTATTATCGGCTGTTGCGTATGGGGAATATAAGCCTGTTGCAGACAATAAAACCGCGAGTAACCGTTCAAAAAACCGCAGGATAGAGATAATTCTTGTGCCTATTGATAAGTAATGAATAGATGTATATGTTGATCTCAGAAAAAGAAGTATTTCCAAAATAATCCATAAATAACCAGATTCATTTGCTAATAACTAAATGTTGATTAGAAATTTATGAATAAATTAAGGCAAGAAATAAATATTATTGGTATCGGCTGTGTTTTTAATAGAGGGAGAGGGGTTGATAAGCTTAGATCTGCTCTGGTTAATGGCTGGGTTGCTCCAATTAGGAAAGAACTTTCTTCAGAATCTACAAAACCACGACCTTCATATCCGGTGTCGCAAGAAACAATAATTGATAAACAGGTGTTAAGTTCCGTCAGCAGGGCTGATAGATTGACAAAGATGGCTATTCTTGCAGCTTATGATGCGCTAAGGGACGGCGAAGTTGTTATGGATAAAGCCCGCAATTCGCTTGGCATTGTACTGGCTACCTCAAAGGGCCCACACATTAAATACTTCAACAGTCATGATGATATACTAAATCATGGGGAAGTTAATATTTCACCGCTGAAATTTACGCATGCCACTAAAGATGGAGGAGCATCGTGCATAGCAGCCGTGCTTAATAGTTACGGACCTACAATAACGGTTAACCAATTTGAATTCCCATTTCAAGAAGCTCTCAGTGTTGCAAAATCATGGTTAATGGAGAACCGATGCGAGTATGTACTTGCAGGCTCTGTGGATGAATGCGGCGATGCAATGAATCACATATATAGTAAGCGCTGGCGGTTAGCAGCTGACGGACGAATAAAACCATTTCAATTTTCTGCTGAACCGGAATCTGTACCAGGAGAGGGGAGTATATTTTTCCTGCTTAATAATGAAAAGTATGGAGAAAAATACTGTGAGATATCAAATGTTTGGTTTAAGGATGATCTTAAAGATAGTAGATCTGACATGTGCATTATTGATGCTAACGGTATGGCTGATGATGAAAGTTGTTATAAAGAAGCAATAAAAGATAACATTACAGTTTCTGCCTACTCGCCTTTATTTGGCAGTATGATCACAGGCAGCGCATTTAACTGTGCTGCCGGGGCATTGATGCTTAAGAATCAGATTAAATATGCATCCCCGGTAAAAGATAACCCTCACAAAATTTCTATTATACTTAAAAACCAGAGAGCCAATCTAAAAGAAATCAACTGCATAGGATGTTACAGCAGTCGTAGAAAATCTGTTGTTAAACTAAAAATATAAAGAGATGTCAGATTGTTATCCCGGGATTAAAAATGATAATTTTTTTTCTTGACAACTGAACATTTGTTCAGTAAAATGTAACGACAATTTTAAGGAGGTACTATGAAAAAAACAGCAACAGAGCTGCGGAAAAGAATTGTTGAGTTTATCAAAGATGTTTTAAAAATACGAGGCTATCCTCCAACATTCAGGGAGATATCTAAAAAGTGCAAAATATCATCTATAGGTTCTGTTCACTATCATCTTGATATATTAGCTAAGATGGGTTTGCTGGAGAAGGATGGCAGTTATTCGAGAGGTATTCGTTTGACGTCCAAAGCTATAGGAATACCCATACTCGGCAGGGTCATAGCCGGTGTGCCAATAACCGCGCATGAAAATTTTGAGGGTTATATAGAACCTGCAAGTTTAATGATAGGCAAAAAAGGCATCTTCGCCCTAAAAATACACGGGGACAGCATGAAAGATGCGGGTATACTGGAAGGGGATATAATAGTGGTCAGGGAGCAGTCAACAATCTCAAACAGGGAAATAGTTGTAGCCATGATTGATGATGAAACTACCGTGAAATATTTTTATAAGGATAAAGATCAAATTAGATTAGAACCTGCCAATGAGAGATACGACCCAATTGTTGTTAACGGCGATATCAGGATTATCGGTAAAGTTATAAAAGTAATAAGAAATTATTAAGAATAATAAAAGATCAATAACCTCAAACATATGAATATTAGCGAAGATATTAAAGTGGGTGTGGTATTTACAGAAAAGAATCAGCCCCGTCCCAGATGGTTTATATGGCAGAGGCGCAAATATGAAATTAAGGAAGTAACATATACCTGGCGTGTAAGAGAGGGAAATAGTTTATACTTGTATTTTAATGTTACGGATGAAAACAATGTTTATGAAATCTCATTTAATCAAAAAACCCTTAAATGGAAGCTCGTCTCTGTCAGGGAGGCTGTCTAATAACACTGACAGGACTATAATCCATGTAGATATGAACTCATTCTTTGCTTCCGTTGAACAGGTGTGCAATCCTAAACTGCGCGGAAAACCAATCTTTGTATGCGGTGAGGGCAGAACTATAGTGACAACCGCTTCATATGAGGCCAGGCGCTTTGGCATTAAAACAGGTATGTCGAGGCAGGAAGCACTCCGTTTATGTCCTCAGGCAGTCCCTGTTATAGGCAATCATAGAAAGTATTTGGATACCTCAGAACGAATATGGGACATATTGGTTTATTATACGAACAAGGTTGAGATATTTTCTATAGATGAAGCATTCATGGATATAACAAATATAATAGAGTCATTTAGCGGCGGAACAGCTGTAGCCAGAGATATAAAGGAAAAAATTAAAGAAGAGCTCGGGCTTACCTGTTCTATCGGCATAGCCCCGAATAAGTTATTAGCCAAACTCGGTTCCGATATGCAAAAACCGGATGGACTTGTTGTAATCCGCAAAGAAGATATAGCTGATGTCCTTAAAGATTTACCTGTTGATAAGTTTTGCGGTATAGGGGAGAAAACCAAAAAAAAACTGGAATCTATAGGCATAAAAACAGCTAAAGAACTGGGCGATGCAGATGAAGGATTCTTGCGCAATTATTTTGGTATTATCGGTCATTTCTTAAAGAATATGGGCAGGGGGATTGATAATTCGGAAGTTAAGTGTTTTAACAGCATAGAAACAGTAAAATCAGTAGGCCATTCATACACATTGCCTAAGAATACAACCGATGATAATATATTAAACTCATATTTGCTGTGGCTTTCCGATAAAGTTGGCAGAAGAATGCGGCAAGCAGGCTTAACAGGCCGGGTAGTTTACTTTGTGTTAAGGTACGGTGATTTCAAAACCTTATCCAAACAAATGACATTAAAGCATTATATCGACGGCGGGCATGATATATATAAAGCGGCGCTTAGGATTATGAATGGGGTTAAGCCATTTGCCAAACCGGTAAGGCTTTTGGGGGTAAGCATCTCGGGATTGATGCCAAAAAAAGAACAGTTATGCCTCTTTACTGAGGATAAAAAGAAACTTCGCTTTCAAAAAGTAGTAGATGAAATAAAAGACACATACGGCGAAGATTCACTGATATTTTCAGGGGTACAATTAAGGAGATCGCTCAAAAAGTCGGTTATCGGTTAAAATTTAGGTATTTGGCCTGAAACTTCGTCATCTTTGGTTCCTCGCTTCGGCTCAAATCAAAAAATCATTCGACATGCTCAGGATAGTGACAATGTCGAACCATTTTAATCCGACTATCACTTTTTGATATATCTCGATTGAAATTCAATCGTAGAATTTTATTGAAAGTTAATATATAATACAATGTGTAATGTCCCAGCGCGAAGTAAAGAACTTATAGGTTATCAAATAGTATGAGCGAATTTGAACTGCCAACAGGCAAACTTATTGCTGAGAGATTTCTTCTGCAGGAAAAGCTTGGTGAAGGCAACATGAGTGTTGTGTACAGGTGCGAGGATATCAAGAACACCGCACCTGTTGCAATAAAATTTTTAAAGCCGAGCAAAATGTCTTCTTCCGCTGAGGATGTGATCAGGTTTAAGCAGGAGATGAAGCTTATCAGCAAGCTCACCCATCAGAATATCATAAAACTTTTCAATGTTGGAGAATATAACAATATTCCATATATGGTGACAGAAGTAATGGAGGGCAAAAGCTTTGCATCTGTTCTGAAGAATGAGTTTTTTAAGATTGAGCATGTAGTGGAAATAGCGATACAGATAGCAGAAGCGCTCCAGTACGTGCATGGCAAATCAATTATACACCGGGATTTAAAACCTACCAACATCATGTTAAAACGCGCAAAAGATAGATATGAAGTGAAATTATTTGATTTCGGTTTGGCTTTTTTAATGGAATTGGGAGCAATTAAAGGGGAAGAAGAGATTGCGGGCACTTTTGGTTATATGTCGCCTGAAGCGCTGGGTATAATAAACCGGAAGATAGATGAAAGAAGCGATTTATACTCATTGGGAGTAATACTGTATCTGTTATTGACCGGAGAGCTTCCGTTCAAAGCAAAGGAAATAAGCAAACTTTTGCATTACCAAGTTGCGGTTGTCCCGCAGGAACCGTCTGAAATACGGAAGGGCATACCTGAAGTACTGGGACGCGTGATAATGAAATTATTGTACAAGGAACCGGAGTTGAGATATCAAAGCGCGGCCGGGTTATTGCATGATTTGGAACTTTTCAAGAAAGGAGTGACAGATTTTGTTATAGGCGAGAAAGACCAGAAAGTTAAGTTGAGGTACCAGACTCGATTAATAGGCCGGGAGATGGAATTTGATAAAATTAAAGAGTTATATCACAGAGCAAAACAGGGACACGGAAGTATTTGTTTAATTGGCGGGGAAGCGGGTGTGGGCAAGAGCCGGTTGTGCGATGAAGTTCGTGCTTATGTTTACGGACAAGGAGGCATGTTTATAGCCGGAAGGTGTTTTGATCAGGAGAATAAGGTCCCTTACATGCCTTTTCGGGATGCGATTAATGAGTATATAAGCAAAGTAGAACAAATGGATGCGGTAGTGAAGGAAAATGAACTGCGTGTAATAAAAGACTTAATGATTGGTGTGGGGGAGATTATAACCAGGCTTAATATTAGGATTACAGCTCTTTTAGGAGAGGTTCAGAAGTTGGTACCGTTAGCTCCCGAACGCGAAAGCCAGCGTATGTTAATGGTAGTTTCTCAGTTTTTCCGGCATTTAGGATCAGGGTCTTCAAACGGATGTGTGCTGATGCTTGATGACCTGCACTGGGCTGATGAGAGCAGTTTGATTTTATTGAATGAAATATTAGAAAAGATAGGTGAATCAAATCTCTTGATTATTGGGACGTACCGTGACGCTTCGGTAGGAGAAGGACACAGTTTGATGAAGATCAGGAATGAGGCAAAGCAGAAGGGATATCCGTTTGAAGATATACTTCTTGCTCCATTTCATCATGAAATTTTAAATGAGATGGTAGCTGTAATTTTGGGGGTAGAAGAATATAGAACTCAAAAATTAACATATTACCTTGCGCAGAAATCCAACGGTAATCCATTTTTTGCAATAATACTTTTGAGAGAGATTGTTGAGCAGGAAGGGATAGTATGGAAGAATGGCTTATGGGAAGAGTACTGGGAACGGATAAACGGGATAACGGTGTCCGCTAATTTAGTAGATATGATGTTGCTGAGATTGAGAGATATTCCTGAAGATCTTAATGCATTTTTGAGATCAGCGTCGATAATTGGGATTGGTTTTGACGTGACGGTCTTGTTTGAGCTGATGGAAATCAATAAGGAAGAAATTGTGAAGCATATTAATGATGCGATAGACCGGCAGCTGGTGGAACGGTCGAAAATTGATAAGGGGAGGCTTTTATTTGTACACGAGCGGATACGGGCGGCATTTTACGGTCAAATACCGGCTGAAGAAAGAGCTAAGCAGCATTTGAAGGTTGGTAATATTTTAGAAAAATATCGTAAACCAAACGACTCAGAATATGTGTTCAAGTTGATGCACCATTTTCATGAGGCGGGCAACAAAGAGAAGATATTGCGTTATGCCATACCGGCAGCGGAAAAAGCAAAAGAAAATTATGCATACGAAGAAGCGATACATTACTACAAGATCGCTTTAGCTTTGCTCGAAGAAAGAGATGAATCGAAAAGTGAAACCTGGATAAAAGCGCAGGAAGGGTTGGTAGAGATATATTTAGTTGTGGGTAAGAGCGATGAAGCTATAGCGGTTTCCCAAATCCTACTAGAATTAAGGCAGAATGTGCTTGAGAAAGCGAAAATATACAAAAGTATAGGAACCGCCTACTATAGGAAAGGGGATTGGCATAACTGCGAAGAGAATCTGGCGAAAGGATTGGAGCTGCTAGGAGATAAGGTACCGAAGGTAAAGAAAGGGATTTTCATTCTAATATTAAAAGAGTTTATTATACACCTGCTGCATTCGCTGGTGCCAAAATATTATTATCGTAAACGAAAGAATATTAAGCCGGAATGTATTGAAAGGGCATTGCTTTATGAAAGTCTGATCTGGATGTATTTATTGATTGACATGGTAAAACTGACTTATATCATTTTAAGGATGCGCAATTACACAGAGTCAAAAATTGGAATATCCAGAATATTGGGGGTAACGCTGGCAGCATACAGTTATATTCCAGGAGCTTTGGGTTTTTTTAGAATGGCTATAAAGAGTTTTAAGAAAGCGTACACAATAAGCAATCAGTTAAACGATGAATATGGGAGCACTCATTCTATGCTGGGTATAGGATTTATGAACTTTTACAGCGGTAATTACACTTTAGGATTAGAATACTTGAGTAATGCCAGACATAAGTATGAGAAGTTTGGAGATGTTTGGGAAGTGGCGCTAGTATGTGTTGGATTAGGGTCCATTAACAGGTTGCTGGGTGATTATGAGCGCAGTATCGAAATATATCGGACTCGTATTGAAATATCGGAGAAAATAAATGACGAGCGCGGTGAAAATAGCGCCAAAGCGTTGATCGCGTATTGTAATATTGAGCAGGGCAGATTAAAAGAGGCCGAGGAATTACTAAATGCCAGCTTGGAGCAGGGCAGGAGCAAAAAGGATTTATTTGTAGAGTGCTATGATTTAATATATTTAGGATATTTAGAATCTGCGCAAAAAAATTATACCAAGGCTATTAATCATTTGGAGATTGCGCAAAAATTGTTTTTTGAGAACTCCTTTAATAAAGAAATGACGGTAGAGCTTTTCCCGCACCTTGCAAATGCATATATTGAAGAATATAAGGCACACTTTATCGAATATGATGAGATAGAACATAATGAAATGTTAAAGAAAATTCACGGCACATGCAAAAATGCGTTAAGGAAGACCCGCAGATGGGTTAATCATCGAGCGGATGCTTTGTGCGCTATGGGTAAGTATTATGCGCTTATCGGCAAGAATAGAAAAGCAGAGAAATATTTTCTGAAAAGCATTATATATGCAAGGGTACTCGGAAGGAAGTTCGTATTAGGAAAGAATTATTATGAGTACGGTATTTTTCTTAAAGGACTAAACAGGAACGAAGATGCACTGCATCAATGGAAGAGCGCGATTCGTATATTCGAAGACATAGGAGCTAATATTTATATCAATAACTGCAGGCAGCTTATAGGACTTGAAACTTCTTCCGAAGCGGTCGGGGTAAAAACTGCCAGACAGAGGATGCGGACCGAACAAAGGATGTCTATGATTATAGAAGCCAGCAGAGCGTTAGGTTCAATTCTTAATTCGGAGAATTTGCTGGAGAGAATAATGGATTATACTATTGAAACTGTAGGGGCTGAACGAGGAATTCTTTATGTATATCCGCATGCATCTCAAGAAGAGCATAACAAGTTTTTGGAGATGAAAGTCGTGAGGAATGTAGAACGATCCGAGTTTGAAGGAGAGATATTCAGGGTAAGCAGGAGCATAATTTCGCGGGTTGAACGTGACAAACAGCCATTACTTATACAAGATGCGTCCAGTGAAGATGAGTTAAAATCGCAGATGAGTGTGGTAAAAAGCGGCTTGAAGTCGGTTCTCTGCGCTCCAATAATGCTCAAGGGTGAACTGCTGGGAGTCATTTATCTGGATAATCATTTAGTGAGCGGTTTGTTCACAGAAGAAGATCTTTCGTTGCTGACAGTCATTTCTAATCAGGCAGGTATTTCGATACAGAATGCGTACCTTTATGAAGAAGCAGTGAAAGACGGATTGACAAAATTGTACACACATTCCTTTTTTGTTAGCTATTTGAGGCAGCAGGTGTCAGTCAGCAGCAGGTTCCGCAAAAAACTGAGTTTGCTTTTGGTTGATATAGATTATTTTAAAACTCTCAATGACACTTACGGACATCAATTTGGGGACCATGTGTTAAAGGCTGTTTCTGTGAAGATTGTAGATGTTATACGTAAATCAGACTTAGCTTCCAGATATGGCGGGGATGAATTTACAATCGTGCTTCCTGAAACTGACCTGATCGGCGCTGAGGTTATAGGAAATAAATTATTGAAATGTATTGAAGAGCTTCCTATGTCAACAGTGCGGGAAGGCAAAAAGGAGCGCGTACAAGTAAGCTTGTCAATAGGGGTAGCGGAACTTCAAGGCGATGAAAACGAGATACAGTTAATCGAACATGCAGATAAAGCTTTATACAAAGCAAAGCAATCCGGCAGGAAATGCATTAAGAAATTCGAAAAATAAAAAGGATGTATTCTCTTGCCTTTTGAAAATTTCAAACTTATTGTTCATATTAGTGAATTATGTGTAAACTCCCGTATGTAAATTGTATTGACAATTAGGTGAGAAATTTATAGTATTAAACAACATTAAAATATTCTTCGGGGCGGGGCGAAATTCCCCACCGGCAGTGAATAACTTAAGATTGATTTAGGTTAAAGTCTGCGACCCTACTTAAGTAGTGGGCTGAACCTGTGAGATTCAGGTACCGACGGTTAACACAAGTAAGTGTTTTGTGTGTAAAGTCCGGATGAGAGAAGAAATTATACAAGTTTACTACCCGAAGATTATATATCTTCGGTTTTTTAATTTATGAAAACAAAAGAAAACAATAAAAATAAAGAAGCTTTATTTATGATAAAAGCCCTTTCATTGGCTAAAAAGGGAGGGTGTTCTACTCGCCCAAATCCGTTAGTGGGCTCCGTGATTGTGAAAAATGATAAGATAATTGGTATGGGATATCATAACTGTTATGGAGGTTGTCATGCAGAAGTGAACTCACTGAGAGATGCCGGGAAAAATGCCAGGAATGCTGACTTATATGTAAATTTAGAGCCGTGCAGTCATTGGGGGAAAACACCGCCATGCGTTGATTCGATAATAAAAGCTGGAATAAGTAAGGTACATTTCTCTATGTTTGATCCAAATCCATTGGTCTCTGGTAAAGGAGCTAATGAGCTAAAGAAGAGAGGTATTAAGACTTCTTTTGGCCTGCTTGAGTCAGAGGCTCGTTATTTAAATAGAGAATATATAACTAATATCAAAGAAGAAAGGCCTTATATGTTGCTAAAACAGGCACAAACACTGGATGGTAAAATTGCAACATATATCGGTGACTCAAAGTGGATCAGTTCAGAAAAGAGTAGGGATATTGTTCACAAGATTAGAGCTGGTTCACAGGCTATATTGGTTGGTATAAATACCATATTAAAGGATAATCCTTATCTCACTTCACATGGAAAAGGCAACAATCCAATTAGAATTGCTGTTGACAAAAAACTGGATATTCCAATAAAGTCAAATTTCCTAAAATCTGATGTAAAAAGAATAGTAGTAGCCTCAAATAGAAGTGATCTCACAAAAGTTGAAAAGCTTGAAAGCATGGGTGTTGTTGTATTGAAATTTAAGTTGAATAGCAATGGTAAATTAAACTTAATAAATGTAATTAAGTATTTGTATAAAATAGGTATATATCAAGTATTATTGGAATCAGGAGGTAACTTAAATTCCGCATTTCTAGAGGCTGGATTAATCGATGAGGTGGTCTATTTTATTGCGCCTAAAATAGTAGGCGGATCTGAAGCTGTAACTTCAGTAGAAGGCAAAGGTGTAAAGTATATTAAAAACTCTATAAATATTAATAAAATTAAGGTTGAGCGCATAGACAATGATGTGATGATTAGGGGAATTCTTAGGGAGATATAATATATGTTCACAGGTTTAATCCAAGAACTAGGAAAAGTATTTCTAATAAGTAATAATAAGATTACTATTAGTACTATACTTGGAATTAAATCAATAGGTGAAAGTGTTTCAGTTAACGGTGTGTGTCTGACTGTCAGTTCATTAAAAGGTAGTGAATTCACAGCTGATATATCTCAGGAAACATTCAGGGCTAGTAACTTGAAATTATTGAAGCCTGGTAGTATTGTTAATCTAGAAAGAGCATTAGCGGCTGATTCGTTATTGGGAGGACACATAGTTCAAGGACACGTTGATACAACAGTTAAAATACTTAACATAACTAAAAGTTCAGATTTCTATGAGTTTAGTTTCAAACTAGATAAAGATACAGCTTTAAACGTAGTAGATAAATGTTCAGTTGCATTGGATGGTATTAGTTTGACTGTTTCAGTTATAAAAAAGGATCAATTTAGTGTCTGGATTATACCGGAAACTTTTAATAAAACTAATCTAAAACTTAGAAGAAAAGGTGATATAGTTAATTTGGAAGTTGATATTATAGCAAAATATGTTCAAAAACAAATATTATCATATAAATATTCATCTAAAATTAATATGAATTTGCTTAAAAAGGAGGGTTATTTATGAGTTGGGGAACGGTTGAACAGTCAATAAGAGCAGTAAGAGAAGGTAAAATGGTAATCGTTGTTGATAGTCCAGAAAGAGAAAATGAGGGAGATCTGCTAATGGCAGCAGCAATGGCAACTCCTGCAGATATCAACTTTATGGCAAAATATGGAAGAGGCTTGATATGTGTTCCTATGCTTGGGAGCAGACTTGATGAGTTAAATATAATGCCTATGGTAGAATCAGATAAGGAATTAAGGGAGGCTGCTTTTACAGTATCGGTAGATGCGGTTAAGGGAACAACAACAGGAATATCCGCTTATGATAGGTCACTTACTATTAAGACTTTAATTGATCCGAAAACAAAGCCGGATGATTTAGCTCGTCCAGGTCATATATTTCCTTTAAGATACAAACAGGGCGGGGTGATTGTCAGAGCTGGACATACAGAGGCTGCAGTTGATCTGGCTAAAATGGCCGATTTATATCCTGCGGGTGTAATATGCGAAATTATGAAAGAGGATGGGACAATGGCAAGGGTGCCTGAGTTAATAAAGTTCGCTAAAAAACATAAGCTCCTTATAATAACTATTGAAGACCTTATTAAATATAGAAGAAAGATTGAAAAACTGGTAAAAAGGATATCTTCATCTAATCTCCCAACTAAATGGGGAACATTTAATATGATTTTGTATGAGGACGTAGTAACAAAGGAAAATCATATTGCTTTGGTAAAGGGTGATGTTTTTGGCAAGAAAAATGTTGTTGTACGCGTTCATTCTTCCTGTTTGACCGGAGATACACTCGGATCGCTTCGCTGCGATTGCGGAGACCAGCTGCATAAAGCAATGAGTATAGTTGAAGATGCTGGTCAAGGAGTAATTTTATATTTGTCACAGGAAGGAAGAGGTATTGGGCTTGCAAATAAGCTTAAAGCATACAAGCTGCAGGAAGAGGGTTTAGATACCGTAGAGGCAAATGAGAAGCTCGGGTTTCTGCCTGATTTAAGGGATTACGGCATAGGCGCGCAAATATTGGTAGATTTAGGATTAAGTTCAATACAAGTCCTAACAAATAATCCAAGAAAATTAATTGGATTAGAAGGGCATGGGCTGACTATTACCAAACGAATACCGCTTATTATAAAACCCTCAAGAATTAACAGAAAATATCTTGAAACTAAAAAAGAAAAGCTTGGGCATTTATTAGAAGTCTGATTAATATGAAAAAATATCTAAAATAAGGAGGGAGCATGGTAAAAAATTATTATGGTAAGCTTGATGCGCGAGGCATCAAGTGCGGCATCGTTATTTCGAGGTTCAATGAGTTTATCGGCCGAAAGTTGCTTGATGGAGCTATTGATTCGCTTTTACGTCATCAGGCAGATGAAAATGATTTAAAGGTATACTGGGTGCCCGGAGCATGGGAAATACCTGTGATTGCTCAAAAACTGGCATTAAAAAAAGAGTTTGATTGTATTATAGCTCTGGGTGCAATAATTAGAGGAGATACCCCGCATTTTGATTATATTGCAACGGAAGTAACAAAAGGTTTAGCACAGGCTAGCCTAAAGACAGATGTGCCTGTATCGTTTGGAGTAATTACTTGTGATACTTTAGAACAAGCAATAGAAAGAGCTGGTACTAAAGGAGGTAATAAAGGCGCTCAGGCTGCGGAAAGCGCAATAGAGATGGTCCAACTCGGCAGAGAAATTGATAAAAAGAAAAAATAGCCTTTGTGCTGTGTAAATATATAATTGAAATAAAAGATTATTATTCTTAAATAAGAAAGCTTACTTTTTTTGCAAGGGTGGTGTCAGAAATATTTACAATTAAATGTTGTGTCCGATTAATTATATTTGTTATAATGAGTGAACATTTTAAGTCAGGCTAATTAGATCTATGGGCTCAAGAAGAATATCAAGAATATTAACGCTGCAGATTATATATTTATGCGACCTTTGTCATATAGCTGAAGAGGAAGCAACAAAAATAGTATTTCAGAAAAACAGCGACGAAAAAGCCCAAGAATTCACTACAACCCTTACTCATGGGGTCCTTTCAAATATACAGTCAATCGATAGTTTGATAATGAAATATGCTGAGAATTGGGAGCTTAAAAGAATGGCGGTTATAGACAGGAACATTCTGAGACTGGCTTCATTCGAGTTGCTGCATCAAATTCAGACACCGGTTAATGTTATTATTGATGAAGCGGTGGAGATCGCAAAGGAGTATTCAACTATAGATTCTGGTAAATTCGTTAACGGGATATTGGATAAGATAAAGAACGAAAGAATAGATAAAGAAACAGAAAAATCTGAACAGATACATGAAAGCAGGCCATAACGAAGTAGAAAAAAAAATCTTAAACCTCAGAAAAGAAATTGAAGCACATGAATACGCTTATTATGTGTTAAGCGATCCTAAAATTTCTGATAAAGAGTTTGACACGCTTCTTAAAGAACTCGAGTCGCTTGAGCAGAAGTATCCCCATTTTAGCGCAGAAGATTCACCTACAAAAAGAGTTGGCGGTAAGTTAACCAAAGGTTTTGATACTATTAAACATATCAATCCAATGCTCTCTCTTGATAATACTTACTCTTCCGAAGACTTATTTGATTGGGAAAAAAGGAATAAACGAATACTGCCTGAAGATAAGTTCAATTACTTGGTTGAGCCTAAAATTGACGGGGTAAGCTCTACGCTTATATATGAAAAAGGCTACCTTACTGTAGGAGCTACCAGGGGTGATGGCGAGCAGGGGGAAGTTATAACTGCAAATATCAAAACAATTCGAACAATCCCGTTAAAACTTAAAATAAAGAACAATAATGAAGTCCCTGATGTAATAGAGATCAGAGGTGAAGTTTATATGGCAAGGAATGATTTCCAAAAATTAAATGAATTGCGCAAAGAAGAAGGGCAGACTGTTTTTGCAAATCCAAGAAATGCCGCAAGCGGATCGCTAAAACTGATGGATCCCAGAATAACCAATGAGCGTAAACTCAAGTTTCTGCCGCATTCATTCGGACGATTAGAAGGAAAGACATCCCTATATTCTCACGATGAGTTTTATGAATATTTAAAGGAAGTTGGATTTAAGACTGCCGAAGGTGTTAAGATTGTTGATTCAATTGAGGATGTAGTTCTATACTGCCAGTATGTTGAGGAGCATAGGGATAGTTATTTATATGAGATAGACGGCCTGGTCGTGAAAATTAATGATTTTCGGATTAGAGAAAAACTGGGGGCTACAATGAAGAGTCCTCGATGGGCTATTTCATATAAATTCAGCGCCCATCAAGCCACAACTATAATAGAAAATATTTTGATTCAAGTTGGAAGAACCGGTATCTTGACGCCTGTTGCTGTACTCACCCCTGTGGAATGCGGCGGTGTAACCATATCAAGAGCAACCCTTCATAATTTTGATGAGATTGAGAGGTTAGATGCAAGTATCGGAGATAGGGTTTTAATAGAGAGAGCCGGTGATGTAATACCAAAGATCATTAAGGTAACTGAGAAATCTAATAGATCTGCTAAAATATCAGTGCCGGAAATTTGTCCGGAGTGTAAATCTAAGATTATTAAAGAAAAAAAAGAAGATGTTGCTTTCAGATGCACGAATCCGCTGTGTCCTGCTCAGTTGGTGCGCGGTATTATTCATTTTGCTTCGCGCACCGCTATGGATATAGAAGGTTTAGGAGAATCGATTATAGAGCAGCTTGTCGATAAAAAATTAGTTAAAGATTTTGCAGACCTGTATCGTTTGAAAAAAGAGGATTTGCTTCAATTGGAACTATTTGCAGAAAAAAAGGCAACTAATTTAATTGAATCTATAATAAAAAGTAAAAAAGTTTCATTGTCCAGATTTCTATTTGCTCTGGGTATAAGAAATGTCGGAGAGAACGCTGCTAGAATTCTGGCGCAAAAATATGGTGATTTACATAAGCTGTTAAATGCCTCCAAGGAAGATTTTACTTCGATACAGGAAATAGGGCCTGTAATGGCAGATTCGATTACAGAGTTTTTCAAAAATGCCAGAACAAGCGATTTAATAAGGAAATTCAAAAATATCGGCATAAATCCTAAGGAAGAAGCAAGAAAAGCTCAGGAAAATATTCTTAAGAACAAGAAGTTTGTTTTTACCGGAGAGTTAGTTGAGCTTTCGAGGAATGAAGCTCAAAATTTAGTTCTGAATCTTGGCGGACAGATATCTTCATCTGTATCTCAGAATACAGATTATGTAGTGGTCGGCAAAGATCCGGGTTCAAAGTACGATAAGGCCAGAAAGCTTAAAGTGTCTGTGCTAACCGAATCTGAATTCTTGCACATAATAAAAAAGAAATTATGAAAATAAAATGTTACGATTATGCGCTTTTGCTGCTTGATTACAATAACAGGCCCGAAAAAGAATTACACAGCAGATTGAAAAACAAAGGATATGCTGAAGAAGATATTGAAGATACTGTCAGTAAACTAAAATTTTATAATCTGATTGACGATAAAATATACGCAGAAAATTATATTAAAAGTCAAACCGAAAAATTAAAAGGCAAGAAGTTGATAATCTCTAATCTATTGCAGAAAGGAATATCGCGTGATATAATAGAAGAGGTTTTTGGTTATAATGAAAACCATGATCAAGAGCTGGAAAAAGCTAAGAGACTTTTAGCAAAATCAAAATTTATTTCAAAAAGTAAAAATAATATTATAAAACCTGATAAAATTGCTAATTATTTAAAAACCCGCGGATATTCATTTTCGATAATTTGTGAAATTATCAAATTGCATTCAAAGAAAGACAACAGTGAGCTTATAATCGATAGTTAGTACATTTAATGCGGAATGAAAGGGAGAACGATGGACATTAACAGAGTATTAATCAGCGTATCGGACAAAAAAAATCTTGTAGAATTTGCGCACGAGTTGGTCCAAATGGGAGCAGATATTGTTTCAACTGGAGGTACGACAAAAACATTAATTCAAGCAGAGGTACATGCTACAGAGATAAGCCAGCTTACTCAATTCCCAGAAATACTTGACGGCAGGGTAAAAACACTTCATCCAAAAATATTTGGAGCTTTGCTGGCAAAACGCAATAATATTACTCATGAACATCAATTGAGACAGTTAGATATACAGAATATTGATATGGTTGTAGTCAATCTATATCCATTTACAAATGCGGTGCAGGAATCAGGTATTACCGAAGATGAATTAATAGAGTATATAGACATAGGAGGCGTTGCATTACTTCGAGCTGCTGCAAAGAACTATAATTACATAACTGTCGTAAGTGATCCGGATGATTATAAGATGGTTATAAATCAACTAAAAGAGCATGGTACAATTTCTTTGGATATAAGGAAACGTTTAGCTGCAAAAGCATTTACTCATACATCATATTATGATGCAGTAATAGCAAGATACTTTTCAGAAAAGCTTGGTAAAACTGTTGATTTCCAAAAAGAAATGACTATAGGCCTTAAAAAAGCGGCTACTCTTAGATACGGAGAAAACCCTCATCAACGCGCTACACTTTATAAGATTACAGGAGGAAGGAACTGGGGGATAGTAAATGCGAAGCAGCTGCACGGCAAAGAACTTTCCTTTAATAACTACCTTGATCTTGACGCAGCATGGGAAACAGTCAGCGAATTTACTGAGCCGGCATGCGTAATTGTTAAACATAATAATCCATGTGGTGTAGCCATAGCGGCTAAGCAGCTGCAAGCATATAAGAAAGCTTTGGAATGCGATAGTATCAGCGCTTTTGGCGGGATAGTAGCTCTCAACAGAGAGGTTGATAGCGAAACAGCGGAGGAACTTACAAAACTCTTTTTAGAATGTATTATAGCTCCTGGTTTTATGCCGGAAGCATTAAGTATATTAAAGAAAAAGCAAAATTTAAGGCTTCTCGCGCCGGAATCGTTGCTGGCAAGCCCGAACGAGATTGAGATTCGTCAAATATCCGGAGGATTATTAGTTCAGGAGAAAGATAATCAGATAATGGATTCTAAGTTAAAGGTCGTAACAAACAGAAAGCCTTCTTCAGAAGAGATGACAACGCTTGAGTTTGCTTGGAAAGTATGCAAACATATAAAATCAAATGCAATTTTGCTCGCCCGTAATAAACAGAGTGTAGGTGTTGGCGCAGGGCAGATGTCAAGGATAGATTCTTTAAGAATAGCTGTGCAGAAGATGAAAGCGGCATATCCTATAGTTCAGGCAAAAACTTCCACAAGTGAAAGGAATATGCTTGTGCTTGCAAGTGATGCATTCCTTCCTTTTAGAGACGTCGTTGATGAGGCAGCAAAGGAAGGTGTTACTGCGATTATTCAGCCTGGCGGATCAATTAGGGATCAGGACTCCATCGATGCATGCAATGAGCACAACATTTCCATGGTGTTTACCGGCATGAGGCATTTCAGGCATTAAGCTAATATCCGGTTAAAACTTTTTAAAAATGAATAAAAGTGCACATATAGTTTTAGAAGATGACGGCCACTGCTTTGTTTGCGGCATGAACAACCAATACGGGCTTAAGCTTTCATGGGAATTAAATCGAAATACAACTACTGCGCGTTTTACTGCGGAGAAAAGGTTTCAAGGATATGCCAACATTCTTCATGGAGGTATTACGGCAGCGCTTTTGGATGAGGCAATGACCAGGCTGGTATGGCAGAAATATGGAAATGCTGTTTCTGCGGAGATGTCTATTCGCTACATTAAACCTATATACATAGGAGATACTCTTGAGATTATGGGTGAAATTATTGACAAAAAGAAAAACCTTGTATATACGCGAGGAATCATAAAAACGAAAAGTGAAGAAATAGCAGCAAAGGCAACAGGCAGATCAATTATTATTGATTAGAATATTAATGTATTCCCAACGATAATAAATAAAGTATTTGAAAATAATATTTTTATACAATAACTGTTGACAACTTATTAATAGAATCATATTATATAAACTATCCAAAAAATAATATTTCCTTTAGAAATTTAAGGCAAACAGATGAGTGTAGCAGCTAAAAATACTGACGGCGTAATTTTTGTTAAAACGCAATTAAGTATTCCACCAAGAGAATTAGTTTCTGTCATTACACAGACCTGCAAAAAATATTCAAGCAAAAAATACGCGCGTTTTTCCAGGCGTCTGGGTATCCCGAAGAGTTACGGTGTTTCCAGGCCAGATCTAAGAAGAATTACCAAAAATATAATCAGCATGGTGCAGTATGGATCAGACGAATTTAAGGAACTAATATTTAGATTAGGAAAAATTAACAATAATGAAGAGCGAACCATAGGGATGATGCTTCTTTCTGAAATTATTTCGAGAAATATTAGAGAGGCATTAAATTATTCTTTGAAGGAAATTAAGCATGCCATAAACAATATTAACTCCTGGGATTTGGCTGATTTTATAGGGACTGACATAATTGGACCTTATCTTGCATACGATGCAAAGAATTTAAATGAGGTAAAAAAATGGTCAAAAGATAAAAATCCTTGGATCAGGAGAATATATGCAGTTTCCATCTGGGGCTATTTTAATCATACTCCCGGTATAAGCAAACGCAAGACAGAAAGGGCTATGGCGATGTTTAATAATTGTATTACAGATTCCAGTAAACCGGTTAAATCCGGGACTGAATGGTCATTAAGAAATATATGCAAGAGAGATTGGCAAAACTGTTACAGCCATTATAAATTTTGGTCAAAAATAAAAGATCCTACAGTAGCTTGGATAATAAAAAAGAGCTCTATATTTATGCCTACCAAGTTTAGAAAAAGAATCCTTTCAAAAATAAGAACTTAATCCTTTCAAGTAAGCAGTAGTTCTGTAAAAAGTGATATAATATAACAAAATCAGTGCAATCGTTAGAGTTTAAAAAAATACTTATCTTTAATACTGAAATTTGCTATTATAATCAAAGATTATAGGCATTGTAGGTTACTTAAAAAGGATAAAAATAATTGAAAAGCGGGCAATTAAGGAAAATATTTTTAGATTACTTTAGTAAGCAGAAACATACAATAATACCATCAGACTCATTAATCCCATCACGAGATCCATCATTGCTTTTTACTAGCGCTGGAATGGTGCAATTCAAGAAAAACTTTCTTGGGCAGGGAAATGATGCCTTAAAGAGAGCCGCCTCCGTTCAAAAATGCCTTAGAACTTCAGATATTGACCAGATTGGGAAAACAAACAGGCATCTTTCTTTTTTCGAAATGTGCGGTAATTTTTCTTTTGGCGATTATTTCAAGACTGATGCTATTAAATGGGCATGGGAATTTTTAGTAAACGAAGTAGGAATTGATAAAAAGAAGCTATATATATCGGTGTATAAAAATGATGATGAAGCGTTTGATATTTGGAGTAAGATACTGCCAAAATCAAGAATTTACAGATTGGGTGATGAGACTAATTTCTGGAATATGGGACCTACAGGGCCATGCGGGCCATGCTCAGAGATATTGTATGATCAAGGCACTGTTTATTCTTGCGGAAAGAAAAGTTGCGGTCCAGCATGTGATTGTGATAGGTATTTGGAAGTTTGGAATCTTGTATTTACTCAGTTTGATAAAAAACAAAACGGGACTCTTCAGACATTGCCGAGAAAAAACATTGATACCGGAATGGGATTTGAGAGACTCTTGAGCATACATCAGGGAGTTGATTCTACATTTTCAACTGACCTCTTTAATCCTGTTATTGAACACATAAAAGAAACAGTTAAAACTAATAAAAAAGGCTTACCACATTTTAGGCTTATTGCGGATCATACAAGGGCTGTTGTTTTTATGGCTTCTGAAGGCATATTGCCTTCAAATGAGGGAAGGGGTTATATATTCAGGCGTTTGTTAAGAAGGGCTTTAAGAAATTCCAGACTATTAGGAATAAATGAACCATTCTTATATAAGCTCGTTCCAATGATAGTAGAAATAATGAAGGATCCGTATGATGAATTGAGTTCAAGAAGAGAGAATATAATATCAATTATAAAAGCTGAAGAGGAAAGGTTTCTTGACACACTGGAAAGCGGTTTGAAGCAGATATATGAAATTATGCACGAACTAAATAATAAAGGAACAAAAAACTTCCCAGCAGAGGGTGCTTTTAAGCTTTTTGACACATACGGTTTCCCTATTGAAATTACTAAAGAAATAGCGGATGAAAAAGGTCTATCTGTTGATATTGATCAGTTCAATAAACTAATTGAAGAGTCGAAGAATGTATCCAGGAAATCATGGAAAGGTTCAGGTGAAAGAGATATGTCCTTATATGATAAAATCCAAAAGAAAGTAGGGGATGTTAAATTTACCGGTTATGACTCACTCACATCCAAAGCTGAAATTATTGCCATTATTGAAAATGGAAAAGAAATAAAGGAGCTTAAGCAAGGAGGGCATGGTGAAATAGTCTTAAATGAAACATCATTCTATCCTGAATCTGGCGGGCAAGCAGGTGATAAAGGAAGATTTATTATTAAAGATGCAATTGCAGATGTTTCGGACACACAAAGACCGGTTGAAGGACTTATTGTTCATACCGTTAATTTAGTAAAGGGAGGTTGTGGAGTTGGTGATGAAGTAGAAATGGTTGTAAATGATCAGACAAGAAGATCAACCATGAGACATCATACAGCTACACATCTATTGCATAGATCTTTAAGAGAAGTTTTTGGAATACATGTTGTTCAATCCGGATCGTTTGTAAATTCAGAAAAATTACGGTTTGATTACACGCACATGAAATCTCCATCACAACAGGAATTAGATCTGATAGAAGAACAAGTAAATCAGATGATTCTAAAGGCAACCCCTGTTCATATTATTACAATGGATATTGAAAAAGCCAAAGAACGCGGGGCTATAGCGCTCTTTGGTGAAAAATATGGAAGCCAGGTTAGATGCATAATAGTCGGTGATTCTGCTGAATCATCAAAGGAAGATGTGTTTAGCATGGAGCTCTGCGGCGGCACTCATGTTAAGAATACTTCTGAAATAGGGATTTTTAAGATTTTGTCCGAAGGTTCGATTTCAAGCGGTGTTAGGAGAATTGAAGCTATAGCAGGATTCGAAGTATTTAAGTATTTAAAAAAACTTGAATTCGATATTGAAACATGGGCCCATCATCTTAAGGTTAAGACTATTGAACTACCTATAAAGTTAAAGAAGATGAGTGAGAAAATAAAGCAGCTTGAAAAGGAAGCTGAATATCTGAATTCTCAGCTAATTTCTGGAAATACAAAGAAATTTAACTTTGAGAGCAATATACTATCAATTAAGAGTATAAAAGTTTATAGTGATTTTATAGAGAATTCGGATATAAAGAGTTTGCGCAATCAAATTGATTTAATAAAAAAACAAGTTGGTGCGGATCTATGTTTGCTTGCAAATAAATCAAGTTTTGTAATTTCGGTTTCTAAAGAAGCAGAAGAAAAGGGTTTTAACGCAACAACATTAGCAAAAGAATTTGCGGCAGATGTGAGAGGATCCGCCGGAGGCAGATCAGATTTTGCTCAGGGCGGCGGGAAACTGCCAGTTGATACTAACAACTACATAAAGGATTGGTTGAAAAAAAAATTAAATATGCTCCCTTAGCTTAACGGATAAAGCACCGGCCTCCGGAGCCGGTTATGAGAGTTCAATTCTCCCAGGGAGCGGGCTTGTTAATTGTATGAAAAAAATATTATATGCTTTACTGCTTTTTGTATTTGTTGCCGTTGGAATAAATTTCCTTGTCGGTATGCTTATTTCAAAATACATTAAATCCAATGTTATAGACAGATTTCCTATGATTGACGGTATGAAATTAAAAGTGCGGTCTGTCAGTGTAAATCCGATTTTTGCCAAGTTCAGCTTTAGCGGAGTTGATGTCGCAGCGTCTTCTGATATGGTATCGAAATCCATTGTTACTGTTGAAAAAATAATTATTGATATCGAAGTAATTCCTCTGTTTGTTAGAAAGATGATTTTTGAAAAAATAATAATTAAATCGCCGGAAATTTATGTTGAATCGAAAAACGATGCTGTTATTCCTGTCCCTATCCCTATTGTCACAAAGAGCGGGTTGGCTAATATGTTAAATAAGATAACATCTTCTACTCAAGAATACAGACGCGCCAAAAAGTATCCTCCTCCAACATTTGAGAATGTTAGCCTGTTAAATGGGAAAGTTAAATTTATAAACTTGAATCAGACCCCTCCAGGAATTGTTGTATGGGAGAAAATAAAACTGGAAATCCCAAGTTTCTGGCAATCATTGGATTATACTAATCTGGAAATGAAGTACGAGTTAGCCGCATCTTTAATGGATCAAGGCGGTGTTTTAGAGATGAAGGGTAAATTAGAAAAAGACTTTAAGGGAATCACAAATTCGGGAAACTTGTATATTAAAACTTTAGATCTTAATAAGTTCTATGTTTTCAATAAGAAGTTATTTAAAGTCAAGAATATTACAGGGGTGTTAAATTTGGAAAGCGAAATAAATATTACTGAAAATATGCTCGATATACCGGTACTGATAGAAAGCGAAAATCTTCATTTAGACTTCTATAAAAATCAGTCGGGAATGTATGGGATAAAGAAAGACATACTAATGCCACTTATCGAAGTAACAAACGGTAATATTGAATTGGAATTTAAGATCGAGGGGATCATTGAAAAACCCGTTGTAAATACAAAAAGGATCATAACACAGTTGATTCAGCAATATTTAATGAAATCTGCCGAACAAGATATTAAAAGAAAGGCGAGTAAGTACGGTCAGTATTTAGATAGGCAAATTAAGAAGAAATTAAAATAGTATATGCAAAGAAACAATGGTAAGAAAATTATCGGTGTAATTGGCGGGAGGAGTATAACTGATGAATTAAGGATAATTGCTGAATCAACTGGGGAATTAATTGCGCAGAAGGGCTATATGCTTATTTGCGGAGGTATGGGCGGAGTAATGGAGGCTGCATGCAGGGGGGCAAAGAATAATAACGGTATCACTATAGGCATCCTTCCGGGAAAGAACAAGACAGAATCAAATAAATTTATTGATATACCGATAGTAACCGCTATGAGCCACGCTAGGAATGCAATTATAGTCAGATCATCCGATGCGTTGATAGCAATTGGCGGGCAATATGGTACTTTATCAGAGATTGCTTTAGCGAAAGCAATCGAAAAGCCGGTCTTAGGAATAAAGACATGGGATATTGAAGGCGTAATACCATTTGATACTCCGCTGGATGCGATAAATTATCTGGAGAAACATATATAATGATAGCGGTAGTTCAGAGAGTTAAGAATGCATCTGTAACAATAGAAAAAAATGAAGTGCGCAGAATAGGAAGGGGATTGGTTATTTTGCTCGGAGTTGGAAATAAGGACGACTCTGAAGATATTGAATATATTGCAAGAAAGGTGGTAGGATTAAGAATTTTTCCTGATGATAGCGGGAAGATGAATCTTTCTGTGGAAGATATAAGAGGAGATCTATTAGTTGTTTCGCAATTTACATTGTACGGCGATTCAAGAAAGGGCAAACGCCCTGATTTTACTCAAGCTGCGCAGCCGAAAATGGCAGAAGAGTTTTATAATCGTTTTGTAGATGCATTAAAAAAAACAAACCTCACTATTGAAACAGGTGTGTTTTCCAGTGATATGCTTGTTGAGATTCATAATGATGGGCCTGTGACACTAATTCTTAATAGTAATCAATGAAAATATCAATTCCATCTAAAGTATATGAAAGTATCGGTTGGATACTTATTTCTATATGTGTTTTAACATTAGTTGTTCCTTTCTTATTTGCACCCAAACAGTTAGCCAGTATTAATTTACGCACGGAAAAGAGTGAATATTTTCATAACGAGTTTATCGATGTAGAGATTCTTGTTGGCGGAACAAGATTGAGATCAAGATTAATCAAAGAGAATATAGCAATTTGCGTAAAAAAGGATAACTTAAATGTAAAAAATATTGGTGACAGAACAATTTTCTATGCGCGTTATAACAAAAAGACTAAAAATTGGAGATGCCTGTGGCCTTGTCCATGGAACGCAGAAGATGGGACATATACTGTTGTTATAGATAAAACCTTAACCAAATTGGATGGCATTAGTAAAGAGAGCGTAATAAATTACGCATTCAAGATAAAAAGGAGGGAGTTAAAACCAATAGAAAAGGGTTTTTCAGTTTTGTCGTTTGAAAATAATAGAGAGATAAACAGCTTAAAGATCAAAGATCCAAATGGAACCTTGGGGGATTGGAGGAATATCTTTAAATGGACAGAATTCATTAATGCTGATTGTTTCCTTCAGTTAGCAAGCCAGACGTATTACAACACCCCTTTAAAAGAGAGTTTTCCGTGGTATGACTACAATTTGAAGCATATGAAGAAAATGGGTGCTGAGGCGCACAAAAATGGGATCCTCTTCGGAGCTTATATAATGGCTTATTTGACTTTTGGAAATAAGGAATTCGCGCCTGAGTATAATTACGCAATTGATTATGACTATAAAACTAAATCTCTATTTACGACAAGATCAATATCATTAAATGACGAAAAAAGAATTGATGATATTGTTGAAATAGTAAAAAGACTGAATAAGGTCAGAGAAATTGATTTTATAGGGATTGACTATATAAGAAATGCTTTGGGTGGATACGAATTGGTGGATGAATTTGTTAGCGAGATGGAAGTAGATACCCCCGATGGTTGGGATGCGCTTTCATATGAATCGAGGATGAAATGGCTTGCCGGAAAGAAGATTCTTAGGAAAGACTTTGTACTTATTGACCAGTGGCAATGGTGGAGAGCGCATAAATCTGCGTCAATTGTTAAGAGAATTATAAATGAAAGCGGTATTAAGAAACCTCTATGGGCATTTACACTATCCTGGGATAAAGGGTGGGAGCACGGTCAGGATCCGGTTATGATGGCTGACGCAGGTGTTGATTATGACGGTGTTATGCTGTATGAGGCCGACCGTGAACAATTTGATGAATTAATAAATAAATGGAATTCATATCTAAAAAGCAATCAAGCGAATATAGTAGTAGGAAATGTAATTGATTGGGTCCTGCATCAAAAAACTTATGTCCCGTCAGGCCCTGATGAATATGTTAATAGGACATTATCAGCTATAAGGAATATTTATGCCGATGCCCCTTGCAGGAGCGTTTTTGTGCATGATTTATCTCGAGCTTTATGGGGCAGAAAGGGCACCTATTCAACTGTTGAATGGATGCTTGCTTCAGGTAAGATTATTACTTCGCTTAAACAAATCTACGGTTTATTAGATTTAGATTGTATATTAAAGCTAAACTTTGATAATAAAGTATGCAGTGTTAAATTAATAAATAAAAATGCTGATCAAGTTAAAGAAGCTACCTTGGAGGTTTATTCAAATTATGATCTTACTGTAACTTTACCACTTGATAAAGGACCTATAACACAAGTATATCTTTCTTCTTCAACCGGTGATTCTAATTTACAAAAAATTCCTCAAATGCCGAGAATTAATGATACGAAAAATATTGTTACAGATGAAACATCAATATCCTCTGGCACTTCAATATCTGAGCAAACAAGTCTTGAGGGCAATCCGAAAGTTAACGTGAAACTCTTAAAGGTAGATTTATCTAATAATGAGAAAATTGATTTTGAAATCTCTTTTAAAACTGAAGATACTGGCGACAGAGAAGGAAATCATTTTATTGCCGTTAGAGTAGAATACAATAAAGATGACAAAACTGAATCACTTGTGGCTATGGAGTATTTTAAGAAAGAAGATACCGAAATAAATCTTTCTGGAGATGAACCCAAAAACAATGGTATAATACCTAAGCAAGATGAAGATGTTCAAAAAGATCTTATTATGGAAATATTAAAAGGTAATACAACAACCAGTATTTTAGATATACAAATGGAAATTAATGAAGGCAATTTAGAAGGGAACACCACAAACATATTGCTAGATGTTGAAGGATCAAAATGATACACCTAATTTGCAGCAGGTCCTCTGCCATATTTGTTTTTATGGTAATTTTCTTAATTCCAACTTACGCCTGCGCTCAAGCAGGTATAGGTATGGAGGTTCAGCCGGGTAATTATATCAGTTCTGAGAAAAATAAGAATGAAAATAGAAAGATTGACCCTTTTATAGTGGAAGTATCAAAAAAGTTTAATATGGACAAGCTGGAACTTATGGATTTAGCAGATATCGGATATGGAAGAAGCGAGATTATAACACTAATACTTATCGCAGATAAAAGCGGAACGGAATTTAAAAAAATAATTAAATTAAGAAATGAAAGGACAAGCTTAAAGAAATTAGCTGAGAGGTATTCTATCCCTTATTCAGTTGTTCGTGGTGAAGCAAAGAATATGAAATTAGAAATTGAGGAGTTGATTTATTCAGAAGAATATCAGAAGATCCTTGAGAGTCAATCAACAGCTCAGTTTACTGTTGAGGTAAGCACAGCAGTAAAGTAAGTATTTTGTTGTTTATTATTATAAAAGGAGTATAGAAATGATTCCCAGAAGAATAACTTTAGCGGCTGTAGTATTATTTTCGCTTTCATTCACAGCAGGTGTTTACCTGATATTGCAAAGTAAAATATCACAAATAGATGAAGATACAACACATAGGATTTCATTCGGCAAATCAATAATTCCGGATGGAAATGTCGCCATAGTAAGGGTAGAGGGAATTATAAGTGCTTCTGCCAGAAGTTCTATGATTGGACGAGAGGGTTCAGAAAGCATTGTAGATCAATTAAATGAGATCGGTAAAAAGGATCATATAAAGGCTATCGTGTTAAGAATAAATTCTCCGGGAGGGAGTGTAGCAAGCGCGCAAGAAATTTACAATGAAATATTAAAGTTAAAAGCGAAAGGTAAAATAATTGTTGCGTCAATGTCTGATGTAGCTGCCTCAGGTGGTTATTATGTTGCTTCTGCATGTGATAAGATAGTGGCTAATCCCGGCACTATAACCGGCAGCATAGGTGTAATAATGGAAGTTAGTAATATACAGGAGTTGTTCAAAAAAATTGGAGTAAAATTTATTGCAATAAAATCCGGTGAGTTTAAGGACAGCGGGTCACCATTCAGAGAGCTCACAAAGAAAGAAAGAGAACTATTTCAATCACTCATAGATGATGCCTACAATCAATTTGTTGATGCGATTGTAAAGGGGCGTTCAATGAAGCGCAAAGATGTACTCTCGATCGCTGATGGCCGTGTGTTTACCGGCAGGCAAGCATATAAAGCAGGTTTGGTTGATGAACTTGGAGGGAAAGAGGAATCAATATTAGTTGCGGCACAAATGGCGGGTATTCCAAGCGAAAAGATAAATATCTATAGGTATAGAGATTCGTTTAAGTATATTTTCAGGTTTCTGGACTCTGCTCTTAAAAGGGTTGATCCGATTTCACAAATTGCAATGGATAGCAGGCCAAAATTCAAACTTCAGTATATTTTGGAGTAAAAATGGATGGAATATTAGAACTGCCGGATAAAAGAAAAGAGAATTTCCAGAAAAAAATAAATAACATCTTTGATAAGTTTAATTTGATTTTCGGCATTATTGCAGAACCATACATAACACTTATCAAATTTAAGAACAAAACCAGTATAATTTCTGCTATTGCTGTTTTTGCTTTGGCAACAGCAAGTTTAATCATATCTCTTCTGCTTATAAGTAATCGATCTGTAATTCAATTAAAGTTGGCAAGTATTTATATAACTTCTTTTTTTCTGCTATTATTACTTTGGGTTGTTGGTTCAAGCATAATTCATATACTGTGCGAATTCTTTAACGCTTCAGGAAGCGCCAAGTCGCTGTTTGGAATGATTGGACTAAGTACTTCGCCGCTATTACTGTTCATACCAATAACCTTAATAATTATGTTTTTTAATTGGAGTCCAAAATATTTATTTCTTATAACATTTATTTTTGTAGCTATTTGGGTAATTGTATTATTGATTAAGAGCATATATTTAAACTATACAATAAGTTACAATAAAATATTTCTTATTGTAATTATACCGGTATTCAGCTTATTAGCATCAATTTTACTTATTATAATCTTTTCTATAACCTCGCTAACTGTTTTCTTGGGAAAATTAATTCCTTTTGGCTAAAGCTAGCTCATGGAAAATAAGTACATTACAAAATCAAAAAGATTACTTTCGAAAGAACGCATAGATAAACTGCACTCCATGCTATCTTCCTGTAATCTATGCCCGAGAAAATGTTCTGTTAACCGATTAAATGGGGAAAAGGGTTTTTGCAACTGTTCAAATGACATATATGTTTCAAGCTATAACTTGCATTTCGGTGAAGAACCGCCTATATCCGGATTTAACGGTTCGGGTACAATATTTTTTACTCATTGCAACCTGGGCTGCATTTTCTGTCAGAATTATCCAATAAGTCAATTAGGGAATGGCAATAAAGTAACGAATAAAGAGCTGGCTTCAATTATGTTGAAATTGCAGAAGATGGGTGCGCATAACATAAATTTGGTTACCCCAACGCATGTAGTGCCATATATTGCAGATTCTCTATTCTTAGCTTACCAAGAGGGTTTGGACATTCCTTTAGTATTTAACTCAGGAGGGTATGAATCTTTGGAAGTAATCAAGCTCCTTGAAGGTATTATTGATATATATATGCCGGATTCAAAATACTTTTCAAATGAATTTGGAAAGAAATACTCATCTGCCCCCGATTACAGCATTATAAATATAAATATTCTTAAAGAGATGTACAGGCAAGTTGGGGATTTAATTCTTGATGAAAAAGGTGTGGCTAAGAAAGGTTTAATAATAAGGCATCTTGTGTTGCCAGAGGGGATAGAGGATTCAATAATGGTTTTAAGAGCAATTGCTAATAACCTGTCGAAAAAGGTATATTTAAGTATTATGTCTCAGTATCATCCCGCTTACAAATCAACAAAAGATCCGATTATATCAAGAAGATTAAAAAACGCAGAATATAAACAAGTTTTGGAGGAAGCAGATAGATTAGGTTTTGTGAACGGATATAGGCAGGAATAATTAGCAGAAATATATGTGGAGGAAAATTGAATGAAAATAAAAAAAATTCATTCCTGGGATGTTACAGTGGGCAAAGCCAAGTTGCTGCAAATGGAAGTTGCTTCGCAGATTTCTCAGGTTTCGGCAATTAAGGATATAGCAGAAATTAAGAGAATTGGCGCGTGTGATATCGCTTACTCAAAAAATGGAAAAAAAGTGTACGCAGTCTGTCTTATATATACTTTCCCTGACCTTAAGCTTTTGGAGAGAAAAATATTGAAAAAAGAAGTCAAAAAAATGTTTCCTTATGTCCCGGGTTATTTGTCTTTTCGTGAAGCCCCAATTCTATTGGAACTGCTTAAAAAAATATCCAAAATTCCAGATGTGTTAATCATGGATGGACATGGCATAGCTCATCCAAGAGGAGTTGGGTTAGCCTCTCATATTGGATTGTTCTTAGACATTCCAACAATAGGCTGCGCAAAATCATTGCTTTACGGTCACACACAAGAACCTCCCCCGGGAGTTAAAGGGGCTTATACATTCATAAAAGATGACGGCGGAAGTTTAATAGGTATGACCCTGAGAACAAGGGAATATAAAAATCCTGTTTATGTGTCTGTGGGCAACAAATTGAATCTGGACATGGCGACAGATATAATTATGAAGCTTCTTGGAAAATATAGAATACCGGAGCCGATTAGACAGGCAGATTTGGAAACTAAACGTATAAAAATATCAAGAAAATGAAAACTTATAAAGTTATTTTTTTAGGAGGTTAATTATGATTAGACATTCAATATATTCGGGAACCTGGTATCCTCGTTCGCAGGAGGACATAAAGGATTATATTGATCCTAAGGCAAAACCTCTAAATGCTATCGCTGCTTTGTGCCCTCATGCTGGATGGCTGTATTCCGGCAAAACAGCGGGTAAAGTCTACTCAAGATTGCCTGTTGCGGATGTTTATGTAATCATTGGTCCAAATCATTCCGGACACGGGGCTCCTTTAAGTATTTATAAACAAGGAGTTTGGAAGATGCCTATGGGAGATGTAAATATTAACGAAGAAACCGCGAAATTAATAATAAATAACTCTGAATTCCTGCAAGAGGATTATAATGCTCATTCCAGGGAACATTCCATTGAGGTTCAAATACCATTTATACAATATTTTAATAATAAAGCGGAGATTGTTCCAATTTCTATGATGTCTGATGAGGATGAGATTTGTTCAGATATAGGCAGGTCTATTTCAAGTGCAATTAAAAAACTTCCGAATAAGAAGTTTTTGATAATAGCATCCAGCGATATGAGCCATTATGAAAATAGAAAGATAGCAAAGGACAACGATTCCTATGCGATAGACCAAATTCTCTCTCTTAATCCAGAATCACTACTAGAAGTGGTATCTAATAGAGGAATTTCGATGTGCGGTGCTGGGCCTGTTGCTTCAATGATTTATGCAGCTAAAGATTTGGGCGCTCTTGAAGCGCAGATGATTCATTATTCCACCAGCGGGGATATTACCGGTGATGACGAAAGTGTTGTAAGCTATGCAGGCATAATCCTTTATTAATCTTAATTTAACTAAAGCTCATACTAACCAATATAAATTGATAAACCACTTAAATTTCAGGGGTTTCCAAAAATTTTAATATATTTGCTAATTTTATACATAAAAATAAACAAAAGTATAGTATAAGAAGCAAGAACAGCAGGAAACTCCAGTTAAATTTATATTGTTACAAGTTATTATATTTAATATAATTCCTTGTTGATTTGCGGGTGATTATTAACTATTTATTTAAGGAACGGTGAAATGAAAAGAGTTTTAATAGCGCTAGGTTTGTCAGGCATTGTATTCCCCGGATTAGGGCAGTTGTATAACAAAGAGAAAAAAAAGGGATTTATAATAATATTATTTTTATCAGTTGTAATTTTGGTGTTTGTTTATCACCTAACCAGCGTGATGGCAAATTATTTGCCTGCCGGTATGACAGATTTAGAAGTAGGTAAAGCCAGAGAAATAATAGGCGATATAGCGCAGAAGTATCCCAAACCATTCTTTTATTATAATTTACTGTTTTTAGCAATATGGAGTTACAGTATAATCGATGCTGGCATTGTTTCATTGAACAAACAAAAACATAATGAGAAGCAAAACGCTGTGCAAGATAATAGTGACAGATGAAAGACAATTACTTAAGCGTAGAAGCCATAAGAAATATTGATAAACATTTTATTGAAAATATAGGTATTCCCGGTGTTGTCTTAATGGAACAGGCCGGGATTTCGGTTGCAAAACATTCATTAGATTTATTAAGACTGAAGGGACTTAAAAATGTTTATATATTTTGCGGAGGAGGAAACAATGGAGGAGATGGGTTTGTAGCCGCAAGACATATAATGAGCAACGGGTATAAATGCAGAATATTTCTATTTAAACCGGCGGATGAACTTAAGGGGGATGCTTTAATAAACTTCAGGATTGCGCGTAATATAGGCGCTAAGTTCTTTTATTTCAATGATTTTCAGATTCCAACAAAATCAATCATTCAGGATAGGGGTTTAATAATTGATTCGCTCTTAGGGACAGGAACAAAGGGTAAACTTAAGCCAAATTTAGTTAAATTAATTGAATACATTAATAATCTTAAATTTCCTGTTCTGTCTGTTGATATACCTTCAGGACTAAATGGTGATAAAGGTATCGAACAAAACAGCTGCATAAAGGCTAATACTACCGTAACGATATATGCAAAAAAGAAATCATTTAAGCTATCTGAGGTTAAAGAATATACTGGAAAAATTTTTGTTGCAAGAATAGGATTTTCGAAGAATAATTAATACTTTAAGGAGGTTGCGATGGTAACAGGTTTGGTTCTGGTTAAACTAAGCGGTGGTAAGGAGAGGCAGGCTATTGAGCGAATTAAGGACACAAAGGGAGTGAGTCATGTAACTGCGGTCTTTGGGCGTTGGGATTTGGTAATTGATGTAGAGACAGATGATCTACAAGCCCTAACTTCAATCGTAGCTGGCAAAATAAGGTCTATTCCCGGTGTATTCTCTACGGAAACACTTGTAACGACAGCAATCTAGAGGATTAAATAAAATTACTAAAATAGTGAAAACTTGTAGGGTTATATATTCTGTATTAATTGTATTAATTGTATTCTTTTTACCTTCAATACTTCTATCTTACTCGCCTTTAGATAACTCTGAGACATTTTGCCTTGATAATGGGTTAAAGGTAATATTAAAAGAAGATCATGAGATGCCTTTGGTTTCTTTCCAGGTATGGGTAAAAGCCGGTTCTATCGATGAAAATGCTGAGATAAACGGTATTTCGCATTTTATGGAACATATGATGTTTAAAGGCACCGAGAATTTCTCTACAGGTGAGATAAGCAGGAATGTAGAGTCCTGGGGAGGGGTTATCAATGCGGCAACCAGTGATGAGTATACATTTTACTATATTTCGATACCCAGCGAAGCGCAAAACACCGCTCTTGAAATATTGTACGAAATTAGCTCAAAATCAATATTTTCTGAAGAAGAACTTGAACGCGAGAGGCTGGTAATAATTGAAGAAATTTCCCGTAAAGAAGATAACCCTAATTCGGCAGTCTGGGATGTATTTAGACCGTTGGTTTATAAAAATACGCCTTACAAATATAGTATCATAGGCAGTTCGGACGTAATCAATAAAATCAGTCGTGAGGATATGGTTAACTACTATAGGGAGTTCTATATTCCAGAAAACATATCCTTTATAGGTGTGGGTGATTTAAAAACAAAAGAACTTCTTAAAACATTAAATAATACTTTTGGTCAAATTGAGGCTAAAAACCCTTCCGGCAGGCCGAGTTTAATCGAACCGGATCATCTAGGAGAAATAAAACATAAAACCAAGAGTGTAAATCAAACCTACTTTTTAGGCGGGTTTTTAGGGCCTACATTGCAAAGCCAGGATCAATATGCACTGGATATATTATCTATTATACTTGGGCAAGGCAGAAGCTCGAGATTATATCAGCATATTTATGAAAACAAACAGCTTGTCTGGTCTATAAGCAGTTCTTTTTACACTAATGTTGGAAGCGGATTGTTTATTGTATCCGCAAATATTAAAGAAAATAAAACAGATGATTTCATCAAAGAGCTCAAACTGCAAATTCAAGAGCTAAAAAATATCCCGCCTGCAAAAAAAGAGGTGATGAGGGCAAAAAAATTGTTGAAAACACAATTTATTCTAGGCAATGAAACATATAATTCACAGGCAAACACTATAGGTTATTATGCTTTGTATGAACAGGAGGAATTTTTAAGAAAGTATGAAAAAAATATCATGAGAGTAACGCCTGCAGATGTGGTAAAAGCAGCAAACAAATATCTACAAATAGAAAATATTAATATCGCTGTATTGGAACCTGAAAAATGAATATATATTTGCTTATAATAGCGTTATTATTGCTTAATCCGGCTTTTCTTTCGGCAGATACAAATGTTATAAGCAAATTTAAGATAAAAAACGGCATAACGATAATACATAAACAAACTTCATCCAATCAAATTATTGCGCTAAAACTATTTCTTAAAAATGGAATAGCTCACGAACCAAAAGAAAAATCAGGTATAAGTCAATTAATGCAATCCCTGTTAATGAAAGGAACAATAAATAAAGATCAATCAGAGATTAGCGATTTAATTGAGGGAATGGGCGGCAGTATTAGTTTCAGCGGCAATTTCGATTATTTAGAGGGATCCCTAATTATTCCAAAAGGGGAGTTCAAAAAAGCTTTAGAATTATTTGGCGAGATAATACAACTCCCGAAATTTGATGAGGCATCAATCCAAAAGGAAAAGGCATCCCAAATAAATGGTTTAGAATCAAGATTTGATTCTATTTTTACTGTTGCAGATGACATATTCAGGGAAGAACTTTATGGTACTCATCCATATTCAAGGATTGAAGCCGGCAGTAAGGAAACCATAAATCTGATTTCAAAGGATGATATAGAAAAAATACATAAATATTTCTATCAGCCTGAAAATATGCTGTTTGTAATTGTTGGTGATATAAGCAAAAAAAAGGCAAAAAATTACATTTCTAAATATTTCGATGGAATGAAGGCAATCAATGAAAAGGGGTTATTTGATCCAGTTAATGAAGCAAGTCCATTAATCAGCAGTAAAAATAAAATTGTCGAAAGTGATTTCAATCAGTCTTATATAATGATGGGATATCCGGCACCAAACGTTAATAGCAATGATTACACTGTATTAAAAGTTGTAAACTCGCTACTTGGGGGAAGGATGAGTTCGTATCTATTCCAAGAACTTCGAGAGAAAAAAGGCTTGGCTTATGAGATTAGTTGTTTTTATCCTTCCAGGCTTTTCGGTTCGAGATTTGTTATTTATATGGGTTTAGACCGCAAAAATATAGATCTTGCTAAAGAGAATATTAAATTAATTCTCAATAATTTAAAAAAATCAACTTTATCAAATGAAGAGTTGCAAGATATAAAACGTTACATTAAAGGAACTTACCTGATGGGCCATCAAACGAACAGCGCTCAGGCCTGGTATCTTGGTTGGTGGGAGGTGCTATCAAAGGGTTTCAAATATGATTCAAACTATATAAAAGATATTGATAAAGTTTCACCCAAGGATGTCCAAAAGTGCGCCGAAAAATATTTAGATAATAAACTTTTAGTTATTGAACTGCATCCAAAAAAATAGGCCATATTAGCGATGCTGAAAAAAAGATTTTATTCAAAGCCAGCAGTAATAAGCATCATTTTGCTTATTACTGTGTTTAGCGTGATCCGTATATATAGGCCTAATATTAAACTTGGTAATTTTGCTTTTTCATCGACATTGCCAAATGAAGCTTTTGTAAAAAATGTAATTGATGGAGATACTATTGAATTAAACAGCGGTGATTTGGTTCGTTATATCGGAATTGATACACCTGAAGTGCGAATCAATATAGGCAGTAAATGGGAGTTAAACCCGGAAGATTTTGCTCTAGAAGCAAAATCCTTTAATGCCGGATTGGTTGAAGGCAAAAAGGTACGATTAGAGTATGATGTGGAAAAAAGAGATAAATATAAAAGATTACTGGCATATGTGTTTAAGGATAATATTTTTGTAAACGCGGAGCTATTGAGGCAGGGTTATGCCGCCCTTTACACGTTTCCGCCAAATGTTAAGTATACTGAAGAATTTGTTAAATTTCAGGAGGAAGCTCGAAAAAACAGCAGGGGATTTTGGAAAAATAAAATAACCGGTGAAATATCTCCCGAAGAAGCAAAAAAATTCATCAATGAAGTCGCAACAGTTAAAGGCAGGGTATTATCAACATTTAAGACAGAAAAAAATATATTCTTAAACTTTGGAAGAGATTATAAGACCGATTTTACAATAGTTATATTTGAGAGAAGCTTTAAAGAGTTCTATTCTGCTGAAATCGATCCGGAAACTTATTACAAAGATAAATTGGTCAGTATTACTGGAAAAATTAAGGAGTACAACGGACCCGAAATAATTGCTAATCATCCATATGAGATAAAAATAATAAAATGAACGTTTTAAAAACGCAAACAAAATATTTTGAATTACTGATATGCTTGGTTTGTGTCGTTCCTCTAATGATAACTTCATGCAAAGAGAAAAGAGGTAATTTAACAGCTGGCAGAGAAGTAATCAATGAGGATCCCAGGTCTGGAGGCACGTATATTGAGGCTTCAATAGGTGATGCAACCTATTTAAATCCAATATTGGCGACAGATTCAGCTTCAGGCGATATTAACAGTCTGGTATATAACGGCCTTGTTCGTTATAACAAGGATTTAATTTTGGAAGGGGAACTGGCAGAAAAGTGGGAAATTAGAAAAAACGGGCTTGAAATAATATTTTATTTAAGGAAGGGTGTTCGCTGGCATGACGGGGAGGAATTTACCGCAAGGGATGTAGAGTTTACATATAAGAAACTGATTGATCCGGATGTGAAAACGCCGTACGGTTCTGATTACATGTTGGTGAAATCTTTTAGGGTGCTGACACCTTATACTATCAAAATAACTTATAAAGAACCGTTTTCTCCTGCTCTTGAATCTTGGGGCATGGGAATTATACCGGAACACGTTTTTTTAAATGGGGATTTTAATAATAATCCTGCTAACAGAAGCCCTGTTGGAACCGGCCCGTATAAATTCGTTGAATGGAAGACAGATCAAAAGATTGTTTTGACAGCAAACAACGATTATTTTGAAGGCGCTCCTTTTATTCAGAAATATATATACAGGATAATACCAGATCAATCAGTGCAATTTCTATTGTTAAGGAATGAATCTATCGACGGTATGGAGTTGATACCTGATCAGTATAAAGCATACGATGATTTCTTTGAAAAGTATAATAAATACCGGTATCCCAGGTTTGCTTATGTTTATATGGGTTTTAATCTGCTGAAACCGCTGTTCAAGGATAAAATGATTAGGAAGGCTATAGCTTATGCTGTAAATAAAGATGAGATTATTGAAGGGGTATTGCTGGGCATAGGTCAGCCGGCTACCGGGCCATTCCCTCCTAGCTCATGGGCATATAATAACAATGTTAAAAGCCTTCCTTACGATCCAGATAAGGCTAAAGAAATATTAAAACAGCTTGGCTGGAGTGATACTGATTCTGACGGTTGGCTGGACAAGAATGGTGCGAGATTTGAATTTGAGCTAATAACAAATCAAGGGAATAAAGTAAGAGGGCTTATAACAGAAATTATCCAATCCCATTTGAAAAAAATCGGCATTAAGGTAAACATAAAGATAATTGAATGGAGTTCGTTTATCCATAATTTTGTCAATAAAAAAATATTTGATGCTATTGTTCTTGGGTGGTCAACCGCTCTTGATCCGGATCAGTATGCATTATGGCATTCAAGCCAGATGAGTGAAGGGAAATATAACTTTGTGTCATTTTCGAATAAAGAAATAGACTATTTGCTGGAAAAAGGCAGGAGAACATTTGATCTGGATAAAAGGAAGAAAATATACCACAGAATTCACGAGATCATTGCTGATGAACAGCCATATATCTTCTTATACTATCCGGATTCATTACCTGTTGTACATAAGAGATTTCGCGGGGTGGAGGTGGCTCCAATCGGTATAGGATGGAATTTTAGGAAATGGTGGGTTAACATCAATGATAGGCGATTTAAGATCAACTAAAAATACAGAGAGCGCTCAGATATAATGAAACAATATCTTTTAAAAAGATTGTTATACATAATACCTATGCTGCTGGGGATTACGATAATTACATTTCTTGTTATGAAATTAACCCCGGGTGAACCGACCGACCTGATGACTGATTTGAACGTAAAAATCTCCGCTGAAGCAAAGGAAAGGCTTCTTAAACAAGAAGGATTGGACAAACCTTGGTATATCCAGTATGCCAATTGGCTTAAGAATATCGGCAGGTTTAACTTTGGGAAATCTCTTAAAGACGGCAGGCCTGTTTTAGTTAAGGTAATGGAGCGATTGCCCGCTACACTTTTATTAAATATTCTGTCTTTAATTCTGATCTTTATGATAGCCTTACCTATCGGAATAATATCGGCTATAAAGCAAAATTCAATTTTTGACAAAGGGTTGACTGTATTTGTTTTTATAGGGTTCTCCATGCCGACCTTTTGGTTTGCTTTGCTTTTAATGGTCTTATTTGGCATAAAGCTTGGAATTTTACCTATGACTGGACTTGTTTCTATTAATTTTGACGAGTTGAACAACCTGGAAAAAGTTATCGACATCACCAGACACCTGGCATTGCCCGTATTCGTTTCAGCAATCGGCGGGTTAGCGGGTCTTTCAAGATATATGCGCTCCGGTATGCTTGAAGTAATTAATCAAGAGTACATAAAAATGGCAAGAGCGAAAGGTTTATCTGAATCAAAGGTTATACTGAAACATGCTCTGAAAAATGCCCTTATTCCTGTTGTAACAATACTTGGATTAACCTTGCCAACACTCATCGGAGGCAGTTTTATAATTGAAACTATTTTCGCTTATCCAGGCATAGGCAGGCTTGGGTTCGAGGCTATGTTTGCTCGTGACCAAAATCTTGTTATGGGTATTGCCACAATAGTAGCTCTCTTAACGCTTTTGGGGAATTTACTGGCAGACATTGCCTACGCATATGTGGATCCAAGGATTAGATATAAATAATGATAAAAATTTATTTTTTACGTTTTTTAAGCAATAAACTCGCCTTAACGGGTTTCTTTATTATCGCCATACTGCTTTTAATCGGAATACTATCACCAATATTATCACCCTATGATCCTTTTGAACAAGATGTAATTCACCGGTTAGCTCCTCCATCCAATGAACACATATTAGGGACCGATGATCTAGGAAGGGATGTGCTTTCACGTATGATATATGGGACGAGAATATCACTTTCTGTAGGAGTGGTTGCGGTTTCAATTATCATAGTTATCGGATCAGTATTAGGACTGCTAGCTGGATTTTTCGGTAAGTTTATAGATACCATCATAATGAGGGCAGTAGATATTATGCTCTGTTTTCCTGTTTTTTTCTTAATACTAATGGTTATAGCATTTCTTGGGCCAAGCATTTTTAATGTTATGTTTGTCATAGGTATAACCGGATGGCCGGGATTAACCAGGATGGTTAGAGGTGAGACCTTAAGCATAAGGGAGAGGGATTATATTTCCGCGGCAAAAATGCTGGGTTTATCCAATATCAGGATTCTTTTCGTCCATATTCTGCCTAATGTTGTGGCGCCAATTTTAGTGGCAGCTACACTTGGTGTTGGAGGAGCTATACTTACAGAATCTGGATTATCATTCTTAGGATTGGGTGTTCAGCCTCCAAATCCGTCCTGGGGTAATATGTTAACATCGGGAAAGGATTATATTCATATTGCGTGGTGGTTAACACTTTTTCCGGGATCAGCAATATTTATTACTGTGTTGGCATTTAATTTGCTTGGGGAAGGATTAAGGGATGTATTAGATCCAAGGGAATAGCATGGAATCATTACTGAAAGTTAATAATTTATCTGTTGAGTACTATAGAAAAAAACAAATAATCCCTGCAGTTGAAAATGTCTCTTTGGAATTAGGCAAGGGCGAAAGAATTGGTGTTGCTGGAGAATCAGGATGCGGAAAATCTACACTTGCCCAAACTATACTAAATCTTATACCAAAGAACGAAGGAAAGATAAAACAGGGCGAGGTTATTTTCGAAGGCAAGGATTTATTAAAATTACGCAGAAAAGATATTATTTCAATAAGGGGGCGGGAGATTTCAATAATTTTTCAGGATCCATTCAGCGCATTGAATCCGGTATTCAAGATCGGTAATCAGATGGGGGAGATATTTACTGATATAAAAGATAAGAATATTATAAAAGAGCGCTGTTTAAATCTATTAGGAAAAGTGCACTTAAAAAATCCTGAAGAAATATTAAAGAGCTATCCACATCAGCTTTCAGGAGGTATGCGTCAGAGAGTGGTTATAGCCATAGCTATTGCTTTGTCACCAAAGATTCTGATTGCAGATGAGCCTACAACCGCGCTTGATGTCACTATACAAAAAGAGATATTAGATCTAATAGATGAGCTTTCAAACAGCTTAAAGATGTCTTTACTATTAGTAACGCATAATCTGGGGGTTGTCTGCGAGAGGACCGAGCGCATAATTATAATGTACGCGGGCAGGATAGTCGAAGAATTAAGAACTAGAGAACTCTTTAAGCAAGCCAGACATCCTTACACAAAAGCATTGATACAAGCCGTCCCCAGATTAACCATGAAAGATCGTCCAGATATGATTAAAGGACTGCCTCCCGACCCTAAGGATTATCCAAAGGGATGCAAATTTCATCCGCGCTGCCCATTTGTTTTGTCCCGGTGTGTCAAAGAGGAACCTGAATTGAAGGGTAATGACTCTGAAAAGGTTAGGTGTTTTCTGTATGAATAGTATTATAGAAGTAAAAAATATCTCTAAGACATTTCAACTGGGCCATCATATCTTCACCAAATCAAGAAAAGAGATAAAAGCCTTAAAGGATATCAGCTTTACGCTTAAAAGCAACTCGTGTTTGGGCATTGCAGGTGAATCCGGATCGGGAAAGTCTACTCTGGCTAGAATTATAGTTAGGCTTCTTAACCCAGATACTGGTAATATTCTTTTTGAGACTAAAAATATTTATGCTATACAAAGAGAGGAATATGCGCGTTCGGTTCAGATGGTTTTTCAGGATCCATATAATTCGCTGAATCCAAAACTTTGCATTGGTAAATTCCTTTCAGAAGCTATTCAAATCTCTAATTGGGAGTTAAACTTGAACAACAAAGCTATAGCGGAAAAATCTAAATTTATACTGGATTCCGTAGGATTGCCTGTAAATATACTTCACGATTACCCGCACCAATTTTCCGGGGGCCAAAAGCAGAGGCTTGCAATCGCAAGGGCTCTCGCACTTAAACCAAAAGTACTTATCTGCGATGAAATTTTATCCGCATTGGATGTTTCTGTCCAATCGCAGATACTCAATTTATTATTTGACTTAAAAGAGAGATTCGAGATATCATATATATTTATAACACATGATTTAGCTGTTATGAATATTATTTCTGATGAAGTAATTATATTAAAAGATGGGTTAATGGTTGAAAGCGGTCAAACTGAGGATATTATTAACTCACCACAGATTGATTATACTAAAAAACTAATTGACTCATTGCCAAAACTACCCATTTAATGTTTTATCTATAATAAAATGATCGAGAAATCAATGAACTTATACAAAATGCTTCAATCTTCCGCTCTTCAATTCAGTGAAGAAAACGCTTTAATATCAAAAACTGAGCATATACGGTATAAAGAGCTTCTGCCAAAAATTAATATTTTAGCTAATTTTTTTCTTGAAAGGGGATTAAGACCTGGAGACAGATGCGCGATTGTTTTGCGAAATTCTGTTGAATTCGTTCTAACATATTTTGCTTTTGTAAAGATAGGAGTAACAGTTGTCCCAATTAATTATCTGCTGAAGGCGGATGAGATGCAGTATATATTTAACCATGCCCAGGTGCGGGGGATTATAACCACAAGCCATTTTTTGAGAACTGTATTAAAAGCATCCAATGAAGTAAGGGCATTAAGCATGGTAGTTGTTACTGGTGACGAAGAGGAGTTTAATAATGTTAAAATGGAGACAGTATCGCAAATTGATTTTAGTTTCTATAGCCATATTTTGAAAAATTCATCATACGATAAAGAAAGCGAAAGCTACAGTGCGGAATCTGATTCTTTAGCTATGGTTCTCTATACATCAGGTACTACCGGTAATCCAAAAGGTGTGATGCTGTCGCATAAGAATCTGCTGTTTAATCTAGAATCCTGTAAAAAGGCGGTTAACGTTGGCCAAAAGGACAGCTTTTTGTGTATTTTGCCTATGTTTCATACTTTTGCCTGGACCGTCTGTGTTTTGCTTCCACTTTCCATTGGAGCACCTGTTATTATAGTTGAGTCCATTAGACCATTTAGTGAGGTTATAAAGGCCATATTCAGGCATAGGGCAGCTGTTTTTGTTGCGGTCCCTCAAATATATTCGGCACTGACAAAAGTACCATTTAAGAAATACTTTAAGTTTTTGCTTCCGGTAAAATTCTGTGTTTCGGGAGCAGCGCCGTTGCCTAAACTTGTGTACGAGAAGTTCAAAGAAAAATTCGGTATACCTTTAATTGAAGGTTACGGTTTAACTGAAACTTCACCTGTGGTTTCACTGAATCCATTGAACGGTAAAATCATTCCTGGTTCGGTTGGGCTGCCAATCCCTGACATACAAGTTAAAATTATTGATGAAAACGGCAAAACAATAAATAAAAATAATTTTGTTGGGGAGTTATGCGTGAAAGGGGATAATGTCATGCTTGGATACTATCTCCTGCCAAAGGAAACAAATGAGGCATTTTTGGCTGATGGATGGTTAAAAACCGGAGATATGGGAAGAATTGATGAAAATGGTTATATTTATATAGTAGATAGAAAAAAGGATCTAATTATTGTAAGAGGTTTTAATGTATATTCCCAGGAAATTGAAAATATAATTAAGGAGCATCCAGATGTTGAAGATGTTGCAGTAATAGGTATTCCTGATGAAACGTTGGATGACCATATTAAGGCCTTTGTAATACCAAAACCGGACAGAAAGCCAGATACTAAAGAATTATTTAAATTGTGCAGGAAATCACTTGCGGTATTTAAATGGCCGAAAGAGATAATTATTGATGCTGACCTGCCAAGAAGTTCACTGGGGAAGATATTGAAGAGCAAGCTAAAAGAGCGCTTTAACAACAAAAATTGAGTTTTGTGCTAATTTAAGACAGCTAGAGTATTAATAAAATTGACTATGATTAAAAAAGAAATATTAAATATATTCCATTTACTTAAACGACTTTCTAAAGATGAAGAGTTATTTCTGGTTGGTGGTTTCTTAAGAGATTATATTTTAAAAAGAAATACTCTGGATTTTGATTTTTGCATTAAAAAAAATGTCCAATATTTCTGTAAAATAGTGTCAAGAGAACTAGGGGCGAAATGCTTTGTGTTAGACAAAGATACAGAAACTTATAGAGTAATATTGAAAATAGATGAAAAGCAGATTAATTTGGATTTTAGCCAAATCAAAGGAAAAACAATATATGATGATTTAGCATTACGGGATTATACTATTAATGCTATAGCTTTAGATATAACAAAAATAGATAAAATAAAAAAGAACATTATAGATCCGTTTAATGGCAATGGAGATATTGAAAAAAGGATTATAAAATCTATTTCAAAACAGAATCTAATTGATGATCCGCTGAGGCTGCTGAGAGCTTTTAGATTTAAAGCGGAGCTTAAATTTAACATAGAAGCAAAAACGTTAGCTTTTATAAAAAGTTTGTCAAAAAGAATACACAAGAGTTCCTCTGAAAGAATTAAGGATGAATTATACAAAATATTATCTGTGACCGATTCCACTGAAATATTTAAGCAATTAGACAAGACAAATCTCTTAGGAGAAATATTTCCGGAAGTTACAGCCTGCAGGAACCTCGCAAAGGTCTATTATAAAAAAGAAGGAGTTTTAACGCACCTTTTGCAGACATTAAACAGGATGGAATATATTAAAGAAAATACAAAATCACTCTTTGGGAATTTAAGTCCTTTTATAAGAAAGTATATTTTTGAAACTATATCTGGAGGCTATCCACGCTTTACAACACTAAAACTAGCTAGCTTACTGCATGATGTAGGCAAAGCGCCTACCGCAAAAATGAGAGAAGGCAGATTAAGGTTTTTTTATCATGAAGAAGAGGGTGATAAAATGGTAAAAAATATTGCTGATAGGTTGAGATTAAGCTCAAATGAGAAAGATATTGTGAGTGCGATGACTCTCGGCCACATGAGGCCGGGAAATCTTGCTTACCAGAAAGAAATTACAGACAGAGCTAAATACAGGTATTTTAGGGATTATGGTAATAAGAGCATCTCTCTTCTGTTGATATCACTTGCGGACCGATTTACATATTTAACAGACCGTCAGATTAAAAGTAAAAAGGATAAACATCACAAAGCGATCCTAAACTTGATTAATCATTACTACTTTGCAAGGGAAAAGGTAAATCCTCCAAAGATAATCAACGGTCATCAAATTATGAAGGAACTGAATATTCCATCAAGCCCGCTGGTAGGTAAAATCCTTGTTGAGATAAACGAAAATATTGTAGAGGGAAATATAAAAACAAAAGAAGATGCGGTAAGGCTTGCAAAAACGATTTTAGACTTAAAGCAGACAGAGGGCAAAGAAATAAATTGACCTTATATTGCTGAACTTTATAAAATGTTGAAGCTAAGTTATATGTGTTTTGAACTTCAGTTTGATGCGGGTGTAGTTCAATGGTAGAATGAAAGCTTCCCAAGCTTTAGGCGAGGGTTCGATTCCCTTCACCCGCTAAATATATTAGAGATCTCTTTAATAAGCATAATTTATATGAAAATAGCTGTTTTTTCTCGTTTGATTTATCCATTTTATATTGGAGGCATGAACAAATCAGCCTTTTTTCTATCAAAACATCTATCAAAACTTGGGGATGAAATATGCCTTATTACAAGGAAAAGACCTGTTGGATATAACGGGAAATCAGATTTTGAATTTTCGCTTAAGGAATTTGATTGGCCGAAAATAAAACCATCATTATTAGCATATCTAAAATTCAGTCAAAATGCATGGAATTGGATCAAAGATAATTCCTTTGATGCAGTTTATTGGAACGGCACATGTCCTCCTTTTATTGAAAAAAACAATAAAATCTCATTTATAACAGCGGTTCATGGAATGGAAAGTTTCAAGGAAAAAAAAATGTTAAAAAGGCTGTATTATTCTCCATTTAATATGTTATTTTCATACTATTTAAGGCGAAGTCAAAAAATAATCACAAATGGCAGCAAATTGATCGAAGAAGCTTCACGCTATTTTAACTATCCAAAAAAAGATTTAATAACAATCCCAAATGGAATTGATCCAGAATACATTGATAACATAAGACTGACCAAAGGGGATTTTCAGCAAAAAAAACAAATCAGTCTTTTAACAGTCTGCAGGTTAACCGAGAACAAAGGCATAAATGTTTTAGTAGAGGCATTTAAAAAAATTGAAAATATGTTTGATGTGGAATTGATTATTGTTGGCAATGGTCCTCAAGAAGCAAAATTAAAGGACTTATCGGCTAAACGCAATATAAGGTTCTTAGGAGAGGTTTCTGATTCTGAACTCCATTATATATACAGAAAGGTAGATTGCTTTATCTGCCCAACATTATATGAGGGAATGCCAACAGTAATATTGGAAGCTATGTATGCCGAATTACCTATAATTTCTTCAGATATAGGAGCTATAGACACAATGGTAGGCAGCGATAACGGCATTTTAGTAAAAGCAGGCGACAGGCAGATTCTTGCCGATGCGATAAAGATTATTCTAAGCAAAACAAGAGAAAATAGACTTTCTATGGGTGTGAACTCAAGAAAAAAAGTAATTGATAGATTCACCTTTAGTGTGATAGCAAAGCAAACTAGAGATGTATTGACCAGATTAAAAGAAAATAAAGGCTGATATAGTTATGAGGCAACAGATTTCCCAGATTCTAGAAAACAGCCAGTTCGCATTTGAAAAAATTAAGAGGCGTTTAGGAATAATAAATCCTATTTATCCTCTGCCAAAATTTATTATTTTCGAACCTACAATGAGGTGCAACTTAAACTGTTCGTTTTGTTATCAGGAAAAGAAATCGGATTTAAAATATAATGAGCTCGGCGTCGATAAGTTAAAAATACTATTTAACCATTTGCCAAATACCGTTAAAACTATTCTCCTTATTGGAGGTGAAATATTTATCTACCCTTACATATGGGATTTGCTATCAATCTGCAAGGAAAGACATTACAGGGTGGAGCTTTGCACTAACGGTACCATGATAACAGAAAATATAAAGAAAAAATTAATTGCTTACAGCGAGATTATTGATATGATCGGTATCTCTATAGACGGCATATCGTTTAATGATAAAATAAGGGGGAATGGAACATTAAGGAAATCGGTTGATAATATTAAAGCTATAAGAAAATATTTTAATATAAGCACGAATACTATTGTTGTAAAGGAAAATATCGGGGAAATTTTATCAACTTGCGAATTTATCAAAAATGAATTGAATCCAAATTTGATGCAATTTCAGTTTCTGCAATTCTCCACTAATAAAGAAATTATGAAAACAAAAGAAATTATCGGAGAAGAAATATATTATGATCAACTTGTAGGGGATTATGCCAGAGCATACGATTATTACGGCATTAAAGCTTTATTAAAAGAAATTTATGATAAAGCAAAGAGAAATAATATAAGGGCAGTATTTAAGCCGAACCTTTCAGGGTCGTATTTCAAGGAATTTTGGATTGAACAATATTCCTCTGGCAGGATTTTGAGCTGTATGGGATTAAAGGCAGCGAGAATTAATTTTCGCGGGGAGTTAAATATTTGTCCATTTATTAGAAATCCGTTAGGATCCTTACTGGATTATCCACTAGAAAATATATGGAATTCAGAGCGATTTCTGCACTGGAGAAACAAGATTCTTTCAAATAGGCTATTGTTGCCTTTGTGCAGCAGATGTTGTAAGTTGAACTAAATTATTGACATATAAAACTATTATGGGAAATAATGTATTAATTACAGGGGGAGCGGGATTTCTCGGGTCCAGCATTGTAAGGGAATTTCTTTTAAGAAATTCTCGTGTTATCGTTTATGATAATTTTTATTCCGGAAGCAGGAAGTTTTTACCTAAAAACGATAATCTCAGCATATTTAATGGAGACATAAGATCACGAGCCCAAATAAAGCGGTGCCTGAATAAATATTTTCCTAGTATAGTTATACACCTTGCTGCAATACCTTTTATCCCTTATTGCGATGCAAATATAAAGGAAGTATTAGATGTAAATGTCTCAGGCACACAGGCAATTTTAGAAGAGTGTTGTAAGATGAAGAATTTGCCGAAGTTTCTACTTGCTTCTACTGCAGCTGTTTATAAACCTTCATTAAAGCCTCATTCAGAAACCGATACTCTTATGCCAATTGAGATTTATGGGATTAGCAAATTAAGCTCTGAATTTTGCATTAAAATATACAATAAGCAATTTGGGATACCATATAATATTTTGCGAATCTTTAATGCTGTCGGCCCCAGAACAACCAATCCCTATTTAATACCAGCAATATTGAGGCAGTTAAAAGTTAATCCCAAAGAGATACGCATTGGGAATGTAACCCCCATACGCGATTATATTTATGCTGATGATGTAGCAACTGCTTTTTACAAAGTTGCATCACTGGATAACAGAAAACCGGAAATATTTAACATTTCAACCGGCAGGAGTTTCTCAGTAAATGATATTATTAAAATAATAAAAAAGTTATCAAAAAAAGATTTTACCGTAAAAACAACAGAAAAAAGAAAACGTGCAGTTGATCGTCCAATAATGGTGGGCAACAACCATAAACTAAAAAAATATAATTGGGAACCGGTCCATTCAATTCAAGAAACCATTAAACTGACTATGAGCTATTACGGGCTATAATATAATGGTTAAATATCCATAGTTTCAAAGAAAGAATTACTTAATGCTATTTAATTCGCTGGAATTTCTAATATTCTTTCCATTAGTCTGCATTCTTTATTTTTTAATTCCGCATAAGTTTAGACCGTTGATGCTTTTGGTTGCCAGTTGTTTGTTTTACATGGCATTCATACCTTCATATATTTTAATTCTGGCTTTTACTATTATAGTTGACTACTTTGCCGGGCGATTAATAGCAAAAAGTGAAGGGAGAATTAGAAAAATATATCTTCTAATAAGCCTTTTAGCAAATATTGGGGTGCTTGTCATATTTAAGTATTCAGGTTTTATAAGCGCAAATATAAATTTATTGGCAAAATTATTCGATTTGAGTTATCCACTGCCAATATTAGATATTATCTTACCGATAGGCCTGTCTTTTCATACATTCCAAGCTATGAGTTACACAATTGAAGTATACAAAGAAAAACAGGAAGCAGAAATAAATTTTGTAAATTTTGCGGTTTATGTTATGTTTTTTCCTCAACTTGTAGCAGGCCCTATAGAGAGGCCTCAGAATTTACTACATCAGTTTTACGAGTTGCATAATTTCGAATATCAAAAAGCGGCAGATGGACTAAAATTAATAGTTTGGGGGATGTTCAAGAAAGTTGTTATAGCGGATAGGTTGGCAGTTGTTGTAAATAATGTTTATAATAGTCCAACCGATTTTATAGGCCCGCAGCTTCTGTTAGCTACAGTATTTTTTGCATTTCAAATATACTGCGATTTCTCCGGGTATTCTGATATAGCGGTTGGAAGCGCGCGGGTTCTTGGATTTAGTTTAACGAATAATTTCAACAGGCCTTACCATTCAAAATCAATTTCAGAATTCTGGAGAAGATGGCATATCTCATTATCTACCTGGTTCAGGGATTATGTATATATTCCATTGGGTGGCAGCAGAGTTAAAAAATGCAGATGGGAGTTTAATCTTTTTGTTACGTTTATCATAAGCGGTCTTTGGCATGGCGCAAATTGGACTTTCGTAATTTGGGGCGGGTTGCATGCTTTTTATTATTTATTTTCAATTTGGACTAAGAAGTTTAGAGAATTTCTCGCAGAAACACTGCAATTAAAACAACATATAAAATTAAATAACCTTATCAATGTAACTACAGTATTCACTTTGGTATGTGTTGCTTGGATATTTTTCAGGTCGCAAAACATAGATGATGCTCTGTACATACTTACACATTTAACAACCGGTTTTGGTGAATTATTCAATATATCAAATTTGGAGTCGAAATTTCATGAATTAGGCATAAGCAGATACGAATTCTTAATTGTACTGGGATCGATAGCTGTAATGGAGTATACACATTTTTTGCAGCGCAATGGCAGTATTATCAAGATGTTATACAATAAACCTCTCTATTTTAGATGGGTTTTGTATTACGGACTGGTAGTTGTTACATTGTTGTTCGGAGTTTACAACAAATCTCAATTTATTTATTTTCAGTTTTAGCATGAAATTATTCTTTAAAAAAATCTCCATATTTTTGCCATTACCAATAATAATTATTGCTGTAAATTATTTTGTTGATCCAGCTCATTTATTTCAGAATGGAAACTACGAGAAAGGGATAGCTGAGTTGCTGTTGGGAAATAAATATGTTGCTAATACAAGTAATTGCGATGAACGTTTACTTCAAAAGTATTATATTAGAGGCCTTAAAAATAAAAAGGATGTAATAGTCCTTGGATCGAGTACCGCCAGAATGTTGGGAAAGGATATATTCCCCGGATTGCTTTTCTTTAACAGCTCAGTGGGGGGCGCTACCATCGAAGATTCTTTAGCCATTTACTGGCTGTACAGGAAGAATAATTTGCTGCCTAGAATGATAATTTTTACAGCTGATTCATGTTTGTTCAATGTAAACAACAGAAAGGAAAATTACAAATCGATTGAATTTGAGTTTAATGAAGCTCTAAAATATATTAATGTAAAAAATAAATCAAAAACCGGATGGGATATCAGTTCAATTTTTAATAAAAAATATCTCGAACTTATTTCAATAAGTTATTTCAAAGAATCGTTATCTGTGTTATTAAAAATAATTAAATCTGGCAGCGGATGGCATTATTACCCAATTACCTATACCGAAGAACAATTTTTAAGAATGCCTGATGGAACTTTTAATATAGATGCTAATATGGAAAAAACTACCGCCCAAATTAGGAAAATTGCTGTTGATTTTGCAAAAACAAATCCTGTTTACGGGTTACGCGAATATGCTAAACTGGATGAAAATAAAGTTGAAATATTTGAGAAGCTAATAAAATTGATGCTAAAAGATAAAGTTAAACCAATATTGTTTATTCCGCCTTATCATCCCGCTGTTTATGATCTGCTGATGACTCAGAACCAATACAACATAATAAGAAAGGTCGAAAGTTATTTTATAAAATTCGCTTTAAACAATAAAATAAAACTTTTGGGGTCTTATAATCCTAGTAAACTTAAATTGAACGAAACAGATTTTAGTGATGGAATTCATCTTAAAAAGAAATCAGCAAATATCTATATGACGAGTTCGCTTAAGTAAGGTCGCTCACAAGCACCTAAAGAGCTTTATATAACAAACAAAAAGGGAAAAATAATTTGTATAAAAAATGGGGGAAATGGGGAATTACCCAAAAAATCAGCTAAAGACAAAAGCTAAGCAAAAAAAGCAAAAATTTTGGGTTACTAAATAAGTTTAGAGTATTGCATGAAAGAGACTCACAAATTTGAAACTAAAAACTAGAGAAAAGATGGTAAAAAATAGCAAAC
>JBDROU010000018.1:0-12122 GCA_043809745.1 bacterium
ATAATTTTACATTTTCTTTACATAAACCTTAACAAAATGCGTGTATAATAATTGATATGATAATTAAACCAACATTGCTAAAAAGACTATTGGGAGGGCTGGTGTCTTTCAGCTTGATTATTACCAGTCTGCCTCCTTCCGCATTGGCTTCTAATCAACTTGCTCCTCCGTGCACAAATGAAACGAAGGGTGCTATTGTATTTACTGATAAGGATAATTCGCAAGCTGTCACTGAAAATAATCCTCCAGATGCATATTCGCCAAATCTTGTTGATTTATTTAATGGTTATAACGAAATCAAGCCTCTTGTGTGGTGGGAGCGGTTTTTTATCGGGCGGTTTAATGATATATGGGATTTATTAATCCCCCGTGATCGAATTCCCGAAAAGGGTAAGCGCAATAAACGCCGCATTATGATTATTGTTGCAGTACTTACGATACCGATTGCTGCCGCGGTGCTTTTGCTTAAAGGGATTTCGCCGGCAGACATGGCAAATAGTTTTTTAACAAATGAATCGCTTTTTGTCGGCGCTGTGTTAAAATTTAAGCTTTTGCTGGAATATGTGCGCTGTTCCATTTTTCAGGATGTTGATTCATTCCGGGATTTTCTTTCCACTCAGCTGAAAAATAAAGGTTCTGATATAATCGCTGTTGCAAGTGCGATTAAATTGGGCAGGAAGAAGAAATCAAACGGTAAGTTATCCGGAAGAAAAAAATCTGTGGCTGTAAGTGCTGATAAGCTTATGAAAGACAAAAATGAAATTTTGGAATTATATAGAGACATTAAAGGCAATCAAAAAGAAATACTTCAAGGCTGGGATATGATTATAAAAATAACGGAAGATAAGAATGAGTATTTTAACCATCATGTTGAGGCTTTTGCACAGAAAGCGAATGTATTGACTGACTTAGGACAGATAGATGAAGCAATCTCTCACTATGCCAAAGCAATTTCCATTTATGAGAAGAAAAAGGGGCGTTTGCCCGATAATCACATTTATTATGTTTATTATCGGACTCTTATTGGTGTTAAACTTTGGGAACAGAAAAAAGATTTTAAGAATGCACATAATATTTTCTTAAAAGAACTGAAAATTAACAAAAATAATGCCGATGTATACATCAGAATTATGAATTTAAATTTTGAAGCGGGCTTTCTGGATGATGCGGAAACAACTGCTAAAGAATTACTAGGAAAAGCATCAGAATCCGATCTCCATGAACACTTCACGCCAACATCATTATTTCATTCACTTAAGATGCTAGGGAGTATTGGATTAATTAGAAAGGATTTTGAGGAAGCAGAAAAATATTATGATAAAACGTTAGAGATTGCACCTGATGATTTTGAAACTTATAAATATTTGGTTTTGACTAAATTGCAGTTAGGTTTGCTTGGTGATATAGAAGAAAAGTTAAACGAAGCAAAAAAACTCGGTTATTCAGAAGACTGGCTAAAACTAATGAATTTCGGGCTTCATTTGAAAAGAAATGAGATGGAAATTGCAAAGGATGAGATAAATATGTTGCTCCCAAAACAGGCTGATAATTGGGTGTTGTATTATATTATTATGACTAACACACCTGATGCAGATAAGAAGAATGAATTTCTCAAAAAAATGTTTTCAGAAGAAAATGAAGATTGTCAAGAATTGATCCGTAAAGGTTTGAATTTGTGCTGTTCAGAACAGGTTTTTACAGACGATTTATTAGATAATATTAAAACTATAATTGCCAACTTGATACAGGATTCTAATGAAACTGTTTCATGCAATGCACAAAGAGCATTTGATGAAATTAGAACCGCATTATCTTATAAATGTATTAGCAGAGCGCAAGTTTTAGTAAACATAGGTGATTGTAAAGAAGGGATTAATCTGTATATGAAAGCAGAAAGTTTGGATCCATATGTTGATGGATTAAATACTGGTTTTGGTGAAGCATTGATCCTGAATGAACAATTTGAAAAAGGTATCAAAAGAATGGAAGCAGTATTAGAGCAGCATGAATACGACGAAAGAATAGAACGGATATTAATGAAAGCGTATCTAAAATACAGCGAATCTCTTTTCAAAAGCAACAATATCGAAAAAGCATTTGAAATATTGGGAAAAGCTCTATTAACCGAGATTGATTTTGACATGGAAAAAATAGATGTAAAAAACTCATTGGCTTTTGTCGGTCAATTTGTAGATGTCCTTTCTGCAATCAGCGAATCCCGTCCTTTAATCGGTGAGGCAATCGAATTTTTTAAAGAGATGGAACAAAATTATGCGGGTAAAATTCGTAAAAAATCTAAGAGAAATCTTACGCCGGCTCTTATTAGTTATGCGATTGGATTGCTCAACTACCTTAAAGCAAGGCATAAGAGAGTTCTTATATATCCTGAAACATTTAAATATTTGGCTGAGGCCCTGAAAATGCTTCCTAGCGAAACCAGGGCTCAGGGAGGCCTTAAATTTTACCTGCACAGGGGACTTTTTGAGGCGCATACTGATTGTTTTGCTTATAATGAGGCCAAAAGAGATCTCGAATTTTGTTTAAATGAGGGAATACGGGAAAATATACGCGTTCAGGTAGAAACCCAGCTGGCTATTATTGAGGAAAAAGTTGGTGAGTACAAAAGTGCGATAAAGAAATTAAGCGCAATAAATGAGGAGTTGCTTCCGAGTGATGTAAAAATTGATCGGTTGATTTCACTGGCGCAGGCTTATTTTAAGCTTGGTAATTATGATAAAGCTCTGGAGAATCTTAATATTTCAATGAAAATAGCAAGGGAAAAGGATCCGGCGTATATCTCATTTATTAAAGTTTTAACCGGTGAGGTATATTTAAATATGGGTGAATTTGAAAATGCGAGAATTGAAATTGAAGCCGGATTTAAGTTATTGCTGGAGGAATGTGGTATTGTTCCCAAGGATACGCGGATTGACATTATAAGCGAAGTTGAAAAATTAAAGGAATCCGCGGGAAATGTGCCTGGCATGGATCTTCAGCATATTAGCGAAACCCTTTCAATAAATGAGCGGAGCATGGACCTCCAGCATATTAGCGAAACACTTTCAATAATGAGTAATATATATAAATCGCTCGGTAGAGGTTTGGAAGATCTGGCGGAAAGCTCGCGAATTGCAAGCATTAATCTTGCAAAGCAGGATATAGATAACCGAAACGCATTGATCAAGGAAAAGGTTAAAATTGACCGGTTTGCAGGACTGGCTGATGATACGCTGTATTATATAACCGTTGAACTATTTGGTAAAGCTGTAGAAGCTTCCGATAAAAACAAATTTAAGGAATGGATGGAATATGTCACGGAGCTTAAAGGGCGAAACTTTGAAAATATTTATGATCATATAAAATACGCTTCCAAATATTTTGACGAGAGGTTATATCTCAAGAAGAAGTTTAAGGATGTGTGGAAGGATCTAATAGTTCTTAATAAATCAGCTCAGCAGCGTGATATTGAAATAGAACAAAAGGCTGCTGAAAATATAAAACAGGAAAAGTCAGAGCTGATGGGAATGCTTACGCCTGATATATTATTAAAAGTTAGAGAGGCATTTGCTGAAATTCATGCTAAGCCAAATATTAAGAAAGCAGTTGAGTTATTAATAGAAAATGATCGGCCTAAAGAATTAATTGAATTATTAGTTATTGTCTGGTTGGAAAGTATAAAGGAATATAAACCGCAAATTGAGGAGATATTAGAAGCTAAAGAAATAGAATCATTAATTCGTAAGGGTTTGAAAGGGCTGGAAGTTGAAAAGATGAAGGAAATAATTCCTAATCTTAATTCGCGCGCAGAAATACAAAAATTGAGAAATGAGGTATTTAGCAGGGAAATAGAGTATGGGATAACGGTTGAAGACAGACTGAAAGCTACATTCGGCGATAAGACTGAAGAGCTTATTTCTTATGCTGTTAATTATGCTGTGATAAAGCAAAAATATGATCCCTGGGATGAATCCGAATTTGAGTTAAAACTCCTTTCAGCTGTTTGGATGGGGTATATTTTACTCCACAAACGAATAATAACAGAGGTGCTGGATAAAGATTATGTAGAAAAAATAATCAGCAGCGCTCTAAAGGAAGATGAGTGGGAAACAATTCTCAGTGTTCTTCTTATAGAGGTTTTCAATACTGCTATTTTTCGATATCCTCAATATGACCGCCTTAGGGAAACTAATATTGAATTAATAAAGAATACTTTGGAAAAAGCCAGGTCGCTCTCTGATTTCGAAACTTCTCTTGATAAAATAGCCTTGATCTCCGGCTGGAAGGATTCAGTTAAAATAGGAATTGAGGGAAAGTTAATATGTTGCGCGGTGTTTGATAAGTGTACTTTTGAAATAGAGAGAAGCGGAAAATATAAATACGGGGAGGAAATAATTATAAGCAGTTCTGATAATGATTTTGATGTTGAATTTGTAGCTTCTCATGCTGAATTAATTAAAAAGAAATTAATTGAAAGTAAATTGAGCAATATATGGAATAACTGTCAGCCTGAAGTTATCTTCGATCGGCCCAAAAAGGCCGGAGAGGATGAAGCTGTTTATCAAGAAAGTGTCTTAAATACAAGTGATGAGTTAAACAAGTTGTTTTATGAACTTTGGGGAGTTTTTGTCGATTTAAATACTAAAAAAGCCGTTTTAAGCGTAAAGGCTGAAGCTAAAAGGGCAGGTATTAAAAAAGAATTGCCTACAGTCTTTAAAGCATTTTATTTAACAAAAAATGAGGAAGAATTTGCAAAAGCAAAATTTGAATGTGTATCTAACGAGAAAGGCGAAATGTTCTTACAATCACCTGATGTTGCAATTCTTTTCATGGCTCAGTGGGGAAAAATTCGCGGCAATATTACTAATATAAGGGAGGGTTCAGGAATTTTCGGTGCCGAGATTAAGAACTACGCGCTACTCAATGAGCCGGTAGTGAGAGACAACATACTGCGCACACTGCTAAGTGGACAGAGGAAATATTTAGGTCCTGAAGGGAAGTGCTGCTTCTATAAGGATGAAGGGCGGGACAAAATAATGATTGTGGTTCTGTCTAAAAGAAATTATATAGAAGAAATAGCTGAATTTGAAGGGGATGAAAGCCTGGCTGCTGTACTCTATATGCATACCCGGTTGTCTGTAGAACAAATAAGATTGCTTGTAAAAACAGTTCAAGAGCCTGAAATAAATGTTAAACTCAAAAATAATGACATTCCTGCTCCTAAAGATCAGGAAATGCTGAATAATCTAGTTAAGGGCAACGGCACTGAGCGAGATATTTATTGGGATTATGGAGAAAAAGCATTCTATTTTGTGAATGAAGATAAAGAATTATTTGAAGCGTTAAATAGAGAAATAAAGCAATTTCGGATTGTTTCAAGCAGAAACAATGTTAAATATTTTCAGAAAAAATATCGTGATCTAAAATTATTGCCATTGACACTTTTCTTTGAAAATAACGGTCAAGAAGCTGAAAAATTTATCTCTGGCGAACGTAAAAGTATTTCTACAGAAAATACTTCACTTTTAAAATCCGTTATTTCCTTATTTATTGCCGTATTCTTAAGCGTCTGGTTTGCTCTTCCCAATACCAGCAATGCGGTTGCTGCTGAGTTCGTATCAAATGGTATGTCAGCTGTCAATAATATAGAGCATTTGCTGAAGCATGAGGATAAGTTGACTCCCAAACCAGTTATCTTAATAGATACGGATGTGCGGAAAGGCGGTGTTCACAGGATCAGGCCTTTCGAGCAGGAATCCTTATTCCAGAGTCTGTAAATTATCATGTATATCAATAAATTAAAAAAATCGTTTGCCTCTTTAATATCCTTATGTTTGTGCGTAACCGGTTTCCCTTGTTTGGCGCCTAATTCATACGCGCTGGCGCCGCCTTGCCTTACAGATACTGCAGATACTTTCAACCTTATTAAAACAAGTAATCCGAGTCCGATAAAGATTAAGCCGGGAGAGACTCAAAAAAGAAAAGGTGCTCGAAAAACAGTGCAGAGTGTCAAAAAAATATCAATTCCTCAATTGATAGGGCCGCTGGTAACTTCTGATACGATAACGGAAAATATTGAATCTCTGCTCGAGTCGGGATATCCGGTCAAAAGGCAGTCACAGCGATTTTTTATTCTTGCTTCAATTGTCATTGCTCTTCCATTCATTGCGATGCTGGCATTAGGAATTTTAGTTGGAGATATAAGCAATCTTTTCTCCGGTAGTCAGTCCTTTGTAGATTTGATCGTGTTTCGTTATGACATGATTGTTGAATATGCGCTTGCTGCTATTACGCAAGATGCGGTATCGGTGTCGAAATATTTCACATCACAATTAATTAACAATAATTTACTGACAGCGGTTGGCATTGCCGCAAATATTTCGAAATCTAATAATACGTTGGAACAGAAGCAATCACAAATTGAAAGTTTGTTTAATAAGGCGATACATGACAAGAAAATATTCGGAGAAATTATTCAATGGTGCGACCAGGAATTGAAAACGCTTTCGAAAGAAGATCCAATATGCCTGCTTATGCTTATGTATAAGGGAAACGTTTTATTTTTTAAAGAGCAATATTCTGAGGCAAGCGAAGTATACTATGAGCTTATAAAAAGGGCAAAAGAACCTATACCCTTAGAAGACAGTATATGGAGCGCTTATAGGATTTCCAAAGCTATGGAAGTTTATCAGACTAAGGGGGATGTTGCTGCCACATTAAAAATATTCAGCGAGGAAACACAGCGGTGCGGTGATAATTATCTGCCTTTCTGGCATATAGCGCGCATCAATATCATGCAAAATGATTTAGATAACGCGGAAAAAGATTATCTTATTCTGTTAAGTTTGCTGAAGGATTCCTATGGGGTGCAGCCCATATTTAAACAGAGCGAATATATGCTGAATTTATTTGAGCCTGGTTTAAGTTCCCAGGTATTAATTACTGTTGATGCCTGCTATTTCAAAAGCACAGCGCTTGTTAAGTTGGGTGCAATATCCGAAAAAAGTAACAAACTGGAAGAAGCAGAAAGGCATTACTATGAAGCGATAGCAGTTGATCCTAAATGCATAGACGCATATTACAAACTGCTTTCAATGAAATTAAAACAAGGACTGCGCAATGAAGCAGAGAGAATCATAAATGAACTCGACTATCCTGAAGAGCTAAAAGGCACAATCGAATTTATTTTTGCATTAAACCAGGGTGATTACGGTAAAGCGCGCCGTATGCTTGCTGACATTCTAAAGAGCGATGATCATATCTGGCATGTGTATGAAGCTTTACTAGAGCATCTGACAGTTCAAATAAAAAGGAACGAGTTTTTCGAATATATTTTTTCTTTTGAAGAGGAAGAAACGCTCCAACAAATTCATAAAGGCTTGAGAGAGTATATCAGGGGTGAAATATTAGATGATAAAGATATTGAGATTCTTGTTGACACGCTTGAGACTGCAGGAAGTTCCAGTAATCCAATTGCAAGAAAAAATGCCCGGTTTAATTTAGAAGAGATCCAAGAACTGTTTTGTAGCAGGAAATCAAAGAAAGCATATAATCTTATACTTAAAGGCGAGTTTGAAGCCGCAGTGAATATATACCGCGAGTTAGAAAAAATACAACCGCTCAGCGTAGATGTTAACCTTCACTACGGTTTAGTCCTTTTAGAACGAAGGGAATGCGCCAAAGGCATAGTAAGATTGCAAAGAGCATTAAGGCATTGCGAAAATAAAGAAGTCGCACTTATAATAAAACTGAAGCTCGCAATCGCGTATTTAATCAGTGCAGGGAATCTGGTTGAAAAGGGAAATATTAAAAGCGGATATAAATATCTGGAAAAAGCATTTGAGATTGAGACCGAAACTTCGCTTGAGCATGAATACGATCAGAATAAAGTAGTAAAAGCCAGCAGGCATAATATTGTGTTTTTTTTCAATGAATTTATTGATGTGCTTCCAACCCATTCCGATCTGTGCGAACAGCATATCGATAATTTTAATAATTTATTAACTCAATTTAAAGAACAAAAGCCCTTGAAGAGCACAACCCCTGCGCTAATTCATTATGCGCTTGCAGAATTGTATTTAGCAAAATCCAGAAATGAAAATGTTTTCGGCTATATAGAGACATTTAAGTATTTTGAAACTGCGCTTAAGCTAACTCCTAAAGATCCGGAGATAAGAAGGACGCTTCAATTTTTTATTTATCAAGCGCGTGCGGAGGCATTCTCCGAGTGTTATGCAGTTCGGATGGCAAAAAAAGACATTGAGGAATGCTTAAAAATAGGACTTTCGGAATATGATCCTTCAGTAATTAGTACAGTGCTGGGCTTTTTTCAGGCACAGGTGAATGAGTATTCGGATGCGATAAAAACCTTGAATGCCGTTGATGCTGCTGTTCTGAAAGGTGATTTATTGATTACCCATACAGCTGCGCTGGCAATATCATATTTTGAGCTCGGGGATTTTGAATCATCTGAAAGGCTTTTTGAAGAAGTGAAGACAATCCTGGAAGAAAATCAGGAAATCGAAGCTCCCACTAGATTTAGACTCGATCTCAGCCGGTTTCTGCTTCATCAAGGAAGACTTGATGAAGCAGAAAGAGAAGTTGAGAGAGCTTCGCGTGAGCTTCTTGAAAATATAAACAAAGCCTCTTTCTCAGAATTTACTTTCAATATGAATAACCTGGAAGAACACATTGATGAAATAGCAGTTAAACAGCTTCTGAGGCTTAGTGAGCTGCTTTCCATTATGAGCAGGTTGCACCATTCCCGCGATAGAGAGGAACTGGCGTTAAGTGCGCGTAATTTGAGTGTCAAGCTGGCTAAAAAGGATTTGGAATCCCGGTGGAAAACAAGAAAAACCGGGGTGGATGTTGATATGTTCATCGATATTGACAGCGAAGTGTTATTCAAGCTGGCTGAAGAAAAATTTAAAAACGGCGAGTATGATTTTTGGATAATGTTGACGAGAGAACTTATAACCAGAAAATTCGCCCCTATATTTCCTTACTTTAGTGACAAATTTAAGCTAATAATAAATTTAAAAAAATTAAGTAATCCCTTACGGACTGAAATAAAAGAACTGAGTAAAGAAAGCGTTAAAGCCTTGCAGTGGCAGCAGCAAAAAGCAAGAGAGTCAGTTATGACTCCAGAGGTAAAAAAAATAGTGGGGGATGTGCTCGGCAAGGATAATCAAACATACGTGGATGCAGCATTTAAGCTGCTGGCAAAGAAAAATTTGCCTTCAGATGATGTTGTTGAGTTCTTCCGTGTCCTTTTGCTTACTTATTTTGTACAAACTAGACCCGGAATTATGAATACTTTAAGCCGTAAAGAAGTGAACTCTATAATACGGGATGGTGTAAAGGATTTGGATATTAAGGAGATGCGAAATATAGAGTTTAATCTTACGAAAAGGGAGATCGAAATAACTCTGAATGAAAAAATATTTGATAATAAGCTTAAAAGGCAGTTATCATCAGTTTTTGGCAATGAGATAAAAGGCATTATTTCTCTTGTGATCCGCAGGGAAGGGCTTGAACAGAAAATTGATACCAGGAAAAAGGAGTGGTGGAGGGAAGAGGTTTTACTGGTGAGGCTTTTTTCTTCAATATGTATAGAGTACATATATTGCTATAAACCAATCATTATTGAACTGCTGGGTGATGAATTTGTGGAATATAAAATTAATGAGCTTACAGCCAGAAGGTTATGGAACGAAGTTATGCCGGCGCTGCTTCTTTCAGTTAGCAAAATAATTGGAGCGTTTTATCCAAAGTATTACCGTTTGGAAAGAGTTGACAGGATGATTATTGCCAAAACACTTAAAGAGGCACGTTCATGCAGCGATTTTCAAAAACTTCTGGATGAGGAAGCCGAAAAAATAGGCTGGCAAAAACCTTTGGTTGAAATAGCAATTGGTGATAAAAAAATCTGTTTTGCGGTATTTGACTCAAAATCGAATGAAACAAAAGAAGGTCAGCTTGAATACGATAACGAAATAGTCATCAGTATGCCAGATTATACAATGGACGGTGCTTTTTTGGATACTTACAGTGAATCCCTAAAACAAGCTTTTGCCGGAAGCGGGTTAAGCGAAGTTTGGGAAAAACAGAGACCCAAAGTGAAACTTTACAGCGATATTGAGTCGAAGCCGGCGAAAAAGTCAAAAGCAGGGGTGTCTTATGAATTGGAAAATAAATTTGCTAAAATGTTTGAGGAGAGCTGGCATAACGTTGTTGAAAGCAATAACAGCAAGGCTGAAAAAGTGCTGACAGAAGCTGCCAATTCAGGTAAACTCGACAAGAGTTTTGTTGTAGGTAAATTAGTTTATAAAGCATTTTTTACAGATCAGGAAGATATATCTCTTAAAACCAGAACGGGGAAAATTCCTAATATTGTTGTGCTTGATTTGTCAACCTGGCAGGCCATAAAAAAATACAGTTTACAAAGACCTGACCTTATGATGTTCGGTACAGGCCCGAAGAAAACAGCTGAATCTAACGAAACTGCACTGATTGAGAATATTGTCCGGACATTAATTTGCGGACAAACGTATTCATTTGAAAACAGTAGAAACTATTTTGTTTATAATGATAAAAGGCGGAATAAAATTATGATTGCAGTGATTAATCTTAACGGACGTATATGCAAGATCGCTGAATTTGAAGGTTATGAAGAAAGCGCAGCCGAAATATATATTCAAACTGAAATTGCGCCGAGATATATAAGAAGTTTTGTAAATATACTACAGGGGGGCAAAAAAATCGGATTTGACAGACGCAGTGAAGGGATTCTAGATTGCTCAAGCATAAAGGATCTGGTGAGCGAAAAAGAGGTTAAAAGAAAAATATATTGGAACAAAAAAACAGGAAGTTTTATTTGTTCTGATGTGGATGAAGAATTTGCGGTTGCAATAGGGAAAAACGGCATTTCTTACTGGAACGGTTCAATGGATGAGATCTACAAAGAGTACGCAGAGTCTGATCTAGTTGAAATAACAACAATGTTTGAAAAGTTGGTTAATGTTGCAGTATATTCAAATATTAATAAAACAGAAAAAGCAGTTGTACAGCTTAAACTACTTGCGGATCCCGGAGATTCGAATTGAAAAACAGCGGGCAATTTACATTCCAATTTATTAAAATCAGGAAGCAAAAACCGGTTATTATTATCGTGATCTGTGTTTTATTCTTTTCTTCTGCTCATAGCCTTTCGCCGCCAAGTATAGAAGAATTGAAAACCGGCCAGGGACAGGAAGAACAATTGCCGTGGTTAAGAGATCCGGTTTACTTGCAGCAGAAATACATAGATCACAAAATGTTTGCTGTATTTCCTGCAGAGGACTTAAAAGAACTTCTTGCAAAGGCAGAGGATATAACAGGAATTTCTCTGGCTAATGCCTCAGGGAAAATAGTAGTCGGCGGATTTTCCAACACTGAAGAGCACCTGGTTGAAACTGCTCGTTTTATGAAATCAGCTGAAATTATCGGGATAGAATGGGATCCACATTCTTGCAATGAAGCAAGAAAGAAAATTGATGATTATGATCCTGAGATTGTCTCCCGAATAAAGATCGAATGCGCTGACCTCAGGAATCTGAGGGGCTGTATAAAGGATAATTCCGTAACGGTATTCTTGCTCCATATGGTACTTGATCTCTGGAAAGAGGATGAGGGTTCTCTGAAGCGAATACTTTCCGAGGTTTCGCGGGTTTTGGCTCCCAATGGTTTGCTGATAGCCGGCAGTGAAGGTCTGGCTTTTTCAAAAGTGATTCTGGAAACACAGCATAATATGATTGATATTGCGCCCGATAAAAATGATATTTTGATTTATTTCAATAACCGAAAAGGCAACGGGGCAGTAAATTGGGAACAAATGAGAGTAAAAAAAGATAATGAAAAACAATCAGCTTCAGAATCAAAGGGTCCGGATAATTCTTTCTTGCCGGTAAATCAAATTGATCCCGAGATGGCAGAAAAAATTATTACCAGCGCCCTTAATTTTAAGGCGGGTAATCCTTTCCATATTAAAAGTATAACTGACGAGTTAAATCTAAAGCCGGAGATAGTTAGAGGGGTTTTACTTGGCAATGGCTTTGCTGATATAGCTGGAAAAACCGGGTATATGG
>JBDROU010000019.1:0-4611 GCA_043809745.1 bacterium
AGTCATTTTTCACCTTCTTTTTTAGACCTCGTCCACGTCTGTTATATCAACGCCAACCCTGTTATCCCTGTCGCTTATCCCAAGAGCAAGGTCTCCTGCTTCTTGCTCGTTTTCAGCATCAATATCAGTCTCATGCCACTCGATCCATTTAACCGTAAATGTTTTCATATCAATCCCCCTTCTTTTTGATACCATACTCTGCTCGTAATTTCTCAGCTACGGCAATTCTGATAAACTCGCTTGGACTGGCATACTTGCGAGTTTCCTTGAGAAAGTCAATTACTTGAAGATAAAACGATTCGGGAATCTGCACACTAACCCAGTCTATAAATTTCTGATCCGCGGATCTCCTGGTCTTTCTCACAGTCATCTATTTCTCCAATTTCAGCAAGACATTATCTCCACGTCTCTCTATGAACAGTTTTTGCAACGTGTTTAAAGAGATTGTTCTTTGTGCTTGTTTATCTAATTCTCTTTTTGTCAATGAATTTATTATAATCATATTTTCCCCCCTTTGAGCGTAAAGCCTATATGGTTTATCTTACGCCTAGTTTAAATATAACATACTAGTATATAAAGACATACCTTGTTTTAGCCTTCCATCAGTTGAGCGAACTTATTTGAGACCTTATCCCTAGCTCTGTCATCGTAATCTTGTTCATATTCGTATTCAGCCTTTTTTTCCATCTTACTGGATAGTTTCTTTGCCGTGTTCTTAATTGTTATAATCAAGTCCTTGTCTTTTTTCTCATCCCATACATGAAACCCGACATCTACGGATACTGCCTCGTCACCGTCATCTTTCAGTTCCTCAACAAATTCTTCTACACCCTTATCAACGATTTCTCTAAATGCGTGAGTTATGTGTGATAATATGCTAACTTTTAACAATTCCTTTTTCTTAATTTCTGTCGGGCTTATCTTAATTCCTTCTTGTATCATGCGCATAATCACATAATCCAAAAACGGATTCTCAATCCCATGCCTTGATTTCAATACTATCAGAGATTCCAGTTCACATCTATCAAAACTTTCTTTTTTATATTTTTCAACCTCGGGTTGTATAGCGAGATTCAACCGTTTCACGTCATCCCATCTTAAACCCAAATCCGTGACGTCATCAATGGATATGTCCAAGTGCGTGGTTCTCTTGGTTTCCTCGCCCAATGCCCGATATATGGCTTTGCCCGATCCGTCAGCGTCATGGATTGCAAGGACTGGTCTGCCGTCTTTTTTGCACTCATCTCTTATCAGCCTGGTCGGAAATCCCTTTTCGGGTTCTATTATCATCCATCCAAACTTTGTTAATGATTCCAGTTTCTCACCGCTTTTTTCGGTGAATATGAAACCCCTGGCCTGATTCCACACCAAATAAAAGTACTCTATTGGATATTTGCCTCGATGCGTCCATAGACTGCCGACTGGCTTGGCTTCGGGTCTTTTATATCCCTTCCGTTCCATCTGTGTCCAAACATCTTGTGTGTAATAATTGTATGCGTCTGACTTTGAATCAGCAAAATAATCAAAATCAGCCCTGGTTATTTCCTTGCCTATTTTCACCGCTAATTCATCCCTCACAATATAATATCCCTGTCGCAGTCTCTCGGTTTTTAGCAAGTCATATTTATCTCTTACAATTTGCCTGACAATACCCCAAAAACCACTACTCACGTTTTTATTATATTTCTTCTTTTTCTTATCGCTCATTGTTTCACCGCCTTCCTGTCCTTATCCCAATAAGGCGACTTGCAGTTTGGACACCATCTTGGTTTCTCAGCCATCTTGGACGCCCATGAGTGACTGCACCGCTTACAAATATGAACGGTGGGCGTAACTACATTGCACCCTCTTGGGCATTGCCAATAGTTCCTCGGCAACCGTCCCCCTGGTCTCAACATTGGAGACCATTCCTGACCGCATGACATACACTCAAGCCATCCCGCTCTCTGCAATATCGCAACGCCCCGTTTCTCCATTTCTCTTATACTAAATCTTGCCATATCAAGCACCCCCTTTCAGTTGGCTCTTGCTACACTTGTCGCAGACAACATATCCGTTGTTGCCAATAAATTTATTCCATTCCTTTCGTTGTTCTTCCGATATTGTTATAGGTGCAGATTTTTTACAATAAACACACTCAAGGAATATCTGAACCAAATTTTTACCATATTTCAAATCGTCCATATCAATACCGCCTATTTTTATTCCCATATTCTCAACCCCCTAATTGTATTACCATAAGTAATATATAACCGTAAGGTATATAAATGGATACCCCCCTCAATAGTGAGTTTATAGGGATACATTCTATTAATAGCATTTTGTAGTTTTAACGAAAAAGACCCCAAAAACCATAACCTTTATAAACACTAACATCAAATTTAGACTATCAATAGCATTTAATAGATTAAATAGATTATTTGGGATACTATGTTAAAAGAAATCAAGGTCAAAAATCAATCGTTGGTTCTACAATCAGTTCCAATAGATACAGTTTTTGTGCGTGTTGCGGGTTCTAATAATAAAACCAGTTGCAGAATTACATTACCTGCGAAATATGAAAACGAAACGGTTTACATAATCGTCCCAAAAAAGTAAGTTTGAGTAAGGAGTTTGGTGTCATGAGAAATAGAGAGATATATGGCATCACCATTAACAGCTTTAATAAGTGTAATAATTGTGGCTTCTTTAGTAGTTGTAGCTGGATCAACTGGATTAATTGATTTTTCTAAGATTTTCACACCCGCAGAGGTGGGTGGCGGTTTCACGCCGATATTTTGTGCAGAATATGAATTTAAATGTTGTAGCATCCATGGACAACCAACAGGGGGCGGTGTTACAAACGAGTTCTTTTTTAGATGTCCAACCAATGCAGACCGCTGTGCTGTAAGCAGTTTTTACACGCAGGGTGCTTATGGTATGGTAAACGCTTTTGATATTGGCGTTGCAAGGCAATCAACAAACTGCGAAGTGAAAACTGATATTTTTGGAAGACCTTACGCATCATGCGTTAATCCGCAAACACTTCCCTATGCTGGTATTGAGGTTGTTGGCGGTATGTTCATAAATTCAGATGCCCTATCGGGTCAAGCAAACTATGCGTATTCAAAAAACAATATAGCAATTTTAGGTTATTATTGGAAGCTGTTTGATTGCGGTCTTTCAGCGTGTGCAAAGGAGACAAGCGGACAGCCATTATCACCAACTTGCAACTGGGTTGGAGACTATCTCGAAGTGTATGATGAGAACAATCGGTTAATAGACCCAGGATATGAGGGACTTCCAACTGTGCCAAACGGAGAATGTTGGAAAACGACAGGATACAGCAACAGAAGGATCTGCGGTTATCTCGAAGAAAAATGCGATTCTAATTCCGAGTGTGCTTCAAAGTATCCATACAAATGGACAGAAAGCGGACAGGAATACGGTGCAACCTGTTCAAGTAATATGCTAACGCTTTACGGTTGCGTGAAACAGCCAGGAGATGGCGAGTGTATATTCATTGGAGACGTAAACAAAAATGGTAAATTGGATGACGGTGAGACGTGCTTTGAGTATGCACCAACAAGCTGGTGCGGTGCTATTGCTGGTAAAACGATACCAGTCGGATGCTGTCCTGATCAAACAAACGCTTGTAGTTCTAACGCAGTATGCAATCCACAAACATTTAAATGCGAAGAAACAAGGGAATGTACTGCTGATTGGCAATGCGAAAGTGCGGGAACTAATTGCGATTATACAACAAAGAAACTAAAGGATTGGGGATGTCTTGCAACTGGAAAATGCGGGGTTAAAAAAGAAACAGCGGTTGAATGTTGCTCCTCCGTAAATTGTGCAGATGGATTTCATTGCAACAATCTAGGCGTAACAGCAGATTATAAATGTTATGAAACACCGACACCAAAACCAATATGCCCGTTCCAATGCTGTGATACAACAACCAACCCAAATGATGCGCAGTATATACAAAAGCCATGCTCACCCGATAAACCTTACTGTTGTCCAAGCAACTTATGTGCAGAGGACTTAGAAAGTTGTTCACCAACTAACGGAAAATCAACTTGCGTAACGCAATCAATGGCTAACGGTATGCCCGAATTCCTTGCTGGATCATATTGCTGGTTATTGGCTTTCATTCCTATATTCATTGTAAGTTTCATATTCATAATTATTGGTGCTGTGATACTATTTGCAGTTCCTAAAACAAGACCGTTGGGCGGTCTATTATTCTCATTCCCAGGATTTGTCATAATGATAATAGGGGCATTTGCTATCGGTCTACTCTTTACGCCATTCGTGACACAGTTGGCTGTTGTCGCTGGATTAATCTGATCCTTTCAAAAACCATATAAAATCCTACGGGGCGAGTTAATCATCTCGCCCCCACCCTCATCATAGTCTCTCTATCTGGAGGACGTAAAAAATAGGAGGTTTCATAACAAACAAATGTTTTAAAAGGTTTAATCCGACCTTCTCTCTATATTGAATTTGCTGGGCGTAAGTTCGGTTTGCGGAATTTCCGATTTACGCCTTATGATTATGAACAATAAAATAATGCTTCTGTTTATAGTAAGTCTTGTTGTTTTTTCTAGCGGTTGCGTTCAAGAACCG
>JBDROU010000020.1:0-7967 GCA_043809745.1 bacterium
TCGTAGTGTAGGGGTTCAGTCAGCCTGGTATGATACGGATGACTGGGTAAAGATTGAAGGTTATGTATTTTTGAATTGGAGTAACTTCTTAAATTTTGCTATATTCACGGTTAATACAGCTGATGATCTGGTTGATTTTTACGTGGACGATTGCAGCATAACAAAATGCCTGTATAGTCCCTAACTAAAAGAGCGCAAGATTAAGATGATACTGTTTTAATGACCAAATGTGTTTTTTAGTTTGTTCATGTACGGATCAATATGCTTAAAATATTTTTTTAAACCACTGCACAGGTAATTCAAGCCAGGTTCCCCAATGGGAGTACGGATAATTCTGTTTTTTGGACATCCTCCGTTACAGGCAAACAGATACACACAATCCCGGCAATATTGAGGTAAGCCATTTTTTTTATCCATGCCAAATTTGATTTGGCTACGAGAAAAAGCTATATTGCTTAAAGTTTTCTGCTTAATATTACCGAGCCGGTATTTTGGATATACGAAGTGGTCACAGGAGTACACATCACCGTTATGTTCAATGGCGAGACATTTACCGCAGACAGGGCCAAAAACACATCCTACTTCCATAGGATTTCCCAACCATAACATCAGCGCATACTCAAAATTATAGATGAATATCTTGCCTACATCGTGCCGATACCACTCGTTAAACACTTCAATAAGAAAATTGCCATAATCATCCGGATCAACCGACCATTCATAAACAACGGAATCGTCTGATCGCGGTCGAGCTGCAGGATCTCCTAATTGTGGGTGTTTAATGGTATCCCAATAAGGCGGTGCATCCTGGCAAAAAGTCTTTGCTTCAACACAGGCATTAAATTGAATAGCACGCGGTGTAATGTTATCTCTAATAAAGCGATAGAGATCTAACGGTTTTTTGGCGTTATCGTAGTTAAGAGTGACTAAGGCATTAAACGGCACTCTGTATTGTTGTAAAAGTTTCGCAGCTTGGAAAACTTTTTGGAAAGTTGGCTGATTGCCTTTATCACGGCGATGTTTATCGTGCAGCTCCTCTGGGCCATCAATGCTTAAGCCAACAAGAAAATTGTTTTCTTTTAAAAAACAGCAGAACTCCTCATCAAGTAAAACTCCGTTAGTCTGCAGGTCGTTTTCGATTTGTTTACCGTTTGCATATTTCTTTTCTAATTCAATGACTTTTTTGAAGAAATCCAGACCTAAAAGCGTGGGTTCTCCTCCTTGCCAGGAAAAAACAATCTTACGAGACGTCTGTTCATTAATATATTGGTCTATAAATTCTTCAAGAATTTCATCAGATATGCGCCATTGAGTCTGGGTCGAAAGCATGTGTTCTTTGTGCAAATAAAAACAGTAATCGCATTGTAAATTACACAAGGGCCCAATTGGCTTGGCCATGATATGAAAATACGTTTGCACAGGTGTAGTTTTGTTAGGCATTTTATGCTTACCTTCAAAGTTATTATTTCTTTTCGATAGGGATATCTATATATGTAGTACAACATATTATATCATTTGCATAAATTCCTGTCTTCATTTTTATTATCGATAGAGGCAGTCTTACCTAAAAACAATAAAAAATCAAAAGAAAAAATACGATTTCGGCCTGCCCTCCGAAGCCTTGGCGAAGGAGGGGCGATTTTCCCATCATAGATGGACAGGGATGTTTTAGCGTCCAGCCGCCGCCCGCACGGCGGCGTCAGTCCGCGCGTCCTACAACGCAAAAAAAGCAGAATTCTCCCACCCACCCAACAGTCTTCGTGCTCGGGACTCAACCACTACGTGTTTTCGCTTGCCTACGCTGTGCGAAGCCTACACTTTGGGTGCAAAGCCTGCTTTTCCCAATAATGTAATAAGATTTCCTGTTTGCAACCTTGACAAGTTATAGCCAATATGGTATTATTGATATGAAAGGTAATACATTTCATACATATCGTACAAAATTATTTTTGAAAGGTGCAATAAAAAAGGAGGAGAGAATGAAAGGACCTAAGTTTTTTGGAAAAGCACCAGTAGGTACAAAAGGGCAAATAGTCATCCCTGCAGAAGCAAGGAAGGCATTGGGTATTAGTCCGGGGGATAGTGTAATGATTATTTCTGGTCCACCGCATCATAAGATGATCAGTATTATTCCTGAGGATGAGTTTAATAAATTTTTAAAGTTTTTAGAAGGCCACTTAAATATCATGAAGAAAGAAGTTTCTCCTAAAAATAAGGTCTCAAAGGGAAATAGAAAATGAAATATTTGTCATTAACTATTACATGCTTAATTTTTGTGACTTCTTTTGTATATATTGCTTATGCAGAACAGGCTCTTACATGGAAGGAATGTGTCAGGGAAACTTTTCATAATCATCCTGATCTGATATTTTCGCAGTACCAACTAAAGCAGGCCCAGGCCGATAAGACGATTACTAAAAGCAGTGTTCTCCCGCAGATAAATGCTGAGCTGAGCGAGAAAACGAGTGATATAGAGACTAAAAATGCCACAGGAACTGTAACTGGAACTAAAACAGATTCTTATTCTTATAGTGTAAATGGACGACAATTGTTATTTGACGGAAAGACGCCTAATGATATTAAAACTGCATCTTTGAATGTGAAGGCTTTTGAATATGATTATGCTGTTACTTCTTCTAATATTAGACTGAAGCTAAGAGCTGCTTTTGTCGGGCTTCTCAAAGCACAAGAACTTGAAACTATTACAACAGATATTGCATCAAGGAGAAAGCAAAACCTGAAAATGGTTAAATTGCGATATGAATCTGGAACAGAGCATGAAGGAGCATTATTGACCGCACAAGCGGATTTAGCACAGGCTGAATATGAAGTTGTAGAGGCAAAAAGAAATGTTGTGGTTGCGCAAAGACAGTTAATAAAAGAACTGGGGCGAAATAAATTTATGCCGATTAAGGTAAAAGGAGATTTCAAGGTTATAGAAAATAATACTGAAGAAATTGACTTGGAAAATCTGGCCGAGAATACGCCTATGCTAAAAGAACTAATTGCTAAAAAAGAGGCGGCAAAGTTTGGAGTTAAATCTGCCAAGGCTGATTTTTTCCCGCAGGTCTATCTAGATGGTTCTATTGGAAAGAGTTCATCATCTTGGCCTCCTCAGGAAGAAAAATGGTCTGTAGGAGTCACTATGTCCCTGCCTATTTTTGAGGGAGGAAGCAAGATAGCGGAAGTTTCCAAAGCAAAAGCTGAATTTAAACAGGCACAGGAAACCGAACGCAGCGGACGTGATGGGGTTATATATACTTTGCAGGAAGCTTGGACGGATTTTAAAAACGCAGTAGATAAAATTTCTGTGCAGCATAAATATCTCGAAGCTGCACAGGCAAGAGCAAAGATTGCTAATGCCGAGTATTCAACCGGGCTTATTTCTTTTGATGATTGGATAATTATTGAAGATAATTTAGTGTCTACAAAAAAGGCTTTTTTGAATTCTCAGGAGGATATGTTAATTACCGAAGCTAAATGGATTCAGGCAAAGGGAGGAACTTTAGAATATGATAATTAAAATAGAAAAGAAATATTTTGTTTTATTAGCCATTGCCTGCATTCTGATTTTCTTTTTTAAGTGGCGGGGGAAAGAGCCTAATCTGCAGGAATCTGTTAAAGAAGTACATGCGGTATACGGCAGTATAAGAAAAATAATAACTACTACAGGAGAAGTTGAACCTCAGAATCGTTTGGAAATAAAGCCGCCAATAGACGGTAGAATCGAGAAAATATTAGTCAAAGAAGGCCAGAAAGTTAAAGCTGGAGATATTCTTGCTCTTATGAGCTCGACAAAAAGGGCAGCGCTTTTGGATGCGGCCCGTCTTAAGGACGAAAAAGAACTAAAGTATTGGGAAAAAGTATATAATGCTACTCCATTAATTGCGCCTATTGATGGCAAAGTTATTGTAAGAGCAGTTGAACCAGGACAAACAGTAGTTGGCAGCGATGCGGTTATTGTATTATCTGATCGGCTTATAGTTAAGGCAAATGTGGATGAAGTGGATATAGGTATGGTTAAGGAAGGGCAAGAGGCTTTGATTGGATTGGATGCTTATCCAGATATAAAAGTTAAAGGGGTAGTTGATCATATATCCTACGAATCTACAGTTGTTAATAATGTTACGATTTACGAAGTTGATATACTGCCTGAATATATTCCTGAGGTATTTCGTTCAGGAATGAGCGCGAACCTGGAAATAATAACTCAAAATAAAGACAGTGTTTTATTATTACCTATTGATGCGGTAAAAAAAGATAAGGAAGGAAGCCATGTTTTATTAAAAAGAAAAAGCAGAGAGTTAGTTAAACAGCCGATTCAGACCGGACTTTCAGATGATGAGAATGTAGAAATTCTGTCTGGTCTTTCTAAAAACGACACTGTCTTGATATTGGACAAGAAATATGTAATGCCCGATAATAAAGGATCTACAGGTAATCCGTTTATGCCAAAGTTTGATAGAAAAAATAAATAGCTATAAATGTGGGAAAAGTAAATGATTGAACTAAAGAATATTAATAAGATGTATACAATGGGCACGGTAGAAGTTTGTGCGTTGAAAGATGTTTCTTTAAAAATTTCTCAGGGAGAATTTGTTGCCATTATGGGGCCGTCCGGCTCCGGGAAATCTACTTTGCTGCATATCTTAGGTTTCTTGGATAGGCCTGATATCGGGAATTATTTATTGGAAGGAAAAGACGTATCAGCACTTAGTGACGATGAATTAGCTGTGGTAAGAACTAGTATAGCAGGATTCATTTTTCAGCAGTTTCATTTGCTCTCAAGAATGACTGCTTTAGAGAATGTGGAACTTCCTTTGATTTATGGAGGAAAAAGAGGATTAAAGCAAAAAGCTGTAGGGAAAATAAAAGCTGTTGGATTGTCAGATAGGATGCAGCATAAACCAAATGAACTATCAGGAGGACAGCAGCAAAGGGTTGCAATTGCCCGCTCTTTAGTTAATGAGCCGGCAATTATTTTTGCTGATGAGCCCACGGGAAATCTAGATACTAAGAGTGAAGAAGAAATAATTGCTATTTTAAAGAAGTTAAATCAGGATGGGAAAACAATTTTAATGGTAACTCACGAACAGGAAGTTGCTCAGTATGCCAAACGGATAATTTATATGCGTGACGGAAAGATTGTTTCCGATAAAATTAATGATAGTAATATTGGTCCTAGAAAAAATAGGCTGGAAAATAAAAATTTTTGGAAAATAAGTTCGATATCTGATGCTAGTTTTAACTTGGCTGAAATTATAGATAATTTACAACAAGGATTTCGGTCTATTTTTTCTAATAAGTTAAGATCTTTTCTTTCTATGCTGGGAATTCTTATCGGGGTAGCTGCGGTGATTGCAATGCTTGCTTTAGGTGAAGGGGCTAAAGAATCTATTGCTCAAAGTCTTTCTTCATTGGGAACAAATATACTTACAGTCAGGCCAGGTGCACATAGGATAGGAGGAGTTTCTTTAGAGCAGGGGACGGTAACCCGTTTTACCATAGAAGATGCCCAAGCTATATCTAAGATTCCACAGGTTAAAAGTGTTTCTCCTTCAGTCTCGGGGCGTGGGCAAGTAATATATGGGAATAATAACTGGAATACACAAATTCAAGGAACTGGTGTTGATTATGAGCAGATGAAATCATCTATTCCGATTACAGGAAGGTTCTTTACAGATGATGAATTGAAACAGCGTGAGAAAGTTGCTCTTATTGGGCTTACCGTGACTAAAGAACTTTTTGGGCAGGAGAATCCCGTAAATAAGACTATAAAAATAAACAGAATAAACTTTAAAATTATTGGTGTTTTACCTGAAAAAGGGTCCGGAGGACCTCATGGAGATCAGGACGATGTTGTTATTATTCCTGTTACCACCGCCATGTATAGACTATTAGGCAAACAGTATGTTGATTCTATAGATGTGGAAATAACTGACCTTGAATTTATGGATAAAGCAAAAGAATCTATCAGTAACCTTATAATTAAACGGCATCATCTTAATGATAATAAACAGGAATCATTTAATATTATGAACATGGCTGAGATTCAAGAAGCTTTGCAAAGCATGACGAAGACCATGACAATGCTTTTAGGATTTATATCTGCAATTTCTCTTCTTGTCGGTGGTATAGGGATAATGAATATAATGCTTGTTTCTGTAACTGAACGAACAAAAGAAATAGGGTTGCGCAAGGCAATAGGTGCCAGGAAAAAAGACATAATGTTGCAGTTTCTTATTGAATCCGTAGTGATGACCTTTAGCGGAGGGATTATCGGAATTGTTCTTGGTATCGGATTAGCATTTTTGTTATCTATTTTTGCAGGATGGATGACCAGAGTGTCATTGTTTTCTATAATACTTGCTTCAGGTTTCTCAATTGCTGTAGGCTTAGGTTTTGGTCTTTGGCCGGCGCGTAAAGCTTCAGAATTAAATCCGATAGAAGCATTAAGATATGAGTAGACTTTCCTTCCCTCGGCAATCGTCCGCCACAAAGCATAGCGAGACAGGCAGTCTTAGCCTAAAGGAAGCAAAAACACACCTTTTTACCAAGTGGGGACCCCGACTAGCATGATTAAATTTTTCAAATTTAATCAGTCGGTCCAAATGGGTAGATTTTGCAAAGCAAAATCTAGGTCAAAAAATATTTCCCTACCTAAATTTCTTTTAGAAATTTGGCAGGTAGGACAGGCGCCGCCGCCAAAAAAAGAATTTTATCTAGAGTTTTTCCCCGCTTGATTTCGCAGAAATCAAAGCTGCGGGGACAGGTGCGAGGGAGAGGACGCAGGGATGCGAGTCCAGCCATTTGGGCGGGACGAGCAGACTGAAGCCGAATCAGTGAATGAGTGTACTTGCCTGGGCTACTTCAAAGAAGGGTTTAAGAAATCTGTAGAAAACAATCCAAGGGTCACTCGAAAGTACGGATGTAGACTTTTTTCGGCGAATTTTTGCCCTTCGACGTCCCTGAGGACTCCCGGAGGTCGTAATTATTTGATTTTGTTGACATTGTGATTTTCTTTCTGATTCTGAAAACAAAAAATTAAAAGGGGGCGATCCCGAGAAATTTGAAAAATTTCCGGGACAAAGTCCTGGGAATTCTACGAATTCCACAGGGAAAAATCAAAAGAAAAAATCTCTTTTTGGGCGATTTTCCCATCATAGATGGACAGGGATGTTTTTGCGTCTCCGCCGCGCCAGCTTCGCTGGCGGGCGAGATCCGAAAAATTGTCTCTGTGCTCGGACTGCAATCCTTTCCTCCTACGCTAAAGCTTCGGCGGACAGGCAGGCTTGCGCGGAGTTTATCCGCCGTAGCTTTATGCGAAGGCGGAAGCCAATTTTTTCCCCTGCAATGATTTCGCTTGACATTTATCATCTATAGTGATAACATTATCACCAAAAGTGATAAGGAGGGTTTGAAATGCAAGATAAAATAATTAAACTGTTCTACGACGATATATACTCTGAGTTTACAATAAACGAGTTAGCTACTAAGACAAAGATTTCCTATAGTTATGTTCACAGACAAGTCGAAGAGCTAGAAGGTAGGGGGTATTTTAATCGTAAGTCAGCGCACAAATCGTAAATATTGCAAACCTAACTACAGCAATCCTGAAGTAAAGACAAGCTTTGTTAAAATATCGAATCAAATAGCTGACGATTTTCTAAAGAAAAGGGATAAGATTTTTTTTATTGTTGAAAAGCTTCTTTCGGTATTACCTAAAAAGACTGATTTTAATCTATTATCTGTTGTTTTATTTGGATCTTTAGCTAAAGGGACAGCTTTTAAAAAAAGCGATATAGATCTTTTTATCCTTGTCCCTTCAAAAAAGAAATATGATGAAGCTATTGAGATGGAATGTGTTGCTTTATCAAAAGGCTTTGGCGTTGAAATCAACCCTATAGTTTCCGAACCGACAAATTTATTAACAATGTTAAAAGATAAGGAGAATAATGTAGGTAAGG
>JBDROU010000021.1:0-17967 GCA_043809745.1 bacterium
CTTAAACGTCTTTATATTTGGACTTTAACGGCTTTACTTCATACACTCTGCCTGTTCTTTTCCATGCTACTATAAAACTAGCCCTGGAAAATAGCCCTTTTACCTTTTCTCCGTGTCCACCAAATCGGGGGAAGATTGGCGCCAATTCCCTTTACAATAATTTTACATAAAATTAACATTTCCATTATATGAATAAGATATAATATAATAAAGAACTTAAAATTGGAACTTATGCGTAATTATTTTGTTACATAATAAAAGGGTAAATATAATGAGATTAACAGCTAAAACTACTACTAATAGTTTAGTTAGTGTTATCTTTATCGCCGCGCTTACCTTTATAGGGTGGGTAACGCCCGCGTTTGGTGATACGATCCTACATAATTTATATAGCGATAGCGGCATAATACAGGATTCTGAAGTTTTTGTATGGGAGAATGATAATAATTCTGCAGATGATTTTGCAGAGGTTAGTGATGCATCTGCACCTGAAGGGGATAAGGTATTTCAGTTTAATGTAAATTCCGCTTGGGGTGGCTGGGGTATATTCTTTAAGAACTCAACAATAGATCTTTCAGGAGCAGCATCAGGTAATTTGGTTTTCTGGGTAAAAACACCTGTAAAATTAAAGATAGAGATGCAGGAAACCGGAGTATCAGGAGCAAAAAGTGCTGTATATCTTAATTCCTATGGCTGGAACGGGACCAATACCTGGCAGGAAATTACGATTCCCTTGCAGGATTTTCTAAATAAACCGCTTAACTCGACAGCGATTTACAGTCCTTTTATGATAACGGTTGAGCAAACCGCATCGTTTTCTATTGATCATGTTCGTATTACAGATGTAGGTGATCCAGTAGATCCTCCAGTAGATCCCCCAGTAGAGCCTCCTGTAGAGCCTCCTGTAGATACTTTAACACCTGTATTACCATATAATCTTTATAGTGATGACGGAATCCCTCAAGATTCTGAAGTTTATGTGTGGGAAGCAGATGGTGATTCTTTAGGAGATTTTGCAGAAGTCAGCGATCCGTCTGCTCCTGAAGGTGATAAGGTTCATAGATTTAATGTAGATTCCGCCTGGGGCGGTTGGGGTTTATTTTTTTTAGATAAAAAACTAAATCTTTCAGAGTCAGCATCAGGCAATTTGGTTTTTTGGGTAAAAACACCTGTAAAATTAAAGATAGAGATGCAGGAAAACGGAGCATCAGGAACGAAAAGTGCCGTATATCTTGATTCTTATGGCTGGGACGGAACTGATAACTGGCAGGAAATAACAATTCCTTTACAGGATTTTCTGAACAAACCGCTTGACGCGACAACCATTTATAGTCCTTTTATGATATCGGTTGAGCAAACCGCATCATTTTCTATAGATCATGTTCGTATTACAGACGGTAGTGATACGGTAGATCCTCCCGTAGATCCTGTAGACCCCGTGGATCCGGTAGTTCCCATAATTCCTCCGATTATACCGGAATCAGGTCAATCATTTCTATATAACATATATACTGACAACGGAATCCCTCAAGGTTCTGATGTTTTTGTATGGGAAGCAGATGGGGATTCTTCAGGAGATTTTGCGGAAGTCAGTGATCCATCTGCGCCTGAAGGTAATAAGGTTCATAGATTTAATGTTGATTCTGCCTGGGGCGGTTGGGGAGTATTCTATGCAACTGATCCGGATAATCAAACCGTAGACTTTTCAAGTTATGTTACTGGGAATTTGATATTTTGGATAAAAACGCCGGTCAAACTCAAAATAGAGATGCAGGAAACAGGAGCATCCGGAACAAAAAGCACCGTATATCTTGATTCTTATGATTGGGATGGGACCAATACCTGGCAGGAAATTAAGATTCCCTTACAGGATTTTCTAAATAAACCGCTTGACGCAACAGCTATATACAGTCCTTTTATGATATCTGCGGAACAAACAGCAGAATTTTCTGTAGATTATGTGCGTATAGTAAGCCCGCCGGTTCATGATGGCGCCACTAAAGTCGAAATTCAAGATAACAAGTTTTTTGTTAACGGCCAGCCTTTTAAAGTAAAAGGAGTGAATACTAATTTCACGCCGGTTGGAAAAAATCCGTTATATTATGATTGGACTGTTGATAAGAGAAATTATGAGATTGACATTGAACTTCTTAAAGCTATTGGCGCTAACGTTGTTCGTATCTATAACATACCTTCGAATCAAGAAGCGCTTCTAAAGTTCTATGAACAAGGTATTTATATGATTCTTACTTTCCCTGTTGGCGAAGATGATATTAATAACAAACCAGACATGATATACAGATACTTAAGTTTTGTAAGCGATTGGATGAATCATCCCGCTGTTCTCGCGTGGTGTATAGGCAATGAGGTTGATTATTGGTACGGTTACAATGATGCACAAAAAGCTGAATGGTTTTCGCTGTTAAACGAGTGTGCCAAACAAAGTCATCTGTTTGAAACTTCAGCAGGGATTACGCCGCATCCTGTAACAACCGCTAATTCAGGTATTGAAGAAATCGGAGTTCACGCTCTTAAATCTGATGATGTGAATATGCCGAATCTTGATTTCTGGTCTATTCAAACATATCGCGGAAGCGGTTTTGGGAATCTCTTTGATGATTATAAATCCCGTTCGTCAAAGCCGTTACTTATAAGCGAGTTCGGGTGTGATGCCTGGGACGGCACTAAGGGAGTTGAAGATCAGCTAACTCAGAATCAATTTATAGCAAGTCAGTGGAATGAAATAGCAGCTCAGGTATCATCAGATACTAACCCTGGAGGGATCTGTATGGGGGGTATACTCTTCCAGTGGAGGGACGGGTGGTTCAAGTATGAACCGGGCGCTCTGGATGAACATAATACTGAACAAAGTTGGATGAATTATTATTATCCGGATCCGTATATGAATGAGGAGTGGTGGGGTATTATAGGTATAAATGCTGTAGATCCAACCTCAAGGGATTTAAGGGAAGCTTTTTATACTTTGATGGGCACAGATTATTGGAGGGATGAACCGTTTACTAAAAAACCGAAAGTAACACTCAATTATTGGATAGCAGGATCGGATACTAAATTAACCGCTGATTTTGAAGGTATATTTTCTAAAGTCAGAAGCAGGTTTAACCCTATTCCTATTTCGCAAGATTCTGTGCAGACCGAAGGAGTTATATTTAATCAGTTAATTATCGGCGCAAGTGTTGTTGACGGAGGTTCAATTAATACTGGTGAGGTAGCGATCCCCCGCTATGAGCTGGTGCCGCCGGCTGGTGTTGATAAGCCCGGGATCAGTTATTTTATAGAGGTGACAGATGAGTTTAATAGAAAAACATATTTTGGGAAAAGCGGGGAACAAAAGACATACCCTGAATTTGCTGAAATGATATTTATTCCTATCTCACTAAGCTTAACAAAAACCGTATCCTCCTCCGGCGGTACTTTAATTTTTCCCGACGGTTCTACTAAAGACGGGGAAATCACATTTATTATTCCGGAAGGAGCTGTGGACGGGAATGTAGAAATTATGGTGGAGATGCTGGATCCGACCAGCCTGCACAAAGGCCCTTCTTTCGCAAAAAGCGAATACCCGATAATGGCTTATAGATTATCGCCTAAAGGTTTAAAGTTCAAGAAACCTATAACAGTAAGTCTTCTTTACTTTGATGGTGATCAACCGCTTGCGCAGAAGCATCCTGTAGAGCCGGTCGCATATAACGAGGAGCAATACGGTGTTTTATTATTAAATGAGTCAAAAAATGAGTGGCAGTTATTGGAGCGCAACGAAATAACTGTAGATAAAGAAAATAATTTGGTTACTTTTCAAACAGATCACTTTTCAATTTTTGGGGTATTCCCGCTGGGCGACATTACCACATTAACATCAGTATCATACAAACCTACCCAGAAAATAATTACGCCAAACGGCGACGGATACAATGATTTCTTGCTGTTCAATAATTTGGAAGGAAAGGGTGTAGAAATAAAAATATTTAATATCGCCGGAAAAAAAATACGCTCGATTAACCATGAGCCATATCAATGGGACGGCAAGGATGATGATGGAAACTTTGCTGAGATAGGTGTATACATTTATCAGTTTAAGGTTGAAGGCAAAAGAATAAACGGGATGATAGGTGTCGCCAGATAAAGAAGGCGCTGATGCAAAAAGAGGATGTAAGGAAAAATAAAATGGCACGAATAATTAAAACATCACTTTTAATGCTTATATTTTTAGCGCTTGTTTCTGTTCACAGCAAGGCGGCGTTTAAAGATACCGGTTGGGGAGCCAGGCCCTCTAGTATGGGTAATGCATTCGGCGCTGTATCGGACGACGTGAACGCCGTATTTTATAATCCGGCGGGGATAGCCCAGCTGGATCAAACAGAGACCCACTTTATGTATGCGCGCAGATTCACCGGGTTAGATGATGTAAATCTGGGCTTAAATTATTTTGCGTTCGGCAAGCCGGTATCAAAATATGAAGCATGGGCTTTCAGCTGGGCGCGTTTCAGCGCTAAATCAATTTATAACGAGGATACGGTTGCGCTCTCATACTCAAGAATAGTAAGTAAAATTGAAGAAGCAGCGGGTGTTAAGGTATTTGTTGGCGGAAATATAAAATTATTGAGAAATGAATTTAAGCTGGATGATCAGTTAAGAGGGGACCCGGTGTTTGAAAAAGGCAAGCATGCTGAGGCATTTGCGGTTGATTTGGGATTGCTGCTTAAGTGGGAAAGAGAGGCGGTAGGATTATCTGTGAAAACATTGAATGAGCCTAATATAGGTTTAAAGGAGACAGAAAGAATACCAAGGGAATACAGATTAGCTGTAAATCATATATTTGGAGATATAGGTTTGATTCAGGATGCGCATACTTCACTAGATCTCACACTTAGGGATGAAGATTATAATGTTCATTTAGGATGGGAAAATTACTTTTTGGATAAGACCTTAAGTTTCCGGTGCGGTGGAAGCGCGCATGAATTATCAGTAGGGTTCGGCAGTTATCTCTCATTGGGAGAAGCTTTTGGCATTCAACTCGATTATGCTTTCCTTTGGCCGCTGGAATTAGAGGATACAACAGGATCACATAGGATAAGTCTGGTTACCAGATTTGGCCAGAAAAAATAAGCCCTGCATCACGCGAATAAAAACCCCATACTTTTATTTAAATTTCACTTTTGACATCAATGTCAAATTTTTGTATAGTGAAAATGTTTATGGATAAAATTAAATTTGGAACATCAGGATGGCGGGCGATTATTGCAGATGAATTTACTTACGATAATGTCAAAATAGTCGTCCAATCAATTGCTGAATATTTAAAGAGCGAACATCTTTTAGCTAAGCCTGTTATTATAGGCAGTGATCCGCGTTTCTTATCCGAGGAGTTCATCGAACTTGCCGCCGGTGTGCTTGCCAGCAACTCAATTGAAAGTGTTATATGTCCTGTCGGCACTCCTACCCCTGTTTTAAGCTATGAGATAATATCTAAAAAAGCCGCAGGGGGCATAAATTTTACCGCCAGTCATAACCCGCCTAATTATCAAGGAATAAAGTTTTCTTCATCCTGGGGCGGACCTGCCATGCCTGATGTTACACAGTTCATTGAAAGGGAAGCAAATAGGATTTTAAGCAGCAATGAATCTGTAAATCATATGGATTTTCAACTTGCTGTTAATAAAAAGTTAGTAAGCTTCTTAAATCCGAAGAAGAAATATCTTAAACATCTTAAAGACATATTGATGGTTAAAGCGATAAAGAAGTCTAAAGTGAAAGTAGGGCTTGATCTGTTATACAGCGCTGGGAGAGGTTATTTAGATGCTTTTTTAGATTATTATATGCCGCCGGTATTCAAATTGCATGATTATAGGGATGTGTTGTTTGGAGGCGCCGCTCCTGACACATCTGATCAGCAGCTTGGTTTGTTAAGAAAAACATTGCAGCAAAGGAAAGCGCAGCTCGGATTAAGTATTGATGGGGATGCTGATAGGTTTGGTATAGTTGATCAGGATGGCAGTTTAATACTGTCCAATGAATTTTTAGCAATTGTTCTAAATCATTTGGTGAAAACAAGAAAATGGAAAGGCGTGGTGGCCAGATCTGTTATGACATCGCATTTTGTTGACGCGGTCGCGAAAAAGTACGGTTTTGAAATAAAGGAAACACCTGTTGGATTTAAATATATTGCTGAGTTAATGACACAGGAAGAATTTTTAGTAGGCGGGGAGGAATCCGGGGGCCTTACAATAAAAGGGCATGTACCTGAGAAAGACGGCATACTTGCGTGTTTGCTTGCGTTGGAGATTGTGGCGGTGGAAAAGAGCAGTTTGAGAAAAATAATCAATAATATGAGGAAAGAATTTGGTTCATTTTTGACGCGCAGGATTAATTTAAAACTTAATGAAGAATTTTTCGAGGAATTAAAGTTCAGGCTTGACCTCCATCCGCCGACTAAGATTGGTGAATTTCATGTTAAACGTATTGTAGAAACGGATGGATTCAAATTTCTTTTGAAAGAAAACAGCTGGGTAGGAGTGAGATTTTCTGGGACCGAGCCTGTATTGCGTATATATATCGAAACAGACGAGCCAAAGAAGTTGGAGCTGCTGACTTCGCTTAGTAAAAAACTATTTACGAGAAGCGGAAAAAAGCGCTAAATTTTTAGATTTAATAATCTATTTGCTAGCAAATAATGTATTTAAGATTACTTTATATAGTCTTGTTTTCATTCCTGCCGTAATATTATCCTTCTTAACCAAAGACCATTTTCTTGCAAAAGAAACCTTTTTTATATCAGCCAGCCTGTTGGCTTTAGGCATGCTTATACTCGGAGTAAAACTAAATTTAATTGACGAATACTGGAAAAGTGAAAAACGCGGAATAATTATTATTTCAGCTTATCTCGCAACTATTATTGTCTCCGGTATAAATTCGCGTTTTATTCTTTTAACATTCGAAGTGTTCTTGCTGCAGTTTTTTTTGGTGCTGATACTGATTTACTGCATGATAATAGATGAGAATGTTATTAATAATATATTTATTGTTCTTGCAGTTTCGTTGTCAGTTCTGTGTATTTATGGAATTATTCAACATTTCGGATTAGATCCGGTAAGATGGGTTAATATACATAGCCGCAGGCCTAGCTCATTCCTTGGAAACCCGAATTTCTTTGCAGGATATTTAGTTGTATGCCTGCCTTTAATTTTTGCGCTGGCTCAGCAAAGTAAAAAGCTGCCTATTAGGTTAATTTATATATTTATTTTTCTGTTAGGAACATATAACTTATTTTTGACATGGACCAGAGGAGCATGGCTCGCATTCCTCGCAAGCATGTGTTTTTTAATCTTAATGAATTCATATACAAAAAAGCGTTTGAAGATAGCTATTATAAGCTTGTCAATAATTTTAATTGGCCTGGCTTTCTTCGGGAAGTCCAGGATATATGAATATTTCAATTTTAGCAATCAATCAGTGGTAGAGAGAGTTTTTAAATGGAAGACGGCTTTTGAGATGATAAAAGACCATCCGATAATTGGTGTTGGCGCGGGAAATTTGAAGGTTAATTTTGCCTTATATCAGGAAAAAGTAAGAGAGCAGGCAAAGTTCAAGGTTAGAGGAACAAGCGAATCCAATGTGCATAATGAATTTTTCCAGATTTTAGCAGAACAGGGATTGTTAGGTTTTGCTTTTTTTATCTTGATGTTTGGCTACATATTTTATAAATATTTTATTTCCAGAAAAACGCCGGTAATTGTTGGGCTTGTTTCCGGCATTGTTGGATTTCTTGTTTTTTCTATTTCGAATTTCCCTTTACGCATTATACCGACTGCTATTGCGGTATTCTTTTTTTACGGGATAATACTTAGATTAATAAATTTTAATAATGAGAAAAAATATTATATAATAAAAATTAGTTGGAAGAGATGGCCCTTTTTAATAATGTTTTGCATGTGTTCTTTCTTTCTGCTGTTTTACTGGGGATTTGCGAAATTCCGCGCTGAGGTTTTGCGGTATAAGGGTGATGAGGCATTTGCGAAAAGGCAATATATGAAAGCTATTGCTTATTATAAAAATGCCATAAATTTGGACTATTATCATTCAGAAAGAACTGCGTATGATCTAGGGGAGTCTTTCCGGGCGATTAATAGAATTGATGATGCTCTGGAAGCGTATAAGATATCTGTGGACTTAAGGAATTACGGTGAGGTTTATCACGATATTGGCAATTGCTATTATCTGAAAAATGATTATAAAAATGCGTTGACTAATTGGGAAAGAGCATATAATATGGGGCTCCCTGATGAAAAAGATCAAAATAATTTAGAAATAAATATGAAAAAGCTTAAGAGTATGATGATTGAGGATAAAATAAATTGAGATGCGGCAGTTAGGAGCGATCTGGTCATTGATTCTTAACTAAAGTTAATAATGAAAGGGGTATATTTACATGGCAAAGATTAAAGATGTGCAAGGTTTGGAAATAATCGATTCGAGGGGCAATCCAACGGTTGAAGTAGAGGTTTCGCTGGATAACGGAGTGTCAGTGCGGGCCCAGGTTCCTTCCGGCGCTTCAACCGGAGAACATGAAGCAGTGGAATTAAGAGACGGTGATAAGAAAAGATATATGGGAAAAGGTGTTTTAAAAGCGGTAGAAAATGTTAATACAAAAATAGCAAATGCGGTCAAAGGATTAAATCCGGATAAACAAATTGAGATTGATAGAGCAATGATAGAACTTGACGGCACGCCCAATAAGGGGAATCTGGGAGCAAATGCAATATTAGGTGTGTCGCTTGCGGTGTGTAAGGCTTCAGCCATTAATAATAAAAAGCCGTTGTATCAGTATATACGTGAAGCATTTGGGATAGATTATTCTGATTATATCCTCCCTGTTCCGATGATGAATATAATCAATGGAGGCAAACATGCCGATAATAATGTTGATATGCAGGAATTTATGATAATGCCTGTTGGGGGTGTTTCATTTAGCGAATCAATAAGAATGGGCGCTGAGGTGTTCCATAATCTTAAAAAAGTGCTTGGCAGCAGAAGCTACAACACCTCGGTAGGGGATGAAGGTGGTTTTGCGCCAAATCTTTCAGCAAACAAAGAAGCTTTGGAAGTAATAGCAGAAGCTGTTAAGCTGGCCGGATACGTTTTGGGGGCGGATATTGTTATAGCGCTTGATCCGGCCTCGAGCGAGTTTTATAAAAACGGGAAATATGTGCTGGAAGGAGAAAAAGAGAATAAAGAAAAGAGTTCAGCTCAGTTAATAGATTATTATTTGGAGCTGCTCAGTACTTATCCGATTAAATCCATAGAAGACGGTTTAGCTGAGGATGATTGGGACGGCTGGAAGGAATTTACTCAAAAAGCAGGCAAAAAGCTGCAGCTGGTAGGGGATGATTTGTTTGTTACAAATACAAAGAGATTATCTCGGGGCATCAAAAATGGTGTTGCAAATTCAATTTTAATTAAAGTTAACCAAATCGGCACGTTGACAGAAACTATTGAATCCATAAAAATGGCCTATGATGCCGGGTATACCGCGGTTATTTCGCACAGAAGCGGCGAGACAGAGGATACCACAATAGCGGATCTGGCCGTTGCAATGAATACCGGGCAGATAAAAACCGGATCTGCTTCGAGAACGGATAGAATATGTAAATATAATCAGCTGCTAAGAATTGAAAAAGAGCTTAAAGGCAAGGCCAAATATCCTGGGAAGGATTTATTTAAGAAGTATAAATGAAAAAAAAAAGCAGCAGAACGAAATATCTTGTAATTGCTGGTTCGATTTTACTAATTATGGTTCTGGTAATTCATACTGGGTTTAAGAAAGTTTACCGCCATTCAAAGGAAATTAAAAAAATTGACGGCTTAATTGCCGGTTTGAAGGCTGATAATGTTCGCCTGGAGGAACAGATAGATCTGGCAAAAAACGATTTGTCTTATATTGAGAGGTTGGCGCGTAAAGAGCTTGGACTTATTCAGCCGGGAGAGATTGAATATCGTTTCATTGATCTTATGGAGGATAAACCTGCAAATGAACACTAAGCAGATATGCAATTTATGCGTAAAGACCGTGATTGATATTATATCATTCAGGAGTTTTGTAGCTGGGTGGGGGTTGTTCTGGAGAAGCTTTATTTTGACATTTCTTTTTTATGTCGGTATCGTGTTCGTAATAGTAAAAATATTTAATTACATAGGTTTTACGATAAATTTAAGGGCAATTGTTTTTCTTTTAGTGACTCTTGTTATGACGCTTGTTTATATTAATCTTTTGAATTGGGCAATTAAAAATTCAGGTAAAAAATATCAATTGGATCTCGGACTTAATAAATGGTTTTGGTGGTCTATGTTTTGGAGATGGTCTCTGATTATGGTTGTTGTTACAGCAGTCGTTAATTTTATCGGAAAACTTTTTATTTTACTAATACCCTTTTTTCTTTTTGACATATTAATAATAGCAGCGGTTACTATAGCTCAGCTTTATTTACTAATTTCAGTTTATGGATGGACGTTTTTATTTTTGGTCAACAAGTTACAAAAGGAAAAGGTTTTAAGCTCGTTATAATACAAGTTATAAGGAGGATTCACTGGCTAAAAAATCTAGATTAATTAGCTACAAGGCTGTTATCAGGGCAGGCAGGAAAGAATACCATAATCATTATCTTGCGTATAATCTGTTTGTTATTATTGTTTTTTTGCTGATTATTGGCGCTTTCTGCCTTTTATGGCAAAATCCTGAACTTGTAAGCAAACTCCTAACCAACCTATTTAAATAGGGACAACCCCCTATTTAATTTTTGAGGTTTTAATATGAAAATCAAAATTCTGTCTATTCCTGTTATTGTGTCAGCTATTTTCTTATTCACGTTTATTCTCCTCGTTTTTGACTTAAAAATATAATATTTGAATCATAGCTCAACTCCTAAAAAATGTTGAGTAAAATATTTGTTAGCATTGCGGGCATATTACGCGGTATAATGACCGCGTGATTAATAAGTATATTTTAGGGTCCGTACTATTGGCAACTGCAAGGAAAGAAATAACAATATATTAAAGGATATCAATTATGTTAACCGGCAGGCAGTTTTTGGGGAGATTCAACTATAAAGCAGATCTGCTTGAATCTATAAATGAGTTCTGTAAAAATGAAAATATCCAATTAGGCATATTTAACATAATAGGTGCGCTTACTCAGGTGGCTTTAGGTTATTATGATCAGGATGCTAAAAGGTATGTTGAATGCGTTAAACTTAAAAAGAAGTTAGAGATTGCTTCATGTGTTGGTAATATATCTTTAAAAGATTCAGGAATATTCGTACATGCTCATATTACTTTAGCGGATCATAAGGGTAAATGCTACGGCGGCCACCTTATGCCGGGGTCAACGATTTTCGCGGCGGAATACTATATAAAAGAATTAACCGGAGAGAAGTTTATCAGAAAACACGATCCCGAAACAGGACTTTCCTTGTGGTAGCTCTGTTATAAGTTTCTTGCTCTAACAACTTCCTAATTTATTGAAATCAATAATACAGAAAATGCTATAATTATCTGAGATTTATTAAAAAAGCCAGCTTTGCAGCCAAGAACCAACTCTTTGAGCGATCTCGTACATATTTTATGAATCAAAAAACCATTAACGTACAACAATTCCCAGAGGTGCGTGTTGTAGAAGCCTCGGCAGGATCAGGCAAGACACATGCACTAACGGAACACTTTATTAAACTAATCATAAATAAAAACTCCTCTTCACAGGATATCAAGAATGTACTAGCTATAACCTTTACCAGGCAAGCAGCTCGTGAGATGAAGGAACGTATATTGGGTTCACTCAAAAAGATCGCTCTCAATAAACCCGCAGATTTTGAAGAGGTTAATAGAGTACTGCAAGCATTGGTTGTTGGAAAAAAGGAAGCCCAATCAAAAGCTCATCAATTAGTGGAGTATATTATAAGAAATTTTAACTATTTTCAGGTGCAGACCATTGATAGTTTTATAAATATGATACTTTCAGGGTGCTCCTACAAACTAAAGCTTTCTTCGCAATTTGAGATTAAGGATGAGTACAGTGAATATCTTTCCTACAGTCTGGACAGGATCATAGATAAAGCAATGACTGATAATAGTATAAGAGATAAATTTAGTGAGTTCATTAAACAGTACTTGTTTTTAGAAAACAAGTTAGGCTGGTCCCCTAGGAAGGACATAATGAATATAATGAGTTCTCTATTATATAACGTTACTGTTTACGGTAAGGGATTCAAAAAAATAGAAGTAACCTATAAAGACATTTTAGATAGTAAATTAAAAGTTATTAAGATGCTTTCAGTCTTAAGAAAAGATGCCCCTGAAGGAACGAATAAAACTTTATTAAATGTTTTAGATACATTTCTTACAGTTAATACTAAATATTTCGATATAAATGATTTCGCTTCCAGGAAAACACTTTTGTCTAAGGATTTTCCAATAAAGAAAGGTTATGATTTGACTCCGAACATTAAAAGCCTTTGGTGCAAAATACAAAAATCTATGTCAACTATTGCCGGGCTAGAAGCACGGTTTGTATTTAATTGTTATCTGGATATATTTAACATGGTATATGATATGTTCAGGGAGTTTGCGCTTAAAGATAACGCGCTTTTTCTTGGAGAACTGAATGCGCAAGCAAAAACCCTGATAGCGCAGAATAATTTAACAGTTCCGGAATTATACCTGAGGCTTGCCAATCGCTTTAAGCATTATCTTATTGATGAGTTTCAGGACACAAGTGCCTTGAGATGGCGGAATCTATCCGAGATGGTTACTGACGGGTTATCTTCTGGGGGGTCGCTTTTTTATGTTGGAGATAGAAAACAAGCGATATTCCGTTTTACCGGCGGGGACATATCGCTTTTTGAGAAAGTTCAAGATGAGTTAAAAGCATTTAACGTAAAATCAGATTCGTTAACAACTAATTACCGAAGTCAGAAAGAAATAGTTGAATTTAATAATAGAGTATTCTCCAAAGAAAATTTGGAAAGATTCCTTTCTGATATGAAACCTGCAGATGACGAACATCTAAAAATTCTTAGTACTGAAGAAATTAGAGAAATACTACACGTGTTTTCAGATTCGAGGCAAGAGCATAAAAGCGATAAAGCCGGAGGTTATGTTTGTGTGAATAATGTTGAGTATGTTGACAAAGAAGATAGAGAAGAAAGAATAGCAGAGGAGCTTTTTAAGCTTTTAGGAGCAATAAAAAAGAGGTTTAACTTAAATGATATTGCTTTTCTATGTAGATCTAATAACGAGGTTGAACTTGTAAGCGGATGGCTTATTGAGCACGGAATTGCGGTTGAATCTGAAAAGACCTTAAACTTAAAAAACAACATACATATAATTGAGCTGATATCATTTCTTAAATTTCTTAATTCGCCCATAGATAATCTTGCTTTTGCTTCATTCATATTAGGAGATATTTTCCGGAAAGCCAGCGGTTTAGAAAAGCAAGAAGTGGAGAAATTTCTTTTTTTAATAAAAAATAAGTTTAATAAGTCTAAGAACCATTATGTCTACCGAGAGTTCAGGCTTCAATTTCCGGAAATTTGGGAAGATTATTTTGAAGAGTTTTTTAAGAGTGTCGGATTCATGAATCTTTATGAATTTGTTGTGGATATAATGAGTAAATTTAGGGTGCAGGCTAATTTCGGGCAGCATCAGGGATTTTTTATGCATCTGTTGGAAGTTATTAAGAGTTTGGAAGATGAGTACCATAGTTTAGCGGATTTTCTAGAGTATTATGAAAATCTGAAAGGTGATAAGCTATTCGTAAACTCATCTAACGAAGAGGCTGTAAGGGTAATGAGTATACACAAATCTAAAGGACTTGAATTTGGAGCGGTAGTAATTCCTTTTTTCGAACTGGAATTCAGAGATTTAAGTTCAAACAATAACAAGGACAAGGTTTCATATGTTGTGTATCCAAGCAATGAGGATTTATTATTGTTAAGACTTGATTCAAAATATGCTTTGCTTTCTGATTCAGTGAAAAAGGCATATAAAGAAGAATATGTTAAAACGCTGATAGATGAATTGGATATTATTTATGTTGCTTGTACGCGGGCGATAAATGAACTCTATATTTTCGTTCCTTTTAAGCAAAAAGGGAGCACAAATCTTGCAAAGAGCTTAATACCTGAGGATTCTTACCTCAAGGGAACAAACTCCCAATATATATCAAAACCTGAAGATTCAACTGAATCAGTCAAGATCCCGATTAGTGGTTACAGAAGCTGGAAGGATATGCTGAAAGATGAGTTTGATGATATTAGTAGAATACGTAATAGAAAGCAGATATTAGGAGGAGAAATAATCCATAAAATATTTTCTTTTATTGGGAATTTAAATAACCAAAATATAAAGGAAGTATTGGCAAAAGCTAAAGATCAAACAGAAATATTTTTCCCGTTTGTTAGTGATTATTCGCATTATGTTTCAGTAATTGAGCAACTGGTAAAGTCTGAATTAGCGAAAAACTTCTTTTTAGTTGAAAAAGGTAATGTTTTCAATGAGATTGAATTAGTGGATGGCAAAGGATTTACAAAGAGGATAGACAGATTAATTGTCAAAGAAGATGAGATATTGGTGATAGATTACAAAACAAGGGGAGAGCTAATACTAAAATACAGAGAACAACTTAAGGAATACATGAAAGTTATAGGAGAAATATACCCTAAAAAGCGCATAAGAGGTCTAATTATATTTGTAGAGGAAGTGCGAGTTGAAGAAATCTGAAATAAACATAAAAACATATAGTTTTAGTGAGAATATAATCTTTAAAATAGCTGATTATTTAGAAGAAACGTTCCTAGATAAAGGGTTTGATTTAAGCAGGTGCGCTATAGTATTTGGAGGCAGGAGACCTTCTTTATTCTTAAAAAAGGAACTATCTAAAAGGATAGGAAAAAGTTATCTTTCACCTAATTTCTTCTCTATTGATGATTTCTTAAGTTTTATTATTGAAAAAAAAGGAATTTATAGAAATCTGTCAGATTTAGATACCGCGTTCATTATTTATAACATTACTAAAAATTATGCACCTGAGATGCTTATTGGCAGGGAGGAATTCTCTAATTTTTTACCTTGGGCCAATGAGATCGCTGCTTTTATTGATGAACTTGACTTAGAGGATGTTTCATCAGAATCTCTTAAAAACGTTCAGAACTTTGCTCATATAGGTTATGAGGTTCCGGAGTCTATAAATAAGATGCTGCAGAATATAGTTTCAATAAGGGAAGCCTACCATGAAGCGCTTAAGTCTAAAAAGGCTTTATCCCGGGGTCTGAAGTATCTTGAGGCTTCAAAACACATATCGGAAGTTAAATTCAGTGAATTCGATAAAATACTATTTTGCAATCTGTTTTATCTGCATAAGACAGAAGAGGTAATAATCAAGGAGCTTTTCGAAAAAGATATTGCTGCTCTTTTTTTTCAGAGCGATAAATCTGACTGGAATGCTTTTAATCGAATCGAAAATGTACTTAATTGTAATATCAAGCCGCAGGAAGCAGTTAAGCCTAAATATGAGTTGAATTTATTTAGGGGGTTTGACTCGCATTCCCAGGTCTGTACTGTAAGGGAAGTAATAAAAAAAGTAAATGATCTTAATAATACAGTAATTCTTCTTTCGGACAGTAATAATCTTGTGCCTTTACTGTCCGAAATGTCCGCAAATGTGGATGATTATAATGTTTCTATCGGATACCCATTGAGAAGAAGTACAATCTTTAATTTGTTTATCTCAATATTTAAGGCACAGTTTACAAGAAAAAATGATAAATATTATACAAAGGATTATTTAAAGCTATTACTGCATCCGCTGGTTAAGAACTTAAGCATTTCTTCGACACCTGCAAATACAAGAATTCTAGTGCATAAGATTGAAGAGATTTTATTAGGTATTGAAGAATCGAAATTAAGTAAAAATACATTTGTCGAACTTAAAGAAATAGAATCATGCCAAGAACTTTATTCAATTACATCAGAGATGTTGGCGAGTATGGGCATAAAAATAAGCTTAAACAATTTAGTGGATTTACTCAAGGAAGTGCACTCGCTAGCCTTTTATAATTGGGAGTATATAACGGATTTCAAAGGATTCTCTGTTGCGCTGGAAAGCTTACTTGGGATATTAGTTACCAAGGGTTCTATAGATAAGTATTCGCTCAACTCGAAAGTAATTGAAAAAATATACTCGATTAAAGACGAATTAGAAAATTTAGAATTTAAAGACAACCCGTTTAATAAATATGAAATATTTAGGATTTTTGAAGACAAACTGAAAAAATTAACAATCTCATTTTCAGGTTCCCCGCTTAAAGGATTGCAGATACTGGGTCTTTTTGAAACAAGAGCATTAAGTTTTGATAATGTAATAATTATGGATGCCAATGAATCAGTGCTCCCAAAATTAAGGCTTTATGAACCATTGATACCGAGGCAGATAATGGTTAATTTAGGTCTTAACAGGCTTGAACAAGAGGAGGAAACACAAAGATATCATTTTATGAGGCTTATCGGTTCGGCGAAAAATGTTTATTGTGTATATGATGATAGTCCACAAAAGCAAAGAAGCCGTTTTTTAGAAGAGATTATCTGGCAGAAAGAAAAAGAAGGAATAGATACAAAAATATATTCCCACAATAAAGCCAAATTTAATGTTGAAGTGCTAACGAAAACCAATAATGTTAAGAAAAATAATGAAACATTGGAGTTTTTGAAGAATTTTAGGTTTTCTCCGACAAGCATTAATTCATATTTAGAATGCCCTTTACAGTTCTATTACAGGTATGTGCTTGGTTTGGAGAAAAAAGAGGAGGTATATGATGAACCTCAGGCAAATGAGATAGGGATATATGTCCACGATTTGCTCGATGTTACTTACAGAAAGTTTTTAGATAAAAGATTGGCAATTAATGAACATTTTAAGGAATCGTTTTTTAAGGAGTTTGAGAGCAAATTTAACGAAACCATAGGAAAGAGCATAGGTTCTGACGGGTTTATGGTAAAGGAGATTTTAAGGGTAAGGCTGGAAAGATTTCTTTATAATGAATCTAATAGAACGGTCAAAAAGGTTTTATATCTTGAAAACGCTTCGTTGATTAAGAATATGCCCTTTCGGGATTCTTCAGTGCAGTTTAAGTGCGTTGTGGACAGGGTTGATATACTTGATGATGACTCGATGCTTGTACTGGATTATAAAACAGGTTCAATCCCAAAACCCATATCAAAATTAGATAAATTGGAAGCTTTGGAATTCAGCAGAAAAACAATAAAAGATACAATTCATTCATTCCAACTGCCGGTGTATTATTATGCTGTAAAGAATAAGCATCAAAATACTCCGTTGAATGCGGCATTCTATGATATAAGGAATCCGGAGAAGTTTTCCTACTTTGTAAAACCCGGAAAGAATATCGATACAGACAAAGCGGTGCAGATTTGCATGAAAGCTTTGGAATTTATATTAGAGGAAATACTTGATTTAAGCAAAGTTTTTGAACCGGACCGCGAAGGTCAGAAGTGTTTGTACTGTCCGTATGCGGGTATGTGCCAGTAACAAAGCGCGTGACATACTTTAATAAAAAGTCAAGAAAATAGATAACCTATCGGATAAATCTCTGCATAAAAAGAGTATTTTGTGTTAGATTTGCATATAAGCCTCCATAGTGGGCGCCTCCTCTGTTATTTTATGCCCCTGTCCATGAAAAGTCTTATATAACAATACTTTTCAGTATGTCAATCGGCTTTTAAAACACACTTTTTTCTGCCTGCCCCGTTGACTCATTAAAGAATGTTACCCAAACGGAGTTCAGATAACATGGAGAATAGTGCCGTTGTTGTTCATGCTAAAACCACAAGACAGTGAAGCTGATCCCCAAGACCCCGAAGGGGTCGCGGGAGCTTCTCAGAAGC
>JBDROU010000022.1:0-4329 GCA_043809745.1 bacterium
TGACTATGCAGCTTTCTTTTGCTTTTGCTGCCAGCATGTTTGCTGTTACAACGTCTTTTACATATATATAGTCTCTTTTTTGTTCCCCATATTTGAATATTCTGGGATTACCATTTATCATTTGTTGGGCTAGTTGGTATATCATGCTTGCCCTCTTCCCTTTGTGGTCTTCTCTCGGCCCATAAACATTGCAGTACCTCAAACCCACTATTATAACATCTGGGTGTTCTTTTGCAAAATTCATGGCAAATTCGTCCAGCGCTTTTTTTGATTCTGCATAAGGATTTAGTGGTTTTAGTGGTACATGCTCTTTGTATGGAGCGGGTAAGTCTCCGTACACTGCTGTTGAAGAAGCATATACTATCCTCCTGCACCCCATGTCTACCATTTTCTCGAACAGTTGTTTTGATGATTCGAAGTTTGCTTTTAGCATCTGGTCTCTGTCCATGTTTGTCGTGTCGTTGATTGCTGCTTGGTGGAATAGAGCATCTACTTTTCCCACACTATCCCAATCAAAACCGAGAAATGTTGGTTGTAAGTACCTTCCTTTGAATGGGGGCAGTTTTTGCTCTGCATCATGGCCGGTGATTATTATTTCATCTCCTTGCTCTATCAAATGCAGGGCTAGATTAGAACCTATGAATCCAGTTCCGCCTGTTATAACACACCTCATGTTTCTTGGAGAGTTTTTAGGGTTTTATAAAACTTACTTCGTAAATAAAGTTATTATTATTTAGTAGTAACAAGTAGAAAGGTTTATATATTATTAAATCAGTTGTACTAGCATGATAAAGCTAAAAAAATTGGAGGGTGGTGACAGAATTGCCTTGATAGCTCCTTCAGGAACTCTTATTACACCTAAGGAGTTTGGCTGTACCAAGAAGGCGATCGGCTTATTTGAGAAGCTCAATCTGAAGCTTCATCCGATGAAGTACAGCAAGATTAGGGGTGAAGAGTTTGATTACTCTACTATGCCTGATAACAGGATTCTTGATCTGAATTATGCTATTCGTGACCCTTCAATGAATGCTATTTATTGTATTGAAGGTGGTTTCTTCTCTTACCAAATGGTAACTGAGATGAACAAATCACTAAGAAACAGGATTAAGAAAGGAATTGCAACTGAGATTGATTATGAATGTTTTAAAAACAATCCTAAACCGTTTTTAGGGTTTTGTGATAACACAAGCCTAACCCAAACGTTATATGCAAAAACAGGCGTTCCTACTTTTCAATGCCTGGTTTTAACCTCTATATATGAGGCATCTGAAAACAAGAAAGAGCAGGAAGTAAAGTCAGAGGAGCATGCGAAAAACTGGGAGAAGCATTTTACCAACCTATTAATTGAAGGAAAGCCGATTGATATAAAGGCTGAACCGTTAAGGAAAGGTTCTGCAAAGGGTACTTTTGTAGGGGGCAATCTTTTCACGTTTGTAAAGCATACCCCTGATGAATTTTGTAACTTAGACGACAAAATATTACTTATCGAGGAGGCGGGTGAGGATTTAGATCTTGTTAAATCTTTGATTCAAGGTATAAAGAAAAAGCCTTATGCAGATAAGTTAAGTGCGGTAGTTGCAGGGCAATTTATCCATCCTAATTATTTCAGAAAAAACTTTGATAAAAAAGAAATAGAAAAATATGAAAATGAAGTAAAGGATTACCTTGCAGGTAATTTTTCTTGTCCTGTTTTGTGGAATATTCCTTTCGGCCATTACCACATGGACTGTCACACTTTGCCTATAGGTGTTAAGGCAGAAGTGGAGGGTAACAGCTTAAGGATTGATTCTCCTTTTGAATAAACGCCGAGGCAGAAAGTTACTCCTTATCGGTAAGGTCCCTTATTCTCTGAGTTGACTTAAATTGTGTTTTCCGTCGAGAATAAAGACCTATTTATATAAATTTATTTCTGTTTTCCGATATATATTTTGTTTGTACGATGTGTTGATGTGCTTTAAAGGTATTTGACATCAGAAGGAATATCTTCCCTACCAACATAAACTTTATATGGTCCCTCTTATACCCTTTTGTCTATGGTACTCACCATAGGATGGGAGGTTTTTAAAGAATACTCTTTCGGTATCGGGACTGCATTAATTGTAGGTGCCGTACTGTCAGTGATACCTAAAAAACGTTGGGCACTTGCAACTATATTTGCTCTGGGAATGATCTTCCTCTTCATTTGGGCAGTACTAAAGGGGCTGAGCTGAAAGGAAACCCTTCATATTAGGCTTCCACCAAAGCAAAACAACGATGAATGGTGAGGATTTAAATTTCTTTATTAGCAATATAAAATGCTAACCATTTAACCGGATCCAAATCTTCTTCACCAAAAGTAATCTTCTCCTTCAAATTACTATCCAGTATGAATTCATCGGAATTCTTATAATTCTCTAGCTTAGGTATAGATAATTCCTTAAATAAGTTATGAACACAAAAATGTCTTATCGCCCTCAGCTTTTGCGCATCTATCCACAAAATACTGTTCTTATCTAGGTTCTTTATCCATTGATTGAACCCTTTTGTTCCTTTTTTTAACGTTTCTTTAATATAAATGTAGAATAATCTCATGCATTTTGAATTCTCCCCCACCTGAAATATGAATTCAGATAAAAGATAGGCCTCCTTTGACATATGATCATTTTCGAAAAGGATATCAGAGAGATTAAAGAAATGAATAACACGAGTATAGAACGGGTCGTTTGTATTCGTGGGGGTATCTGTCCTATCCAAAATTGTGCCATTTAATACCTGTTTGTAGTATACGATATAACCATCCTGACCTGGTTGTTTCATCAAAAAAATAAATGTCTTACTTTTGTAATTAATCAGTGGGACAGGTTTATAGAACAGCCCTTCACTTTTAATATACCAACCTGCTGGCATCCTAGCATCGTTATCTTGCAATGGGTGGCCTCTGGGCCTTACCACAATTGTCATATCCCCCTTATGTTCTATCCTTTCATAATCTTCTTCCTTTAAAAAGATACCAAAGCCCATATTTGAAAGTTGCCGTACTAATTTATTTCCCTCTTCTTCATCGATTTGTTGCTTGTATAACATCATTTTACTCATCCAGCGTATTAGGACATCTTTAAATACTTTATTAGTATACGGACTATTGCTTTTATAGAATGATTCCTACTCTTCGCAGTTCTAACCCCAACTTTTATATCTTAATTACCATTCACACATGTATGACTCTTGCGGATTTTCTTAAGTACCGTTTTCCTATAGCACCATTCTTAGTGATTTTATCTGTAGTGTTATTATTTGTGCCAACACCCTATACAAGAATTATTGGAGTACTTTTAATAATTGTGTCGGCACTTATCTTTAGAGAGCAATTTAGAGAGTTCGTCAAACCTTTACTCTTTACTTTTATACTTGCTTTTTTTGGTATGATCGTGTTCTCCTGGTGGTTTAACGAACCTATTGTATTTTCCTCGAAGTATACTTTCACTGTCGATTCGAATCATATGTTGGTCTTAGTTACACTATTGTATGTGGTCCTTACTTATTTTATTTTGAATACTACACGACAACAGTTTAATATTTCAAGATTGCCGTTTATACAAGTTTCAGATGATGGTTTTGAGTTTTCGTTTAAGAATAAAAGTAACTATCCGGTAAAGCAATTAAGGGCTCAAATTAAGATAATATACCCTCTTCCAAAGACAATTTGGGAAAAGTTATGTTCCCGTTTGAAATCACAAACGGCAAGGTTGGAGTATGTTATTACGGAGATTAAATCACATGGTTCAGAAGTGATTGATGTTTCTGAAGGTATAATTGAGAAGAAATTGCTGCCACTAACAATGAACAAAAAGAAGTATGATATAGATGAACTGGATTACTTTGCGGAACACGATATATACTTTAATATTGTTTTATCTTATGTCTATGAATCAGATATGGGATATCCATCAGACAATATAAAACAGGTATATAAATTGGCAATGAGTGAGGGAGATACCTACCCTAGATATGCAGAATATCCTTATTTTAGAGTAAAGAGGATTAAATAATGCAATATTTGAGGTTTGCTAGGTGTTACTTACTTTTACTTGCGTCCTACAAAAGGAAAAGCATGATACAAGCAAATCTTACTTTAAGAACTTATTTGACATTCAATGTGAACACACAGTTCTAGCCACCAAACAAATGGGATCTTAACCAAAAAGGGTGACGCCGAGGCAGGGATTTGAACCCTGACATCCTAAGCGGAAACCAGCTTTCCAGGTTCGCCTGATACTAAGTACCATCTGGCGCAATACCAGGTTATGCGACCTCGGCAGTAAGGAATAGGTCTTGTTTTCTTTTTATAAA
>JBDROU010000023.1:0-3298 GCA_043809745.1 bacterium
CTAACGGTACCGCGAGAGATAAAATTTAGAGACAGTGAAGATCTGAAAAAACAAATCATCCCGGGTGTTCACGGTGTAATTTTGTCACAGGGATATCGACGGTCTACATTTCTACCTCAGGTGTGGGAGCAGCTTCCTCAACAAGAAGACTTCTTGGAACACCTCTGCCTCAAAGGCGGCATGTCACGGTCAGCCTGGCAGGAACCACGCACCCGAGTGGAAGTTTATGAGGCGGAATATTTTTCTGAAAAGCAGTTGTTTTTATAGTTTTATTGACATTTGATATGGTATATAATACTGCTTAAAAAACGATGCGGTTAATGAAATATTATTCAAGGAGGAAACCAGATGAAGAAAATAAAAGATCAGCTGATGACAATCGCAAAATCACTGACGAGACTTTCCAATCAGGTTGAAAAAATTTCCAAACAAGCAGACAAAATGTCTCCTTCTAAAAAATCAGCAGTGAAAAATAGAGCGGCAAAGAAAGTTTCAACAAAAAAGAAAGCAGTAAAAAGGGTTGCTGTAAAAAAGACGGCTGCCAAGAAGGCCACGTCAAAAGCCACGGTTCTTGACTCGGTTATAGCCGTCATCAAACGGAGCAAAAAGGGTGCGAATATTGATACGCTCAGAAAAAAAACAGGCTTAGGCCCCAGACAACTCAGCAATGCCCTATACAAGCTTTCAAAAAGGGGCGTGATTGAAGCTAAGTCGCGCGGTCTTTACACTACAAAATAACGGCAAGAATCCTGTTGCAGGACGCTTCCCTGCTCAATCGAGTTCCATTTGTTTTATAGCACATAAAAAGTCTTCCGTTTGCCGATATATATCTTTAGCAGGCTGAAGACTTTTTTTGTGAAAAAAGCAGGTTTAATTTTTACCGGATTCGTCGAGTTCTGATTTAAGCCAAGTTTTAATTTCATTATCAATGGCGTATACACCCTTGTTGTGGCCGATTGAGTCTAAAAAACGATTCTTGAGTTTGACCGGCAGATTAATTTTAGCCAGTTCATCCGCTTGTTCCGAATTTCGGCGGATCAGGTATATTACCGGTATTTTTTCCCAGGTGTTGATCACAAAATAATAAGAAACATCATCTTTTGAACGGATGACATAATTGCCGTGGGCCCAGTTGTTGCCCCATTCAAGATAGAGTCTAACGGCCTCTTCGGGGGTCATGCTCCAGTCGATGGCATTCACAAGCTCTGGATCCTTTTTGATGTCTTCTAATGTTAACATGCGGTCCTCCTTAAAGCCGGTACGAACATCAAAAAAATATTTTCGGTCCTATATATAAAAAAAGTTCACTCATTCATGCTGGCGGATTGTTCTCGAAAAGGGCATGAAAGGGATAATCCGCCAGCAATTCAACTGCCTTCTTTTGGTTTATAGCTCCTTTTATTTTTGAATGTAATACCCATTGGTGAAACGTCAACATAGAAGAAAATTTATAAAAAATTGTTAACAGGGAAAGAGAAGTCTGGACATCACTCAAAAAATGAATATATTTTAAATTCAAATATGTGCTTTTCTATGGATGTCACATGTGTTAGGATAATCCTAAATGATAACTAATATTGATAGGTATAAATCAGGATCTTTATATCCCAAAATATGCGGGTCCTTATTTCAATCTGAAAGGAGAAAAACATGGGGAAGCTGAAAGGGTCACAAACTGAAAAAAATATCTTAACAGCGTTTGCCGGTGAATCGCAGGCTCGAAATCGGTATACGTATTTTGCCAGCCAGGCTAAGAAAGAAGGATATGTTCAGATTTCAGCCATATTTGAAGAGACTGCTAACCAGGAAAAAGAACATGCCAAGAGGCTTTTCAAGTTTCTTGAAGGCGGTGATGTTGAATTAAGTGCGACATTCCCGGCCGGGGTCATCGGTTCTACTCTTCAAAATTTAAAAGATGCGGCCGTTGGGGAAAATCATGAACATACTGAAATGTACCCGGGATTTGCACAAATAGCCCGCAAAGAGGGCTTCGGCAATATTTCAGAGGCAATGGAGGCAATTGCGGTTGCTGAAAAGCAGCATGAAAAAAGATATCTTGCCCTTGCTGCCAATATCGAAGCCGGGCGTGTATTTAAAAGAACCGAAAAGGTTGAATGGCGCTGCCGAAATTGCGGTTATTTGCACGAGGGGACTGAGGCGCCAATAGAGTGTCCGGCGTGTACACATCCCCAAGCGCACTTTGAACTGCTCGGTGAAAATTATTAGGGCTGATAGGATCTATACGGATGAATTGCTTTAACAAAAAAGTAAAGATCCTTCGAAAAAGTGATCAATTTGTCTGGGTTTATGTGAAAACGGCTTTTCAACAATCCACATATTTATCATGAAAGGAGTAGAACATGGCAGAAAAATTAGAAGTTTATAAATGTGAGGCATGCGGGAATATCGTGGAGGTTCTCCATGGTGGCGGGGGTGAATTGGTATGCTGCGGCGAACCGATGAAGCTGATGGTTGAAAATACAGTTGATGCCGCTAAAGAAAAGCATGTTCCGGTCATTGAAAAAGTCGACGGCGGCATAAAAGTTAAGGTCGGCAGCGTTGCCCACCCCATGGAAGCGAAACACTACATTGAATGGATCGAGATAATCGCCGACGGCAAGGCTTATCGGCAGTTTTTAAATCCCGGTGAGACCCCTGAAGCAACATTTAAAGTTGAGGCTCAGAAGGTTGCCGCTCGCGAGTATTGCAACCTCCATGGGCTCTGGAAAGTTTAAAGACTTGCGGGTCCATATCTGACCGGTTCGCATGAATGGTTTCTTTGCCTTAAATAATTGAATTTCGACTGCAAGGAGGCAACAAGATGACCAGCTGGAAATGCAAAAATTGCGGTTATACACTGAACGCAGAGGCACCGCCTGAACAATGTCCATCCTGCAAGGAAAAATGTGAATTTCTTGATAATACTTGCTATACGCCTGACTGTACGGCAGATGGTATTGACAAGAGAATCGGATAGCGGCCCCGTTTTTTTGCTGTGATATTTAATAGTGCAACAACCGTGTCGTAAGTTTTTTTTAGGGAGGTGCTGCGATGGCGAAAGTTCTTATCGCGTGTGCGACCAGGACCGGTGAAACGTGTCAGATTGGCGAATTGATTGCCGAAGGATTAAGGATCTCCAATGTTGAAGCTACTGTCGTTAATGCAAACAATATAAAAACCGAAGCGGATTTAAATGGCTATGACGCCCTTGTTTTCGGATCGGCGACTTACCATGGAGACATGATGGAAGCGATGAAGAAGCTGCTTTTTCTAGCGGAAAAAGCAGAGCTTCAAGGAA
>JBDROU010000024.1:0-38220 GCA_043809745.1 bacterium
TAATCCGGCAAATGAAGTTAATGAATTCTTTGTTTTTTCTACTTGCAGAGCGCTTAAATTTTGTATAATCATGCTATCACCTCGTTGGTGAAAAATGGTCTGACTTTTCAATAAAAATATTATATCATTTTTCGACGGCCAGCGAGGTGTTTTTTTATTTCCAATTGCTTTTATGTATTGTTAACCGATTTTCTGGGGAATTAAATAACACTTGAAAGTTTAATCAATTTATTTATAATATAGTGTGATAAGGTCAAGAGCACTACAAGGCAAAGCAAGAATTCTAGTTAGCTTTGTGTTAGCGATTTTAATGCTAGCTGCAATGTCCTGTGCCTTGGTTTATTGGTTATTCCCTTTAGTAAAAACCCAAACGGAGAGCGGTTATGACTTGTCGCAAAAGGAAAGTGGTGTGACTTCGAATATAAACGAAAATATTAGCGGATCTGTGGTAAATTATTTGGCTGAAGAAAAAAAAGATTCTTCTAAGGAATTAACAGGGTTAATTAAAAACAGCGAAGATAAAAACCAGCAGTCTATTCCTTCAGTTATTGACCCAGAGATTAGGAGCACATTAGCAACCATAAATAAAATCAACAATATTAATAAACTAAATAAAATTAGACTAGAGTCAGAGAAAAATACAAAGGAATAAGAACTATTTTATGGACAAAAAGTTAATTGATAATCGATACGTTCCTATAAGGGAAATCGGCGCCGGCGGATTTGCGCTGGTTATTAAAGCCTGGGCTAGTAATCTTGAACGGTTTGTTGCTGTAAAGAAAGTTCACGAAAATTTTTCTAAAAATGCAAAATTTTTAGACATGTTTCGCGTTGAAGCTATAAGCACCGCAAAATTAGATCATCAAAACATAGTTAGGGTGATAGATTTCCTTAAAACAGCCACGAACAAATACTATATAATAATGGAATATGTTAAAGGCGCTGATCTGCGTTATTTATTGCAAAAATGCATAAAACGCAAAATTAAGATACCCTATGGAATTTCTGCATACATAATTGGCGAGGTGCTAAAGGGATTGGAGTTTGCTTACTCCCATATCGATGAAATCACCGGAGAACCACTCCGGATAGTTCACAGGGATATTTCACCCGGGAATATAATGATTTATTACGACGGTAGGGTCAAATTGGGGGATTTTGGTATAGCAAAAGTATCTTCATCGCTTACTGAGAGTTTTGATGCCGGTAAATTAAGAGGGAAGGTCCCCTACATGTCACCCGAGCAGGCTGAAGGCACACTTGAGCTTGATAATCGTTCTGATATATTTTCAATAGGCATAGTACTATACGAATTAATAACCGGGAAGAAACTCTTTGAAGCAGCAAGTGAATATGATACCTGGAAGATGGTAAAAAAAGTAAAGTTCAATCCGAGAAGTCTTGATGTCCACTCTACCGCGCCTGAACCGCTTAAAGCAATTTTAATAAAATCATTGATGAAAAACAGAAATGAAAGATACCAGTCAGCAAAGGATATGTATAAAGATATATATCATTACCTCGGTGAAGAGGAATATAATATTCAAAGGGAGAACTTTAAGAAGTTCATGAGCCAGGTTCTTGCAGATGAGATAAAAATAGAAGAAAAGGAAACGGGCCATCCAGTTATTGATGATATTGAAATTGAGGAAACGCCTGTAATGCAGGAACTGCCATCCAAGCAAACCGAAGCTTTTCGAAATATCATTTCCGAAGATAAAACACCCCAGCCTTCAAAAAATTCTGATGAAGCTCCTATGCCCCATGAAAAAAGCTTAACCGGCGAAAAAACAGTTATTGATTTTGTGCTGGATACAGCTAAGAAATACGAAAAAATATTTTATTTCTCTCTAGTAGCAGTGTTTTTTCTAATTTTGATACTCTTTGCGGCAGATGTATATTTTACCTGGACTCATATTGGAACACAGGTTCACGACCGTATATGGCCGCCTGCATTGGTTGTTGATTCGTACCCATCTGGAGCTGAAATTAATTTGAAAGGCATTGATGGCAGAAACGTATTAGCTGGTAATTCAACTACCCCTTTTCGCATGGAAAGTATAATACCCGGTAATTATCTGCTAGTATTGAAAAAAGATGGATACAACGAAATGTCCAGAAAAATATCTGTTATTGGATCTAAAACAGAAATTTTGGACGGTTCACATGAAGTTTCTGATTTGGAGAACAATTTTGTAATTAAATTTGAAACAACACTCCAAATAAACTCTACCCCGCCGGGTGCAGATATATATATTGATGGGAAAAAGCTTGTAAAGAAAACACCTGCGGCCCAAGATATTGAAGCAGGACAGCGCCTTTTAAGTTTATCAAAATCTGGTTTTGAACCGCTCGGAAGCATGAAAAAAGTTGCTTCATTCGGACAGTGTATCATTAATTTGGCAGAACCAATTGATAGTCAGAAAGGGATCGACAACAGATTCTGGGAATTAAACAAGTCAATGCAGGATGGTAAGACAATATATCTTATAACCGGTACATTTTGGAAGCAGCTTGATATTAATTCAAATCCTCAGGACGCTGAAGTTTTCATAAACAATGAACAGCTTTCTATAGGTAAGACCCCTTTGAATAAAGTAAGTTTCCAAGTCGGAACCCATACAATTACAGTAAGGCTGCCTGGTTTTAAGAGCCAAAACAGGACAATAATTATCGACGAGAATACTAAGGAATCAACTTTCTTCTCACTCAATAAGATTGTAACTTTTTCAGCTTACGGCACGGACTCAACAAACACCGACATCAATGCGCGCGTAACCATAAGCGGAACCAACATAAAGAATATGCGTACGCCTTTTGAGACTGATCTTCCTTTAAAAAAACTTGAAGCAGTGTTTTCAAAAGAACCACGTTATAACTCAGTAAAACAAACATTCAATGTTCAGGATGTTCGTAATATATCCGCTAAACTTCAATTAAAAAACCCTTTTCTTAAAGTAATGGTGATAGATGAAAACTCAGGCTCACCCATCTCAAACGCAACCATTATAAGTGACGGGAAGTATATTGGAACTACAGATAAGAAAGGCGAATGGCAGGATTATCTTTCACCTGGAGAACATACTATTAAAGTAAACACCAATACCAAGTATCCCGAAAAAGAAGTAACCAAAAATTTTGAGGTTGCCAGCAGAGAAACCATTACATTTAACCTTAGCGCTGTCGCAGACGGGCAACTAATTATTGATACGAAACCTCACTTTGTCGGAGCTCAAATATATATTGACGGCAAATATGAGGGCGACACGTTCCGACGGATCTCCGATTTGACCCGTGGGACGCATAAGGTATGGATTGAACATGTAGATCTAGAGAAAAGAGCGGAAAAAACAATAAAATTTACGCAACCTGCACAGAAAATAATATTGAAACTCGATGAAGGAGGGGAATTTATAATACAATGAAAAAAGTAATTTTCTTTTCCGCAGCAGTTATAGCGATTATACTTATACTAAGCAGAAGCTATTTATTTTGTGCTACAGATTATTTAAAATATTTGGAAAGCGGAATTTCAGATCTAAATGATGATTACGATTCTAATAAAGCCATTAAAAAATTCAAACGCATAATAAAAGCCTCTTTAGCGGATGAAGACTTAAAGGTGCGGGCCTTTTTCTGGACAGCTTACGCATATCAATTTGATGATCAATTAGAAGAAGCTAGAAATACGTTCAAAGAAATGTTTGAGTTTATAAATGATATTGAGTATCCATTTGAAGAAGGACTTGATAAAGAACTGCTCCAAAATTCGGATCTAATGAGAACATTTGAAAACCAAGCTAAACTTTATTTTAAGCAAGTATATGAAGGTAAAAGTAAAGCAAGATTAATTGATCTAGAAATTGATAAGAGCAAAGAGCCTGAAAAAAAATATTTACCCCGTTTAATGATACTGGGTGGTGTAATTATAATTGCTTTGATAGTAGCTTTTATATAATTTGTAAAACTTAAAACAGAAGGAGCCTTAAATGCCACGATTAATACTTCGAAGGAAAACAGAGATAGTATCAGAATATATAATATCAAAATTATCAGTTACAATCGGATCAAGTGATGACAATGATATTGTGATAAATGATCAGCCAATTTCATTGAGACACTGCGAGATATTTGAGGTTGAAGGTAAATATTTTGTAAAGGACTCCAAGAGCGCTTTTGGCACCTATGTGAACAATAAAAGAGTAAATCAATCTGAAATTCATTATGAAGATGCTGTTACATTTTCAAACTCCTATTTTGACATACTCTTTTATCCAGTTATTCAGGAAAAGAAACCGCTTCCAGACAATATTAAACAAAGGTATTTCCTTTTGGCAATACACGGAAATTTATTCGGGAAAAAATATGAACTTAAAACCGGCGAAACAAAGATCGGGCGCGAAGAAGAGTTTAATGATATTGTGATTTCAAGTAAGGTCGATACCAGCGTATCAAGAAGACATGCAACTATAAAATCAGAGGAAGAGAAATTTGATATTTCTGACAAAAGGAGTAGAAACAGAACATTCGTAAACCAAAAAGTGGTTGGTGAGAATGATACCCTTTCTGTTAAGCTAGGAGACGAGATTTTAATCGGCCATAATATTTTCAGATTAGTAAAAGAAGGGACCGAAGACTATTCAGCGCCTAAAAAGGCAGGCATATTCTTAGACCGTTATAAGATGCCAGCATTGAAGATGTTAACCGGAATAATAGTTCTTTTTTTGCTTTCAGTAATGATGTACTCAACCTACAGAATTTTAGTTATTAAAAATGTGCCTTCCAAGTTAAACGTTAGTACTGCAAATTGGTCGCCAAATATTTCATTGACTGATACCTCGCTTTTCGATAAAGGAGAATATGATATATCTCCAAGCTTAGCTCTTGGAACAAGAAATGGCAGTAAGAACAAATCTATAATAATTTGCACATCCAACGGGGCTATAAACATAGCAGATCCTAGAACCGGCAACGCCTTATGGCCAAAAGAGTTCCTAATTCCCGACGGCATTGATTCCTCACCAATAAGCGCCGATATTAACAATGATAATATCGATGATGTTATTATATGCGCTAAGGATTCCAGGCTATATATAATTGACGGCCAGAAAGGAGATCTAATATATAAGTCTACTATCTTAGGCGGGTTGTTAAGATCGACACCTGCATGTGCTGATATCAATGGGGACAATGTAAAAGACGTTGTCTGCTGTTCAGAAGATGGCGTGGTATTATTTGTTTACAACCCGTCTACAGCACCTCGTGATTTTATTAAGGATCTGGGTTCAAAAATTAATTCATCACCTGTAATATGTAAATATCCTTCAACAAACAGATACCTAGTTGCTATTCCAATGGCAGATGGAAAGGTTTATTTTTTTGATGGAATTAATAGAGAATATAAAATGCTGGATACAGCCGAAGGTATTAATAAAAGGAAGGGAACTTCACTTACATCAAACGACATCGGCAATGTTCCTATAATCGCAGATTTGAATCGCGATGGGAACTTGGAAATAGTTGTTGCAAGCAAGCAGTATTTTGTGGCTTCTTTTGACATAAAATCAAATAATCTTCAATGGGAATTTTCTATAACACCAATGATGACGGGAGAATTTCCAACAAGATATGCATCCATTGTAGCTTCTGATATGAATGATGATAAATATTTGGATGTAATAGTAGCTTGGCCAAACGGATTTGTTTATGTTCTTGACGGAAGAGATGGAAAATTGCTTTGGAAGCAGCAAACTGATGGCTGGAATCGCCTTCTAGCAACGCCGGCTGTAGCAGATTTAAATAAAGACGGTTTTTCAGAAGTTGTAATTGGCGGGGAAAATGGACAAATATACATTTATAACGGGAATGCCGCTCTTGGAATTGAAATTGATAGAGTTATCAAAAAAGATAAGATAAGCTCTAATCCGTTAAATTCAACGCCAATTATTGCTGATATTGATAATAACGGTTATCTGGATATCATGTTTAAGGATATTATGAATAAACTGGTAATATTAAAAACAAATTCGCGGGTTTTACCAAATACCATTGTTTGGGCTATGCATCATAGAGATGCATCTAACTCAGGGTTATATCCTGTAAGAACATTTCTGTGGTTATTTGTAGCGATTAATTTACTATCTATAGTTCTTCTGACTGCACTTGCTGCTGTAATTATTATAATAAAAAAGCGGAAGGGTATAAAAAAACCTCCTGTTATCGCATTAAAAGAAGAAGTTACTGCATAAAATTATTTTTAATTTTTTATGTTTAGTATAATTTTAAGTTTTTTCTGGAGATAAAGTAATTATGTCCTTACCAATTGTGAAATATTTTGTAAAAACTGATGCTGGATTAATCAGGGAAACCAATGAGGATTCTTTATTAATCTTGCCTAAACACGGCACTTTTGCGGTATTTGATGGTATGGGTGGTCATGCCGCAGGTGATCTGGCCAGTTTTGCCGCATCAAGTGTTTTAGATGAGCTTTTCAAAAACTTTGATGAAATTTGCAAAAATTTAGGAATTATTGAAAAAAAGTTTTTTCTGGCTAATTCTATACAAATAGCAAATAGCACCCTTTACAAACTTGCTTATCGCTATACGGCTTTAAGAGGCATGGGAACTACAGCTGTTTCCTGCATATTTGAGGACGATCTAATTCACATTGTTCATGTTGGGGATAGCCGTCTATACAGGTTAAGAGATAAAACTTTGCAGTTATTGACAATTGATCATTCTTGGGTAAATGAGATGCTTGAAGATCATGAGATAACTCCGCGAGAGGCAAAGAAGTTTAAAAACAAAAATGTCATTACCAGAGTGCTGGGAGTAAGTCCAACCGTAAAAGTAGATGTAAAAACCGAAAATATTAAAGTAAATGATACTTATTTACTGTGTTCCGACGGCCTTACATCTTTTGTTGAAGAAGAAAGTATAAAAGATGTTTTATTAAATCAATCCTTAACTTTAGAAAACAAGGCTAAAAGATTAGTACAGTTTGCAAATGAAAATGGGGGCGAAGACAACATTACAATAATAATTTTGCAAATAGACAAAATTCTAGAAAATTCCAATAGGGATGATTTATTTATAGGGAAGCTAATTCCTTTTAAAGAGGATACGGTAAAAGAGCTTAAATCTAAAAACAAAATTTCCAACTCTATCTTAAAACAATTAGATTTTAACAAATTCAATCATGAACTATTTAAGAAAAAAATAATTTCTATAAAAAAATCACACTTGTTTTTTTTAATGGCGATTTTGATGCCTTTAATAATTTATTTTGCTGCTGATTGCATTGCTAGGCTAAAAGCAACTCCAATAGTAAATAATATCAGATCGTTTATAAATATGATTAGCTCTAAAGATGGTATTAGTACTAAAATTAAATCAAAATTGCCAAAATCAAAGAGATTAGTGATTAAGACAAAAAAACTTAAAAACCAGTAAGAAATGAGATCGCTCATAAATAATGGATGAAAATCGCTGCAGATGGTTACATTAAAGTTTTACAAAACTTTAACAAAAACTTTACTTACTTCTTATATGGTTAATATATAATTAAATAATGAGTTTCCTTATGTACGTAGGAATTAGGCCTTTTAAAATATTACTTGCAGGAGTATTTTTTATTTTTTTTGCATCATTTTTATTCTGCGGAGAAATTTACGCAAAAAATGAAATCACCAAAATAGACATTAAGGTTACCGGACCATCTACAACAATTAATATCCAATTTAGCGAGAAGGCAAAGTATAACTCCAACATAATATTAGAAAATCCTTACCGTCTATTAATAGATTTTACCGGGCAAAAGGTTTATTCTGCAGAAGCTGATGCTGAGATAAATGAAGGTTTAATTCAAGGCATGAGATTAGAATACCAGCAATCCAATTTAAAAGCCAAACCGGTGGAGTACATAATCTTTACCTTAAGCTCGATTGCTACATCAACTTCCAAAATTCTTAGAAAATCTCTAATTATAGAGCTGAATAAGATCAGCACATCTCTCGACCAGGCATCATCGCTTGCTGCGTCTCAGGATATAGACAGCATTGAAAGCGCTATTAGGGTAGGATTACTGAATAATCCTCAAATAATAATAGCTTTAGACGAGATTAAACTTGCCAAATTGAAAAGATTGGAATCTTTAAGAGCGCTTTATCCGGGTTTAAAGTTAAAATACGAACAGACATACGGTGATGCATTAAGAGAAAATGGCCCTCCGGAGTTTGAAGAAAGAGTTTATGGGCTGGAATTAAGCCAATCGCTTTATTACGGCGGTAAATTAATCTCAACATACAGGCAAACTAAATATAATTATGAAATTGCCAAGCTTAGATATGAAGAGATATTGCTGAATGCTGTTTTTGATATAACAAAGGCATTTTATGAAGTTGCCAAAAACCAGAAAACATTTCAGCTATTTAAGGAGCTTCAAAAGTCTGTAGCAGAAGATATTGAATCGTCCCGTAAAAGGTATAAAGCAAAGCTTTCCACAAGAATAGAGCATTTGAACGTTGAAAACCAGAGCAAACAAATTGATTATACCATCGCATCTTTAGAAAAAGATCTCAAACTTTCCAAACTGAATCTGCTTCAGCTTCTTCATTTAAAAAAGGAAACCCCTATGAGCGAATCTTTTGAAATTCCTTTTGAGGAAATAGAGTTAAATTTAACAAAATCGCTTCGGATGGCTGTGTTGAACCGCCCGGACCTGATTATAACGCAAAAAGAACTCGAGGTTAACGATCTCGGAAAAGTTATAGGCCGATCATCAAATGCGTTCAAAATTGACCTAACCGGTTTTGTAGGGAAATCTGGCGGCGCCTATGAAAACGAGGTCCTTAACGCAGGAGAAGACTACTCTGCAGGACTAAAGGTATCAAAGCCCTTTGGGGGCAACACTGTAAACGGCTCATATCTTTTTGACAAGACAAGTCCTAAATTAGGACAGTCAGACAGAACACAATCAAGAACATATGCCGCATCATTGGACGTATTAGACAACATCAAAGGTTACAGCGATGAGCTGGCAAGTGAAATTGAATTCAAGCAGCAGCAGGTTAAACTGCAGGACATAAGAGCCGAGATTGAGAAAGAAGTAAGAGAAAGTTACTATAATCTGGAAAAATCTTTTCTGCAGGTTAATACGACTAAAGAAGAAGTTACCCTTTCGGAAGAAGAGGTGATTGCAACCAGATCAAAAAAGAATCTTAATCTTGTTCAAATTTCGGAGCTGCTGTCAGCTAAACTCAAGCTCGCAAACGCTAAGAAAGGCAATTTAGAAGCCCTTAACTATTTTAATGTAAGTCTTGCCAGTTTGAACAAAGCGGTCGGTCTAAAAGGAAAGTTTGCTGTTGATACTGATATTGATGCATCAGATCAAAACGAAAATAATAAAGGAGATATGAAAATTAATGAATGATTTTATAAAGAATGGAATTCGAGCTGAAAGAAAGAAGCTTAAGAAGGTTTATTTTATTATAATTGCGGCATTGCTTTCGATTATAATTATTATTTTTCTGCTTAAGAAATACGATTTGCTTCCGGGTTTCAGCACTCAAATTGGACAAGAAACAAAACAGCAAGACGAGCAATCTGAGAGAATTCCGGTCACAGCTTATAAAGCTTCAAGGGTAAAATATGAAGATTCTCTTTCTGTTCTCGGCAACGTTGAGGGAGGCATTCAAGTAGAATTGAACTTCGAGAAAGAAGGAAAAATTAAAAATATATTCTATAAAGAAGGTGATTTTGTTGAAAAAGGCAAAGTAATCGCCCAATTAGACGCTCAGGAAGCAGCCTTAAAAGAGGAACAAGCCCGAATTGAATATGAACAGCATAAGAAATTATATGAAGCGGGAGTAATAATAAAAGCAAAACTTATGCAGGCAAAGAACTCACTGGATCAGGCGAAAGTCGAATTTGAAAAAACCATTATGCGGGCGCCTTTTGATGGAATTGTGTCCAGCATACAGCAAAAAGAAGGGGAGGTTATTAATTCTACAAAAAAAATCATCTCTCTTTTTGATACTAAGAAAATGGTAATTAATATAGGTGTTACTGAAAATGATATAAATAAACTTACATTGGAACAGCCGGCAAATGTCGTTTTTGATGCGATACGTGATAAAATTTATCAGGGTTATGTAAACAATATAGATCCCAATATCGACCCCACTACAAGAATGATGACCTTAAAAGTCATTGTTGATAACGAGGAAGCCCTAATTTTGCCCGGTATGTTCGCTAGGGTAAAGATAAACATATTTGAAGAGGATAATGCGCTTGTAATTCCCAGTATGGCCATCATGAAGCAGGATGGGGAAAACAATGTTTTTGTTGTAAGCCAGGGAAACAATGTAGCTCCCAGAAGTGTTGAAATCAGCTACCTTTCTGACGAATTTGCTGTGGTAGCCAAAGGCTTGAATGAAGGCGAGCTAATAGTATTAGACAAGCTTGACAGAATGAAGGAAGAAGCGATGGTGGAGATACTCAATGTTGAAGAGTATACTACCCATACTCCAGGAAAGAGCAGTGAATAGAGATTGTTTAATGTAGCCGGCTGTTTTGCATATTCATATATTTATAATACCCGTAGCATAAAAGAAACTAATCATTATGGGGATATCTAAACTCTCTGTTAAGCGCCCGATAACAACAACGATGGTTTTTCTTTTTTTTGTGTTATTTGGCGTCATCTCCTGGCTTGAACTTCCTCAAGAACTGTTTACTTCGTTAAGCTTCCCTCAATTAACAATAGTAACTCAGTATCCAAACGCTGCGCCTGAAGAAATCGAAAACCTGATCACAAAAATTATAGAAACATCTATCGGAACGGTAAAAGACCTTAAAAGGGTTTCTTCAGTGTCAAAAGAAGGGGCTTCCCTGGTAACAGCTGAATTTGGATGGAATACTAATATGGATTTTGCTTCGCTTTGGGTTAGAGAGAAATTAGACCAAATCAAGGAACAACTTCCGCCTGAATGTAAAGAACCGGTAGTTATAAAGTACAATCCTCTCAGCAAACCCGTTATTATACTGAATATAACAGGAAGAATGACCACTAATGAACTTTTACAGGTTTCTAAAAAGGTTATAAAGGATAGACTTGAGAAAACAGAAGGTGTAGCGGCAATTGAAATAAGCGGAGGTGATGAAAAGGAGGTTTTGGTAGAGATTGATCAAGGGAAGTTGCTTGCCAACCAGCTCTCCCTTTCTGAAGTTGTTGAGTCTATAAAGAATACCAATATTAATTATCCCGCAGGAACTACAAGTGAAAAGCTTTTTGATTATCTTATTAGAACTATGGGAGAGTACACTTCAATAAAAGAAATTGGTGACACTGTGGTAGAAACAACTGATTATAAATCCCAAAAATTCAAATACCGCAAATTAAGAGAAGATGAAGAAAATATAGACAGAAAAGAACAAAAAGGAAAACGCCTTTTGCGTCTTTCAAGCATTGCGGATATAAAATGGTCATTTAAAGAGAAGACCAGCTACTCCCGTTATAATGGAATCGATAATATTTCCATTCAAGTAAGAAAACGCGCGGAAGCTAATACCATCAATACCGCGAAGAATATAAAAAAAAACAATAGAAGAACTTAAGGTTACGCTTAAACCGCACGGCATAAACATAGATATCGTATACAATCAGGCTAATTTTATCACAGCCGCAATTAATGGTTTGGTTATGAATGCCATTCAAGGTGGGCTTTTAGCATTTATAGTTATATTTTTGTTTTTAAACAGCGTATTCCTGGCTATAATTGTAAGTCTTTCCATTCCTATATCAATTTTAATAACTTTATTTATGATATATACGTTAAATATGGCTTTCAATACAGCGGTTACAATAAATATGATGTCATTAGGAGGGCTTGCTCTTGGAGTCGGGATGCTTGTTGATAACTCAATTGTTGTAATAGAAAATATATTCAGACATTACAAACAGACAAATGACATAGATTCCTCTTCTATAACTGGCGCTGAAGAAATGTCAGGCGCAATAACATCTTCCACACTTACTTCCGTAGCTGTTTTTTTTCCTTTAATAGTTTTCGTTACCGGTTTAGCTGGACAGGTATTCTCTGAACTCTCTCTAACCGTAATACTTTCATTAATTGCTTCATTGCTTGTTGCTTTATCACTCATACCCCGTCTCACCAGCACTATGAAGCTTGAAATCTCAAGCAAGCAAAAGGAATTTATAAATAAGATTATTCCAAATAAGTTTATTTGGTGGAAATTGAAAACCAGCACATTGTTAAAAGGTACTTTTCTCAAATTTATGCCAAAAGGACTTCAAATTGATAATAATCTGCCAATAGCTCCACAATACTATAAACATCTAATTGTTAAACTATTGGATATTAAAGAAAAGTTTTTGATTGTAGTTGGAATAGTGTTTATAATTAGTCTTTTTGCGTTTTTATTTATAGAGAAGAAATTCCTGCCTACTATAGACGAAGGTCAGTTCCTTATTAACGTGGATCTGCCTATTGGCAGCAGACTGGAAGTAACAAATCGGGTGGTAAAGAGAATTGAAGACGAGATTAAAAATCTTGCGCAAATTAAGAGTCTTATGGTGCAGGTAGGAGCTACATCAGAACAGGCCATTGAAACACTGAGGCCCAGCCAGGCTCAAATTGTGATAAATATCTATAGATCGAAAAACGATTTGCCCAGGACCAAAAGATTTTCCGTTGAAAAATTCATACCCACAAAAGATTTGATAGAAGTTATCAGGCAAAACCTGAATGGAATAGATCTGGAGGGGGCGCGTATTACATTTGCTATGCAGGACAATGTTTTTAAGTCGTTAGCGGAAAAATCTTCCCCTATAATAATAGAAATAAAGGGACAGGATATGGATAAGATAAAAACAATCGTTGATGATATCAGTTCTAAAATTAAAAGTATTGAGGGAGTAGTAAATGTCAGGGATGACAGGCCTCTTTCTTCGCCGGAAACAAAAATTAATATAGACAAGGATAAGGCTTCAATATTTAATCTTTCAGTTGCAGATATTGCCAGGACAGCGCTTATAGCAGTCAAGGGAGTTGTGGCCAGCAAATATAAGGAAGAAGGAAATGAATACGACATACTTGTCAGATTAGCAGAAAGAGACAGGAAGGATATTGTAAGCATACAAAGCCTTCTTGTTCATGCTCCTGAAGGATTTAATTTCCCTATAAAAGAAGTTGCAAAAATTATTAACGGCAAGGGGCCCAGCGAGATAAAACGAGTAAATTTACAGCGGACAGTAATGATCTCTGCCGATCTTCATAAAACTTCTCTTTCTAAAGTAAAGCCGCAAATTGATAGTATTCTGGATAAATACAAGCAGATTTCAGGATATTCAGCCACTTTAAGCGGTGAAACCGAGAAAATAAAGGAATCATTCCTTAGCCTGCTTTTTTCTTTAATATTGGCTGTAGCGCTGGTTTATATGATAATGGCGGCAAAATTTGAATCACTGTATCAGCCGTTTATTATTTTATTTACATTTCCATTGGCGCTGATCGGAGTAGTTTTAGCGCTGCTGGTTACTTTCTCAAGCCTAAACGCAATTTCATTAATGGGAATTATTATATTAGGAGGTATCGTAGTGAATAACGGAATAGTCCTTATAGATTATATTAATCATCTGCGAAGCCAAGGCATAGGTGTAAGGGAAGCAGTTATTAACGCATCGGTTGTTCGTCTAAGGCCGATACTTATGACAGCGACAACAACTATTTTAGGATTGATGCCTCTGGCGCTGGGCATAGGTGAAGGAGCGGAGTTAAGATCACCTATGGCTATTACGGTTATAGGCGGACTTTTAGTCAGCACAGTGCTTACACTCGGCGTTATACCCACAATATATGTGATAATTGAGGATTTTCGCAGTAAATATTCGTTAAAAAACAGATTATCAAAATGAAAACATTATTTTCAAAAAAGATTATCACTGCGCATATTATTTGAATATTTTCCAACAAAGCGTTTTGTGTTTTCGACTTATTAACTAATATAATAATGGAAATGTGGTAAAATGTATTTATATCGTAAAATAAAGCTTTTCTTAATGATACACTGGGTAAAGATATTGATTATTGGAGGGGTAATCCTACTTCTGCTTCTTTCCGTTATTGGGCTTATGACACTGGAATCATTCTATCTTAAGCATACACTGGCAACAATGCCTATGACAATACTGATAGGGTTTATACATGCGGTAATTTTTGCATATGTAATTATCAGCATGCAAACTGGCACATTGATGAAGTTTAAGAAAACCCATATTAAAAGTCATTCTGTAACTACAACATTTAATGATGTGATAGGATTGGATGAGTCTAAACGGGAAGCTCTGGAGGTTGTTGAACTTATAAAGGACAGGACGAAGGTCCAAAGGATTGGGGGCAAGATTTTAAGAGGGATTTTAATGGTAGGTCCGCCTGGGTGCGGAAAAACCTTGCTGGCAAAAGCCATCGCTCATGAGTGCGGTGTGCCCTTTATATCACTTGCAGGCAGTGAATTTGTTGAAATCTTTGTTGGTATGGGTGCAAGCAGGGTAAGGAAACTATTTAAAAAGGCAAGGCAGTTGGCCTACGCTCACGGAGCATGCATAATATTTATAGATGAAATTGATGTTATTGGAAGGGGCAGGTCATTCAGCTATATGGGCGGGGGCGAGGAGACAAACTCAACGCAAAACCAACTGCTGGTAGAAATGGACGGATTGAGCAGCGATGCGCAGGATGTGATAATTATAGGAGCCACTAATGCTGAAGAGAGCATACTTGACAAAGCCCTGCTTCGGCCCGGCAGATTTGACCGTAAAATATTTATTGACCGGCCCAATTTAGAGGAAAGAAAAAAATTTTTGAATACTACTTAAAAAAAGTAGACAGGGATCCCACATTAGACATAGCCAGGCTTGCCAGAAAAGCCGTATTTAAGAGTCCAGCAGATATAGAGAATATTATTAAGGAATCCGCCCTAATAGCCATAAGAAACAAGCGTGAATGTATATCAATGAAAGAGATAAGCCAGGCGATGGATAGAATCGAAATGGGAGTAGCCCACAAGAAACACATGACAGATTACGAAAGAAAAATGGTTGCTTACCACGAAACAGGCCATTTAATGGTATTATATTTGCTGCATCCTTTGAATGACGTGTTTAAGGCTTCTATAGTTTCTCGAGGTGAAGCGCTCGGTATGGTGCAGCACCAGCCTAAAGAAGAGCTCTTCACAATGAATAAAGAGCATCTGCTGGCAAATATAAAAGCGGGTCTGGGAGGATATGCCGCAGAAAAAATTAAGTTCAATACCACATCAACCGGAACATCTGAGGATCTTAAAAAATCGACATCATATGCTTACAACATGGTTTGGCGGCTGGGAATGGGTACCAATGAGCTGCTGGCAGATTATACCATAATACCTCAGCATCAGCTGTCAGAAGACCTTAAAAATAAATTAAACAATGAAGTTTCAGCGATAATTAATAGATGCATGATTGACGTAGAAAAAATGTTGAGGGATGAGTGGAATATAGTGGAAGAGTTTGTGCAGCTCTTACTGGAAAAAGACGAATTAGAATATGATGAAATTGAGGAAATATTCAAGAAGCACGGTAAAAGCATATCTGCACAAGGGAATTTTTCTGCTTAATATTCAATAGTTTTAATAAAAGAACAATTTCACAGTATTATAAATAATTGAAATGAAAATAAATTGCTGCTATTTTATAATCCTTTTGTTTGTTTTTAATGCGTTTAGCTGCAAAGCCACTTATGAAAAACAATACCTGGAGACCTCAATAAAGAAGCTTTGTCTTGAGGAGTACAAAACCGATGTTGAGGTGCGCGTAAATGGAAAAACTGTTTATGCCGATTTAGCATTTGATTCGATAATCTTTGGCCTGGAGGGGTTATCTCAAAATGACATAGAAACTCTCAGCAATGTCATGTTCGGGCTTTCGCGTGTTGTGCTTTCTTGCAGCGAAGACTTAAACTTCATAGTCTTAAAGGTTCGGGGCATAGGTATATCAAGGAAATATATTACGCTTATTAGATATATTCAGGATATAAAGCGTTTCCAACTGGGAGATATATCCCAAAATGAATATTTCAACAGATTAATCATAAAATCTACAGTAACTGAACAAGAAATTGTTTTAGAATCAACCGTAAGATATTTTAGAGAATACTTCCAAAAGAAAAATACCAATCCTTTAACATTGGCCGATTCAAATATGCTTGAGGATACTTTAAAACAGTTGTATTTAAACAATCAGAATGTAGATGTTAAATTGAATTTTATTGAAACAGCTATATACGAAAATTCAAAAAACAACTATTATGTTTATTTTAAGACCGAGGAATCGTATTTCAGCGATTCCTCAATTAATATTTATCGCGGGGAGTATATTTCAAAAATCCAGTATAGCGATTTTCTTTTTTCCGTAGAAAATATATACCCGATAAGATTTTTGGGCGTAAACGGAAATATAATTATTAATGATTTACCTCCAGAGGCACAAACAAATGATATCACCAAACTGCCATGGAAAATAATTGATTTGTATCCTGATATTTCCCTAACAGACTTCTTATCAATGCAAATATCACAGAGAATCCCGATGCTGATTGAATCAAGCAGCCCTCTGAGAGATAAGTTAACCATAGATTTATGCGAAGGTAAATTTACTAAAAACACATTAGAAATACCAAAATCTGAAAAAGTATTTTATTTGCCGAAAGAAAAAGAAATCCGGATAAGACTTGCCATTAAATCATTAATCAAATATATACCGTTTTATTCTAAGATAAAAAAATTGAAACCGATACCCGATATTAATGGAAAATTCCTTTTTAACTTTAATATTAACCCAAATCATCAGATAAACAGCAATTATACATTAGAAGAAATCCGCTTATTGAATGAGAATGAGGCAATGAATCATATATCGAGGAATGTTAGATATATACTCAACAGATACGATTTTTTCAATTATGGCGAGATTCATTTTGTTAATCAGAATCTGCAGCACAGATTCATTGCTATGAGATAAAAGAAGCGATTTGTATGTAACTTTGCAGGATTAATTTATTATGCTATCTATACCAAGATTATCAATTAATCGTCCCATCACTATAACAATGATATTCACCGCCATTATAATGTTTGGCGCGATTTCACTTTTTAACCTCGCCGTGGAACTGATGCCGAATACAAGCTTCGGAACAATAACAATTTTTGTCGGCATACGCGGAGGGCTACCTCCTCCTCAGATAGAGAACATGATAACCCGCAAGATCGAGGAGGCGGTTTCGGGCGTCGGCCATCTGAAAAATATAATCTCCACCTCCAAAATGAACAGGGCAGTTATAACGCTTGAGTTTGAACCCGGAACGGATATGGATTTTGCCGCTCTGGAGGTCCGAGAAAATTTTAATAAAGTAAAAGACGATCTTCCATATGACCAAATTGAAAAACCTTTAATAGCCAGGTATCAGGAAAGCGACCTTCCTATAATGATATTGGGTTTAACTTCCAATGAATACTCCCCAGAGTTTATGCGAGAATTAGTGGAAGATACTTTAAGAGATAAGCTGCTCAGGGTAAACGGCGTAGCGAACGTGGAAATTGGCGGCGGTAGGGAAAGAAAGATACTGGTAGAGCTTGAACAATCGAGAATACAGGCATTCGGTATTTCCATTCAAAAGGTAATAAATGCTATATCCACAGCAAATGTTGACCTTCTGGTCGGGGGAACTGATACAAGTATCCGCCACATAGGCACCAAAGCCACAGGCTCTTTCAAAGATCTTAATGAGTTAAAGGAACTGCCGATAGATACAAAAGAAAATTTTGGTATTGTAAGATTAAAGGATATTGCTAATGTAAAAGATTCATTTATGGAGGCTGAAAGTTATTCCAGGCTGGGAATGCAGGGCCAGAAGTTAAAGGATGCAATTTCTATTTATATTCAAAAAGAATCAACATCCAATACAATCGCTGTATCGAAAAGACTAGAGGGTATTATAAACAACTTTACGGAAGAATTAAAACAGAAATATCCTTCAATAAACCTTAATATTGTCTCAGCGCAGTACCGTCTGATAAATTCGGCAATAAATACAGTTAAATCCTCGCTTCTCTGGGGAATGCTTCTGTCAATACTGATTTTATTTCTGTTTTTGAGAAGATTTATGTATACCTATGTTGTCTTTGCCGTCATGCTTATATCCATAATGTTTGCCTTGCTGCTGGTATACATGACAAATCTTTTAGCAAGCAGCAGCATAAGCCTTAATGTTATGAGTTTAAGCGGCCTCGCTCTGGCGGTAGGGATGCTGCTCGATAACTCAATAGTAGTGTTGGAGAACATTGTTTCAAAACGCAAGGAGATCGGTGAAAATCAAGAAAGAAAAGAAATTATCATTATGGCAAGCGAGGAGATGATGCTTGCTATAGCAGCTTCTACTTTAACCACTATAGTTGTATTCCTTCCTATAACATTCATAGCAAAACAGGTAAGAATTCTTTACAGCGACTTATCTGTGACTGTTATTTACAGCCTGCTGGCTTCACTGTTCGTTGCCTTATCCGCGGTACCGTTTTTTGTGAATATGATAAAGGATAAAAAGCAATACAAAAAGCTGATATCTGATAAGGTATCAAACAAAATAGAGAGTTTTAATTTTTATATTAAGAAAATCGTCAGATACATAGTTTTATTTATTTACAGAATATTCAACATTAGTTTTGGAAAATACTTAAATCTAAAATTTCTTTTGCCAATAATTGTGATTTTACTCCTGGCAGGTTCGATTTACTGCTTAATTGCCAAATTAGCACCCTTAGCTTTGGGACTATTTGCGATTTTTATTATACTTTATGGAGTTAGGATGCTTTCAGATGAAGCAGGTAATCGAAAGCTCAGAACTATACTTAAAAACAAACACACTTTTAAGTATTATTACTTAAAAGTTACATTCTTTTTCTTCAAATACCGTTATATTACACTGTGCTTTACCGCATTTATTCTAATAATTTCTATGTTTATGTATAAATATAACTTGGACAAGGAATTTATTGGTTCAACAGAACAGAATGAGTTCACAATTTTTATAGAATTGCCGTCAGGCACTAAACTTGAGCTAACGGATAAAGTAGTCTCGGAGGTTGAAAAAAAGCTTTCTGAAATTCCTGAAATAGCTGATACGTTAAAAACAACCCAGTCCCGTGTTGAAGGCTGGTCATCAAAGATATATATAACCCTGCTTCCCAAAAAAGAGCGCACAAGATCCACTGAAGAAATTATTGATAATTTAAGGGAGCACCTCAAAGGCATCGGCAAGGAGTATGATACATTCATTTATTTCTCTGAACCGCAAACCAGCAGGGAATTCATAGTTGATGTGTTCGGTTACGATTATGACAAACTCGCGGAGATAGCAAATAAAATAGCCAATGAATTGGAAGGTTTTACTAAACAAAATAAGGAGAAGGGGTTTGTGGATATAAAGCTTCGTTACAGGCCCGGCAGGCCGACATATGATTTCAATATCGACAAAGCAAAATCTGCCACTCATAAACTCACCACTAAAAACATAGCTGATGCGCTTCATGCTCAATTAAGAGGCATGAGAGCCAGTTTTTTCCACACCCAATCAAAGGAGGTTGAGATAGTCCCGAGGTTAGCTGAGCAATACCGTTCAAACCTAAAAAGCATTAAGGAAGATTTAACTATCGTCAACAGTGACAGAAAAAATATTTATGTTAAAGATCTTACCCGTCCAGATGCAAAGGCATTCGGCCTGGTACCGAGCGAAATATGGCGCAAAAATAAAACCCGAATGATACAGGTAAGCGCCACGCTGGATGATATATCACTTGCCAAAGCGGCGGCGGCTGTGAACAGCATCATATCTACTCTTAAACTCCCAAAACATTACTACTGTGAAATCGGGGGGGAATATGATCAGATGGTCCAAAACGAGATTGAATTTAAATTCGCAATTTTGATCAGTATTCTTTTAGTCTATTTCGTGCTCGCAGCGCTCTTTGAATCTTATTCTCAGCCATTTATAATTCTCTTAACCGATCCCCTTGCGTTGATAGGGGTTGTGCTCGCTATATTTGCGACCGTAAATATAATTACAGTTGGTGTTTTTATAGGAGCATTGATGTTGAGCGGTATTGTTGTTAATAACGGGATCATACTGATAGACAAAATCAATTCATCGGTAAAGAACAAAACGATTATTACAAAAAGTATTCTGATAAAAACCATTATTAGAAGCAGCCTTAACAGACTGAGGCCAATACTAATGACCACTCTTACAACTGTTTTTGGAGTGCTGCCTATGGCATTAGATAGATCTGAAAGTTCAAACCTCTGGTCACCGCTGGCCATTACGGTTATAGGTGGCTTAACAACATCTACATTTCTTACACTAATACTTATACCTAGCGTTTACTATATATTTTACGAAATAGGAGAATGGGCAAAATCCAAATTGGGAAAAGTATTTATTTTTAAGAAAAGTTAGTAAAATATATCTTGGTTTCGCCTTGACATCTGGATTGTAAATTAATAAACTAAATTGTTGCTAAAAATAAATTACAAGGAGGATTTACAATGGGCAATATTAAGCAAGCAGTAGCTAGCTGGTTCAAATTCGACAATGAGACTGGCAATAAGTACAAAACACTTGCTATTGTTAAGGGTTTGTTAAAAGTATTTGCATGGTTATTTTTAGTAGTTGGCGTATTATTCACAATAATTATACTTATTTTTGGAGGTACCGATGATGCGCCCAGAGCCAGTTCTATTATGGTTCTATTTTTCACGGTGATTGAGTTCATATTCCTGTATACGCTAGCAGAACTAATCGCAATTTTTGTAAATATAGAAAATAACACACAAAAAACAGCCCGACTTTTAGGCGCACGCGAAGAGAAGTAGTTTATAAAATCAGTGCTGTGCATTACCATAACATGCGCGGTAAAACAGTAATCGCAAGAAAACAACAAAAAGGGTTAAAACCATCCTTATAGTACAGTTAGATGCCTATTAAACACCATTAATGTCTGAAATTAGTAAAAAGCCGGATATAAAACATTTGACAATACATACAATTTTAGATATATTTTATTACTGTGATGGATAATATTATACTCATTGCCGCAGGCGTTATAATTCTTACCTTTGTTGGGGCTTTATGGCTTATCGTAAAAATAAGACAAGCTGACACAGATATTGTCGAAGATGATTCTGAACCGCTTATACCATTAGCTCCGCCTGCTAAAAAGAGCAGTTTTGAGGATTCTTTTACACCGTCTGTTAAAGAGCCTACTCAGCAGCTTAAAACTACTATAGAAGATGGAATAGCTAATATAGAAACTAAGCTAAATACGCTTGAGATTTCTCTGCAGAACTTAACCCAGTCCATTAACACAATTCAGTCACAAACCCAGCAAAAGGATAACAATCAGATTTCACAAGAGCTGAATAAATTTCTGGATCTTATGTCCGCTAAAGTTGATCTTATGACTAAAACTATTAACGAGTCCGGCATAGGGTCTCAAAATTCTCAAAATATTCCGGCTTTGATCGAGATAAAGAATATTTTAACTGCTATTGCCGGTAAAATAGGCAATCTTGATTCAAAGCTTGAACAAAATGCCGGAATTGGAGCTCAAGGTGGAGAAGTAACACCGGATACCATTACTCAAAAAGTAGATGATTTAAGTAAAAATATAGAAGGGATGAGAGACGGCGGGGAGGAAATACTTTCAAAAATTATTGCAAAATTAGATTTATTAAATAAGGTAATAACCACATATATCACTCAGGAGGAGACCCGTTAGGAATGATGAGCAAAAAAGCATTATATATAATACTAATCTTGGACCTTTTATTATTTGCGGGAGCTATGTACGTGGTTATACTGCAGCTGTCAGAAAAAAACAGTTTATCTTTTATTACTCCGAAATTTTTAATGAAATCCGAAAATACAAAGTCAGATTCTCTGTTGGCAAAGTATAAAGAATCAAAGACACAGCAAATGAATCGGAGCACCAACGGCATACCGGATCAAAACAACACTGTTAAAAAAAATCAAGCCCTGCCGAAATCAAATAATGAGAAAACCAGAAGAATACTTTTCACATACAGGAATTCAAAACCCAGCAAAGTATCAATAGCCGGCGAATTTAATGACTGGAAACCTGCGCCATTAATAAAAGGAGCAAACCATACTTGGAGCCTATCACTGCCTTTGAAACCAGGCAATTACTTGTATGGTTATTTTGCTGACGGAAACTTTATACCGGATCCAAACAACCCTAATGTTGAAGAAACGCCAAACGGCAAAAAATGTTCTTTTATAACCATCAAACCTTTCAAAGAAGGTGAATAAAACATATGAAAATACTAATAAAGTTAATTTACATAATTTGTTTAGCAGTATTTACAACTTTGCCTGAAGTTTTTGCTTTATCTGCAAACGATTATAAAAACGATATCGCTTATTACGAGAAAACAGTTAAAACTAAGAATCTCACGCCAAACGACAAAATTTACATACTCTTAAAGATTAAAGAAAAGTATTCTAATGCAGGAGTTGATATCTCATGGCTAAATTCAGAGATCGATAGGCTCACCAGATTAAAGAGCGCTAATCTGTCTGATGAAGCTCCAAAAAAGGAAATTCCTAAAAATATAGAAGAGCCTGCTGCGGAAAAGAAATCTATTGCAGGAAAATTCGGAAAGATAGAGGATATTATTGTAACCGAGCAAACTGATAAAGTTTTAGCAATAATTAAAGTAGCAAATGCCGGAAAGATAAATAGTTTTGTGCTCACTGATCCCAAAAAAAGATATAATCCCAAAATTGTTATAGATGTTGAAAACGTTGAGGATAATATTGAATTCCAAAAAAAGGATTTTAATCCTCCTGTAAAAGAGATAATGCGCATTAGGATAGGGCAAAAACAGGAAAAACCACTGCTGATTACGCGTATCATTATTGAACTGGATGAAGAAAGAAAATATAAATTTGATTCAACTAAAGATGAAATAACAGTCGCAATCAAGAAGGACAGAAAGGTTGAAATCTCAGAACAGCCTGAAGAGACAGAACAGGTGAAATTAAAACCTGCTATTGAAACGCCGGAAGTGACAGCCAAACCGGAAATGAAAGCTCATATAGTTGCTGCACCTGAAGACATCGACAAAAAATATACCATATCGCCTGGCGACATAGTTAAGATTGATGTAAAACCTCAAAACGAGTTCTCAAAGGAAACAGAGGTAGACAATTATGGGTTTATTAGCCTAAATCTTGTAGGCATGGTTAAATTAAAAGATCTAAATACTGTTCAGGCGGAAAGCGCTGTAAAAAATAAAATAAATAAATATACAATAGACCCTAATGTGTCAATAGTTGTAGTAAAATTCGGTAATGAAAAGGTTTTCACAATTGGAGAAACAAACGTACCTGCTGAACTTCCGTTTAAGAATAATATTACACTATATGACTGGCTGAAATTGAATGGCGGATTTAAACCATATGCTGATCTCAGCAGAGTAATGATCTATAGAGGAAAACCTGGAATGAGGGAGCAGATACCGGTAAATCTTGAAACGTTAATAAGGGAAGGAAAAGAGTCAGAAACCCCTATAATTCAATCTGGAGATATAATACAAGTACCCAAGATGAAATCAACTGTTTTTATACTTGGAGAAGTGGAAAAGCCCGGGAGATACGAATTATTAGAAGACCGCACTACACTGCTGAAATTATTAGCCAGGGCAGACGGTCATACAAAGAATGCATATATAAAGAAAATAATTATTGCTAGAGAGCGAGATCACGGGAATATGAACTCTTTTAAGTTTAACCTCGAAACCATTTTAAGAGGAAATTTGAATAAAGATATAATCCTCTATCCAGGCGATATTATCTATATCCCTAAGAAAAGATAAACCAATATCTCTTATATTTTACTCTTTAGCAGCTAATTTAGCGAATTATTAGAGCTTTTTAATGACAAAATCAATCAAAAGCACTTTTCACATACTATCTAAACGTAAACTTTCAATACTTCTGAGTATAATCTTAAGTGTCGTAATCTCGCAAATATACGTTTCAGCTAAAAAACCTGAAGCACAAAGAACTCTTAGAATTAGCTTAACTGATAGAGATATAAAACTTTATGAAGATAATTCCACTGAATCTGTATTTTGGAATATCCAGCTGGTTAATTTAATTAAACTTCAGCTTGATGTTTGGAGGGATCTTTTTAATGAGGATGCTGCATCTTTTAACTTCGACGATCTCAAAAGGCATTTCTCTGTTGATCAGAATAATAATGTTCTGATTGTGGAAATCAAGGCACAATCAAATACCAAGGTTAAAAAAGCTTCAGAATTATTTGGGCAGCTATACACAGAAGTAAAGGTGCTCGAACTGTCTGCTCCGGTGCAAAAAGAAAAAGAGACAGTGCAGAGCCAGATAACTGCTTTGCAGAAAGAAATCGAGGCAATGGAAGTGGAGAAGGTAGAATATCGCGAAAATAATCCCGACTTGAAAAATGACAGCAAATATGATAAAGAACTAAAAGACTTAAGAAGTCAATATAAGAAAGCTCGACAGATTTATACTGAACAGCATCCCAAAATTGTTCAATTAAACAATAAAATAGCCAGCTTAAGAAAAAAGATCAGCTCTCTCCCAAAATTGCAAAATAGATTAAGCGAAATTGATTCCAATATTAAAGCATTAAGGGGATCTCTAGCGGCACTCATAAACAGATTAGAGGACCTTACAAATTATTCAATAAACACATCATCTTTGCCAGTTATCGAAGACACCAATCAAGGAAGATCTATTGAGGAACAGAAATATATAATTACAGGTATTGGTTTGCTTATAGGTTTGTTTATTGGACTCCTCCTAGCTTTTACTTCTGAAAACTACGACACCTCTATGGAAAGTATAAGGGATATTGAAAATTATCTTCAACTGCCAGTACTTGGGACTATACCACATATCGAACGCAGGGTAAAAAAGACAAAAGCACTGCCTAATTTGTTTACCTTGCGTAAATACGACAGGCTTGGGACTATGAGGTCTCGTTTAATATTTTTGCACCCCCAAGACTCACCTTTTTCTGAAGAATACCAAACTATGATAAGTAAATATTTTCTAAAGCAGCTTTATGTTCAATCCAACGTATTATTATTCTCAAGCTCGGATTTTAACGAAGGAAAATCTGTTACCGCCTGCAATGTAGGCATAGTTACCGCTTCAATGGACAAAAAGGTACTGATAGTCGAAGCTGATTTTGAGAGGCCTTCGATAAATCGTGTGTTTGATGTGCCGCGAAATCCCGGTTTAACAGACTGTGTAATAGGTAATACACCCTGGAGAAGCATTGTGAAAAAAATAGTTGATTATAATACTTCTAAGATATATTCAGAAAAATTTGTAAGTTATCCAGGGATAAGAAATCTGGACATTATAACGTTTGGACAAATATTAAAGGATAACAATAAGATATTCAACAGCCCTAGAATCCCGCAAATTATATCCGAGATGAAGGCTATCTATGACCTGGTAATCTTTGACTGCTCCCCAATATTAAGAACTAATGATGTATTTAAGATAGCCAAATATACTCAAGGGGTTATACTGGTTTATCAGGTAGGAAAGATTTATAGGGGAGCTCTTAAGAGAGCTCATAAGCTTTTATCAAGAAATAAGATAAATGTTTCGGGTGTTATATTAAACGATGTGCCATTTGATGAATATTACCGTTTAATAAACAGGTGATTATAATATAATAAAGGAGGGAAAAGATGAAAAAGTATTTTTTGTTTTTGATGTTTGCTGTTTTTTTTATGCCAGGGATATTATCCGCAAGGGTAAATTATCTTGAAAGCTTCAATCCGGGGCACGATTTAGCTTTCAAGAGCAAGGATTGGACTAACCACGTAAATACAACTTTTATAAGTGACAGCGATTTTAAGATTATAGATCTAACCTATAGCGGCTTTTTGCTCATTAATCCGTATCTGGAATCGGGAATATCTTGGAGCTTAAGACGCATCGATCCTGATATTGCAGATTCTGAGACCGGACCAAGCGATATTGCACTTGGACTGAAATATAACATACTTAAAAAAAATGATCTTAAGAAGGGTGAACCAGTGATAATTACTGAGGCTTTAATTTCTATTCCTAACGGGGACTCAACAAAAGCATTGGGAGCCGGCGGATATGGATTGGGTTTGAATACTATTATTGCCACGAACTTCGATCCTATCGTAGGAAGCATGGATTTTGGATATACAACTTATACCAGAGGCAATAACAGACGCGAAGGAGGAGTCTTGACCTATTCGCTTTTTCTGGACTGGAATTACAGCGAAGACATCATGTTAATAGGCGGCATTAAAGGGTTTAATAATGCAAGTGATAAGATAAACAATATCTCTCTGGATAATGATGCAGATCAGATTTATTTTGTCCCGGGTATTAATTTTCTTGTTAATAAAAAAACAATCATAAGCTCAAGCATATTTATTGGATTAAATAACGACAGCGCTGATATAATACTGTTCGCAGGTATTGAATTCTAATACTGCGAGATCTCATCTTTTACATGAAATTTTCTCTCTTGTTTTCAAGAGCCTCCATGTAAATTTATAAGTTACTCTAATTACAGCTTGAGTTACATTACTGATTATGTTTATTGATCTGCACATACACACAAATTATTCTGATGGAGCCTTTTCTCCTGAACAAACCGTTGAACATGCCTATAAGATCGGTTTAGGCGCTATATCTATTGTTGATCATGACACAACCGATGGATTAGATCAAGCAATAAGAATTGGTGAGAAAAACTATCTGGAAGTTGTTCCCGGCATAGAACTCTCCGCAGATGCGCTTGACTCAAAATGTCAGGAGGTCCATATATTGGGTTATTTCATTAATTGGAAGCAGCAAGCTTTTCAAAACAAACTCACAACTATCAGAGAAGCTCGATGGCTTCGCGCAAAAAAGATTTTGAAGAAGCTAGGCAAATTAGGCTTAAATTTATCTATGGAAGATATACTTCAATACTCCAACATACAATCTGTTGGCAGGCTTCATGTTGCCAAAGCGCTTATGAATAAGAAACTTACTAAAAATGTAAGGGAAGCTTTTGATAAATTTTTATCCCCTGGGCGCCCGGCATATGAGCCAAAACTTAGAGTAACCCCGCAGGAAGCTATAAATGACATACTTTCACTGGGGGGCCTGCCAGTACTTGCGCATCCGTTATACTGTATAGAAAAGGATGAGTTATTATTAAAAAAACTAGTTTCATACGGTTTAGAAGGAATTGAAGTCTGGCATCCAAAACATAACAGAAATAGCAGGCAGTACTTCAAGGATCTTGCGCAAAAGTATAATCTGGTTTCTACTGGGGGAAGCGATTGCCATGGCCCAATTTTTAACCGCGGGCCATTTATGGGATCGCAGCATGTCCCCTACAAATGCCTTGAAGATTTGCAGAATAGATTGGAAAAAAAGAATTTGACATAAAAGTTTTTGTTTTGTATAAATTATTAAGCTCATTTAAAACCTGATAGTTAATCAGAGGAAATCTGTGTAAATCAGATGCTGCCCCGCAACGGTAAATTAAAGGATCTATTTTAGACATCCTTAAAAGCCCGGTCGACTGATTAGGGAACTTAAGTTTCGAATCTGATATTGGATTCGATATTAAATCTTAAGTAGCCGGATAACCTTCGAGGGAAGGGAAGAACATTTCCCAACCATTATGTCTGAAGGTTGGGATTTTTATTTTTAAATTATGAAAAAAGGAATTATTCAAATCTATACTGGGAATGGAAAAGGAAAGACTACCGCTTCAGTAGGCTTGGCTGTCCGCGCAAGGGCTCATGGATTAAGGGTTTTTTACATACAATTATTTAAGGATCCTCTATTTCATGCAGGTGAGACTAAACTGTTTAAGAAGTTAGGCATAGGGTACAAGAATTTTGTTAAAAAACATCCATGCTACCTCTCTAATTATAACTTAAACAATATTATTAAAGAAGTTAGTAAAAGTATTAATTACCTGAGTAAATTATTATCTTCTAATAAATACGATCTTATTGTATTTGATGAAGTGAATATAGCGCTAAGGGACAAATTGCTGTCATTAGATAAATTGAAGCATGTGCTAAAAGATAAGCCAAAAGGGGTTGAGGTTGTACTTACCGGCAGATCCGCACCTAGAGAACTTATTAAACTGGCAGATTTGGTTACCGGGATGAAAGAGCTAAAGCATCCTTTTAAGAGCGGCTTATTATGCAGAAAAGGAATTGAATATTAAAATGGCTCTGTATCTTAAAGGAAAATATATATTGAGATTGTTTTGCTTTATAGGGCTAATTATGTTTTTCATTATTCATAAGCAAGACGAATTATATTCTTATGAACGCATAATATCACTTGCGCCAGCAATAACAGAGATGCTTTATTCGCTTGATCTGGGAGAAAATATATTGGGGGTTACTACATACTGCAATTTTCCTGAAGATGCTAAAAGCAAGGAGAAAATTGGAGAGTTTTCTTATATAAATATTGAAAAGATCATATTACTCAAGCCTGACCTGATATTTGCAAGCGGAGGAGTGCAGGAAAAATACGCAAAAATACTGCAGGATTTAAAATTTAATATAGAGATAATATACCCGCAAAATATCGAAGGTATTTTTAATTCATTAGAAAGAATCGGTGAATTAACGGATACCAAAAGGAAAGCAGAAAAACTAATCTCACAATCAAGAACCAGATTGAACATAATAAAAGCTGAAACAGAAAATATTCCAAAAGATGAAAGGACAAGGGTATTTATTGAGATGTGGGATGAACCATTAACCACAGCAGGCAGCAAATCGTTCATAAACCAGATTATAAGTATGGCCGGCGGGAACAATATCGCGGATAAAATACAATACCCTTACCCGAGGATAAGCCCTGAATTCGTAATACTAAATGATCCTCAAATTATACTGATAGCTTACAATTATGACCGTAAAAATAACAATTTGAACGAAGAGGTAAAACTGAGGCCCGGCTGGAAAAATGTATCTGCTGTAAAGTACGGCAGAATAATAACAGATTTCGATCCGGATATACTGCTTAGAGAAAGCCTTCGCATAGTTGATGCCGTTGAAAAACTGCATGATTTGCTGTATCTAAAAGCTAATTAATTAATGAAAAAATATAGATTCCTCTTCATAACGATAATACTGGTAATAGCAACAGTTATAGTCTGCTTAACAGCGCTTAGTATTGGGCAAGGAGACATATCAATCAAAAAAGCAACTGCCGTTTTATTAGGCAGTTGTATATACTCAATTAAGGGCGAACCGGAACAAAACCAGCAGGAAAGAGATATTATATTAAAGATACGCCTTCCAAGGGTAATACTTGGATTTATAGTAGGCGCAGGATTATCAGTAGTAGGTGTTTGCTTTCAATCTATGCTCGCTAATCCACTTGCAGACCCATACATACTCGGGGCTTCAAGCGGTGCGGCATTAGGTACATCTCTTGTTGTGGCATTCGGGATAAACAGTATTTTGCTTCAACCGATATGTGCCTTTTTAGGAGCTTTGCTGGCAATTATCATGGTTTATCTCTTGGCTCAGCACAAAAGGATGCTTAATGTGCATACACTGCTGTTATCCGGAGTAATTGTTAACTCATTTCTTTTTGCTCTTGTCATATTCTTAATGTCCTTAATAGGGAGGGATTCAGGTCAAATATTAATGTGGTTGTTAGGAAGTCTTGTTACTTTTCAGTCTGATTTAATAGGTATTATAGGCGTAATTACATTTGCAGGCATTATAATTCTTCAAATAAACTCATGGAAATTAAACCTGATCTCAATAGGGGAAGAAAAGGCTACATCATTGGGAATAAACTCTGAAAGCACAAAGTTGCTGCTTTTTGTTGTTAGCTCCATAATTGTAGGAGCGGTTGTTTCAATTTCCGGACTTATAGGCTTTGTGGGATTAATAGTTCCTCATATAACAAGGCTCATTTTGGGCCCGGACAACAGAAAGCTTATAATTGGCTCCATGCTTATCGGAGGGAATTTTCTGGTAATTTCCGATTGTATAGCAAGGACAATAGTCCAGCCGATAGAACTGCCTATCGGAGTAATAACCGCTCTGGCCGGAGCACCATTTTTCTTTTACCTGCTAAGGAGAAACAGATGAAAGTTATTGAAAATATATTTAACTTAAAAAATATTTCTTACTTTTATAACAAAATCAGTGCTTTAAACTCAATCTTCTTTACAGTTAATAAAGGAGAGTTCGTTGGAATTATTGGGCCTAATGGCGCAGGAAAATCAACGCTGTTGAATATTTTAAGCCAACTCTTATCCCCGGAAAACGGGGAAGCATCTCTTTACGGAAGAAACTTGTTAGATTTTACTAAAAAAGAGTTATCTCGATTAATAGCCGTTGTCCCGGCTGAGATGTATATACCTTACAGTTTCACTGTGCAAGAGATTGTAAGTATGGGAAGAACACCTCATATGGGCTTATTATCGATCGCAAAACCCTCAGACAATAAAATTATAAATAATGCCATAGATACCACACATATAAGACATCTTATTAATAGAAATATAAACTCGCTTTCATCAGGTGAAAAACAAAGAGTCTTTATTTCACAGGCGCTTGCTCAACAGCCGCATATATTATTACTGGATGAACCCACATCACATCTGGATATACATCATCAAATAGAAATATTAAGAATTCTTAAAAAACAAAATGAGGAAACCCATCTTACGGTAATAATGGTTTCGCACGATATCAATCTGGCGTCAGAGTTTTGTTCAAAATTAGTATTGATGGACTCAGGGAGGATTGTAAAGACAGGTGAACCGAAAGAGATAATTACAGCGAAACATATACGTGAAATATACGGACTGGATATAGGCGTACAAATAAATCCGTATACGAACAGGCCAAATTTATATTTGAAAAACTAAATTAATTAAACCCCGGTACCGCGATCGGACGCAAAGACCAATTTAGATCTCGTCCCTTTGCGAAATTTGGGGTTAAAGGAGAGTAACGATGAATAAGTTCAGCTTTATTTTGCTAGTTGTTTTTTTGCTGGAAGGCGCTGCAGCGGCTAAACAGCCGGATGATTTGGGGACAATCGTAGTTTCAGCGACCAGGACAGAACAGAAAAAGGAAGATTTAGCCACAAATGTTACGGTAATTACACAGGAGGATTTGATAAAAATCCAGCCTGCTACCGTTACAGAGGCCCTTCAGAATCTTTCTTTCATAAATGCAGGAAACAACGGACATATCGGAGCGCTAAGCACACTTACATTAAGAGGATCAACAGCTTCACAGGTCCTTATGCTTATAGACGGCAGAGCCGTTAACGATCTTTCATTCGGGAATGGAATTCCGAATCAGATACCAATTAATAATGTTGAACGCATAGAGATAATCCGTGGAGGTGGAAGCGTTCTGTACGGAGCAAACGCCATGGGTGGAATTATAAACATAGTTACAAAGACCGCATCCTCAATTGAACCGTCAGTGGATTTCGGCTTCGAATATCAAAGATATGAATCAATGAAATATAAACTTAATTTTGAAATTAAGCGCGGTCCCGCGGATGCGTTCGTATCCCTTTCCAGACAGCTTTCAACCGGATACAGGCAAAACGAGGATTTCCTTGGTGAAGATATATTTTTTAAGTTCGGATATGACCTAAGGGCTTTCGGCAAGGTTTCATTTAACGGATCTTTCTACACAAATGATCTCGGCATACCCGGACCAAATTATACGCCAGTATCAGAATGGGGGGATGATAAGGAATTATCAGCCTCGACGCCAAATGATTCGCAGGATAATGAAAACCGCTACGGGATTGTTGAACATACCATTGTGCCTTCTGAAAACTTTAGAATTAAAACCCGTTTATATGGGAATGAAAACGAAAGGATTGATAAATATCCGGATGCTAATTTCAACATGTTATCGCAAAATATGACAAAAGGTATCGAGCTGCAGTCAGAAGCGCCTTTTGGATTTCTATTCGGATTTGATATCAGGCAGGACAGATTTTTTCAAAAGCTTAAATTGTCAAATAATATGCTGGAAAACAGGCGCTATACAAACAGAGCTTTCTTTTTACAGCAGGAGCTTCATTTAGCGGACGGTTTAACTCTAATACCAGGCGTAAGATTAGAAAATCATTCCGAGTATTCAAATCAAACCAATCCGAAGCTGACACTTATTTACAAAGCCAATTCCAAATTAAAACTTTCCGCAAATGGAGGCAGGGCTTTCCGGGCACCAACGTTTAACGATTTAATTTACAATCCGAATATTGAACCTGAGACCGCATACTCATATGATGCAGGAGTAGAGGTGTCATTAATGGAAAATATTTTGTTTAATACTACATTATATCGAATCGATTATGATGATTTAATAGATTGGACACCGGATTCTACCGGGATGATATGGACCCCTAATAATGTCCAAGGCAAGGTAAGATCTGATGGAGTAGAAACAATGTTAACACATAATATTAGTAAATATTTCGATCATAATATTAATTATACTTACAACTCTACAAGAAACAGGGAGACTGATAAGATATTACACTATCATCCGGCCAATAAAGTTAATTATACCTTTACAGCAAAAAACAGCAACGGGGCCGCTTTAGATATAACAGTAGTTGGAGTGGGTAAACAATTTACCGATAATACAATGACAAACTCTATCCCTGGCTACGGCATATTGAATATTCAATTAAGGCAAAATATTCACTCAGCGCTTGTTTATTTAGGCTACAACAATTCCGGGAATAAGCGCTACTTAAACAGATTTGGATACCCGATTGCCGGAATGACTTACTACGCGGGTATCAGTTTTAATTTTATTAATTAAAAATTAAATAAGATTAATGTTTTCTTTTAATTATACTTGACATAAAACTGAAAAATTTATATTTTCTCATTATTAGGTAATATTGTATAGGAGAGGTGATAATTGATACTCTGTTTTTTTAATTTATATTAACTTAAAATGCAAACAAAAGTAAAAAACAAAACTTTGTTCTTAAAAAACTGCCTGATATCCAGCGATCCCGAACTATATAACATAAAGCGCGAAATAAAAAACAAAAAAACAAAATTCCAAAAAGCAGCCCTTGCCGATACTTGCTCGCTGGGCAAATGTTTTCTGCTAAATGATAAATTACAATCTGCTGAATTGGATGAACATATCTACAATGAAGCGCTGATACATCCCGCGATGATAACACACGGAAGCGTTAAAGAGGTTTTGATACTAGGAGGGGGAGAAGGAGCTTCAATCAGAGAGGTATTGAAGTATAAAACTTTAAGAAGATCTGTACTTATTGAGAAAGACAGGGAAGTTTTATCATTTTGCAAGAGCTACTTAAAATCTTGGCATCAGGGATCTTTTAACAGCCCTCGCTGCCGGTTGATGATTACTGATCCAAAAACATATATCGAGCATGCGGAACAAAAATATGATCTGATCTTTTCAGATCTACCTTCTCCTGAAGAAGACCCTTCGGTCTTTCACTTATATACAATTGAATTTTACAACAAATTGAAGTATAGGCTCAGGTCTGGAGGAATCCTTGCATTGCAAGCCGGATCAGGTAATATTTTGAAATTAAGATTCCATACAGCGCTATATCATACCCTTAAATGTCTTTTTAGATATACTTTTCCATATTTTGTTTACATACCTTCTTTCAATTCAGTTTGGTCATTCTTTTTTGCCAGCAACAGCAAAAATCCATTTAGTTTAAATGTAAAACAAATCAATGAAAGGATATCAAGACTCATTAAAGGCAGATTGTCATTTTATGATGGGATGACCCATATCGGCTTATTTAATATCAATAAAGATATCAGGAGCAGGATTGCATCAAATAGAGAGATAATAACCAAAAAAAAATTTATAAAATTCCAATAGAGGTCTATAATTAAATGAAAAGTCAACAAAAAGCGCCTATTTTTGATAACCTGTTAAGTTACGCAAAAGAGAATATAGTATCATTTCATACACCCGGACACAAATATGGAAGAAGCATAGATCCTCAGCTAAAAAAATTTACCGGTAAGAAAGTATACTCTATGGATGTGACTGTGTTTCCCAGAGTGGACTCGCTTCATGATCCTGTAAAATCTATAAGAAGCGCTCAAAACCTAATGTCTAAAGCATACGGGGTGCAGCATTCCTTCTTTTTAGTAAACGGCTCATCAATCGGCAATATCGCTATGTTTCTTTCTGCATGCAGTCCGGGTGATTCGGTTATCGTATCCAGGAATGCCCATAAATCGGTTATGTCCGGCATAATACTTGCCGGGGTATGGCCGATCTGGATACAGCCTAAAGTTGACCAGAAATTAGATATTATTTTTGATTCTTCTCCTGAACAGATAAAAGAGACTCTAAAAAAGTTCCCTGAAGCAAAAGCAGTCTTTATAACAAGCCCAACATATAATGGGATCACAACCGATCTTAAAGCTATCAGCGAGATAGTGCACTCTCAAGGGAAATTACTGCTTGTGGATGAAGCGCATGGGCCTCACCTTTACTTTAACAGAAAACTGCCGGTTTCAGCATCCGAATCCGGCGCTGACATGTTCGTTCAATCAACACACAAAATATTATCCGCACTTTCTCAGGGGTCAGTCTTGCATGTAAATTCCAAATCAATTAATATAAACAGGGTTAGAAAAGTAGTATCAATGCTTCAGACTACAAGCCCAAATTACCTGATTCTTGCAAGCATAGATTTGGCAAGAAAGCAGATTTACAATAAGGGTGAAATTCTTTTTAACAAAATAATCAGGATTGCAAATAAAGCAAGAAAAGAGATCAATGCTATAAGGGACCTCTACTGTTTTACCCGCGAAGAGATTCGCCCTTTGGGTTATGATTTAGATCCGACCAAACTTACCATCAATGTCACCCGTACAGGGCTAAGCGGACATACCATAGAAAGCATACTATCAAAAGAATACAAAATTCAGGTTGATTGCGCCGACATTTTCAATATTATAGCAATACTCGGAACCGGATCGGACAGTTCAGATACCAGACGATTGGTTAATGCTCTTGCTGATATAACCAAGCATTATCACGGAGATGAAAAGAATGATTATCTGCAGCTTCCGTCACTGACTACTGAGATGGTTATGGTTCCCAGGGATGTTTTCTTAAAGTACAGATCCAAACGCGTGTCAATTTCCAAAGCCACGGGTCATATAAGCGCTCAGACCCTTACACCATATCCTCCCGGAATACCCATACTGATACCGGGTGAAAGAATTACTCAGGAAATGTGTGATTATATAATTGATCTGTCCAAAAAAGATATTAGAATTAGCGGTCAGGAAACAGATACGATTAAGACAATAAAAGTAGTGAGCGCAATTTAGTTAAATTTCGCAATTTATAATAGAGCAGATAAACATTTCACTGACGATAATAAATATTATATTTTTCTCTTTCATTTTGCAAATATTTATATTATAATCACTTACTAAATTAATCGGAGGTATTAAAGTGAACAAAAGTGACATTAATAAAATTAAGAAAAATCTTCAAGAAAAAAGGGAAGATCTTCTAAAGGTAGTTAACAACAATCAGATGATTCAAAACGAGGGCGAAGTTGGGGATGAAGCTGACGTTGCAAGTTCATCATTAGAAAAGGAGATTACATTTGAACTAAATGACAACGAACGTGTAATGCTGGACAATATCGAATCTGCGCTGGCAAAAATAGACAGAAATGTTTTTGGTTTATGTGAATCCTGCCGAAAAAAAATAACTGAAACGCGATTAAAAGCTATGCCGTTTGCCCGTTTTTGCATATCCTGTCAGTCAAAATCCGAGCAAAAATAATTCATAATATTGCATGCTTTAATGTTGGCAAGTCCAATGAATGAAAGCACAACGCCAGCAATGAGCTGTTTTTTTGACTTGCAACCTGCCTAGTTTGTGGGGTACCCTCATACATCATACGATTTTATTTTTTCCGTGTCCACCAAATCGGGGGAAGGACAGTTTCATTATATGTACAACGGCTGGCTGTTATTACCTGAAATAGTTGCTCAGCCTATTGCCAGAACAGGCACAATAAAACTTAGACTATCCCGAAAAGTGTCTGAGCTTGCCTGTTACGACCTGGCAAATGAATTCTGCGGTATCTTATGGCATAATTGCTCACTTTTCCGCAACCACCGCCCTCAGTACGTATTTATAAACGGACTGCCAATAGAATACATTTTCGCATATGGTCCATATACTCCTGCTGAAGGGGATTCGATCATTATTTCGTTCGATAAAATAACAAATCATGCTTTTACTAAAAACTTAACCAAACGAAATAAATTTTCCTTGTTCATCAACAAACTCTCAAAGGTTTTATCGAAATCTTCCTGAAAGTTTAATAGCTTTCATTTACTTAGTGATAATTATTAAGATTCCCAATTCTTAAAATCAATGGAACTTTTTTATTTACAGATTGTTCAAATAAAAGTATTGTTTAAATATTAATTTACAGCTACATATATCTTACAGGAGGATTATCTATGATCAGCAAGAAAATGCAGGAAAGCCTAAACCATCAGTTAAACAGAGAGATTTATTCCGCATACCTTTATCTAGCCATGTCAACTTATGCTTCAAGCATAAATTTAAAAGGAGTTGCAAACTGGTTTAAGGTTCAGATGGAAGAAGAGCTTTCTCATGCACAAAAGTTTTTCAACTATATTCAGCAGCAGAACGGCACTATAGTTCTAAAAGACATTGAAGCCCCAGTTCAGAAATACACCTCAACAATTGATTTATTTGAAAAAACGCTGGAACATGAAAAGAAAGTAACAAAACTAATACACTCGCTTATGGACCAGGCAAAGAAAGAGCGGGATCATGCAACAGAGATATTTCTGCAATGGTTTGTAACCGAACAAATTGAAGAAGAAGAAAATGCTGCAGATCTTGTGGAGAAATTCAAATTAGCCGGCAAGGATTCTAATTCTCTACTTACGATTGATTCACAATTAGCTGAAAGAACCTTCGTGCCGCCTAAAACCGGATCATAATTTAGGATAAAAGATCAACTATGAAAGTACTAAAGGGAATATCAACCTCGCGTGGATACGCCAGAGGAACTATTTGTTTATATTCAGAAAATTCTGATAATGCCGCTCAACATTATGGTATCAACGATTCGCAGGTTGATAGAGAAATAGCTAGGTTTTTAGAAGCTAAAAAACTGGCAATTGATTCAATGAACCATACAATCAACCAATCCGAAAAAATATTGGACAGCAAATCAAGCGATATATTCAAATCTCATTTAATGATATTAAAGGATAATTCTATTCAAGTTAAGGTTATAAACCAAATCAGGACTAAACTTATAAATGCAGAACATGCTGTTAGCGATACTTTTGATGAGTATTTTAAACAAATGAGCAAATCTAACATGCATTTCGCCGAATTATCACACGATATTATTGATATAAGAAATAGATTAATAACTTCTTTTGGAGTAACTACTGGAAAATTTGACTGCGCTTTAGGAGATCGTGAGGCAGTAATTGTAGCAACAAAGAGGCTTACCCCTTCAATAATTCTCAATATACCAAAAGAAAATGTCCTGGCATTCGTTACTGAAGAAGGTGGTTTTACAACACACGCGACAATTTTGGCAAATGGATATAATGTCCCGGTTATTTTCGGCATAGATGTCGGGAAATATCTTAAATGCGGAGATAAAGCTATAGTAGACGGTTCTATGGCAAAGATTTTTGTTTCCCCTGACGAAAAAACTATCCTCTATTATGATGCCAAAATCAAAAATGCTGCCAGCAGAAAAGCAGTTTGCACTTTAAGGAGAAATGATCCAACTACTACTGGAAAAGGACGAAGGATTATACTTAAGGCAAATATCAGCACATTAGGTGAAGTTAATTTGCTAAACAAGTTGCAGCATGACGGTGTTGGTTTGCTTCGTACCGAGTTTCTGTTCACCAATAAATCCAGACCTCCTTCTGAAGATGAGCAGTACAGAACATACAGAATGATTGCGG
>JBDROU010000025.1:0-5057 GCA_043809745.1 bacterium
TCCGGGAAGAAGTCCTTCTTTGAGCATGCTAAGTGCGGTGAAACGTCTTTGCTCCAACTGCATTTGGTTACCGTGCGGTCTCATAGGATTCCACCTCCGGCTTATATTATAGGACATTACTTATGCAGTTGTCAATAGTAAACGGAACACTTAATTTTAATATCACAATGGAAGATATTAAGAAGAAGTTTAATACACCCGAAGATTATTTTAAGCTTTATAGTGAGTTTGATGATTACACACATAATAAATATTTTCATGCATTGTATAAAAAACATCCTCACTTTGATATTGAAAATATACTGACCACCTGGAAAAAGTTAATTTATAGGTTTCCGAACCATAAACATTTCGAACTTTTGCAGGAGACATATCTTAAAGTAATTGAAAATATAAAAAAAGAATTCAAATTAGATAAAAATGTTTACTAAGCCATTTAATAAACTGATTTTATTAAGTTTTACAATGTTTAATGCTATCACTCTACATTCTTATAATGATACACAAACCCATCCATTTGCTTTAACAGGAAATGCCTATCTTCTGATAAAAAATAATTATTCAACATATAATGAACTCGGTGATTATTTTAATAATCATCCGAAAACAATTATAGATCTTCCTGATAAGTTAATCGGAACACAAGGCACTGAAGATGAAGATGATTATGTCCGGTTTTTTAATCATTTTTATAATCCTAAAACAAAATCCGGACTTGGACCTAACGAAGATGCTGTTAGTTATTGCCAGCAATTTTGGGATGCTGCTATTTCAGATTATAAATCAGATGATAAAAATGATGCTTATCATAATTTAGGCAGGTTCTTGCATCTTCTCCAAGATTTGCATTCTCCAGCTCATGTTGTTATTGATCTTCACGGATTTGGCGATGACTGTGAAACTTGGGCAAAAGATAATTATGATGCAGTGATAAGAGTCAATTGTTCTGCAAATGGCCCAGTAGACTTTCAGGGTGACTTGATTGAGAAGGACTTAAAGTCAGGAGAAAGTACCTCTTTAGTTCTATGTTATGACTTAAAATTTAACATTTATGATAATAACTATACAGAGCCCAGCATTTATGTTTCCGCAGAATCAGCAAAAGTAGCAAAGACTTATTCTGAAGAAGTAGAGGAAAAAGATAAAAAGAGCTTAGTATTAGGAGCTGTATTAGGTACAGCGGGCGTTGTAATGATCGCAAATTATTTTGTAATGAAGCTAAGCAGGGTAAATAATTTCGCAGATACAATCGATATAGCACCTTATATTTTGGCTGAAAACGGAAGATTGAAACCAGGAATAATGGTGGCTGTGAAGTATTAGTAAGATTACGGCATTATGCTCTCAAATGTGCGATAAGTTAGTAGTTCAAATGGTTGAAGAAAAATATGATGATAAAACATGAAAGAAAGTATCGCTTGCTTGATATTAGTTACCGTGCTTAGCACCCTTAACTTATATAAACTTATATAAATTGACATTAAATAATATTTGCACTATTATTTAACTAAACGATAAAGGGGTAAAATAGTGAAGAGATGGTTTTCATATCTTTTGGGATCAATTATATTTATCATATCCATGGCACTATATGCTGAAGAGGATTTTACCTTAACTGATCCATCTAATCTCATTCTCGAAAAGGATGTGGAATTAAAAGATAGAGAGCCCATTGAAAAACATTATTATCAGCGGGAAATAATAAAAGAAGTTCCTGAAAAGAAAAGCAAATATGAGGAACAATTATTCAGTGAAATGAGGGCGCGGCTTAAGAAATCGAAAAAGACAGGTGAAATATGGCGTGTTGAAGGTGACTTAATCGAACTTAATAAAGGATCCATTCACAAGGTAAGGGAAGGAGATGTGTATAGAATATACAATAATGAAAACACCTATATCGGAAAAATGGAGATTGGCGCAATCGCAGATACTATTTCTATAGGGCTTTCATATAAAAAGAATCATTCCATAAAAAAAGGGGATACTGCAAGATATTCCGGGCAAAGGTGTTTCTGGGGAACCGGTTTGTTATATGGACAGAACAAAGCTACATTTAACGGAATTGGAGACTATACATTCGGAAGGTTTTCTGATTATGAAATGTTTGGGTTGTACTGGCGTTTTGTTTTCAGGAAGGATTGGGGAATTGGTTTTTTAGCAGGGCAAGTTAATATGAAACAAGATGGCATTAGGCTAAATGGTGTCTCTAACAAATTTCCAGATGGATGGAAGAAGTACGAAGGATTTAACTATACTTATGCCAGTAAGTATTACTCACAAGGTACATTTTACTCAATTGATTATGAAGGTAACTATGAAATAAACTTCCCAATTGATGTCCGAAAATATTTCTTTCATCCTAAATGGTATACATTTTACACAGGTGCAGGAATTGCATTTATGAAAATATCATATAAATATAAACTATCCAACACCGAATTCAGCGGTACTTATTGGAATACAGGAACAACCACAATCATTAAAAAGCAAGAGACATCATATAGTAAATTAATTCCGCAACTAACCTGCGGAACCGAGCTGACACTTGGAAGATATTTTAAGGTTTGCATTGCTCTCAATTATTTTCATGGACCTAAGTTTTATATTGACGGATACAACGAATTTACACGACCTCTCATACTTTCCTGTGCTTTAATTGGAACATGGTAATGTACTTTATTTTCAAACTTATATAAGAAAAAGTGAATCCAACGTTCTTTATTTGTTCACTTGTTTTAGAGTTCGATGATATTGTAACTTTAAATATTACACAAACCTGCCAAAAAAAGTTATAATAAGCAAAAATAATCAAATGGATGTCTTTTTTGGAACTTATTAGGGGTTGAGCTCAACAGTCGCTGGTTAAATTCACCATGAAGTGTTGCTAATGTAATAGTTCTTGACGATAAAATTATCGTTTCGCTGTGTTTATGGCAATGATAAAGCCCTTTTTTTCATTAATTGCAGTCGTACGCACTTAGTTAATTGCTATCTTTGTAATGATTCCACAATTATTTGTTAGTAAAATATGGTTATTAATCAAGTTTAGACAGATTCAAGCAATTACAGAATGTGATGTTGGTATAGCTGAAGGTATTTTACCTATAAAATATCGTTTTGGGTGCTTAAAAAGATTTTCTTCTTCTTTACATAAACTTTTTGCTAGTTGATTATACTATTGATACAAACATGCTGACTGAGTAACATTTAAATCAACGGTAAAAAGATAAAACAGGAACTTGTTATTATGAAAAAGAAATTGCTGATAAAATTAATAGCGTCTTTTTGTTTACTGCTTATTTTTTTATATCCTGTATATGCTGGTCACACTGGTGGTGACTATGGAGTTGGACTAAATTATCCCGGGTTAGGGGTGAGATATTATTTGAGCAACAACTTTTCTCTTGAAGGCAAAGGCCAATTTGAGAAAGATATTGTTCTTGGCGGCCTGCGCGGGTATTATTATTTTAATCATGAAGCAGAAATACTATTTTTTACAGGTTTGGAAGCAGATTTTATTTCCTTTAAGGGTGATGATAGCAAAGGTTCAGGTTTTGCCGGCGAAATATTCATTGGTGGGGAAACTTTTATTGCTAACAGTTTATCACTTCAATTAGATTTTGGTCCTGCCTTTATTTCTCTTAAAGATAAGGATACTTCTATAAAGGCCGATGGGGTTGAATTGGTTGTTAATTTCGGAGTAAATTATTATTTTGGGAAATAAAGGAGATGAATAAATGAGAAAATTTATTATTTCAAATATAACTGTTTTATTTATCACAGGGCTGCTTTGTGCGAGTGGACTTCATTTTGGCATGACTGGAGCAGTTAAGAGTAAAAAGAAAGAAGTTGATAAAAAAGTCCGTGAAAAAAAGATCAATGATGCAAATGCTACTGCTAATGCTAATGTTCTGGATGTCCCCAATAAACCATCTTCATTAGAGGAAGGTATTTCTCCTGGGCAGACAAACAGTATGACTGAAATCAGCCTTGTGTGGATTGATAATAGTGATAATGAAGAGTATTTCGTAATTGAGAGAGCACTTGATTATGATGGTGTCCCTGGCACTTGGAAAGCAATTACAGATATACTCCCTGCAAATACAGTAACCTATCTTGATACTGGTTTAACTCCAAATACAAAGTATTGGTATCGTGTAAAGGCAGTTGGTTTTGCCGGGGAATCTGAATACAGCAATACAGTAAGTTTACACACTAGCTCAGTTCTCGAAGACTTGATCCCAATTCTTAATCCGAATAAATATTACAGTTCAATTTGTTTAGACAACTCAGGAAATCCGCATGTTGTTTGGCGTGATTCTACTTTTTATATTATAGGAGAAATTTGTTATCTTAAATGGAATGGTACATCATGGGTAGATGCTGATGGCACAGGACAAGAATCAATAAATATTGCATCTTGTGGCATCGATTATTTCTCGTATCTATCACTGCGCTTAGACAACTCAGAAAATCCGCATGTTGTTTGGTGTACAGATTGGGAAATTTATTATCTTAAATGGAATGGCACATCATGGGTAGATGCAGATGGTTCAGGACAGGAATCAATAAATATTTCTAACAATAGCGGTGATTCCGTAGAACCATCACTTTATTTAGACAACTCAAGAAATCCGCATGTTGTTTGGCGTGATTCTACTTCAGGAAATGCTGAAATTTATTATCTTAGATGGAATGGCACATCATGGGTAGATGCTGATGGTACAGGACAAGAATCAATAAATATTGCATCTTGCGGCATTGATAATTTCTCGTATCTATCACTGCGCTTAGACAACTCAGAAAATCCGCATGTTGTTTGGTGTACAAATTGGGAAATTTGTTATCTTAAATGGAATGGCACATCATGGGTAGATGCAGATGGCTCAGGACAGGAATTAAAAAATATTTCTAACAATAGCGGCATTTCCGTAGAACCATCACTTTATTTAGACAACTCAAGAAATCCGCATGTTGTTTGGCGTGATTCTACTTCAGGAAATGCTGAAATTTATTATCTTAGATGGAATGGCACATCATGGGTAGATGCTGATGGT
>JBDROU010000026.1:0-29224 GCA_043809745.1 bacterium
TTTCAAACCGTCCATTACTATTGCCAGCCGTTCTTCCACCGTCCACTTTTTACGATTACTCATTTCCCAAGCCTCCGTTTCTTCGGCAGCAGCTTTTGGGGCTGCTGCCTAATTTATTTCAGAGGCCTTCATTTTACAAAATTTCTCTCTTGTCTTTAAGTCCAATTATAGCAGGGTTCGAAAGGAGACCATGTCGGTAAACATTTTTATAATGATTCAACTCTTCTATTTGTTTAACTGTAGATCATTGGATAAATCCATATTGCAGATCGGATTTTTTTCAAATCCACTTGTGATTATCGGCGTTGTCATGATGATCGTGCTGCAGCTTTTGTTTACCTATGCTCCAGTATTCAATGCCGCATTCAATACCGCGCCCTTAACCCTTGGCGAGTGGGGATTAGTTATCCTATTTTCATGCCTTGCATTTATGCTGGTGGGCGTTGAAAAACTAATGAGTAAAAAATTTTATTCATAAGGTTTGCTGAAAACTGAACTGCGTACTAATGTTACTTACTTTTTCTGGATAGGTATGAGTATGAGAACGTTCCCAACCGTAGAAATACACTCTCCACAAAAAGAATTTGCAAAACTGGCACTATATCAAATATCGGCTGCAAATGTCACCATTAGTAATTGATTACAGTATATATATTTATTATAATTCATCATACTTTTATTAAGGCAAAAAGAAATATGCTTGATTTAAAACCTCGTGTTGCGATCATCGGTGCTGGTAATGTAGGCATACGGTATGCGTATGCGCTGTCTATGAGCGGTTTAGCCCGCCAAATTATTATTGTTGATAAAAATAAAACACGCTGTGAAGGCGAAGTGATGGATTTATCACACGGAGCATCGTATTTTGCTCCGGTAGATATTGTAGCTGGTGATCTGAATGATATAGCAGACTCAGATCTTATTGTCATAACTGCCGGTGCTAAACAGTTGCCTGGACAAACCAGAACAGATCTGGCAAAAGAAAATACCGCTATTTTTCGGAAACTTATCCCGACTATTGTAAAACAAGCTCCCGATGCGATACTGCTTGTTGTAACCAACCCGGTTGATGTACTTTCGTATGCCACATATAAATTATCCGGTAAACCAGCACATCAAGTAATTGGTTCGGGGACGGTGCTCGATTCTTCCCGGCTGCGATATCGCATGGCACAACACTGCACTATAGATCCTCACAACATTCATGCATACATTTTAGGTGAGCACGGAGACAGTGAGTTTGCTGCATGGAGCAAAGCGATGATTGGCGGGGTGCTCTTAAAAGACTACTGCGGCTTCTGCCACAAAAACAGTTCATGCAAACATGATGCGATGTTACATGATATATTTACCGAGGTAAAAAATGCTGCATATAGCATTATTAAGCTTAAGGGAGAAACATCGTATGGGATAGGACTTGCTCTGGTTGCCATAACGCGCGCTATCTTAAAGGATGAACATGCAATCCTGCCTGTTTCTTCACTGGTGGATGGGTATTTAGGAGTGCGCGATGTCTATATGGGACTCCCCAACGTTGTGCATAAAAGAGGTATACGGGAAGGTATCTATATCGATTTATCAAAATCAGAAGAAGCAGATTTTCTAAAATCTGCTCACGTAATTAAATCTTTTATAAAAGAATGCAAGATATAAGGAGGATTCATGTTGGTAATTTACGCTCACCCAAACAAAGACGGACATGCTGGTTGTTTTCTTGAAAACATCGAGCGCAATCTCAAAGAAAAAAGCACAAGCTATCAAGTAATTGATCTCTATCAGCAAGCATTTCCCCCCGTTTTACACCCAGACGAGCACTATTCGTCAGGCCATTATGCGATCAGTAATGAAGTGAAAGAGATTCAGGAGAAAATAAAAAAAACCGACAAATTAGTTTTTATATACCCAACCTGGTGGCAAAATATGCCATCAATTCTGAAAGGATTTATCGATAGGGTCTTTATCCCGCGATTTGCGTTTCTCTATGAAGGTAGAATGCCAAAAGGTCTCTTGAAAGGAAAAAAGGCAATAATTTTTACCAGCACCGGGGCACCACGGCTGTTAACAAAACTTATCGCAGCTGACAGGAGCATCAAAGTACTGAAAAAAGATGTCCTCTGGTTCTGCGGCATTAAATCCAAAGCATTTGTTGTGGATAAAGCAAACAAATTTACTGAACAACAAAAAGAAAGAATTCAAAAGTTAGTGAAGCAAGGGCTCGAATATTTCAATATCTAACTGCAGAGTCGCAACCATATTTTTTGCAGTGGAACATCAATGCGCGCTTTGGCATAGTTTCAATAAATTGATTTTTGTTAAGCTGAATGAGCCGGAAGGAACTACCCAATAATGAAAATAGCACAATATGTTTTTTTTGCAGGTGTATGTTTAACATGCATAACAACGCTTATACGCATAACCGCTGCTCAAAACTCATACAATTTTAGCCTTGAACTGGAAGCAGGTCCCGTCTGGCAGAGCAGAAACACCATAGAGATACCAAACGATGGTACTGGAACGAGTTTTTCATTAACAGACTCAGCCGGCTCGGGGCCATGGTCAGCAGGGCGTCTCACATTGCTTTGTAAACTCAACCGCTCTCATTCGCTCGGCATCTTAGCTGCCCCTCTTTCCTATACAGAAACCGTTGTGTTCCCCAATAATGTCCGGTTTGCTGGAAAGAACTACAACGCACAGATTCCAGCTGAGGCAACATACAAATTCAACTCTTGGCGTGCAAGTTATCGCTACTTATTCCTCACCGATGCAAGATGGCGTTTGTGGGTTGGGTTCACCGCAAAAATACGGGATGCGAGAATCGCACTCAAACAGGGAAGTACTTCAAGTAAAAAAACTGATTTAGGTTTTGTCCCGCTGCTCTATTTCGCAACCGATTATCATTATGCCACCCGGTGGCACCTTCTGTTTGATGTGGATGCGTTGGGCGGCGGTCCTGGCAGGGCTATCGACTCATCACTGAAACTCAAATACGATATCACCAACCGTTGGGGAGTTGCAACCGGCTACCGTATTGTTGAGGGTGGTGCGGATACCGAAGAAGTGTACAACTTCGCCTTATTCCAATATGCCTTTATATCAACCATCTATCACTTCTAATGGGGTCACCTATAAAGACTGACCCTAAAGACTCTTAATCAAACTGCCAAACATCTCGAGATGGGATTTGCCGCTGCAGCGCGCATGGTTGCTGATTTCGAAAAGGTCGGGATTTTGAAGGAACTTACTGGCCACTCAAGAAATCGACTCTTCAAGATGAAGGAATATCTTTCATTATTTAAGTAATAAATTAGATTATTCCAGCCTCATCAAACAAACGATCTAACCTTTCTTTTGGATCATCGAATACCACTTCATTAACATCGAATTTTTTCGGATCGTAGCCTTCATTATCGTATTCTTCTTGGAATTCATGTGTACCTGCACAGATATCTTCATATCCAGGGATACTCCCACAATCTTCAGGCGGACATGCTCGTTCTCCATCAATACATATTGGATAGTCTTTGCCCTTTTCACGTATTAATAGCTTCTCCAGAATTATTGTGTGCTCCCAACCATCACCAAAATCATATACATATAAGGCTCTTTTATTTTTAATAGAAAAATAGTCTGAAATATAATACTCCCATCCCGACATAAATCTATCTGAATGATCATCATACTCTTCATCAGGAATTCCAAGGTTAACCTGTTTTCCGTTTAAGTTCTTCATTATGAACTCATGAAGATGTGAATCAGTCCAACCCATCGAATCTTGTATAGCCACATGTAAATCCCAGAAGCTATAATTTTCTGGGACCTGTATTCTTCTCCATACTGGCGGATTGGTGTCATCAAGTACTATTTTAAACTGATAAACTTTAATAAATTCTTCCTTCATTGTAGAATTCCTCCTTATTATATTCCATTTTCAGTTTATCTAATATATTATAAAGACGAGTAAAAGTATATAATATTTTTCAATATAATCCTATAATGCTCATAAACAAGAAACATCTCACTGAATATCATATTCGTAAGATTCCACTGGAGATTGACTGGAAGAAGCAAAAGGAAATATGGGATTCCATTCTTAAAGGCCTCTCTCATTGACTTTAGAGAGGTTTACAAACCTATTGAAGAAATTCCAAGAATTTTCATTTTACAGCAGTGAAAATAGCAACAAAAATGGCAAAAGCTGTGAGCGATTTGGTATTATTGCTATACGCAAATACAGAGAGGGTGAGCGAACGAAGTGAGTCGAAGGAGGGATTTTCTTTAACTCGATTTGAGCGCCTTTCGATCATTGTAAATTAAGGCGTATTTCTTATTTCTTGTCCAGCCTTTTATCTGGGACTCTCTTTTTAGGGCTTCTGATCTGGTTGGGTGCTCTTCTTGGTATAGGATTTTGGTTACTCTGAAGGATCGGGTGTAGGCTCCGCCTTTGCCTTGTTTGTGTTCGGTTTGTCGTCGATGAATGTCGGTGGTTATGCCGGTGTATAAAGCCTTATTCTTGCATTTGGCTATGTAGACGTACCACATTGGAACTCCTTAAAGACAACGACTATTATGTCAACGACTTGGAGCTTAACTCTACTTTGTACCGGGCCCCTTCGACTCGCTCCCTTCGGTCGCTCGCTCAGGGAGGCTTAATGCTCTCTCAAAGAGAGAGCATTAAGCCTCTGCCCGGAGGATGTTCACCCGGAATGGTATCTCTCCCTATAATAGCATAATCCTATCAGTTATATACCTATATTAGCAAGCTTTAGAGAGGTGTTTATAGAGAGGTTTTAGGCGAATCAAGAGGCTCGAACCGCCATTTTACAGGCTGTTTTGTCCCTTTCGTCACCAGTTTTAGGGGGATTAAATGCAATATATTTCATTTTTTCCCCTAATTTAGTTATTTTCTGTATTCCAGTTAAAAAGATTGTTATTCTTGTAATTACTCTTAATTAAATGCCTATCAATAAAGCCAAAGCTATTCCATTTATATGAAACTACATTCTTATTTTCATTTTGATCTTTTTCTAATAGAATTAGCTCGTTTTCTTTATCATTATTCACATTTTGGAAGTCAAAATCTATGAATGAATTCTGGAATTTTGAACCTAACCATTTCGGATAAATATTATGACCATCTCGATTATAGATGAAAAGTCTATTATCATACATAGAGTCATAGCGAGTATTTTTCCATACCCCGACACAAAGCTCTTTTTTGTCATCCCCATCAACATCTGCAAGAATAATTTTCCATGGATTTAATATCCGACTATCCTTTAATTGCTTTAAAAATCCATTTTCACTAACAGGAATTATAACTATATGCTTTCCTCTAGTTTCTTCTTTATTCCCCAGAATTCCATAAATAATATGTTCCCCATTCTCCTGCGCCACACAACATTCCTTTAATTCTTCCGGATCGTCAAAAACTATCTTATCTATTTCCTCTTGATTAAAATCAAAAAGCTGAATTCTATTTTTAAATACTTTAATTATATTGGAATCTACTCTCGTTTCGCATAAAGGGACATCAAACACATCTCTATTAGCCAAATCATTAAAAACATAATTCTTATTTTCATTCTTTATTTTTGTGTTAAATTCTCTACATAATTTATCAAGCTTATTGACTATTTTATTCGCATCCTTTTTTCTTGCTATTTCTGGGATAAAATTATTTATTAAAATAGGCACCATAGAAGCAGGACCAATTTTATTTTTTGTGAATTTGCAGCTAAAAATCATGGTTTGTCTTTGATATAATTCATGTTGATCGAAGATAAAGTTACCAAGACTATAGACAATATATCTCTCATTATATATTTCAACGGCTTGAAGAACATGTGGATGATGCCCCAAAATTAAATCTGCACCAGCATCAATTAACTCATGTGCTAGAGCGATTTGATTCATTGTTGGACTATGGTTAAATTCAATGCCCCAGTGAAATGAAACAATAATATAATCTACTTTGGCTTTAACTCTCTCTATTTCATTAACTATTTCATCTTTTGTAGCCCAAGGCGGTGCTGGCCTATCTTCAAGATATGCTAATCCCTCAAGAAGCATATCAATTGATCCAATAAAAGCAAATTTTAATCCTTTTTCCTCTACAAGAGTTGCCTGTAAACCTTCCTTTTTATTTTTACCGCCTCCGACTGTATACAATCCAAGCCTTTCTAAATGCATTTTTGTTTCTAAAAAGGCTTCTCTACCCCAGTCAATTGTGTGATTATTTGCAATAGATATTAGATTAAAGCCTGCATTTTTTAGTCCTTCTAGATACTCTGGCTCAGCATGAAAAGAAAAGGTTTTGTTAAGTGGGATACCATTGTTGGATGCCGGACACTCGAGATTACAAAACGCAAGATCATATTTTATAACTTCTTTCTTTATTTTCCTAAAAGGATAATCAACATTCCCATTTTTAATAATATGATCCTTAATACTCCTATCTAATAAAATATCTCCAACTGCACATAATTTTACTTCTGCGCTAATATTTATTTGGGAGAAAAATATTAATATTATAATGAATAAACTTAATCGCAATTTTAAGAACCTGTTTCATAATATATATACTGCCAACCTGCTTCCTTTCCAATTTTCCTTCTAAGTTCAGGAGTAGGAACATAAGCAGGACGAGGCGCTTTTTTCTCATTATTTGAAAAAAATATGTCAATCCATTCTGGCAACGCAGGTTCCTTTCCTTCATCCAATATTTTTTGCCATTTTTCATCAGTAAGTCTATCACGCATCGGCCATTTAAATTCATAATATGAAAATACAGCACCTCGTGTTAGTTTTAGTTTACCACTAATTTCAACTATTGTGTAAATTTCAAATCCATTCCCAACAGCTTCCTCTAAAACCTGCCCTCTATCTCCCGCAGTATGCACATCAGCAACAAGTGGTATTCTCATACTCGTTCCAGATAAAGAATCATTATGATCATTAGGATTCGCATCATTTATTGCCCAAGTAATATTCTCGAGCAATGATCCAAATCTTCTAATTTGCTCATATTCTGAAATTGAAATAGGTTTGTTCTCTAGCTCTTTTACTGAAACTGCTTTAAGAAATGATACCACTTCAGTAAAACGGTCGAATAATTTACTCATTTTGGCATCAATAATCTTACGGCTTGATAGTTCTTCTTTACTAAAAACAAGTAATTCCTCTAATCTTTTATAAAATTCAATATTTGGCTCTACAAAACCTTTTGGAGGATCTGGTACCCATTCCAACTTTTCCTCCCCACCACCTCCGCATTCTGCTCCATAACTCTGTTTTGCATACAAAATAGTATCATGTCTCAATTCAGTCCAACTCGCAAGTGCGGTATTTAAACTCTTTGCTTGATAGGCTTTTTTGTTCATGAAATATGGATATTTATAGTTCTGATTGAGTTCAATAATAGATTTAAGACACCATAACCAATTATAATATAAATTTTTCTTCCATTCTTCTGGTTTCAGTAGTTTGAACTCATTTATCAGTTTCTCTAGCTCCTTAGGGTATTCTGGCCATTCTTTCCAATCGTCTTTATATTTAGTAAGCATTAACTCCTTTGCCAATCGACTTCCAAAAACAGCCATTACATCTAAACCTTTTGGGAATACTCTTAATCCAGTTGCAACAAGCCTTTGCATTACCTCTGAATCAGGGATATATCGCTGACCCATCAGTCTAAATTGGGGTGCATACTCCTTAGCAAAAATCGTCATATCCTGCTTAATTTTTACTTTCTTATTATATAATTCGTTTAATACCCTTCTCATTTCTTTCATTTTCTCGGAATCTTTGAATTTACTATACTCGCTAGAATCACTTATTTTTAATTTTCCAAACACTTCATCCATGGCCAAGTTAAAATCATCAGGCCCCAAATCATCCGATAATCCCACGTAAAGTACCGTTGGATCATACATTTCCTTCCATAACTTTATTAGAAGTTTCTTTCCTGCATATTCATTAAAAATTTGGTAAGTCACAAGCAAAGACTGCAAAAGCTCAATATCATATTCATTATGGTAAGCATAGGTGCCATACCACATCATTGCCATAAAATATTTCTTTAATTTTTCACTTTTTGTATAATGACCTCTCGGAACAAACTGAGAGTAATCTACCTTGTATCCATACTCTGGATTCTGTTCTTTATTAAGTATATAAGGTTCCTGCATACCTGAATGTGCTCTACATCGCTTTATTTCCTCATTTACTAATTCTTTTACATCTTCTGGAATTATTTGGTCGTCCTCTGTAAGGAAAAAGTATGGCACACAAAAATATGCCATGTTTCGCTTAGCAGCCGCTTTAACATCTGTGTCATCTGTTTCCTTGTATATTTTTTTAGATAGTTCTATCATCCTTTTTGAAAAAGCAGACACTATCGGAAAAAGCTGATCTTCTTCAAGACTACTTAAAGTGTAATCGAAAAATATATGGTAAAGCTGTAAAAGAGGATCTGTTGTGATAAAACTAGCGATTCCCGCATAATCATTATTCTCATATAATGAATATAATTGTCTCCATTTTGCAGGTGTAACAATAAATCCATTTTCCTGTAGCTTTCTTATTTCTTCACTAGAAAACTCGGGGAATTGAAACTTATTTATGACATTATTAAAATTAGCTGTATTCTTATTATCATCTTTTATGAAGTTTTTCTTAAGAAGTTCCTTCTCTTTTTTCAATATTTCATTTACATTGTTCAAATCGATTTTGCTAAGTCTATTTTTGTTATAATCTTTATCTGGTTTATATCCTTTACCCATAAAATATGCAAAAAGTTCATATGTTTTGAAGGGTCTACCATGTTTAGCAAAGATTTCATTCCGCATAAGCCATAGTTCCTGCATTGTTTTTCCTTTTAAGTCAACCTCAGTAATTCTTTTATTATCCTGTGCAAAAACTGAACTACCAAAAATGCCGATGCAGAATAAGAACATTAACATAACAACCGATCTTCTGATACTTAACATGGTTAACCTCCCTTTTTATAATACTTCAAGTGATATTTTTAGTTTATTTTCTCTTATTGTTCAATGTGCAACTTTTGAATAATAATTCTTTGGTATTAATCCCTTTCCATCATAGCAAAGACACATCAAATGCAAGTGAGTTGGGCATCTCTTTTCAGCCGCAAGGAGACCACTTCTCCCTATAGTAGCGAGCCGTTCACCTGCCTTAATATACTGCCCCACTTTAACAATTATTTTATCTAGATGTGCATAATATGAAACTGTATCTTCCTGAGGGTGATAACACCAAATATAATTTCCTCCTCTTAATTTGCTGCCGTTTTCCCAACTTTCAAAAACTGAAATCACAATTCCATCAAGCATAGCTAAGACATAAACAGGTTGACTAGTTCTATCATCTAGTGAATCTTGATTCTTATCATAAATAAATATGTCATGCGCTGGATGACCTCCGTGTCGGTTCCCATCAAAAAAGCTATATCCCTTTATAGAACTAACTCCATAAGGAATATCTGGTTTGTATCCATTGCCTTTTACTCCACCAAAATGAGAAATATCATATCCTTCAACTGGCATACTCCAGCTCTTAGCTGAATTGAAATCCCAATTCTTAGAATATTCTCTTAAACCTTCCATAATACTAGGTAACTGCAAATACGCTGTTTCTATTGATATTGCAGAATCTCTTACAGCGTGTTCATATTTGATCCAGTTCTCTATAGGATTTTTGCTCAAATTAAGAGTGTCCCGATTCAAGAAACTCCTCAAAACTGGTTTTCCATAATCTAAGTTCTCTTCAAGAAATTTATAATAACCGCCCAGTGTAAACCAACCCTCTTTACCATAGCCTTCTAGTGCTTTTTCTATATGGCACTCCTGTGCTGGCATAAAACTAAATCCAATAAGATAAAGTTTATCACCATTACCATTCGCACATATATCAAAGATTATTGAAGTATGCCCAATCCCTCCGGTTGTATTTTGGACTATTAGATCACCAGGTCGCAAATCCTTTTCTACTATTTTATAAAGGCCCACTTTTTGTGAATACGAATTAGCATATGAACAAGCCCATTTAAAAAATGAATTCAATGACGGTTTTTGTTTCTTCTTTTTCCATTCTCTATACTTAATTTTCCTTCCATTATAATCAGTAAGCCATAGATCTTCGCCATAACCTACTTCCTTCTGATATTCATACCAAAACCTGTAAGCCCAATCTGCACATTGTTCGAGATCTTGATTAAAATATAGTGGCAAATTGATGACTTGCAGGACACTATAGAAATTATCTTGAATATAATTTCCTTGATAATCGAGAATTACGGTATTATTTTTTTTGATTGGAATATATCTTATCCATTCAGAAAATGAATTCTTATAAACCTTTATTCTGTTATAACCTTTTGGAGTAACAATGACTTCATTTATGGATAAGCCAATTTTATATCCTTTATTGCCATTATATTTGTACCATATATCACCTGATAGAAGATGAGCTGTGTTTAATTGGATCAAAAACAGAGTTAGTAAGAATATATAAAATTTAATCATATTTTTCTATGCCATATTGCAAATAGATCAAGTTAATCCATACTAATATGTTATTATTTTAACAAATTCAACTCTTAAATAGTATAAAAAGTTGGATATTTAGCTCAAAATTACTAATGACTAGTTTTTTCGGAGTTAATAGTATACAATTTTTAATCATAATCGCTCGATGAGGAGATAATTTCTCCAGTCCTTCCATCAAATACAGTCAAACTTGGCCCGCATCTTTGTGTATCCTGACACAGCTTAAATACCATCTCAAGTGCGTCTAATCCGTCATCATGGTTACCTTTTGGGAAGAATTTCATCTGTTCCAATAATGTTCTGTGTCTTTTTGAGAACTGTATTGTCCCGTTTTTAATGTATGGCTGTAGTGCTTGAATTCTTGCAAGTTTATCTGTTGTATGGTTTATCTTCTCCAAACTTAGATATCTACCTGATTGTCTCGATCTTTTTTCAAGCTCAGTTGCCATGAATTCCTGAAACTGATTAGATTCAAATCCAAATTTTTTGTATTTTCGCTTGTAGTTGTGTGCTATTATGTCTTGAATCGTTTTATCAGGCATTCTTTTTTCTATGTCTGCATCCAGTATAAATACTGTTCCTTATTTGTTAATTGCAGCTGTGATGATTGTTGAATAATCGCCGTGTTTGTTCATTTTACCCATGCTTGGATCACATGCTCCAATGAACTTAATTTTTTCTCTATTTATATTTATCAGTTCCTCTTCTGAACTATATTTGTAATCCCAATAGGCTATTTCATCTAAGTTGAAGTGACAGTCTCTTGTATTTACTGGTTCATTTTGCATCTCGCTTTCGAAGCTGATATAACCATTCTGCTCTCTCATGACCATAAGGTCATAATATGTTTTGCTCTTTTCCCAGAGGACTTTAGTTCCTTTCAGCATTGCTCTTTTATTTTGATTAAAGAATTCTAATGCTCCTTTAGGCCCGCTTTCTTTGTTATATTCTTCATGTAAGTGTCAATATTACATGTATATGTATTTTAGTCTTGACATATTTACATTTATATGTAATAATGTCATCTATGATTTATCGTTACATTTCTTCAACAGCATTTTCTAAACTCTTCTCACGACAAATGCGTTTTATCTCTGGACCACGCCAGTGTGGAAAAACTACTATTGCAAAAGCTCATTTGGCAAAGCTCAACTGTTCTGCTTTTTACTATAATTGGGACCGCCGTGAAGTTAGAACCCGTTATAGACTTGAAAATGATTTCCTGCATCACGATTTACTCAATAGTCCTTCTCAGTCTAGTAAAAGGTATTGGGTGTGTTTCGATGAAATTCATAAAATGCCTAAATGGAAAAATATACTAAAAGATTTCTTTGATTCTCACGAAAAAGAGATTAACTTTATTATAACCGGAAGTGCTCGATTAGATATGTTCAAGAGATCAGGGGATAGTCTTGCAGGAAGATATTTTCTTTTCCGGCTGAACCCATTTCTCCTTTCTGAACTCTGTGGTCGAAAGCTTGAGACTGTTCTTCCAGAGAAGCATGCAATCGATTATATTGAAAAATCCATCGCACACAAGAAGCATGAACAAAAGGCCATGGAGTCAATGCTCAAATTAAGTTCATTCCCGGAACCTTTGCTCAAAAACAATTCGCTTTTCGCACGCAAATGGCACGAGAGCTATATGGAAAAAATCGTAAAAGAGGATCTCCGTGATCTATCAAGTATACATCAAATGGAAAAAGTTATTGATTTGATTTATCTTTTATCAGCAGGAATTTCCTCGCCATTATCAATAAAATCTCTTAAAGAAGAACTCGAGCTCAACTTTAATACAGTAAAAAATTATATTAATTACCTTATGCTTGTTTTCGTTCTTTTTCAAATACCACCATACCATAAATCAATGAAACGTGTCATAAGGAAAGAAAAGAAAGCGTATTTCTATGATATTTCGCCAGTACAAAATGAAGCAGCACGCTTTGAAAACTATATCGCATTGGAATTAAAAATACGGATTGATTTGTGGAATGACATTCAGCAGGATAAATATGATTTATTTTTTTTCAGAACAAGAGAAGGTAAAGAAACCGATTTTGTTATTACTAAGAATGGGGCACCCTATTTTCTTTGTGAAGCGAAATTATCATCCACAAACATCGATAAACATCACTATATTCATGCCCACTTACTAGGAGACATCCCTTTTATTCAAGTTCTTAAAGAACCGAATGTGCTAAAAATTGAGCAAAAAAAACACTTCGTCATATCGGCCTCTCGATTCTTTTCCTAATGGTATTCATTTACGTGTATATAAATATTGAACTTAGATCAGACTTATTCCTATGGCTGATTAGCAGAAACCATCCAGCATATCATGTTCATAAGATTCAACTTAAAATTTACTGGCAGAAACAAAAGGAAATGTGGACTACAATTCTTAGAAACCTCTCTTGCTAAATTGAGAGAGGCGATCAAGCCCATTGCCGAAATTTCAATTATTTTTCATTTTACAGCAGTAAAAATCCCAGCAAATTCAAAGAATCCTGTGAGCGTCCGGGACATATTGCTATATGCAAATACAGAGAGTCTGAGAGGGATAAATATGGGATTATGGGGGATTGTTTCTAGGCTTCTTTGAGCACTTTGAGATCGTTGTAAATTAAGGCGTATTTCTTGTTTCTTGTCCAGCCTTTGATTTGAGACTCTCTTTTTAGGGCTTCTGATCTGGTTGGGTGTTCTTCTTGGTATAGGATTTTAGTTACTCTGAAAGAGCGGGTGTAGGCTCCGCCTTTGCCTTGCTTGTGTTCGGTTTGTCGTCGTAAAACATCGGTGGTTATGCCTGTATATAAAGTCTTATTTTTACACTTGGCTATGTAGACGTACCATGGAGTGTTTTTGACCATAAATTAAAACAACGGCTAAAAACGGCTTAACTTCAACGACTTAAAACCTAACACCGCTCCTTCGACTCGCTTCGCTCGCTCAGGAGAAACCAATTCTCTCTGAGAATTGGTTTCCTGCCCGGCCTGGGCTCGAACTAGGAGACTTCGCGTCCAGAGAAAGCCACTCCATATGATCATATTCCGTGCCAAGTAGTACTATGAGTCTTTTTTATGGCTTGACATAATCATAAAAAATGCCTATACTTGTGTATAAGTATAGGCGTTAATTACGTTTCTTACGAGGCTTTCAATCATATGAGTCAAAGATCACAAGCGCTCATAACCTATATAAAACAGCGTGGAGGTGTTGCACATACTTCAGAAATGCTTAATTCAGGATTTCATATTGATACAATAAAATGTCTTGAAAAAACCGGTACCGTCACAAAGATAGCACAAGGCCTCTATCAGCTGGCCGGTTACTTTCCCTCTACCCATCCAGATCTTGTTGCGGCATCACTCCAAGCACCTAAAGGCACCATATGCCTAATATCCGCACTTCATTTTCATGAGGCAACAACTGAAATACCTCACAAGGTTGAACTCGCAATTCCCAAGGGAGCGCGTGCACCTAAAATCAATTATCCTCCTACGCAGTTCTATTGGTTCTCTCAGCAAGCGTGGGAATCTGGTGCTGAAAACCATGCTATTGAAAAACATTCTATTAAAGTGTACTGCCTTGCTAAGACGATTGCAGACTGTTTCAAATTTCGCAATAGAATCGGTATTGATATTGCTCGTGAGGCGCTAAAGATTGGAACTTCTGAAAAGAAAATTAAACCTCAGGAAATCATGCATTATGCTCGTATTTGTAGAGTACACACCATCATCCAACCGCTTATTGAAATGATGCTATGAATAAGAATATTAAAAATCTTCCTGAATCGATAAAGATGAGGTTGAAAAATGAAGCTGAAAAATCTCACCGCATATTCGCAGAAGTTCTACAATATTACGGTATGGAGCGGTTTCTCTATCGCTTAAGTCGTTCATCGTATGCGGATAAGTTCATCTTAAAAGGCGCACTTATGTTCAATGTATGGCATGTGCCAAACAGACGCACAACACTTGATATTGATTTTCTGGTATACTTAAGCAATGTTATGAATTATATTGAGAAGGTTATTAAAGAAATTAGCACTGTAGAAGTTCCTGCCGATGGCATCATATTTGATACGGATTCCGTACGAACCAGTAGAATAAAAGAAGAGTCTGAATACGAAGGCATCCGTGTGAAGCTTATCGGTTATTTGGATCGCTCGCGCATACCATTGCAGGTGGATATAGGTTTTGGAGATCCCGTGTATCCGAAACCACGAACAATCGAATATCCTTCAATTCTAGATCTTCCTGCTCCCAAACTAAGCGGATATACCATAGAAAGCGTTATAAGCGAGAAATTCCATGCGATGATTCAGCATGGACAGCTTAATAGTCGCATGAAGGATTTTTATGATATTTGGACACTTATGCGTCAATTCACAATAGATAGCTCAGCCCTTGCTGAAGCACTCAAGCGAACATTTCACCATCGCGAGATTTCTCTATCGAGCGAAAAACCACTTTTTTCCAAGGAGTTTTATGATGACCAATCAGATCGACAAGCACTTTGGAAGGCATTCTTGAAAAAATCTGATATCAAGCATGCCCCTGCCAAGTTGTCAGTTTTAGTAGGAGAAATTGAGTCTTTTCTTATGAAATCATTGCACAAAATTTCTGAGTAACTAAGCACATAAAAAAGTGATTAACAGGAATCGCATGCTTAATCATTACAATTTTTGTAAGTATTACATACATGCAATTCCGAGTTTCGTTTCAGAAGTAGGATCGATTTTTACGATTCAAGGAACTGCTCATGAAAATTCACATTCTATGTGACCTTCATATTGAATTTGGAAATTTTTCATTGCCTGATATTGGGCAGATATTATTGTGCTTGCTGGCGACATTCACATTAAGGACAAAGGGACGCGTTGGATACTTGACCAGAAATCCCAGGTACCCGTCATTTATGTGATGGGGAATCACGAATTCTACGGTGACAAATTTCCTGGTCTTATAGACAAACTCAAAGAAGCAACAAAGGGATCAACTGTGCATATCCTTGAAAGCGATACGTTTGAACTCGATGGATATACCTTCTTCGGCTGCACATTGTGGACTGACATGGCACTATTTGGAAATAAACAAGATGCTACTATCGCTGTTCGTGATGCCATGAACGACTACCAGGTAATCCGGCTAAGCAAAACGTATCGCAGACTTACGCCGGGGGATACTATAACCTATCATTCTGCGACACTTACACAGCTTAAGAAGTTTCTTGAGAAAAGTGATCCTGATCGGACTATTGTTGTAACGCATCATGCTCCTTCATTTCAATCGGTTCCTCAGAAATATCGTTCAGATATTATAAGTGCCGGATTCTCATCAAACCTGGATGATCTTATCAAAAGGTATCAACCTCGTCTGTGGATTCATGGGCATACCCATAACAGCTTCTGCTACAAAATAGGAAAGACAACTGTTATCTGCAATCCTCGTGGTTATGTTACAAATTCTGGCATGCAGGAGAATAGCGAATTTAAGCCGGATTACTGTTTCACGGTATAATCTCTAAAAAAGTGAAAAAGCGCTTTTTAGAATATCATTATACCTACCCTCTCTGGAACAAACAGAGATACTATTCTGAAAAATACCTGATGAACCTCCATTTTGAGTTTACAGCACTATCGGGAACAACAAAAATCGAGGATATCGGCGATTTTTGCTCTGAAATACGGCTGCTAGGCTATATGCAAAAACAGAGATAACGAGAGGGATCAGGCTCAGATTTCGGCTTGATGCTATGGACGCTTCTTTAAGCCTTCCATGTCATTATTGATGAGCGCGAATTTCTTCTTTCTGGACCATCCTTTGATTTGGTATTCGCGTTGTTGGGCCGCTGAGCGGGTAGGATGTTCTTCGGTGTGGAGAATTCTGCTTACTCCAAAGGATCTGGTGTAGTAGCCGCCTTTGCCTTGCTTATGTGTTTTTTCTCGTCGGGAAAGGTCGGTGGTTATGCCGGTATAGAGGGTTTTGTTATTGCATTCGGCTATGTAGACGTACCATGTCGGATTGGGTTTAAGTTGTGGTTGGTTTTGACTTGCACGTAACGTCAACTGCTTAACGGCCATATTTCGGTAATCCCTTCGACTCGCTTCGCTCGCTCAGGAGAAACCAATTCTCTCTGAGAATTGGTTTCCTGCCCGGCCTGGGCTCGAACCAGGAGACTTCGCTTCCAGAGAGCGACGTGTTACCAATTACACCACCGGGCAAGTTAAAAATACTTATTTAGTTGTTCTAGATTTTATAAATTTCTCTTATGGAAGTAAATACATTTGCAAAAATATTGTATGCTTCTTCCTCATAAACTGCAATTGTTACAAGCTTAATTGAGCTTTCTTTCGTAGTGAAATATGAAAATATATCGCTGATCATAAGTTTTGCGCAAACCTCATATGGGAACAAAGAAGTGGAAATTGAAAAGACTGGCAATCCGATACTTTCAAATTTTTGCTTTTCCGCTTCTATAAAAGAATTATTTATAGCTTTTGAGACACTTTGATGATTTAACTCCTGCGCATCCGGCTCCATTATTGCTGCATGTATGATATTTTTAGCAGGAAGGTTACCTGCGGAAGTAACAACTACATCTCCAACTTTAACCGGTCTATCAATTGTAAGTTCTTTTCTTACATGCACACCCGAAATCTTGTAAATAGCTCTTGCAGGTCCTTTGCTCATAAAAAAGTCAGCTGAGTCGGGGCTTACAATAGCATCAACCACAAGCTTAGCAACATCACCTGATTGAATAATTACTCTGGTATTATTGACTGCAGCTTGTTTCATTTTAAGCACAATTAAAATTTATTATTGACTGCAATTTCTAACTATAATCTTCTACTGCCAAAGAATTCAACTTGGCCACGTCTTTAAACTGAATTATAAATTTATCATAAGCTTGTCTATTAAATAAAGAAATTACTATTAAATTAATAGAAGTAATGCTTTTCGAAAGAAAATAGCTGAAAATATGTTGTACCATAATTTTCGATATAACATCGTACGGTATTTTGCTGGATGCAATACCTATTGAAGGTATCGCTATTGATTTAATCTTTTTATCTTCTGAAGTAAGAAATATATTTTCTAAAGCTAATCGTATATATTCTGGCTTAGTTTCCTTTTCAGGAGGCATGATCGCAGTATGAAAAATATAGCGCTGGGTAAGTTCCCCGGCTTCTGTTACAAGCACACCACCAAGATTTATTGCACCTGCTTTTCTGGCCTCTTTTCTTATTGAATCACCGCCCTTCAATCTGATAACAGATGCTACCCCCTGTTCCATCCATAATTCTGTAGTATCAGGACTTACTATAGCCTCTACAGGATGAACTGTCAAATCGCCAAGCATAACTTGAATTATTGTCTTGTTTATACGAACCATGGAAAACGCGCTTTCAACAATACTGCTAAATTTGTAAGGTCTTGTTTCCGGATTTTTAAGCAACTCTGCCTGTTGTTCAATTATAGAAATTTGTTCGATTTTCTCATCGCTTTTCTTAGGTTTACCTTCAAGATCATTTATCATAATAGAAAACAGCCTGTCTTCATCTTTTGTTAGATTCTTGCCGATCTTCCGCTTCAACATCTTTAGAATCTCTAAAGGGATTATTGTACCGCTAGGATTCTCTTCCTTACTATCGTTATTTTCAGCTTTTTTTTGCTGAGCTTTTGCAAAATTATACAACGAAAATACAAGATTATTTAAATGATGATCAATATCTTTTTGCTGTGCATTATCAACCATTTCTCACCTCTCGCTTATTAATAACATTTTCTATTCTCTGACAAACTTTGTCTTTCCCAAGTAATATAAGCAAATCAAACAAACCAGGACCCTGCATCCTCCCTGATACCGCGACCCTGACAGGATGAAATATCTTAGAAGTTTTTAAGTTATTGGCCCCTGCGAAATCCCTTAATATTTTTTCCAGCGTTTCTTTTGTAAATTCATCGAGCTTGAAAAATAACTCTAATAATTTACTTAATAATTCCTTTGAGTCCGAAGTTAGATATTTATTAACTGCTTGCTCATCATACACAACCTTATCATTTATAAAAATATCTACCATTTTTGGGATATCAGCTAAAGTTTTATATTTTTCTTGTTCAACCGCAATTATTTTCGTTATAAACTCATTGCTAAATTTGTCTACTTCTAATTTTGAAATCCATGGTTGGGCCAGTAATACAAGTCTATCGACCGAAAGTTTCCTCATATATTCGCCATTCATCCACAAAAGCTTTTGTTGATCAAAAATACCTGCGCTTTTAGAACATCTCTCAATTGAAAATTTTTCAATTAGTTCCGTTAACTCGAACAACTGCTGGCTGTCTTCTGTGGACCAACCTAAGAGTGAAAGATAATTCACCATTGCCTGGGGTAAATATCCAGAATCTTTATACTGCTCAATTGATGTTGCTCCATGTCTCTTGGAAAGCCTTGATCCATCAGAACCAAGTATCATAGACAAATGAGCAAAGATAGGAATATCCCATCCAAAAGCTTTATAGATATGAATCTGTTTCGGCGTGTTTGAAAGATGATCATCACCCCTTATAACATGAGTAATCTCCATAAAATGATCATCAACCGCTACTGCAAAATTATAGGTTGGAACCCCAGATGCTTTAAGCATGATAAAGTCATCCAATAGGTTATTTTCGAAAGAAATATTATTTCTAACAACATCGTTAAACTCCACCAAACCATCAGAAGGCATCTTAAACCTTACTACGAACTCTTTACCTTCATTAGTTAATTTTTTTACCTCTTGACTGGAAAGATTTCTGCATCTTCTATCATATTGCACTGATGCTTTCTTTTCTAATGCTTCTTTGCGCATCTCTTCAAGAGCAGCACTCGAACAAAAACAACGGTAGGCGCTCCCTTTATCCAGAAGCTCTTCGGCGCTTTTTTTATAGATATCAAGCCTGTGCATCTGGTAATATGGTCCTTTATCACCCTTTGAAATAAGTTTATCATTCTCATCCAGATATGCGCCTTCATCCCAATTCAGTTCTAACCATTTAAGCCCATTAATAAGTGTTTTCATAGATTCCGGCGTAGAACGGTTTTCATCTGTATCTTCTATTCTCAATATGAATTTTCCACCGGTTTTTCTAGCATATAACCAATTAAAAATGGCAGTTCTTACGCCACCTATATGCAGGTGACCTGTTGGGCTTGGGGCAAAGCGTGTTCTTACTGTTGGTTTCATAGAAATAACATTAAATTGTTTATATAAAATACTGTGTAGCCTTCAGATTAAAAACAACATTTAGTCAGTACAATCTAGTTGTTTTTTGCTAAAGTAAGCTATGACTTGGGCAATTCTATAGAATAATCTTATTCAATGGGTACTCAATAATTCCTTCCGCACCTAAACGTTTCAACTCAGGAATAACCCTTTTTACAATTTTCTCTTCTATTATAACTTCAATAGCAACCCAGCCAGGTAAAGTTAATCTGGCTATTGTTGGTCTTTTCAATGCAGGCAGCACATTCATAATATTACTAAGTGTAGCTTCTTTTATATTCATTTTCAATCCAACCATACCTTCAGCACGCAAAGCACCTTGAAGCAAGACCGATAAATTTTCCAGTTTCTTTCTTTTCCATACATCTTTTTCCCATATTTTCTTATTTGCAATAAACCTTGTAGTAGAAACGAGAACCTCATCTACAATTCTTAATTTATTTGCCCTGAGGGACCCCCCAGTTTCAGTTAATTCCACTATAGCATCAACCAAATATGGTGTTTTAGCTTCTGTTGCACCCCAGGAAAATTCCACATCTGCATCTATTCTTTTAGCTTTTAAGTACCTCTTTACAACATTTACTAATTCTGTAGCTATCTTCTTGCCTTTTAAGTCCTTTACAGATTTTATTGAAGAATCAATTGGAACAGCAACCACCCAGCGGACCGGCCTATAACCGCTTTTCGCATAGATTAGTTCCGTAATCTCCTTAACCTTCACATTACACTCACATATCCAATCATAACCTGTGAGGCCTGCATCTAATACACCATCCTCAACATATCTAGGGATTTCTTGAGAACGGATTAACATTATATCAAGTTCATCATCATCACAAACAGGAAAGTAAGACCTCTCCCCAGTGAATAACCGGATACCGGCTTTTTTAAAGATTTCAAATGTCGATTCTTGAAGACTGCCTTTTGGAAGACCAAGTTTAAGTTTTTTCATTTTATATAAAATACTCCTGTCTAATAATATCTAAATGTGATTTAACCTTATTATACGCTTCCTCATTAAATAATACAAAATTTACGTTCAACGAATACTCCTCATGCGCAAGCAAGAAATCAAAAATTGATTCCAGTATTAACCGAGCAAAAGTATCATAAGGTATAAATGCCAATGGGGATGTAATCATTGGGAAAGCAATACTTTTTAATGACAGAGTAACACATAACTCCATCGCGGAATTAATCGCCTTTTGAACTTCATCTCTATTAATCTCACTATCTGGATCTATAACCGCGCCCCAAATAACATATGATACTTTGAGTTTTTTTACAGCACTGTATATTATGCCACCTTTCTCAACAGGAATATGTTCTCTAGTTGATTCAAATATTTCTTCGCCTTCTTTAGCTCGAATTACCTGAGACAACCCCGATGACATAGATATTGCATAAGTATCCGGACAAAACACCGCATCAGCCTCGAATTCTGCGATATCCCCCTGTATAATTTTTAACGTAGACTTCTTAATCTTCATTTGAGACTAATAAGTAATCATTTTTTGTTAATTCCAACAATCAAATACTATAATATTACCACCAAATTTGTAAACACTTATTTAATGCCCCAATTACAAATTTAGTTTGCAGTAATTTCTAATTGACCGGAAGATATGTCTTCTAAACTAATGATATCATTCTCATTTCTTGATTGATCCAATTCAGAAATGTACCGTAAAATGCGGCGTTTTTGTTCTTTGAACTCCTCCATTCCCTCCTCTTTAACGCTCTCTGCAGGAGGAAATTTTAATGTTAAATAATTCATGAGTTTTTCATTAACCTTAATTCTGAAGTCCAGATGCGGCCCGGTTGCAAGCCCTGTTGAACCTACATAGCCGATCTCCTGCCCCTGATTTACATGCACTCCGACTTTTATCCCATTTTTTATAATCGAAAGATGCCCATAAGCTGTTGTGTAAACAGAATTATGCTTAATAATAACTGCTTTGCCAGATTCACCCTTCCAACCAGCATGTATAACCTTACCATCTGCTACGCTTTGAACAGGTGTACCTCTTGGTGCCGCATAATCGATTCCTCTATGAGGCCGATAATATTTTAAGATCGGATGAAACCTTCTATTAGTGAAATATGAGCTAATTCGCGCATAATTCAGCGGGGCTTTTAAGAAATTTCTGCGTTTAGATTTGCCATTTATATCATAATAACCGCCCTTCCCATCCTTCGTCTTGAAGTAAATACCCAGAACCTTACCCGTTTCTTTTCCGCTATATTCTGCTGCTAAAATAGTCCCTTCTTTCATTACGCCATTTTTGCCAATTTCACGTTCCCATATAACTCTATAACTATCACCAACCCTCTGCTCTGTATTAAAATCAATATCCCACTGAAATGCTAATACGAATGCTTGGAAAATATCATGTGAAAGCCCCTGGTTTTTCACCATTGAGTTCCATAAAGAACTATTAATTTTTCCTTCAACACCCTGTATTCGTTTAATGGTCTCTATCTTTCCCTTAAATGCCTCATATACACCGGAAGTCGAAAGCTTAACTTCAGCATAATTAAATGGTTCAAAAGCTGGGTTATAATTAACCTTAAATGATAGCAAACAACCTGTCGTTGAACACGCAATTGTAAACGAATCACCGGGTTTTATTCTGGAAGGATTATAATCGATATTTTTAAGTTCCTTTTTTATAACTAAAAATGCCTTTTCATCTATCTGATAATTCTTTAACAGATCATAAATTGTATCCCCTCTTTTAATCTCACCCTCATAGATTATTTCCAATGGTTGTTCCTCTTTTACTTCAGATTTAAGCAAATACCCTAAAAAAACATATACTAAAATGACAACTCCTAAAAATCCCACAGCCATGACTGCTTTTTTAGAATCTATAGAAGCGACTTTTCTTTTAATCTTTTTTAGTGTTAAAAAACGCTTTATATACTTCTTGATTAATCTTTTGAGCAACATTTGGATCTAACCTCTTCTCCGAAATCTCCACTTGTAAACTGCGTTTTGGGATTACCTTATCAAATCGCGCTTTGAACTCCTGAACGCTGAGCACTCTGCAACCCTCTGATTTAACATATGATTTAATATCTTTTTTATCATCTGAAACAACTGTCACTTCCTTCTTTCTTTTCACTTTTGTTATAAATTCTCTAATCCAAACATCAGCACTCTTCCCTCGAGCAAATACAATCCTAAAGTTACTCAATTTTGCTATTATATTAGGCAAACTGTATTCACCAGAACTATCAAATACCAACACCGCGGAAATATTCTTTTTACTTTTTAAACAATATGTTTCAACAAAGCTGATTAACTTTTCCCGCGCTTTTTTTAAGTTATTATTCCCCTGTTCATTAAACTTTAGCCTATAGATGACATTATATCCGTCTATAACATACATCATTACTTGTTTTCCTTGTCCTGATTGGCTAATACATTTTTCTCGATTTGCTTTACAAAATCAGAATTTTCAACAAAAGAAGAACCTGCGATAGAAGCCTCTTCGCTTAGCGATGTTTCTCGCTGTATTAATTCTCTGTTTAACATACCTATCTCCTTCTCCTTAAGCTTTACGAGTCTTTCAAGCTGAAAAAAATCACCGGGAGGATTTTTCTCTAATATATTTATTTCTTTTTCCATAGTGCTGAACTTGCTTTTAAATACGGATTGTTTTACCTTTGCTTTTTCAACTCTATCTTTTAGGAAATCCTGCTGTTTTTTAAGATGCTGCACTTTCAACAAAAACGGCTTTAGAAGATCTTCACCTTCCTTAGACTGCATGCGTGCCCGGTCCCTAACTTGATCAAGATAAATTTGCAATCTTTGCGTAATCCTGGAAAGGTTCTCTTCTTTTTTCTGCAAATCTTTATCCAATAACTCGTCCCTTAATGCCAGCCTTACTTTCAGCGTCTGAATTTCCTCATTTTTTGATTTAAGTTCGGAAGCTGACGTTTTCTTATACTCATCAATCTTTAATTTTAAATTTAAAATATGCTTCTGAATTGGCTGGAGCGCGCGCCTCAAATTTGTCTCATTCATATTGCTTATCTCTCTAAATTCACTTTCATTCAAACTAATACTTTTCTGCAGCTTCCTTATTTCATTTTCCGCATCAATTTTTGCCTTCTCAACAAGCTGCTGTTTCTTTGCAATTTCACCTTGTATTCTACCTATCTCATTTTTAAGCTCAGTGTTTATTACTTTATACTCGTTTTCTTTTTTAGAGAGCACACCTTTAATATCTTTTTGCTTTTGATTGTTTTCCATTATTAGATTTTCCAGCTTGTGGCTTAACGCTTTTTTCTCGGCTGATGCAATATTCATCTCAACATCTAACGTCTTTTGCAGCTCTTTTAACTCAATTTCCAAATTCTCTTTTTGCTGAACAATATCCTGTTTCAACTCGCTTCTTGCTCTTTCATTTCTCTTAGACAACTCATCATACTTTTCTTTCAGTGAATCCAGCTCAGCCGCATGCATGTTGGAAAGTTCATTTTCATTTATTTGTTCAATCTCTAATGACTTTGTAAGCTCATCTATTTGAGCCAACAGCGATTCCTTGGATTTTGCAAAACTCTCTTCCTTGACCCCTAACTCATCCTTTAATTGCCCGAGCGTATTTGAACTTTCCTGACTAACATTTTTTAATTCGTTCTGCAATCTTTCAACCAACTCCTGCTTCTTATGCTGCTCCTTCTCAATATTGTCACTCAAATTTTTGAGTTGATTAAGGAGCATCTTTTTTTCTTTATCAAATTCCTGCCTTTTAAGAGAACTTTCTTCTTCCCACTCGCGTTCAGTATTTATTATCCTCTGTCTTAAATAAGAAACCTCTGTCTCGTAATCTGCATTTCGCTTTTGAAAATTATCCCTGTCAGCAACCAAGCGATTTTGATACTCATCCCTTGCCTTCAGCAAACTTTTTTCTTCCTCTTTGTAAGCATTCAGTTCTTTGTTAACTTCCTCTCTTAATTTTCGCTCAGCATTGTTTAGTTCTTCGCTGAGTTTCTCAAAATCTTGCTTTTTTATGCTTATTATTTCATTCTGTTCTTCTTCTAAGGCTTTATGCCTTTCTTCGGCTAATCTCATTTTATAATTTACGCGCCGTTTAAATATTTCTGTTGTTTTTTGAAACTGATTTCTTCTTCCCTGCAATTTTGAATCTGCCTCAATAATTTGAGCATTTAGTTCAAATATTTCCTCTTCTTTTCTATCTAATAAAAGTTCATTCTGCGATTCTTGATTTCTAAGTCCTTGTTTTAACAACTCTATTTCATTGTTCAAAACTTGCCTTAAATCACCGATTCGTTCGCGTCCGCTCTCACGATCATTCTCAAGCAAATTCACAAAATCCACTTTCTTATCTTTAATGGAATTTATTTCATTGTTATACTTACTAATTTGCTCGGAAGAAAAAGATACGTACTCACTTATTGTTTTATTTAACTGCTGTAATCCGGTTCTTAGTTCTGATTTCAAATTATTTAGCGCTTGATTGCCGTCCGACAATTCAACATTTTGCTCTTTTGCAAACCCCTTATACCTTTGCAGCAAGATATTAAAGGCCTCATCTTTTTCCTTAAGCCTTAAAACAAAACGTTCTTGAGCAGCTGTTACTGTCTCATTAACATGTTGATATTCCGCAATCAGCGGTTGTATCTGTGTTGGCAATACACTAAGCTGATTATTGGTTACATCAGCAACTAAATCCTTCATATTTTCATATTCACTAAAAACCTTCATTGAATTTTCTCTTTGATCATTTATAAATTTAACCAAACTCGCTGTTCCTCGACCAAATTGCTGCATCTCTTGTTTAATTCCGGATAGCTCGATTTGTTCAGCTAACTTTTCTTTTTCGGATTTCCAGCTATTAAATACATTATTGAAAGCGCTGATCTGGGATTCTAGATTATTTATTCTTTTTTGAAGTGTCTGGATTTTATAATGCTGAGGATCTGCCTGTTCGGCTGTCCAACCTTTTACATCAGGTGACGTGAACAAACCGCTTGAAGTTTCTTCTTCAGACTCATCATATTCAAACTCACGCAGCTTACCTATAACCCAAAAGAAGATAATTATGGTTAATACAATGACTGTAGTAGAAATTATTAAGAACATTATTTAATGTAAGGACTCAAGTATTCTCTCAGCTGCTCTTTTTCATGGTAACCCATTAATTTTTTTTCAAGTTTTCCATCATTATAAATTATTAATGTAGGAATACTTCTAACCTGATATTGAGCTGCCAAATCCTGATTATTGTCTACATTTACATTCGCTATTATAACTTTTCCTTCCAATTCTTCGGCCAACTCTTCTATTATTGGCTTTTGCATTCTGCAAGGTGGACACCAATCTGCGTAGAAATCAACTAATACAGTTCCTTTAGTCTCTAATACATTTTGTTTAAAGTTCTTCCCGTTTAAAACAACAACCTTACTACTGCCTGCACTTTGCGGGACTGACTCTTTTTGAGGCTGACAAGCCCAGCAGAAAATAACTAATGTTACGCCAAATAACTTTAGAATATTGTTCATTATTTTTTCTCCTTAGTTTAAAACTTAACTTTTTTAATGTATCGACCTTTTCCGGGATCATCTCCAAATTCCATTTTTTGAAGTTCATCAGAAGTCAAATCACAGCTCATCCAAAAACCAACCAGCTTATTTTGTATAACAATTCTTCTTTGTTGAGTACGTTTATATTTATGAGGACATTCCCCGCAAGTAAAGCTATCAGAATCATTCAGCTCCTTTTGCCTGCAGCGAAAGAAAACTTCTGGAGACTTGTGTGTTTGAGCTTTCACTTTAATATTATAAAGAGGATTTCTTCTTTTGTTTATCCTTTCCAGTGAAGCGATTTTGGCATGGATAAGGGTCAACCTATCATCACTTTCGCCTTTATCTTCTTTATATATTTCTAACATCCTGTTTAGACTCGTTATATCATTTAGTCTCTCCAAAGGTACCTGTTCAAAACATTTTAAAGCTTCATCAAAACGTTCCTCATCGTACATAAGATGCCCATAATAACACAGTGCTTCATCGCGGAAACTGCCATTTTCTATTTCCAGCGCTTTATTTATATAAAATTTTGCTGAATCAATCCTGGCGAGTATATGATAGCACACCCCCAGACCAAACAGACCCTCTTCGCTTTCCGGATTTATAGAGAGCGCCCCCTTATAATACCCAAGCGCATCCTCAGGACAATTTACTTCATAATATCCGCGCGCAATCTCTAAATATAACATCTCATTCTCGGGATTTGCCTCTAATATCTGCCTGAAATACATCTCTGCTTCCTCAAATTTTGACATTGTAAGAAAGATCTTACCCATCCCCATCAAAGCATCTGCATTACCCCGGTAATGATTTAATATGCTTTCGAAAATACGTCTAGCATCAACATATTCATCCATGTCGATATAACAAAAACCTAAACAGAGATTTAAGTTTAAGTTATCAGGGAACCGATTCACAGCTTCGCGGAATATTTTAAGGGCCTCTTCCATATTGCCCTTTCTCCAAAACTGGTAACCCAGATCCTCATATTCTTGCGGATTATTAGCCTGATACATTTGGTTTGATTATTTCTAAATTTATTCTATCAATTAATTTTTCTAATGCTCGATTATTACCCATTGTCATTAAATGCACGCCTCTTATAAAAGGCCTTAATGATTTGATTAGCTCCCATGCTATCTCAATACCTTCCGACTCCGGATCAGCTGAACTTTCCAATCTTTCTACTATAAAATCTGGTATTTTCACTCCTGGAATTTTTGAATTAAAAAATCGCGCTTGCTTAGAGCTTTTTAACGGGAATATACCCGCCAATAAATTCAACTTTTCCGCAGAAATATATTCTTTTTCAAACAAATTTATAAACTCTTCCAGCACTTGTTTATCGAAAATTAACTGCGTTTGAAAAAATTCCGCGCCGGCTTCAATCTTTCTTACAGTTTGAAGCACCTGCAGTTCTTTCGGTTCAGCGCCCGGGTTTACAGCAGCACCAATAAAAAAATTCGGTTTGCCTATCAGATCCTTACCGGCAAGATCTTTCCCGCTAATCAAAGTTTTAGCTGTTGCAATAAGGGTTATCGCATCCAGATCAAAAACAGCTTTTGCCTGCGGATGGTCTCCGGAAGAAATTGTATCTCCCGTAAGCATCAAAATATTTTTCACTCCTAAAATGGATAAAGCAAGCAGATCAGACTGCAAAGCCAACCTGTTTCTATCTCTGCAAGTAAGCTGGCATATCGGGCTAATTCCTTTTTCAACCAATAATCTGCTCAAGGCAAGCGGGGAAGACCTCATAATTGCCCTTTGATTATCGGTAATATTGATTCCGTGAATCTTGTCTTTAATCTTAACCGCTTCACTTACAACATAAGAAAGATCTGTCCCTTTAACGGGTGCTAATTCCGCTGTTACCGTAAATATTTTTTTTCTTAAAGACTCTTCAATATCCATAACACTACTTTTTCTGCAGCTTTATTTTATGCGGCTTGGAGTTAGCCCTGTTATTCTTGATTTTCCGCAGTTTTCTTAGTCCGCCAATCTCATCTCTCTGCTTTAATCGGGAATAAATCAAATACCATGCACAATCAAGCTCTGTGTTTTCTTCGCATTTCCCTTCATTAGACCCTCCACATGGCCCATTAACCAATCCCTTGGGACATCTGGTTACCGGGCATATCCCTGCGGTTATGTCCAGCATACAGTCGCCGCATACTGAACAGAGTTCTCTGAAATTGGAAAGATTTTCAATCCCGCCTGCAAATAGTGAATCCAGCATAGGCAATACCTTTTTCTCGGTAATTTCAGCTACTGTTTGTACCCCCGACCCGCAAGAAAAAACTAGTATGGCTTCACTCTTATTTATTGCTGATTCCTGCTCTCTAAAAAGCTTTTTCGCTAATCTTAGATCGCAAGCTTCCTCCAACACAGCCCAACCGTTAACCTTTTTTCCGTCTTTCTCTAAATACCCACTGAACTGCTTGACCTGATCTTCCCCACCTGTCTTGCAGACAGTAGCGCAATCCCCGCATCCAATAAGAAAAAAACTCTTATACGGACGTATTAATTCTTTTATGGTTGCAATATCTTTATTGCTAGTTCCTATCATAATCGCTAGCCTTTTACGTAATACCTACTTAAATAATAATATATTATTAGCCCTAATGCTATAATACATTGCTATACATTCTATATAATTTACCAATTTTTTGCCATTCAAACAATTAAAATGGGTGCATCCCTGCATTTGCAAACCCCCTATTGCAAATATGTATGTAATATACTATAATTACATACATATGAAGAACCATATTAATCAATTGAGTAAAGCTAAACAGCAAATAAGCATTTTAGCCAAAGAAATCAATTA
>JBDROU010000027.1:0-2251 GCA_043809745.1 bacterium
GAGAAGTCAATTATCGGGATAAGAGGAACTGCTTTGATGGGTAATAATGCGCCGTACGTTGCCAAAGATAACGCAATCACACAATTATGAACTAATATAGAATTAGCAAAATATTCCGGTACATCGTCAACCTGAATATTATAAACCATTTTTAAGGCGGTGTTGTCTGCTGTATTCTGCGTTTTTACCGGACAATCTAAGGTATTTCTTATAACATTCTTTTGAGCAAAATTTGGTTTTTTTAACTCTTTGGCTGTAATATTCTTGATTACATACGACACAAACATGTTTATGTTTTTTTGCATTTTGGATATATTTAATATTATTTTTCCCCTGTTCCCGCAATTGTTCACTCTTCCAATATCCATTCTGCAAAGTTTCACGTATTTTAGGATAATTCTTTTTGAGGTTATCTCTTGATTGTGATCGCAGTTCCGGTGTCTGGTGTAATGATCCATGTTTTTGACTGGTGGTGATTTCGAGATTAGATAGTTCATTATTGAATCGATTCCCGTCTTTATGGTGGACAACGAACCCATCAGGTATACTTCCGTTATTGTCGATCCATATTTGCCTATGTAATGCGACGGGAGGTTTTTTCCAAGCCCCGTGATGCCAGAAATATGATCGTAAATGTTTGTGTTTAGATTCTGGATATCGCCTATAGGCTTTATCTCTGTAATGAATCGTTGCTGGTTCCATGTATACACCTTGTCGGTTACATTAACGTTGCCAAGAGATATAAGACCTTTGGTTGTAAATATCGGGTGGCCAGGAGTACCAGTTAACCCAAATTTTGTGATCACACTTGCAAGTCGTTTATTAGTAGCAACTATCGGTTTAGGCCCTTCCCGTGTTAATACATAATCTCCAACGTTTAGATGTTCTATCGGCACTTGACCGCTGGGCGTAGTTATTAATGTACCCTTTACAAAACAGTCATCATGGTAGGATGGCGGAGCATTATATCTTATTAATCCTGTCTTACTGATTGTATACCCAAAAATGCGCAATTCATTAATAAGCTCTGGGATATCCGGGAATGAAATTCTTTGTTGCTCGATGGCTATACTCAGCCCTTCGATAAGTTGTTTTTTTGATTCATTTGTGAATTTGTATCCTTCGATCTTCATACCAGATCGAGTTAAATCCTCCGTGATTGCATCACCAATTCCAGTTGAATCTATTACTATTTTAGCATTGTATTTATTTGCTACTGTGATGATTCTCTCTTTCTGAAACGCCCAATCTATCTGATTAAACCTTGAGTAATAAACCAATTCACCCAATTGATTCATGACACATAAAACCGTAAAGTCTGTATATTTAGCCAGGTCCACACCCATGATGTACGAATGTTTAGGTACTGGGTCGGTAAGCCGGCCTTTGATGCATAACTCTATTCCTCTAAATACAGCGCCTATATCATCCAGGAACTCTGCCAGGTACTCTTGCCGATATACAAGTTCAGGTAATGTAGTTTGAGCTTCTATAATCTCACTTGCTTCTATGTATGGGTTATCTGACGTGGGATGGCTCCAACTTTGATAATCAGGAAATTCAGAATCTTGACCACGTACCCAAATATCAAAAAACCAGTTGTGCCCTTTCGGGGTGCTAATCATTACGGCTTTTCCGGCGGTATCAGAGAGTGCAGGTCTAAGCGCCTCTTCCCAGACTTCTTTTTTTACCATGGCAGCCTCATCTATAATAAGAAAATGGATGCCTTCACCCCGGAGGTTGTCAGGATTATCACCCGATTTAATCCAAATTGTTGAACCGTTCATCAATTCGATATACTTTTCAGATAGATGGGGAGCGCCTTTAATTATTTCTGGTGGGATGAATTTCTTAAACTTCCTCCAATTAATCATACTCTGAGCAAATACCGGCGCTACTACCCAGATAATTGAATTTGGATGCATGGCTGCAAACTTTATAGCTTCATTTACAGCAGCCTCAGACTTACCAAAGCGGCGTCCAGATGATAATATTCTAAACCTTGCGTTAGATTGATGAAATGTTTTTTGTGCAGGATGTGGTCTATACGGGATGGTTATTGTCATTCATCTTCCCACTTTAGTGAGATGTTACCTGTATGATCCACTTGCTGCTTTTCCCAGCCCTTGATTTTAGACAGCTGCTTTAACCAGTCAAGTGCTGAATCCTTATCATCGTTATTTAATCTATCCCGCACTTGCTTTTTACATAGTTTAATAACCTCAGATTTTCTCGCAAGTCCAGTTTCTTC
>JBDROU010000028.1:0-65927 GCA_043809745.1 bacterium
GGCAATCTACATGGGCGTAATGCCTGTTATCTGATTCATATTCCACATGGGCTGTCGCTATTGTTATCCCTCGCTCCTTCTCCTCCGGCGCGTTATCAATGTCATCAACCTTCTTTGCTACCGCCTTTCCTTCTTTTGCCAGATGCGATAGAATCGCTGCTGTTAAGGTCGTTTTCCCATGGTCCACATGTCCGATTGTCCCTACATTAATGTGCGGCTTCGTTCTCTCAAATTTTGCTTTCGACATCTTTTTACCCCCTGTTTCATTTAAAAACTAAATTTATAATACAACTCCCAAAATTATTTACCTTCAACAGCGCTCCCCTGAGCAATAATCCCTTCAGCTACATTCTTAGGAACCTCTTCGTAATGCGATGGCTCCATTGAATAATTCGCCCTGCCCTGGCTGAGTGATCTCATCTGTGTTGCATATCCAAACATCTCGCCTAAAGGAACAAAACCGCGAATATATTGAATTTTCTGTCTAACTTCCATATTCTGGATGCGGCCTCGGCGAGCATTAAAATCACCTATAATATCTCCCATATATTCTTCCGGAGTAACTATCTCTATTTTCATAATCGGCTCTAAAAGAACCGGTTTTGCTCTCTTGGCTCCGGCCCTGAGCGCTTGAGCGCCCGCAATCTTAAATGCCATTTCTGAAGAATCAACATCGTGATATGATCCATCGAATAATGTTACTTTTATATCAACAATCGGATAACCTGCCAACGCTCCCCCATCCAGAGCCTCAAAAACACCTTTTTGAACGGCAGGTATATATTCCTGCGGGATTGCCCCACCTTTAATCTTATTAACAAATTCAAACTCCTTGCCGGTCTCAAGCGGTTCAATTTGTATCCATACATGGCCATACTGGCCTCTACCTCCTGACTGCCTTACATACTTACCTTCCTGTTCAACGGAAGCCCTAATTGTTTCTTTATAAGCTACTTGCGGCTTTCCAACATTCGCCTCAACCTTAAACTCCCTTTTCATCCTGTCAACCAAAATCTCCAAGTGCAGCTCGCCCATACCAGAAATAATTGTTTGGCCGGTTTCTTCATCAGACCGAATCTTAAATGTCGGATCTTCTTCAGCAAGCCTGTTCATCGCGATCGCAAGTTTTTCTTCATCAGCTTTTGACTTTGGTTCAATGGCCACAGAAATAACCGGTTCCGGGAAATTCATAGCCTCCAGTGAAAGAGGATGATCCTCATCACACAACGTTTCACCTGTACTGGTACCCTTTAAACCAACAGCAGCCGCTATATCCCCAGCATATAACTCTTTTACTTCCTCTCTCTTATTGGAATGCATGCGCAAAATTCTGCTTATGCGCTCACGCGTTCTTTTTTTGGAGTTATATGCATAAGATCCGGCGCTCAATGTCCCGGAATAAACTCTAAAATATGTTAGCCGTCCTACAAAAGGATCTGTCTGTATCTTAAACGCGAGCGCGCAAAACTTTTCATCATCAGATGCAATCCGCTCCACAGATTCCTGAGTATTGGGATCGATCCCCTTCATAGCAGGGATTTCAAGCGGTGATGGGAGAAAATCACATACAGCATCAAGCATAGGCTGAACAGCTTTATTCTTTAATGAAGATCCGCACAAAACAGGAAAGAGTTTGCCGGATATTACCCCCTTACGAACCACGCTGTTAATCTCCTGCTCAGAGATTTCCTTGGCTTCTAAATATTTTTCCATCACAGCATCATCAAACTCAACAACCTTCTCCAGCAGTTTGTCATGATACTCCTTTGCTTGTTTTACATACTCCTCGGGAATTGGACGCTCTTCAAATTTAGCTCCCAGTTCTTCACCCAGCCAAAAAAAAGCCTTCATTTTAATTAAATCTATTATACCTTCAAATTTATCCTCCGCGCCGATCGGAAGCTGGACAGGAACCGCATTTGCCCCTAAACGATCGTGCATAGATTTTACAGACATGAAAAAATCAGCCCCAACCCTGTCCATCTTATTCACAAACGCAAATCTTGGGACTTTATAACGATCAGCCTGCCTCCATACCGTTTCGGACTGAGGCTCAACCCCCTGCACACCATCAAAAACAACCACAGCTCCATCAAGGACCCTTAAGCTTCTCTCTACCTCAGCGGTAAAATCAACATGTCCCGGTGTATCAATAATATTAAACTGACAATCCCGCCACGCACAGTATGTTGCGGCCGAAGTAATTGTAATTCCGCGCTCTTTTTCCTGAGCCATCCAATCCATTGTTGCGGTTCCATTATGAACCTCACCGATCTTATATATCCTTCCGGTATAATACAGTACCCTTTCGGTTGTTGTGGTTTTGCCCGCATCAATATGAGCAATAATTCCAATATTTCTTATTTTATCTAATGGATATTGTCTAGGCATATATTTTATCGAAATTCCTATCCTCTTTTAATGATAGCTGCAATATTTCTGCTACCTCTTGCAAAGTTATTTTATTATCACTGCTAAAATAAGACCCAACTTCAAAATCGTTTCTATCCTCGCCAAAAACCAACTTTTTTTGCATATATAATATACTTACAAAATTCTCTATAAAATCCCGCAAATGGGTATCCTGTGAATACTGCTTTATATCCTCATCACTTTTTATTATCCACTTGCCTTTTGATTTTAACCACAAAGAGCTAAAGTGAAGCCTAACCTCACAATCAACGATATTACAAATAACACAAGTTAAAAGATACGGGAACTCACCTTCCCTGTACTCAACCTTAAACTCAACCAACTTTATGAATTCGTTGAGCTCCATAAAGCGCTCTCTACCATCTATAATGAGCAAAAGCCTTATTAGCTTCCGCCATTTTATGGGTATCCTCTCTCTTCTTAATAGAAGTACCCTCTCTCCTGCTGGCCGCAATTAATTCTTCCGCGAGTTTCTCCATCATTGATTTCCCTTTTTTTGAACGGGCATTACTAATAATCCATCTCATTGCCAGCGTTATTCCCCTGTCAGTTCTTACCTCAACAGGCACCTGATATGTAGCGCCGCCTACTCTTCTTGGTTTTACTTCTAATAACGGCCTTACATTATCTATAGCCCTTGTAAAAACATTAATTGGGTCTTCCTTAGTCCTTTCCTTAATAATGTCCATACACTTGCTGAAAATAGTTTCAATCGTGCTTTTTTTACCTTTTAAGAATAATTTATTAATAAGTCTCGAGACCAACTCACTGTTATATTTTGGGTCTGGTCCCGGATGAGCTCTTCTTTCTCTGGGTTTTAACTCTTTCCTTGGCAATGTTTTACTCCTTAATTAATATATTTTAGTCTTTAGGCTTTTTGGCCCCATATTTACTGCGACCCTGCTTCCTGTCATTTACGCCTGTTGTATCCAAACTGCCTCTGATAATATGATATCTGACACCCGGAAGATCTTTAACCCTGCCGCCCCGAATCATTACAATTGAGTGCTCCTGTAAATTATGCCCAACACCCGGAATATAAGCAGTCACTTCTGTGCTGGAAGTTAGTTTTACTCGGGCTACTTTTCTCAACGCCGAATTTGGTTTCTTTGGCGTAGTCGTATATACGCGAGTACAAACACCTCTGCGCTGAGGACATGATGCTAGAGCGGGTGCCTTCGTTTTTCTAACAGGACTTATCCTTCCGTATTTTACAAGCTGATTAATTGTAGGCATTAATTTTTACTCTCCTTTTACTATACTGTTAAAATCCTTTATACCGGTTCCTGCAGGTATCAGATGCCCTATAATAACATTTTCCTTAAGGCCCTTAAGAGTATCTTTATCACCGTTAATAGCAGCTTCTGTCAACACCCTTGTGGTTTCTTGGAAGCTTGCCGCGGAAATAAATGACTCGGAAGACAGTGAAGCCTTGGTAATTCCAAGCAGCACACTCTGCGCTTCAGCTGTTTCTCCTCTGGCCTTTCTAATTTCCTTATTAGCTTTCGCGAACTTAAATTTATTCACAACCTCCCCAACCAAGAACGAACTATCTCCGCTCTTCACAATTTTTACGTTACTGAGCATCTGCCTAACTATAGCTTCAATATGTTTATCGTTTATTATCACTCCCTGCAGTCTGTAAACCTCTTGAATCTCATTAACCAGGTGCTCTTGAACCTCTTTGGCACCCTTAACCTTAAGGATATCGTGAGGATTTATTGCCCCATCTGTTAACTGCTCGCCAACTCCTACCCTATCACCCTCATAAACTACAAGGTGTTTACCTTGAGGTATATTATATTCACGCGCTATTCCGGTTTCTTCGTTAGTGACTATTACTTTTAAAGTCCCTTTGGCAGTGGTCCCCAGTTTTACAATACCATCAATTTCAGAAATCACAGCCACGTTTCTGGGCCTCCTGGCTTCAAACAATTCAGCAACTCTCGGCAATCCGCCGGTTATATCCTTGGTTTTAGAAACCTCCTGAGGAATCTTTGCGATAACATCACCCGCGACAACTTTTTCTCCGTTATCCGCCACCAGATGAGTATCAACAGGCAGAGGGTAAGTAGCGATCTTCTTTCCGCCCCTACCCATAATAACCGCTTGAGGATGCAATCTCTCCGCGCGATGTTCGATAATTACACGTTCGATCAGACCGGTAATTTTGTTTTTCTCCTCGTGCATAGTTGTCCCTTCAGTTACATCAACCAGATGCACTGTTCCTTCTTCCTCGCATATTATGGGCATAGCATAAGGGTCCCATTCCGCCACCAAATCCCCTGTATTCACTTTTTTATTATCATTTACTTTTAATCTGGCGCCATATGGAATCGAGTAGTTCTCTCTCAACCTTGTTCCAGTTTCCCTTATTGAAATCTCACCATTCCTGGTCACAACAATCATCTGCTCATTCTTATCAAGTATGGCTCTAATATTATGAAATTTAACAACGCCTGAATGCTGAGCATTAACCTTTGAACGCTTCACCACTCGGCTAGCAGTTCCGCCGATATGAAACGTACGCAATGTAAGCTGGGTGCCCGGCTCTCCGATGCTCTGAGCGGCAATGATGCCGACAGCTTCACCAATCTGAACCGGCCTGTTATTTGCAAGATTCATGCCATAACACTTCGCGCATATGCCAAATTCAGTCTCACATGTTAAAACAGAACGCATACGAATTCTATCGATACCGCTCTGTACAACTTTTTTAGCCTGTTCAAAAGAAATTATACTGCCGGCCTTTATTAACAACTCTTCTTGCAGTTCACCTTTATCATCTGCGATTAGCCCCATCACATTATCCAGCGCAACCCTTCCTACAATTCTTTCTTCTAAAGGTTCGATCACTTCTTCTCCACTCGAGAGTGTACCAATCTTAACACCGTTGATTGTTTTGCAATCTTCTTCTGTGATCACAACATCATGAGCCACATCGATAAGCCTTCTTGTAAGATAACCGGCATCAGCAGTTTTTAACGCGGTATCCGCGAGACCCTTTCTGCCTCCATGCGTAGAAATAAAATATTCTAATACAGATAATCCTTCACGGAAATTCGATATTACCGGAGATTCTATAATTTCTCCTACCTGACCGGTAATCTTCTTTTGCGGTTTTGCCATCAGACCGCGCATGCCCGCGAGCTGACGGATTTGCTGTCTGGAACCTCGAGCACCGGAATCAGCCATTATATAAATCGAATTATATCTGGACTTATTTTCTGCGTAAGGGATATTCTCTTCCTTCTTCATTCCTTCAAACATAAGATCAGATATCTTATCTGTAACATGCGTCCAAATATCAATAACTTTATTGTAACGCTCGCTTTCAGTAATCACACCTGCCTTTGCCTGCTTTTGGATTTCTTTTACTTCTGCATGAGCCTTCTTTATCAGCATATCCTTCTCTTTTGGGACAGTCATATCAGAAATCGAGATGGATATTCCTGCGAGTGTTGAATAACGGAATCCCAATTCTTTGAGGTTATCCAACAATTTTATAGTTTCGTATAAACCAAGCTCCTTGTAGCATTTCTCTACAATACCCGCTAACTCCTTTTTAGTCAATGCTTTATTGATATATCTCATCTGCTCAGGTATCGCTTGATTAAAAATAATTCTACCCGGGGTGGTGTAGTCGTTCCATTTAGACACATCACTGACATCTTTTCCGTCTGCATCTTTTTCAGTTAATTGATTAATATCTTTAACCTTTATCTTAGCGTTCAAACTGATATTACCGGTCTGATACGAATAGAATACTTCATCCTGATTAGAAAAAATTCTTCCTTCTCCTATATCTCCATTCTTGACCTTGGTCAAATAACAACAACCCAATACCATATCCTGATTTGGTGTCGCGATTGGCTTCCCGCTTGCCGGGGTAAGCACATTATTAGGCGCATACATTAACAGTCTAGCCTCCAACTGAGCCTCTAATGAAAGCGGCAGATGCACAGCCATCTGATCTCCGTCAAAATCCGCATTAAACGCTGCGCAAGTTAAGGGATGCAGCTGTATCGATTTACCTTCAATTAAAACCGGCTCAAACGCCTGGATTCCTAGCCTATGAAGTGTCGGAGCGCGGTTAAGCATTACAGGGTGTTTCTTGGTAACTTTTTCTAAAATATCCCATATCTCCGGCCGCGCTTTCTCCAGCATCTTTTTGGCAACTTTAAGAGTAACATTTTCCTTTTTCATTAATTCGTGAATTATAAACGGTTTGAATAACTCAAGCGCCATCTCTTTAGGCAAACCGCATTGATGAAGCTTGAGTTCAGGGCCTACTACAACAACACTCCTTCCTGAATAATCCACCCTCTTGCCTAACAAATTCTGCCTGAATCTGCCCTGTTTTCCTTTAAGTATATCCGACAGACTTTTCAACGGCCTGTTCCCGGCGCCTACAACTATCTTGCCTCTGGCGCCATTTTCGATTAGAGCATCTATCGCTTCCTGTAAAAGTCTTTTTTCGTTATGGACCATTACTTCCGGAGCTCTTAAAGATTCAATATGTTTAAGCCTGTTATTTCTGTTAATTATTCTGCGGTATAAATCATTCAAATCGGATGTAGCAAACCTGCCGCCTTCAAGAGGCACCAAAGGTCTTAGATCCGGCGGTATAACCGGCAGATGCGTTGAGATCATCCATTCAGGTTTATTATTTGACTGCAAAAAACCATCAATAATACGAAGCCTTTTGATCAATCTGGTTCTCTCGGTTTCCGAATCACATTTTTTAACTTTTTCTCTTAAATTTCCGGCTTCCTTTTTAAGATCAACCTTAGCAAGCATATCCCTGATTGAGCTTGCCCCAATACCTACTTTTAACTTGCTCCCAAATTCTTTTTTATATTTCTGATACTCCTCCTGTGATAAAAGCTGCTTTTCATAAAGTATAGTTTTGCCGTCAGGATCAGATAGATCTTCGAGCACAATATATTTCGCGTAGTAAACAACTTTTTCCAGATCTGAGAGCCTCATATTAATCACACTGCCGATTCTAGAAGGAGCCTTACGCAAAAACCATATATGAGCAACCGGCACAGCCAATTCAATATGCCCCATGCGCTCACGCCGCACTTTAGATTCAGTAACTTCCACGCCGCATCTATCGCAAACAATACCTTTATGTTTAACCCATTTATACTTGCCGCAGTTGCATTCCCAATCCCTTACCGGACCGAAAATGCGTTCACAGAAAAGCCCATCCCTTTCAGGTTTAAATGTTCTGTAATTAATTGTTTCAGGTTTGCGCACCTCACCGTAAGACCATGTCTTAATATCTTCCGGTGATGCGATGCCCAAATGAATGGAGTCAAAGTCATGAAAGTTCAGCATACCCTCAAGTTTTTTCCTTTGACCGCTTTTTGAACGACCGAATATGTTTTTACCGCCAACTGATAAGGTAACCAATCTCCTTACCTCCTTATAAATTTGTCAAACTACTTACCTACAGCTACTTTTACGGCAGATTTACTCTTTTCAATAGAAACAGCATCTGACTTTTCAGACTTCAAGGCTACATTTAATCCCAATGCCTGTAGCTCCTTCACAAGCACTTTGAAGGATTCAGGAACTCCCGGTTCAGTATAAGTTTCCCCTTTAATAATGGCCTCATATATCTTAGTTCTGCCTAAAACATCATCAGATTTAACTGTAAGAAACTCCTGTAAAGTATAACTTGCCCCATATCCTTCTATCGCCCACACCTCCATCTCTCCAAAACGCTGGCCTCCAAACTGAGCCTTTCCTCCAAGAGGTTGTCTTGTAATTAAAGAATACGGCCCTGTTGATCTTGCATGAATCTTATCTTCAACTAGATGCGCAAGCTTCAATAGATACATGTACCCAATAGAAATTTTCTCACTAAATGGTTCTCCCGTACGTCCATCATACAGTGTAATTTTACAATCATCTGACGGCAGATAATCTTCCGGAACACCATCTTTTTTAAGTTTATCTTTTGCCTGACGCACCATATCCAGAATTTCGCTCTCTTTTGCGCCGTCAAAAACCGGAGTAACCATCTGAATATTTAAGTGATGCGCAGCCCATCCCAACATCATCTCTAACAACTGCCCCACATTCATACGCGAAGGTACTGATAGGGGCGAAAGTACTACATCAACAGGCGTGCCATCCGGAAGATAAGGCATATTCTCTTGAGACATAATCTTTGCTACAACTCCCTTGTTGCCGTGACGGCCGGCAAGTTTATCTCCAACCTGAACTTTTCTTCTGGAAGCAATATAAACCTTAACAACCTTATTTACAGTAACCGGCAGCTCATCTCCAACATGGATATCTTCCTTTTCTTTTACCTGACGTTCCTTGAGCTCATCTATTCTTCTATCATAAATTATCTTTATATCTTCAATATCTCCTGTTATTTGACTCTTTTTTTGCTTTTTCTGCGCGCCATTTATCTCTATTTCAGATATTTTACTCTTCAATTCCCTGCGCAGCTCATCTACAAGTTCTTTATATTTGTCATCAATCTCTTTAACCTTCGAACGCTCTTCTCTTTTGGTAAGTTTTTCTCTTCTAATAAAAACCTTAACACCCAAAACCTTTCCCGTTACGCCCGGCGGTACCTTTAAGGAAGCATCCTGCACATCTTCGGATTTCTTGCCGAATATAACCTTCAGCAACCGCTCTTCAGGAGTTACCTGCTGCTCACCTTTTGGAGAAACCTTCCCAACAAGTATGTCCCCAGGCGTTACATCAGCCCCAATTCGAACTATACCAACCTCATCTAAATTAATAAGCGACTCAGCGCCTACATTCGGTATATCCCTGGTGATTTCCTCAGCACCCATTTTGGTATCTCTGGCTTCTACCTGAAACTCCTGTATATGTATTGAGGTGAATACATCATCTTTTACCAATCGCTCGTTTAATAGAATCGCGTCTTCGAAATTATAACCTTCCCAAGGCATGAAGGCCACTAATAAATTCTTGCCAAGAGCTAATTCCCCGTTATCTGTACCCGGGCCATCAGCAATTACTTGGCCTTTCTTAACTGAATCACCCGAGTTTACTATAGGTATCTGATTAATACAGGTATCCTGGTTAGAACGGGTATATTTCCTTAAATAGTAAACATCAACACTAATATCAGAGTCCTTCTTGCTGGTTTTCACTGCGTCTTTACCTGTTAAAGGCTGATCGCTCCAGATAGAAATTTTATCTGAAGTAACTTCAATCACCTTGCCGGCCCTTTTAGCGACAACTGTAGCTCCGGAATCCTTCGCAACCCTTCCTTCTATACCTGTGGAAACCAGAGGAGCATCCGTAATTAATAAAGGAACAGCCTGCCGCTGCATATTAGAACCCATAAGCGCTCTATTGGCATCATCATGCTCTAAGAATGGTATCAGCGCGGTAGATGCGCTTATAACCTGCATCGGAGAAACATCCATCGCGTTTACATCTTTAGGTTCTACCAATGGAAAATCGTCAAAATACCGGCATGCGGCAAGATCAACATCAAAATAACTGTTCTTATCCAGTTTGGTATTTGCCTGCGCGACAATTTTCTCATCTTCTTTTTCAGCAGTTAAATATTCAATTTCATCTGTAACTTTGCCATTCTTAACAACTCTAAACGGGGACTCAATAAGCCCATACTCATTAACCTGCGCGAAACATGCCAAAGAGGTAATCAGCCCTATATTAGGACCTTCCGGCGTTTCAATAGGACATATCCTTCCATAGTGAGTATGATGCACATCCCTTACTTCAAATCCTGCGCGTTTTCTATGCAACCCGCCCGGGCCTAACGCAGACAGCCTTCTTTTATGCGTAAGCTCCGCAAGCGGATTTGTCTGATCCATAAATTGCGACAACTGTGAAGTCCCATAAAATTTCCTAATAATACCTACTAAAGGCGCGGTATTAATAATACTGCGGGGCGTAAGTATATTTTTATCTTGCAGGTTCATCTTATCTCTTGCGAACCTGGCAATCTGCGATAGACCTACACGTATTTGATTCTCCAGAAGCTCTCCAACAGCCCTAACTCTCCTGTTCCCAAGATGATCTATATCATCAATCTCAACTTTGCATTGTTTATCCTTAAATTTAAAAGTTGCAAAACCGTTATTTAACAGTATAATGTATTTTATCGTCGCTATGATGTCTTCTGGGAGCAATGTTCTTTTTCTGTCTGAAGGCCGTTCAAACTTAAAACCAGGCTTGGACATCAACTCATCATAGAATAGATCCAGTTTTTTATTTATTTTATATCTACCTACCTTGCATAAATCATATTTTCTAATGGTCTTAAAGAGCAATCCCTCCAAATAATTCTCCGCTTGATCAGGGGTTATGAATTCCTGCGCTCTTAGAATTCTGTATATAAGATTTATTGCCTCTTTTCTGGTTCGGATACTATCCTTCTGTAAGGTATTGCGCATTGTAACATCATTTATTGATTTATCCAGCTGAAGTACTTTTATCGATTGAATCTTCTTTTCTTTAAGCACGCCAAATGTATCTTTTGTGATCTCATGATTGCTTTCGTAAATTACTTCACCCGTTGAATGCTCAATTACATCTTCCGCAAGAACCTTTCCTTCTATTTGTTCAAATCGCATGCCGGAAAGATTTAAAGATTCTGTTGCGTAAAATAATTTAAGTATTGCATCATTAGTTTCAATCCCCATTGCCCTCAGAAGGACAGTAGCTAAGAACTTCCTCTTTTTATCTATCCTTACGTAAAGACAGTTGTTGAGATCATATTCAAATTCTACCCAAGCACCTCTATAGGGAATAATCCTGGCAAAATACATGCCCTTCCCGTACGAAGAAATCTTTTTCTCCTCATCTTCCTCAAAAATAACTCCGGGAGACCGATGCAGCTGGCTTACTATGACTCTCTCCGCCCCATTAATAATAAAAGTTGCTGTAGGAGTCATTATAGGCATATCAGTGAGATAAACCTCTTGTTCGGCTATCTCCTTTATCTTGCCGCCTTCCTGTTTCTGAGAAAGACGGAATACAGCTCTAACAGGCAGAGAATAGTTAACATCCCGCATTATAGCGTCTTCAACTGTATATTTCGGTTCACCTAATTCATAGCGAATGAATTCCAGCGTCAAACTCTCATCAGCATTTCTTATTGGAAATACATCCAAAAATGCTGCCTGCAGCCCTTGAAATTTTCTCTTCTCTGGATCAACTTTAGCTTGAAGAAAATCTTCAAAAGAGTTTTTCTGCGTTTCAAGAAGCTCCGGCATTTCAACCTTATAATCAATTTTAGCAAAATTAATCTTTCTCAAGAGTAATCCCCCTTATATCGCGTTTAACACTGACAAATAATATTAGTTTTTGGCATTCAAATCCGAATAGATACCAAACCGTAAAAACACACTGCCAATTATTTTACTTCAACTGTTGCGCCTACTTCTGATAATTTCTTTTTAATTTCTTCAGCTTGGGCTTTTGGCAAACCATTCTTAACCGGCTTTGGCGCGCCTTCTACCAAATCCTTTGCTTCTTTAAGACCTAGACCCGTTAATTCTCGCACAACTTTTATAACCTGGATTTTCTTATCACCAACACTTGCAAGGATAGCAGAAAACTCTGTTTGCTCCTCATCTGCTTGGACCTCTCCGCCTCCGGCTGCCTGAGCTCCACCTTGAGCAATAACGGCTGGAGCCTGTGCCTTAACTCCAAACTTTTCTTCAATCATCTTAACAAGTTCAGCCAGTTCAAGAACAGACATATTAGCGATAGAATCCAGAATCTCTTCTTTTCCGTTCAGCTTATTTGCGGTCATCACATACACCTCCTTAATTTTTCTCTTTTGATTCTTTCAATGCAGTTATAACACCTGCCAACTCCTGTAAATTGGCCTGAAGCACAAAAATCAATCCGGTTAGCGGACCGACCAGTGTTTGTGCAAACTGCGCTATTAAAACATTTTTACTCGGAGTCTTTGACAGCTCTATTACTTTACTCTTATCGATTAATTTACCGTCCAATAATGCAGCTTTAATTTTCAACTTATCATTAACTTTAGAAAAATTTACTATTATTTTAGATGCATTGACGGGATCTCCCCTTTCAATAACTAACCCTGTCGGGCCGTCAAAATACTGGCTAAAATCGCTAATGGCCAAATTTTTTATAACCTTTTTTGTTAAACGGTTTTTTATAACTTTATATTTGGATTTGCTGGGACGCAGCTGCTTCCTCAACCCATCCAACTCATCTACATTCAACCCTTGGAATGAAGTAATGATAATGTTAGGATTTTCCTTAAGTTCTGTTTCTAAATCTGTTATAAATTTTTGTTTTTCCGCTTTACTCATGATCTGCCTTCCAACTGTAAATTTTTAAGATATCTCCATCTTTAATTATAAAAAATCCCTCTCCGAATACAATGAGAGGGCATAATAGCAAACCTTTTTCATTGTCTCGGTGGATAGCAAAATTTTGATTTTGCTATTGAGTCCCTGGGACATCCACTGTCTTTGACTTTACAAAAAATTAGGGACAACCCCCTATTTTTCCATTTCAAAGTTTATATGATTTTCAATTATTCTATTCTAAAAAATAGGGGGTTGTCCCTATTTTTCAAAAAAACTAAAAACCTATTGTCAAACCTACCGAAAGAGCTTTCTCTGCAACAAGCGATCCTTCAATCGTCAGGCCAATAAGAGGCAAAAAGTTAAACCTAACCCCTAAAAATGGCGAGACCCCTTGGTTATCACCATCAATGGTTTCTGTTGCATCAGGATTATTATCCTTCCACTTTAAATCATTTATTATGAGCTTTACACCGCCATAAGGTTCTAAAGCAAAAAACTTCTTGCTTATATAAAAAACCCCCTGCCACTCCAATGACTCTATCTCATGATTAATCTTTTGCTCTCCAATAAAAGAAGGGCTCTCTAATCTTTTCAAATCAGTTGTGAAATGTGTAACCCCAATGTCGATACTGATTGCCGGTGTAACAACGGTATCTGGGAATAAATTATATTTTACCCCGCCACCAAACAGAGCTCCATCAAATTCATTGTCTTTTTTGTACTTAAAAGATCCATATTCCAAATCACTGCCGATTGTGCCTGCCTTAAAAAAAACATGCCAGTTTTCATAAACTTTTACTGTTACCTTACCAATAAGAGCATCGGAAACTAAACTCACATCACTTCTTCTCTCAAAATCTATCTTCTGCTCAGAATGTGCATAATATGCAACCGCACTCACTCTTCCAACACCAATTTGTCGTGCAGATGTCATTATTTCAGCGGAGTAGCATAATCCAGGTATAATTATTATTAATAAGGCACAAATTGACTTTTTCATATCTTCCTCTATTTATGAATTTAATTACTAGTATTTACACTGCATCAAAATTAAGTATTATCTGAAATAGGCCGGCAACGACCTACTCTCCCGAAACCGTACGGGATCAGTACCATCGGCCCTGATGAGCTTAACTGCCGTGTTCGGAATGGGAACGGGTGTTTCCTCATCGGAATAATTACCAGCCTAATACAAATAATACTAATCTTGATGCAGCTAAACATAGTTAACAAGTTTATAGGTAAATTTCCGGTATTTTATGCGCCGAAAATTTAAACAATTCATTGACCGAATGATATGGCCAAGTCTAACGATCGATTAGTACTGGTTAGCTCAATTCATTTCTGAACTTACACACCCAGCCTATTAAACCAGTAGTCTACTGGTGATCTTTTAAACATTATTTTACTAATATTGGGAAACCTTATCTTGGAGCGAGTTTCACGCTTAGATGCTTTCAGCGTTTATCTCATCCGAACTTGGCTACCCAGCTATGCTCCTGGCGGAACAACTGGAACACCAGCGGTTCGTCCATCCCGGTCCTCTCGTACTAAGGACAGGACTCCTCAAGTTTCCTACGCCTACGGTAGATAGGGACCGTACTGTCTCACGACGTACTGAACCCAGCTCACGTACCGCTTTAATTGGCGAACAGCCAAACCCTTCCCACCTACTTCAGCGGGAGGATGCGATGAGCCGACATCGAGGTGCCAAACCGGGCCGTCGATATGAACTCTTGGGCCCGATAAGCCTGTTATCCCCGGGGTAGCTTTTATCCGTTGAGCGACGGCACTTCCATACGCAACCGCCGGATCACTAGGTCCTGCTTTCGCATCTGCTCGACTTGTAAGTCTTACAGTTAAGCTCTCTTCTGTCCTTGCACTCGATGGCCGATTTCTATACGGCCTGAGAGAACCTTTGAACGCCTCCGTTACAATTTAGGAGGCAACCGCCCCAGTTAAACTGCCCACCTAACACTGTCCCACGTCCGGTTTCACGGAACGAGGTTAGAATCACAGAATTGGAAGGGTGGTATTTCAAGGATGGCTCCTCCCTGCCCTAAAGCAAGGAATCACAGCCTCCCACCTATCCTACGCAGCCAGCTCCGTAATTCAATATTAAGATACAGTAAAGCTCCACGGGGTCTTTCCGTCTAACCGCAGGCAGCAAGCGTCTTCACTTGCACCATAATTTCGCCGAGCCTCTCGTTGAGACAGTGCTCTTATCGTTACGCCATTCGTGCAGGTCGGAACTTACCCGACAAGGAATTTCGCTCATGATCTCCCTATATTTCTATAAGGCATGGACTATATCTTCACCCATATTGCATTAATCGATGGGTGCCCAACGTGTAGTCTCTGAGGGGAAACGCCTTTCGGCGAGTCTTCCCTGCGGATTGTCCCCTTGTACAACGTATTTTTACTGTACTCCAAAAATCAAATCTTGAAGTTTAGTAACGTTATCTTTTGAGGAGTTTCCCGCATATAGTTAGGTGGAACTCTTGATATTACTATCAAGAAAGGCTAGCTTTTAACCTTAGGACCGTTATAGTTACGGCCGCCGTTTACTGGGGCTTAAGTTCAAAGCTTTGCCACCGAAGTGACTAACCTCTCCCCTTGACCTTCCAGCACCGGGCAGGCGTCAGACCCTATACATCATCTTGTGATTTCCGCAGAGTCCTGTGTTTTTGTTAAACAGTCGCAAGAGCCATTTCACTGCGGCCCATATAAGCTTGCGCTCTATGGGCACCCCTTATTCCGAAGTTACGGGGCTATTTTGCCGAGTTCCTTAACGAGAGTTAGCTCGAGCGCCTTAGGATTTTCACCCCGCCCACCTGTGTCGGTTTACGGTACGGTTGAAATGATGACTTTTAACGAGGGTTTTCTTGTCAGCGTGGTTGGACCAGTTCTCCTACCCTTCGGCAGGATCCCATTCGTAGTTCAGGATTAACACCGAGCTGGATTTGCCTGGCTCGATTCCCTACATACTTAGACCTCGAAAATCCAATTCGAGGATGGTTTACCCTTCTGCGTCACCCCTTTAATGATAACGCCATCATCACAGTTCCGGAATATTAACCGGATATCCTTCATCTACGCCTTTCGGCCTCAATTTAGGACCGACTGACCCTGAGCAGATTAACTTTACTCAAGGAAACCTTAGGCTTTCGGCGAGAATGTTTCTCACACTCTTTATCGCTACTTATTCCGACATCCTCACTTCTGGTTCGTCAACTCGTCCTTACGGTCGAGCTTCAACCTACAACAGAACGCTCCCCTACCACCCAATGCTTCCGAAGAAACATCTGATTCGTAGTTTCGGTATCAGGCTTACAGCCCCGGATATTTTCGGCGCAGAACTACTTGACTAGTGAGCTGTTACGCATTCTTTAAAGGATGGCTGCTTCTAAGCCAACCTCCTAGCTGTCCATGTAATTCTACATCCTTTAACACTTAGCCTGAATTTCGGGACCTTAACTGACGATCTGGGCTGTTTCCCTCTTGAAAATGAAGCTTAGCCCTCACTTTCTGACTCCAGTAATATACACAATAGAATTCGGAGTTTGGTTAAATTTGGAACCCCGGTAAGGGCCCTACTTTATCCAGTGCTCTACCTCTAATGCTTAAATTACTAGGCTAACCCTAAAGCTATTTCGGGGAGAACCAGCTATCACCAAGTTAGATTGGCCTTTCACCCCTTACCCCAGTTCATGCAGGAGTTTTTCAACACTCAACGCTTCGGGCCTCCACTATCGGTTAAGATAGTTTCACCCTGTCCAGGGTAAGATCACTTGGCTTCGGGTCTATCCTACCAAACTCACACGCGCTATTAACACTCGGTTTCCCTATGCCTCCCCCTTTAATCGGGTTAAGCTTGCTTGGCAGGAATAACTCGCCGGATCATTCTTCAACAGGCACGCCATTGCTCATTACCAGGCACTAAAAATTAGGAAAATCAGGAATAATTTCTTATTTTTGAAAAATTCGGGACAACCCCCTATTTTTTCATTTTAAAGTTAAAATAACTTTTAATTATTCTAAAAATAGGGGGTTGTCCCCATTTTTCTGGGGAATGTCCCTATTTTCCCAATTTTTAGTGCCTGATCATAGAGCTTTGACTACTTGTAAACGCACAGTTTCAGGTACTTTTCACTCCCCGTCAGGGGTACTTTTCACCTTTCCCTCGCGGTACTAGTTCACTATCGGTTGTCAGAGAGTATTTAGCCTTACCCGATGGTCCGGGCAGTTTCCCACCAGATTTCACGTGTCCAGTGGTACTCAGGATACCGCTTCCATAAAAAATCGCTTTCATTTACAGGACTTTCACCTTCTTTGGTTGGCCGTCCCAGGACCATTCAATTAGCAATTTTCAATGTACTTACGCGGTCCTACAACCTCCATTATTGAATCAATAATGGATTTAGGCTATTCCCGGTTCGCTCGCCACTACTAAGGGAATCACACCCTGCAGCTTTCACTACAGAGATTACTCGTTTTCTTTTCCTGCAGGTACTGAGATGTTTCACTTCCCTGCGTTGTCTTTCTTGGGCTATGTATTCACCCAAGAATTTCCACCGTTTCGGATGGAAGGGTTTCCCCATTCGGAAATCCCCGGATCAGGTTGTTTGCACCTCCCCGAGGCTTATCGCAGCTTACCACGTCCTTCATCGGCTTCTGACACCAAGGCATCCACTATGCGCTCTTAATAACTTAGCCATATCATTCGATCCATCCATATTTTTTTTGGATGATTTAATACAACATACTTCCTAAAACGCTTGCTTACCTATTTACTTTACTAATATTTAATTTTCAAAGAACATAAAACTATAAACATCAAAACGTATATTAATCCGGTGCAAAATATCTTACACTTATTTTTTCTGTGGAGAATGCGAGAGTTGAACTCGCGACCTTCCCGTTGCAAACGGGACGCTCTCCCAGCTGAGCTAATTCCCCTAATAATCATTTATCTAGGCCCAACTTCACATGGGCGCACCTAGACTCGAACTAGGGACCTTACCCTTATCAGGGGTACGCTCTAACCACCTGAGCTATGCGCCCAAAAAGTTTGAATCTAGAGAGATCTCTAAGCACTATTAAACGCTTCTTCCTTATTATATAAAAAGAACGTGCCGAATAAACCAGTGTAAATTTTATAGTTGTTAGAAAGATTACAATTGAAATAAAGGCAATCTTTAGATAGAATTTGATCTAATTCTTCCAGAGACCAATTAAAAAAAGCTTACCATTATATTGATCATTCTTATTACTGATCTCTTCTAACGCAAGCCGTAAAGCATTCTTTGTCTTATTAAAGATGTTATCTTTAGTAAGAACGAGAACTAATTTACCGACCAATATCATGGTCAAAAAAATTATATTTCTTTAACCAGATTTCTCCTTAGAAAGGAGGTGATCCAGCCACACCTTCCGATATGGCTACCTTGTTACGACTTCACCCCAATCACCAACCACAACTTGGGCAGCTTCCCCCCTTGCGGGTTAGAGTACTGACTTCTGTTGCAGCGAGCTTTCGTGGTGTGACGGGCGGTGTGTACAAGGCCCGGGAACGTATTCACCGCAGCCTGCTGATCTGCGATTACTAGCGATTCCAACTTCATGTGGGCGAATTGCAGCCCACAATCCGAACTGAGGATGGCTTTTTGGGGTTTGCTCCACGTTACCGTCTTGCTTCCCTTTGTACCACCCATTGTAGCACGGGTGTAGCCCTGGACCTAAGGGCCATGATGATTTGACGTCGTCCCCACCTTCCTCCCCGTTATCCGGGGCAGTTTCCTAAGAGTGCTTTCACTTGCGTGAAATAGCAACATAGGATAAGGGTTGCGCTCGTTGCGGGACTTAACCCAACATCTCACGACACGAGCTGACGACAACCATGCAGCACCTCTACTGGCTCCCTTGCGGGTCATTACCCTTTCGGGTTTTTACCACCAGCTGTTCAAGCCCAGGTAAGGTTCTTCGCGTTGCGTCGAATTGAACCACATGCTCCACCGCTTGTGCGGGCCCCCGTCAATTCCTTTGAGTTTCAACCTTGCGGCCGTACTCCCCAGGCGGTTCACTTAATGCGTTAGCTTCGGCGCGGAAGGGGTCGATACCACCCACACCTAGTGAACATCGTTTACAGCTAGGACTACCAGGGTATCTAATCCTGTTTGCTCCCCTAGCTCTCGCATCTAAGCGTCAGTATTGATCCAGAAACCTGCCTTCGCCATTGGTATTCCTCCCGATATCTACGCATTTCACCGCTACACCGGGAATTCCAGTTTCCTCTCTCACACTCAAGTCAAATAGTATCAACCGCCCTCCCCTGGTTAAGCCAGGGGCTTTCACAATTGACTTATTTGACCGCCTGCATGCGCTTTACGCCTAGTAATTCCGAGTAACGCTAGCCACCTACGTATTACCGCGGCTGCTGGCACGTAGTTAGCCGTGACTTTTTCTGAGGGTACAGTCAATCCCACTAAATAAACTGGGAAAGATATCTTTATTTTCCGAAATAACTAACTTTTTGCAGCCGAAAACTCAATTTCTGCTGCAAAAAAAATATCTGTCCCTATTTTATTTAGTGGGGTTTCGTCCCCTCCAAAAGGAGTTTACAATCCGAAGACCTTCAGTCCTCCACGCGGCGTCGCTGGATCACCCTTTCGGGCATTGTCCAAAATTCCTCACTGCTGCCTCCCGTAGGAGTCTGGCCCGTATCTCAGTGCCAATGTGACCGGTCACCCTTTCAGGTCGGTTACCCGTCGTTGCCTTGGTGAGCCGTTACCTCACCAACAAGCTGATAGGCCGCAAGGCCCTCCTCAAATGTATCTCTTGCGAGAACTTTGACTACCCACCCGCAGGTGGGGAGTATTATTGGGTATTAGCTCGCCTTTCGGCGGGTTATCCCCATTTCAAGGGTAGGTCCCTTACGTGTTACTCACCCGTTTGCCACTCACAAAGAAAAGAGTTACCCCTCTTCCCTGTCCGTTCGACTTGCATGTGTTAAGCACGCCGCCAGCGTTCACTCTGAGCCAGGATCAAACTCTCCATAAAAAATATGGAGTATGGAAGTAATTTCTACTTCCCTACAATTTTCATTAAAAAACTACAGTATCCTTAGCTCTCTCAAAGAATGCTTTACTGCTTGCGCTAATGTTTATAGAAATTCAAAGAACAAATTATGCGAAAAAAACTCATTCACGTATAAACGCTTTTGATATCTTCTTAATTATTTATTTTTAAAAACTAGAAGGTTAACTACAACAACTTTAACAACTTCTTAAAGCTTAATTAAGGCGGGACATTTCGAGGCGCTGCTCAAAAAATCTTTCAGGTCCCTCCCTTCTATTATAATATCGCAGGGGTGATTGTATCAAAACAGAAATATGTTGTCAAGAATATTATTAAAAATAAAATTAATACAAGATTGGGCGCAACACAAGGTTATCTTTTTTGCTTTCTGTGTTTTGCAATTTTAAGTTTTGAAATTGCAACTTTCAATGCAGCCTCTGCTTTAATAAGATCATCCTGGTTGGCAATTGATTTAATCTTTGCTTTTGCCTGCTGAGTTTGTTGATTTACCCTCTCAATATCTATCTCATCAACCAAATTTGCTTCCTCTACAAATAATCTCACTCTCTTTTGCGTAATCTCTCCATACCCTCCACCTAAAGCAAAATAATCCTTATTGCCTTGTATTGTAAATGACAACTCACCCGGAATTATTTGAACTACCATCTCCGTATGCCCCGGGAGAATGCCAAGTTTACCTCCATAAGAAGGTATTATAAGCGATTCGACCTGTTTCTCAAAAATTATTTTTTCAGGGGTAATAATCTCTAAATTAATTAAATTCATAAAATTATTTTAACACTATGCTCTTAAACTCTTTGATAAATGATTTTCTATTCAAAATAAGATTAAAATACCAGCTCTCTAGCTCAATTATTATTACTTTGGAATCTTTGGTTTCTCTTTTAACAAAAGTTATTCTACTAATTTTATCAGTAAGCGGCACACTCCTCTCAACTAAATATCTTTCCATTTTTTCTTTATCCTCCATCCACATCTTTTCCTTTAACACTCCTTTATTTAACTTGTCATTTAGTAAATAAAAACAGTGCCTCTCTTGCTCAGACTTATTTCCAGACGAACTTTTTATTCCCCTAATGAGAAAACTGATCATTGAATTCTCTTCCTCATTTGAAAAAGCATCGATAACTATTGATTCCACCTCAGCATTTTTTAGTTCTTTTTCTACACTTGCTAAAACAAACGGCAAATTCATTTCAGCAGCTGCGACATTTTTGCCTGTTCTGTAATATTTATAAGCGCTAAAACTAAATAATAAAATGAGAGTTGTTAAAGTAAAAAAGACAACCGCACTTACAGCTATTTCAAGCGTTCCAAATTCATAAATAAATCTCAGGATTGGCCATTTTAACCGGAACCGTTTTTTCATAATTTACCTCTATAATAAAAATTTTATCTCCAGTAATTGTCCCATATAAATCTATTGTAAGTAGTCATGTAAAGATACGAAAATTCAGCGTTTACCATCCACAATGTTTTTGCACCAAATCCAAAATCTGTAGGAACGATAAATTTGCCTTCAGAACGAGGCAGAACAAATCTGCGTATCTTTTTAAGTTTCCTTTTAACATCGTAAACGATAAAGCTCTTTGTATTCCTGTCCAGCAACCACAGTTTGCCGTTATAGAAACTCATACCGCCGGGGTTTATTCCGGAAAGCTGCAGTTTCCTGATAATTTTCAGTTTATGACGAATTGAATGTTTATTCAGTCTTTGATCTTTTAAGTTAAGGCTCCACAGCGTTTCCCCATCCCAGGCAATAAACTTGGCTTCCTCATCCAAATAATAACTCCCCTGAATAGTATCCGGCTCGTTTAAGAACCTTAAACTAACCCTTCTATTATCATCCGCCAGAGTCCATAAAAATCTATCTTCAACAACAAAATCAGTAACCCCTTCCGGAATAGATATTTCCTTATCCGAGATTGTGAGTACATTCTTTTTATAGACACTAAGTTTTTGAGAAGCATTCATAAAAAGGAATAATTCTTTATCATAAAAATATACCGATTTAGGATTGAGAGACGGATAAAACATATTTTTTGGCGCTTGAAGAGTAAGATAAATATTGTAGCCCACCCAAGAAAAAAACACCGCCCCTGTTAAAAGCGCATAAAACCATAGACTCGTGAACATGTTGGACAAAACCTCTTGAGCCATATTGAATGTGCGTACCCAAAGCCTTTTATCCATAACTTTCATAAATGCGGGCAGAGGGGGTTGAGGAAGTTCTCCCACCCCTTCTTTGCGTGCCGGCTCATAATGCGGTACAGGAGCTTTTCCGCTCCAGGCTAACTGCACGAATCTTTCACGTTCATACCTAAGTCTATCCTCCCATTCACGCAACTCCTTCTTTCTCTTTTCCCAGGTACTTCTCTCGCGTTCCCATAATTCCTTCCAGCGAACCCTCTCTTGATCGAAACTCTCCTGTAAGATATTCTTTTCTTCTTTAAGCTGCTTGATTTCACTTACATAATTCGTAAGCGTATTATTATCTATACCTTTTAAGTGCTCGTGGAATTTCATCTGCTCTTGAATCTTCTCTAGCTGCTGCTGCATAGAGAGGACATTTTCTTTAGCTTGCTCAATCGTAGTTTCCGCGCTTGATTGCTCTAAAGAAAGCAGGTTTCTTAATCTGGCTAATTCTTTTCTCAATAAATCCAGCTCACCCTCTGTTTGCGCCTGCTGATGATAATATCTGTTTTCTTTTTCTATCAGCTCTTCACGCATTATCCCAAGTTCTTCTTCTTTCTGCGAGATTATCTTGGTAAGAGAATCCTCTTTTTGCATCCATTGATCTTTATGTTTCTCTAAAGAATCTCTCTCTTTTTCAATCTTATTTCTTAAATCACTGGCAGAACTTTCATATATATTAATTTCCTTATGATATAAGTCCTTCCTTATCTTTTCTTCTTTTTGCTTAATTAACATGGTTTGATATTCTTCTTTAAGTTTTTCAATCTGCTGATAATGCTGTTTCTCAAGCTCATCTTTTAAGTGGAGGAAGCTTCTCTCCTTATCATCCAATGACTGCTTTAGATGCATTATATGCTGCTCCCTCTCTGTCAGCATCCTGCCCCATTCTTCTTGCTGAACAACATAGCGTTTTCTCAATGATTCGAGATTGGATTCAAGCAGCTTCTCTTTAAGAATACCTATTTCTTTCGTTATTTCTTTAGGAAGGATACCCTGCCTGCTATGCAGTCTGGCATCCCGTTTAACTCTCAACCATATTTTGTCCAGCTTCAGTCTATCTTTGCGTATTGCCATATAAAGGTATCTTTTATGAAAGGTCTATTAAATCAGTTATTTGTATTATCTGTATCTATCAAACCAGCAGGCGAAACACATACTTTATTCTTGCCTGTACGCTTGGCCTCATAAAGCATATCATCAGCACAATTAAGAATTATATTTGAGTTTATCCCATCGCTAGGGAATGAAGCGACCCCCACGCTTACTGTAATTTTCACTTGTGTATCTTGCAGAGTAATTTCATGTGATTCAATAGCCTGTCTTATTCTCTCTGCAACAATTTTAGCGGAAAACTTATCTGTCATTGGCATCAAAATCGAAAACTCCTCACCTCCATATCTGGCAGGAACATCGGTATCTCTTGTGGTTTTTTTAATTATTTCGGAAACATTCAACAACACCCTGTTTCCTTCTAAATGACCGTAAGTGTCATTTATTCTCTTAAAGTTATCAATATCAATCATAATAATCGACATAGGCTGTTTATAGCGATTAGCCCTCTTAGCCTCCTCTTCAGCTTTAAGCAAAAAATATCTTTGTAAATAGAGTTTTGTAAGCCCGTCCGTAATTGCCATAGAATACAATTTGGCGTTTTCCAATGCAAGACCGCCGATATTCGCTAATACTGACAAAAATTCTATATCATCTCTATTAAACATCTCCCCTGATACCTTAGTTCCCAATGTTATAAGCACCTTTGTTTCATTCTTATCAATAAAAGAGATTATCAATGATGTTTTTAATTTCAATATTTTTTGAAATTCGTGGTTGCCGGCAAAAATTGGTTCTAACTCATGGACAGTCATAGCCCTGGCTTGGCTTGTAAGATGTCTAACGAATTTTGAGTTTGCATCAATCTTGAAATCTTTATCCGGTTTGAAGCTTAATCCCCTATAGCCGCATACCCTGAGCGTATAATCCAAACTTTCTTCTAATTGCATAACGACAGTATTGCTAACCGCCATCTGTCCCATACAAGTAAGAACTATAAGCTGAGATATTGTTTCAGGATTCAATGTTGAATTTAGTTCTTTCGCAACATCGAAAAGTGTAAACAGATCAAATACCTTTTTCTCAAATTCTTGTCTTAACTCCCTTATCATAGATGCCCTCAAAGCCATCTGTTCGCTGTAAGCTTTTAACTCACTTTTATTCCGTTCAAACTCAGTGCATAAATCGTTCAACATTATTGAGGCAAAATCCAAGACATCTTGTTTCTTCAATTTCTTATCTGTAAATTTACTGTCCTTCTCATTAATCTTGTGCATTCTATCTATCAAACGGCTCAATGGTTTAAGAATACCTGAGATCAGAAACCAAAAATTCCAGAGCATAACACCAAAAAAAACCAAATCGACTACAAACAATCCTGCAAAAGAAACAACAGAAGTTGTCAGGTATTTTACCCTTAAAATAATGTACAAAACACATATTAGAACTGGGCCGATAATAATTTTGACAAAACTTACTTGAAATAATTTATTAATAACGTTCATAATGATTTTTCGAGTATTAACTTATTTCCCTTATCCCTAACTTTTACTAATTTTACATTATTCATAAGCTTTTGAATTAAATATTGTCCAAATCCTCTGCGAGAACGCCTAGAAACATTTTTCTCAATTCCGCCAGTAGAAAGCGGGGCAAACAAATATTGATTACCATTATCTTCAATTTCGATTCTTATCTTTCTCCCTCTAAACCTACATGTAATCTTAATTGTGCTGTCTGGTTTATTCTTGAAACTATGTTCAATTATATTACTTAGCGCCTCATCAACCACCAACACAACATCATTGATGTATTCTTTTGGCAAATCGAAGTAGTTGCCGTAAGAGTAAAAACTCTCACGAACAAAGTTGAGATATCTAAAATGAGTTGGAATTATCAGTTGTAACGGCTTAGCCATAAAATGTATAACTAATTCATCAATTAAATTTTGCTAAAGCTTGGGTTTCATTATCAAATATATTAAATATCTTATTAAACCCTAATATCTTAAACACCTTCAACACATTCTGTTTCAAGGATGCAATCAATATATCCCCATTATTACTTCTAAAGCTATCTATCCAACCAACCAACAGACCCATACCGGCGCTTGAAATATAATCTAATTTAGCAAAATTAATTACCAAATTATAACTGTTGTTATTAGCCAACAAGGAAATGATTGAATCAAGTTGCGGCGCTGAGTGAGCGTCCAGCGAGCCTTGCAGGTCCAAAATAATAACATCCTTGTTATTTTGCATAACTTTTCTTTGCTGAATCATAAGCGTTGACATTATTACCTCCAGTAAATCACATTAATCAAAAAAAGTATACCCTAAATTATACTGATATTTTACAATAAAATACTATCATTATAAACAATTTTATTATTTTACATCTTTTTTAAATTTTACAGTTACAAGCGTTATGTCATCACTCTGCTCAGCCCCCTGAGCAAACAATTCAACATCATGTATTAATTTGTTATGAAACTCTTTCACATTAAGCGTACCCGATGAATCAACTATCTGCTTTAACCTCTCCTCCCCATATTCATCATCTTTCCTGTTCTTTGCTTCTGTTACTCCATCTGTATAGTGAACCATCATATCACCAGCTTCTAACTGGATCGTTTGCTCTTTTATAATCTTTGTAAATAATTTACCCTGGTCAGCGCCAAGAGCCATACCAGCTAACTCTACCCAACTGCTGGAATTTTGTTTAAACAAAAGAGGAGGATTGTGACCCGCTGATGCGCAGTTTATTTGTTTTTTCTCTATATCGATAATGGAAAAAAACATACTTACAAAGATCCCCCTCTTAATTTCCTTGTATACTGAATCATTAGTCCTTATCAGTATTTCTTTAGCAGTTCCTCCAAGCTCAGCTTGGGTCCTGAATATACTCCTAGTTATAGCCATCCCTAATGATCCAGGAACACCCTTGCCACTGACATCCGCAATCACAATTCCTATCTTCTTATCAGATAAATTTAGAAAATCGTAATAATCCCCTCCAATTTCTTTGGCTGATTTATAAAATGATTCTATCTCAAAATCCTGAACCTTTGGCGAGTCTTTTGGGAGCAATGATTGCTGAATCTGATGCGCTATCTGCAACTCCTGCTTCATCTTTTCCTTTTCGATTATTTCTTTTTGAGCAACCTTGAGTTTTGAAGTCATCTCATTAAATGTATTCGCGAGCTGTCCTATCTCATCTGTAGATTCTTTTGCTATTATATGGTTAAGGTCACCATTCCCTATTATTTCCGCGCCTTTTGTCAGACTTTTTATCGGTTTAGTTATCCGTTTAACCAGGATATCAAATATTATAATACTCAGCAGAATCCCACCTAAAGCTATTAATGAAATAATTATAGTTAGATATCTCGTTGCTTTAAGTATCTCACCGCAAGAGAATCCCAGCCTTACTAAGCCAATTTTTGTTCCGGAGCTAAATATCGGCACACTAATATCAATATATTTTCCGTACTTATTTGATTTTGACCACTGTACCATTAGTTCATTACTATGCAATGCTTTTAGGCTTACTAAATCATCAAAAAATGTCTTTTGCGGGATAGTTATGTCCGTATGGGCTATAGTTTCACCTTTGTCGTTTAAGATCATGCCATAAATAACTGATTTGTCCTCTTTTAGATTATCTAAGTAGATTCCAATCAACAAATCATCTTTTGTAAGCAATGCCTCATTGCTGTTAGCGGCAATATTCTTTGCGAGAGATTCTCCTTTGCTTGCAATCTCCTTTATCAGCTGCCTGCGAACAAGATAATTAATACATAATCCTACAGATAATAAGGTGCCTATTATAAGTAAACTAGTTACCCAGGAAATTTTTTGTCTTATCGTGGTTCTTTTATTTGTCATACTTCTAAAACCGCTAACTCCTAGAATTAATACTGACTTTTATAACTACTATTCACTGGTTATATGTATCTCCACTCTTCTATTTAGATTATTTTCTGCTTCTGTTATTGGATTTACAAGAACTTTGCTTGAACTCAAACCAACTATCTTAAGACGTTCTTTATCAATCCCGCCCTTCTGAGTTAAATATTCCGACACAACCAGAGCCCTTGCAAAGGAAAGTTCTTTATTATCGTTAAATGGAGTGTTTGAAACATCCTCATAATAGGCATAACCTTCTATTGTTACTTTCAAGTTATTGTTCTTATGCAGTATGGAAATTAGATTTTCTATAAACGAGAAACTTGTTTCTCTCATCTTTACGCTTCCAGGATAGAATAGAACCATCTCGCTTATGAACACTCGCTTAGGCATAATTTTTTCTATGGCTTCCTTAGTTATAAGAACCTCCTCTTCTTCCTCCTCAGGAATGATTTCCTCCTCATCACGTTTTATAACCTGCGGATCTTTAATTAATTGACAGTCAATCTCCAGCAATTCAGTCTTCTTTCTTCCTAATAGATCAATCATGGTCACCTCTACTATATTAATGCCTTTCTCCAAATTTATCATTGCAGAATAAGAGTATTTCGCCAAATCCAGAACAGCTTTAATCTCCCCGGGATTAATCGTAATTTCCTTTATATCATCCTTATTAAATGTCCCTGTTATTTTATAAGGCCCGGGTTCCGGAACACCTATAACAGGGTTTATAGTAATTATTGGATTAACCGCATCAAATTTTATTACTCCGGCATAACTATTCCCAAATCCTTTTATATTAGTTGCTTCAAATCTAACAAAATAGATATCATTATAACTGGGCAGTTCTTTAATATCCCATATCAATTTACACCGGCCATTCTTATCAATTTCTGTAGTCGTAATATAAGTCGGCGACCATATTCTGGCAAAAGAGCTTATGCACCATTTACCGCTTACTTCCTTAATTGGATCATTATCTATAACTGCGCATTCATATATAATCTTATCCTTTATTGAGTTTTCAGTTAAGAAATTATCTATATCTCCCATTATAACCTGCGGGGTAGATTTATTTGCCAGGGCAAGTCCATTATCAGTACCGATCCATAAGTAGTTACCATCCACAGCTAACGCGGTTATTGAACTCTCCGGCAATCCATCGCGGATTGAATATTTACTCCATTTCCTTGTATCAAGATTAAATTTATTAAGCCCGTCAAATGTCCCAATCCATAATGATTCTCCATCCTGTACAATTGATTGCACAAAATCGTCGCTAACCCCTTCACTCATGGTATGATAAACCCAAATTCCATCAGTAATACTTAATTCTCGCAATCCTTTACCATGGGTTCCTGCCCAGATTGATGTCCCTGTAAACAGCAATTGTTTATTAGAATAACTGGAATCTTCAGGAGAGTATTCAATAAACATCTTGCTGTCAAAATTTAATCTGTAGATTGGAGTCCCTGCACAACTTACATAAATGAAATCCCCTCTAACAGCCACTCCCATTACATTATCCGTAGGAAGCCCATGTTTAGACATGTATTGATCAATTTTCTTATTTTCAAGATTGAATTGTATTAAACCTTTATTTGTGGCCAGATATACCATATTCCCTGTTGCATCAACATCATTCACAATATTTAATGAGTTGCCAAGACTTTTTCTTAAGGCGGACCATTTTTTATTTCTCACGCCTAAAATGTCAAATCCCTCCTCAGCTATAACCCATAATTTATCTTCTGTTATTACCAATTTCTTTACACTCATATCATTAATGTACGCGCTTTGTTCATTTAGGTTTTGCCATTGCTTGGCACTCTTATCATAATACGAAAGACCTTTTCTTGTGCCGACAAAAACATATCTATCGCTCACAGCTATCGAAGTAACGCTGTTCGAAATCAGATTATCTGATGTGTTGAATATTTCATTTACAAAAAACGGAACGTCTGCTGCTCGCGCAATCTGCTCAAATGCGCTCACAATAAACATTATTCCTACACAGTATAATAACAATACTGCTCTTCTCATCTCTTCCCATCCTTTAATTTACGTATAGATTCCAACTTAATTAATGCTCTAGTTTTATAGTTTCTGGCTTTCTCATTGTTTGGGTTCAGCTTAAGCGCCTGGTCCCACTGCTCCACAGCTTTGCTTAATTGTTCTGTTCTGTAATAAACAATACCTTGCGCTAAGTAGCTTTCTATAACCAATTCTTTTACCTTGCTGTTTTGGGGTGCTATTAATAAAACTTTCTTAAAATTCTCTAATGCGTTCAAGTAATTCCCTGAATTAAATGCTTCTTCCCCTAATTTATAATATTTATTTTCATTTTCTTCAAAACCCTTCATGCACAGATTTAGCATCTCCCTGGCTTTTTCATCCTTAGGATTAATTTTCAGTATCAAACCCCATTTTTTCTGAGACTCGTTGAAATTGTGAGCAGAATACAGCGAATCCCCTTCAGATTTCAGTTTATTAATAAACTCATCTATTTTTGCCTGAGCATTTTTATTTTGGGGATCAATTTCTAATATCTTTTTCCAGAGATTAACACACTCTACATACTCTCTCCTCAAAAACAAATCCTGCGCTTCTTTAAAATACTGGCCAACAGCGGTAAGTTTTTCAGATCTCTTCATTGTGCTAAGCTCTCTGTTGGCCTTGCCTATACTCGCATTAACGCCCGGATAATTTGGATAGCGCTTCGCGATATTTTGCCATTTTGCAATAGCCTTATGATATAAGCCCTGTTTGTAATAATTGAGAGCCGCGTCAAAATCATCTTTCAGTATTGATCTTAATTCAGATAAACTTCTTTTTGCAATTTCATTGTCCGAATCAAGCGCGAGGACCAGCTCCCAATTCCTGCTCGCATCACCCCAATTACCCTTCTGAAAATCAACGCTGGCTTTACCATTAAGATAAGTTAATCTGCTTTCCAGCTCTCTTTTGGTCTGGCTGATATAATCATCCAGATTTTTGTAATCTGGATAATCCTTTTTCAACGCCACCCAAACGGACAAAGCCTCCTGAAAATCACCAGTTTTATATTTTCTCAAACCAATATTAAACCTTATGTTGAAATCCTTATCTTTTTCAGTCAGAACCAATTCCTTCTTAATGCTTTCAATTTCTTGTTTTACTATCGTCAAATCAAGGTTTGTACCGCTATGCTTTACCATTATTTTATCCAGGAAACCAAGCCGATCTCTCAAGCTGTACCCCTGCGCTTTTATTCGGAGATAATTTCTCCAAACCTCCAAAAACTCCTGCCTTAATCTCTGCTCAGTACTAACAATTTCCTTCTCGCTCCCGGCAGATTCCTCTACCCTTCTCTTTGCTTCATTATATATCGATCTAATTTCTTTATCATCCGGCACATACCGCAACAGCTTATTCAAATACGGCAAAGCCTTCTCATAATCCTGAGATTGGTAACTCATAATGGCTTCTTCAGCCAGGACTATAATAAAAAGTCCCAAAGCGGATCTGAGATTGGGATTTAAGTTTACCGCTTTCTCAAGATCTTCTAAAGCGCCATTGTTATCCAGTTTTATGTATTTTTTTGACCCTGACAGAAAGTAATCATACGAAGTTTGCTCCAGAGAGGTTGCGGAATAGACTAACTGTTGGAATGAAAACAGTAAAACAAATATTTTTATCCAAAATTTACTTCTAAAGACAAACATAAAAGACTTTCCCCTCTGTAAGAAATCGCTAAAAAAGTGCAATTTCGTCCTTCGATACTTTGACTCAGTCACTTCGTGACTTCGCTCAGGATTTCGTTTCGTCCTTCGACTATTCTTACTGCTACTAGCTCAGGATATACTCAACTAATTAGCCTTTATTAGTGTTTGCAATTTTTCAATTAGCGAATCTAGATCAAATGGTTTTGCAAGATATTCATCCGCACCCATAGCCAAAATCTTGCTCTTGTTTTCCGGAGTGTCATAACCGGTAATAGCCAGTATTTTTAATTTCTTAATTTTTAAGTTCTGTCTTAAATAACTGCATATTTGAAATCCAGTTATCTTTGGCATCATCAAATCAAGTATAACTAAATCCGCGTTAAAATTTTCATATTTTGATGTAAATTCATCTCCATCTTTAATCATTTCCATATCAATATCAATACCCAGTTTATCTATCCCAACCTTAATAAAATCCAGCACATCAACATCATCTTCGATAATTACAATTTTTAATTTATCCATTGTTCCTGTTATATGGAAGCCTAACCCTAAAAATCGCCCCTCTTCCTTCACCCTTACTCTCCGCCACAATTATTCCTTTATGGTTCTGCACTATCCCGTAAGAAATGGTTAATCCTAATCCAGTGCCTTTTCCAACCTCTTTTGTGGTAAAGAATGGATCAAATATGTGCTGTAAATTTTTTTCGTTTATGCCCATCCCGCTGTCTTCAAATGCAATCTCCAACCATTTCCCGGGAATAGTTACATCCTTATTATTTTTTCTTCTATCCTTTATACTGTAGCCTGCCAGATGCACCTTTGTAAAAATCCTTAATTCTCCTCCCGGACTCATCGCATGAAGACTGTTATTAATAAGGTTCAAGAATACCTGTTGAATGTGCGGTTGGCTAATCTTTATAGGTTCAACTTCTTGAGAATATTCCTTAACTATTGAAATTTGTATAGCTCCCAGATCAGATTCCGATAAAAGGAGTGTTGCGTCAATCAATTCATGAATGTTTGTTTCTACAAAATTGTATTCTTTCTGACGGGAAAAATCAAGCAGCTCACGGACTATCTTTCTGCACCTCAAAGCGGCGCGCTCTATCTTTTCTACATGCTCACGAGTCGGGTTTGCAGAATCAATCTTTGTCAGAAGAATTTGAGCTTGACCAAGCACTCCCGTAAGCGGATTATTTAATTCGTGAGCTACGCCTCCTGCAAGCTGTCCCATTGCACTCATCCTATCCAGCTGAATTATCTGTGATTGCATCTTTCTAATGCTTTCAGTCATCTCGTTAAAACTCCCTGCAAGCTTTCCAAACTCATTGTTAGACTGAGCAAGATCTACATGATATTCAAAATTACCCGCGCCAATAGCTTGCGCTCCTTTTTGAAGTGCGTTAAGCGGTTTAGCAATTGATTGAAATATGTATAATGAAAGCCCTAATCCGATAATTATTGTAACAGCCAAAACAAGCATTGAGAAAAACATCTGCTTACGAGCTGTATTCTCTGCTTCCCTTTGAGAATCTTTGGCGAGGAATGCTTTTTCCTCCATCATTTTTTTAATATACTTTCGCAAAGCTTCTGATTTAGGAGTATAATCCTTATCCGCAGCTTCTAACGCCTTTAATCTTTTGTCTCTAATCCTCAATGCGACAGCATTATCCGAACTTTTACTAGCCTCCACATATAATTTCTTCAGGATAGCAATCTCTTCTCCCGAAAGTTCATGCTCGCTAATAAGTTCTTTCCATTCCAAGAATTTATTATTAATTATCACTTTATTGTTATTATAATTTTCCCTATACTCCATTTCCTTGAACAACATAATATCATTAAAGGAACGCATCTGCTGCTCTACAAAATAATTCATCTCCTTGGCAATTCCGCTTATGGTTGTAGCCACAATTGTATTTTGAAAATATTTTGCGCGCAGCTCGCCGCTCCATATAAAGAAAACACCTACCAAAGCCACCAGTGTAACTATGGATAAAAATGACAAAGCCAGCTTTGTTCTTATCGTCATTGCTTTTCCTTTGTAATTCTGCTCAACTCTTTATCTATTGTTGAGAGGTCTATACCAAGATAATTATATTTCCTTTTCATGCCAATCAATACCCTCTTTCTTTCTCTGAGATCCGCTCCGCGTTCCACCAATCTGCTATAATAAGCCCAGCTCAATTTGTAATCATTCTCCCCTTTTTCTATCATTTTTGTCACAATGCTTAGTTCCTTAATGGCCAATGAGACATCAATAGATGTTTTCTTATAATCCCTTATAAGATTCTCAAGGAAAAGTCTTCTATCTTGATAATTTTCACTTTTTTCTATCATCTTTTTATATACGACAAGTGAAGAGTCATAAGAGTTCTGAAGTTCTTGATACTGCGGAACCTTTACCCCTTCTTTGTAGTATTGCACACTCTTTACTGAATCTAATTCATTCCGCAGCGCCCTTAATTCCTGCTTCTGCTTCGCTGTTTGTTGGTTAAGCTGCTGTATGGTCTTGTTAAGTTTCTGTCTTTCTTGAATCCTGCTGCGCAATATTGGATTCGGCTCTAAATCAGAATCCACTTTCCCAAAACGAAATGTAAAACTGATTTTATGCTCGTTGCCAATATCCTTAAGACCCGACATAGGTATGATATACGCGTAATCCAGCAAATAATTCTTAAACAGATATGATAATCCAAAAGCAAATAATGTGCTGCTCTTAGATCCTATTGAAAGTCCGCTTCTTAAGGCTGTTTTCCCATAATCCTGGAGAGAAAACCAGCGTTCCATACCCAATGCATATTTGTTGTCAGTTATTCCTTCTGTTATTTTATTTCTAACATAATCCAAATCAATCTTAAATGAAGTATGATTATATCCTAAAGCAAGTTTTATTTTACGAAATGGTTGTATTTTCTCATCAGCCAAACCCAGATCGGGAGATATTATATTTTCACCTACAAGGCTGAATACATAACGATCATAAACAACCTCACTTCTCTTTATCACTAGATGATAGCTGACCCCGGCGTCAATTCCTGTTCCAGATGCGCTTTTGCTCTTTTCAAATAGGGGATCGGGATTTTGAGTGATATTACCTTGCATATCAACCGCATTGACGCCAAAAATACCCGGGGAGTATTTATTCTTAAATTGATTTACATTAATCCCCATAAAAAAATTATTGATTACCTTTCTGGCATAGCTAAATGTTATAGTTTCTTCTTCGTATCTGCCGCTTACCCCTGTGTTTCTGTATACAAAACCTATCGTACCAAAATCAAATTTAGGAACTGCCTCATCCGAGTCGATCTCTTTATAAAGTGAAATTGGATAACCGACGATAAATTCCTGGTCATTAAATAAAGTGCCATCATTCAAATTTGGATAGGGCATAGAATAATTAAAATTCAACTCAGGATATGGCAAAAGCGCCAAACCTGACGGATTGTACTTAATCGCATTAAGATCTGTTGCTATAGCAGAAAAAGCATACGCCATTCCTGCAGGTCTGGCTGCTGAATCGTAATTATTGAACAAAGCGAAACAATGAATGGGTATAAATAGTGATAATAATGATATAATATATTTCATCTAGCAACTATAATCACTCCATTAAAAGTTTGCCCTTCACCCCTAACTTGAAATATGTAAGCACCGGACTCTACAACATTCCCTTTTGAATCCTTACCATCCCAATAAAAGTAATCCTCTACTTCAGATTTAGGTAAACCCGCTATCTCACAGCCGGACAAATCATATATCTTAGCTTCCAGTTCATTATCATATGGATTAGAATACTTAATAAAAAATCTATCATTATAGCCATCTCCGTTAGGCGTAATAATTTTAGGATAGACCTCTGATTTTTTTATCTCGTATGCTTCTGTTTGACTAAAAATGCCTATTAAAGACACACACACAACGGATGTAATAAATTTTATTATTTTATTCATTTTCATTTTTTGATGCCAAAAATTCTTTATTTTTCTTCTTCTTGATTTGCAGCATACTGAACACCTTATTCTTAAACTCCTCAACATTAAATGGCTTAGCCATATAAGCATCTGCTCCGGATTCCATAATTCTCTGAACAGTCGATGGGTCATCATAACCGGTAACTGCAATTATCTTCACACCACACTGAAGTGAATCACCTCTTATTTGCTTACACAACTCAAAACCATTAATGCCGGGCAGATTGAGGTCCAGGATTATCAAATCTGGGAAAAAAGAGTTCAACATCTTTCCAGCTGAAAACCCGTCCATTGCGTAATTGATATCAAAATTAAACTCATCTTTTAATACGTCAATTATCAGATCTATCACATCCTTTTCATCATCAATGATAAATAATCTTCGCAACCTTCTTGCAAAGGCAATCCGCTCCTTGATCTCATTAAGCTGTAATCCTTTACATATTAATTTATTGATCCTTTCAAATTGGATTACAGTTTCATTTTCATCATACAGCTTCTGGCCGCCGTCACTTATTTCAGCAGGCCTAAACAGTCCCATTGTAGTGTAGTATGTGATTTTTGACGTTAGAATTCCTAATCTTTTTGCGATTTCACTAGGTTTTAATAAAATTCCTCTTTTTGATGGTTTATACATAGTATCTCTCCTTATAATATACTTTCAATATAATACTTATGCCAGAAACCCATTTTGTCAATAGATAATATTTCAGTATCAATTTGCGATAAAAGGAAACAAACTGTTCAATTATAGAAATATCTTAAAAAAGTTCTTTTGAGTGACCTCTTATGATTATGAAATGTCTAGTTTTTAAAAGGATTTGGCGGGATACGTTCTCCTTTTAAAGAAGAGCGGCCTCACAAGTATTTTAATACAAAATTGAATTTTAGAGGTTCTTAAGAACCTCTAATGCGTATTTGATCTCTAACTAGCTTGATCATTTCTTTGTAATCAAGTAACATATTAAAATTCTTCCTAAAATCAGAAATACCCGGCAACCCCTTTGAATAGAATGGCAGTAACTTTCTTAATCTAAAAAGTGACTTTTCATCTTTATAGTATTCAAAAGTATCAATCAGAAGCTCTTCTAAATATTTTAGTCTGCAACATTTATCTTTATTATCAGATATGCGCCCTTTTCTAAAATAATCAATTATCTGCGAGAATATATGCGGATTTCCTATAGCACCCTGGCCGATCATCAACCCGGCACAATTTGTTTCTTTATACACGTTATATGCAATCTCCGGAGTATCAATCCCACCGTTAGCAATTACAGGTATTTTAATCTGCTTTACCAAGTCTGCTACTGCAGTATAATCTGGTTCACTATTATGCTTACCCTCCTTCAATCTACAATGCAATATGACAGCCAAGATGCCGCTCTCATAAGCAATTCTTCCAATTAAAAGATACTTTTTAGCGTTCCTTGTCGTCCCGAGTCTTAATTTAATTGTAACAGGCAGCTTGATTCCTTTTACCAACTTTTTGAAAAATGATCCTATCTTTTCATGATCATCCATCAAAGCAAATCCTGCCCCGCTTTTTATAATTTTTGGCACAGGACACCCTAAATTTATATTAATAAAATCTGCACCGCAATCGGCTGCCATTTCTGCAGAACGAATCAACTTGTCCGGGTCCGATCCAAAGAGCTGAATCCCTGCCGGATGCTCTTTATTGTCTATAGACATCTTTTGCAAAGTTCTCTTACTGCCGTAAACACAAGCATTAGATGAAACCATTTCGGTAATAACAACCCCTGCCCCGCCACGCTTTGCCTGAAGCCTAAACGGCAAATCCGTAATACCCGCCATAGGAGCCAAAAATAGCGGAACATCAATCTTCACCTTCCCTATAAATATCGGGGTCAAACCTTGACATTCTGACATTTCAAACTAAATCCTTTATATTATGAATTAATCTATTAATCGCATTATCAATCTTTTTGCCTTTCATGCGCTGTCTTTCAAACCCCGAACTGTTTCGTCTCCCAAAACTTAGTAGCTTTCTTGGCACACTCAAGGAGATCTCTCAAGGGCTGACCCCGGAATCGATACCTTTGGTTGAGAATATCGGGAATGATTTATTCTTATTTAGGTGTACTTCCATTTATAATATGCGACTGAGGCGATCATGGCTGCGTTGTCAGTGCAATACTTTTTTTCTGGCAAGAAGAGCTCAATATTCTTACTTTTTGATTCATTTATAAGCTCGTTTCGCAAATGTTCATTAGCCGATACACCACCCCCAAGCACTATTGAGTTCACATTATATACCTTTGCCGCTCGTAAAACTTTCTTGACTAAAATGTTTACCGCGGACTTCTGGAAAGAAGCTGCGATATTTTTACGCACAAAGAGCGGCACATTTTTAGGCTTCTCTTTTTTACTGCCGGCTAACTCTCTCATTTTGTAGAGTACCGCAGTTTTCAATCCTGAAAAAGAAAAGTCAAAGCTCTCAGGCATAACTATCCTTGGCAAAGGGAACTCATCAGGATTTGATTTTTTGTACAAAGCATCAATTATAGGACCCCCGGGATATCCAAAACCAAGCACACGAGCCACTTTATCGTAAGCCTCACCGCAGGCATCATCCCTCGTTCTGCCAATTATTTCATATCTGCCAAATCCTTTGACCAGAGTTAGATCGGTATGTCCGCCTGAAACGACAAGAGAAATAAAAGGAAAAGATGGAAGTTTACTGCCTATAAAAGAAGAAAATATGTGTCCTTCAAGATGATTCACTTTAATAAGGGGAAGATTCAGGACATAGCTTATTACCTCAGCAGTTATTAATCCAATTAAAATAGATCCAATTAAACCGGGTTCATGGGTTACAGCAACCGCATCAATTTTATTTCTATAGTATTTTTTCCTTAATACATCTTCCAGCATTAAATTGATGCTTTCAAGATGGGCTCTTGAAGCTATTTCAGGAACAATACCAGAAAACCGCGAATGCAGCTTTATTTGCGAAGAAACAATATGTTCAAGAACTTTTTGTCCATTAGCGACAAGCGCAACTGAAGTTTCGTCGCACGAAGTTTCAATTCCTAAAATTAACATACCGATAAAGCCTTAATTTAGTAATTCCGACAAAGTAACAAAACTAATATTGGCATTTCGAAAATCATCTTCAACTGATGCTAAGGCCTTTGCAAGTTCCTTAGAATGAATATGACCGATGGCTATACAACTGCCCTTTCGTAATGCAATCTTTTTTGAGAGCTCTAATTTTTCAACAATCTTGTTAAATTCTTTCTCTGTATCTAAAAATAAATTTGATTTAAGAACAGGATAATCATACACTGCTGCCACTCGAACAACCTTAGAATCCAATGAAGTCCGAGAATCTAAGAAATACAGTGATGTTTTTGACAAAGCGCCAATTAACGCTGCCAGACTCTTTTCATTGGCGGAAAAAGCAGACCCCATATGAATATTAGCTCCCTTTATATTAGGTATTATTTTTACCAACTCAGCAACTTTATATTCAATCTCTTTATCAGACATGTTGGTTAAAAGAGCATATGCCCCAGGATTTACCTCAGGATAATTTTCAGGTTCGAGAGGCATGTGCAGAATTACCTCTTGCCCCTTTTCTGCAAGCAAATCTGCGAGTTGTATGCTAAATCTCTCTCCGGGAAGTATCGCATAGGTGAGCTTTAAGTTAAGATTCAAAAACTCATCAATCAGCTTTGTTGTATAGCCAAGATCATCGATGACAACCGCGATTTTGTAATTACTTTTTTTTTTATATTTTGAGATGATACTGCAATAAAAAGAAGATTATGATATATTCTTTCATCTCTTCCCACTTCTAAAAGCAGATTGCCGCCTTTGTGTTCCATCAATACAAAACTACCCTTAATCTTAGATAATTTGTTCTGCAGCGGCAGAGCAAACCCTTTCTTCAACAAATCCTTATCGCAGGAAATTTCTTTGTAAGATTTTATCCAGAGATAGCCTCCCCTTTTAATTTCCTTTTGATATTGCTTGATTATTGAATCATCGTTAAAACCTTTTTCAACTAAAAACTCATTAACATAAAAATCAATATCCTTAAAATCCCTCATCAAGTCTTTTGGCGGCAGAAAATAATGCTGCCAGAAAACCCATATAACAACACCCAAAACCATTAGGAGAAGTATAAAAATAGCTGCAACTGATTTACGGACCAACCAAATCATATAATTCCTTAAAAATCAGCTAAGTATCTGAATTGAAATCTGTTTAATTATTTCTTTTGGGGTTCTTCTTTAGATTCAATATCTTTACTTGTTTGGGATTTATTATCAGGTTTAGAATTTATTGAATCGAATATTAATTTAGCTTTAAGAATCTCCCTGGCGCGGTTTAAAACAATATCCTGCACCTTTTCTTCTTCTTTAACCTGTGATTTAGGATTTTTATCCTTTGCATAAATAAGCTCATTTTGAGCTCTAAGCTTTATTTCTGTTTCATTATCAATTTCTACAATAATATCAGGAGTTATTCCCCCTTTGCCGGTTTCCTCATTCCTATGGATGCTTCTTCCGGAAGGGGTATAATATCTGGCTGTAGTAAGCCTCAATCCAGAACCATCCGTCAGCGGAATAACCGATTGAACGCTTGCTTTTCCAAAAGTCTCAGATCCGATAATAATTGCCCTTTTATGGTCCTGGAGAGCTCCCGCAACAATCTCTGATCCAGAAGCTGACCCGCTATTTACTAATACCGCCAGCGGAATATCCGGCATTAAAGCATCTCCTTCCGCAGTAAAATCTTTCCTGTCATTAGGATCCCTGCCCTGCGTATACACAATGAGCTTCCCATTACCTAAAAATTCCTTACAAACATCAACTGCAACATACAGTAATCCGCCTGGATTATTCCTGAGGTCCAGCACAAGTCCGCGCATACCCTTACTGCTAAGCTCTTTAATCGCTTTGTTCATATCAATACCGGTGTTTTTCGAGAATTCTATAAGGCGGACATATCCCACACTGTCTTCCAACATTTTTGACACCACACTTTTTATATTTATCCATTCTCTGGTAATGACAAATTTCATAGAATCATCATTACCTTCTCGAGCCACAGTTATATTAACCTTTGTCCCAGGCTTACCTCTAAGCTGTTTAACAGCTTCCTGAAGGGTAATGTCCTTAGTTGATTTTCCTTCGATTTCAATAATCTTATCATTTGGCATTATTCCTTCGCGATAAGCCGGCGTGCCGGGAATAGGGGTAATTACCGTTAACCATTTATCGCGTATAGCAATCCTGATGCCTAATCCTCCGAATTTACCTTCAGTTTCAATCTTCATTTCTTTGTGAACATCAGGTTCCATGAACTGACTGAATGGATCCAAAACTCTAACCATACCTGACGCGGCTCCATAAATTAAATTTTTTGTTTCCACTTCCTCTACATAATTAGCTTTCACATAACCTATGATATCAATAAGAATTTTGATCTGCTCATAACCGCGGTCAAAAGCTGATTGAAGCTGCGGAATGAGCCTGGGCCCAATAATAAAAATACTAATAACGATTAAACCAACAATAAGAATTTTTTGTTTTTTCTTAAACATTATCTGTACCTCCCTTTCTTCATAGCAAATTATTTTTTTGCAAGCCAAGTTAAAGGGTCAACAGCTTCGCCCTTGTTTCTAAATTCAAAATATAACGTCTCTTTACTCAAAACCGAATCTAAACGAGCGATTGGTTCGAAAGATTTAACTATCTGCTGCTCTTTAACCAGAATCTCTCCTAAGTTAGCATATATAGAGAAATATCCGCCTTTATGATCCACTATAATCATCTTGCCGTAACCTTTAAATTCGCCTACAAACCCTACCCGCCCTCTGGAAATTGCATGAACGCTTTGATTAGCAATTGATTCAATGCGTATTCCATTGTTGAAGATATATGTGTCAAATTCAGGATGGCGTTGTTTACCGAAATAAGCCACCACCTTGCCTTTTACCGGCCAAGCAAGTTTACCCTTAAGACTTGAGATTTTCTTATTAGCAACTTCTTCTTCCCATATAGCTTTCTGAACCAAACTCTTTTCTTCTTCCAGATTCTTTAATAACTGCCCCAATATAACTACTGACTTTTTTAATCCTTCTAACTCTTTTTCAGCGCTATTCTTTTTTGCATAAAGACTTTTTTGCAGCTGTTGTTTTTCTTTTTCCAGTTTAGCATATTCATTTCTCTCATTCTCTCTTTCAATCATCAGCGCATTCAATTTGGATTTTATATCATCCAGTTTATTCTTCTTTTCCTCAATCTCCCTTTTTGAACGAAGAGCACCTTCAATATCTTTCACTTTGTTATCTATATCTGATATCTGGCACTCCACATCAATACTGTACGGACTGAATCTTTCCTGCGAAGCAAACTTATCGACATAATACCGCTCAATATTATTATTAAGAAAAGTCGTAAGCTCATTAATCTCCAATGAAGCTATTTGAACCTTTTCACTTAATACACTCTTCTTTTTTTCGCTAGCCTCAATTCTTTTATTGACGTCCCTTATACTTTCGCTAATTTTTTCCCGTTTTTTATTAATAGACGCAATCTCTTGTATAATCCTGGTTTCCTGCTCAACATACTTTTCTCGCTCATCAAGCTTAGTTTTTATCTTACCTTTTACATTACTAAGACTTTTTTGATTCTCATCAATTTTATTTTTATATTCGTTCAACTTTTTGTTGGAAGCCCAACCGGCATAAGCGCAAATTAACAAAATAAACACCACAATCCATGATCTCATCAAAAACCCGGATAAGCGGATATGCGAACTAATCAACATCTGCTCCTTAAATCAGCATCAATATGCAACAACCTTTACTTCTTTGGATACAACTGTTGTAAACAAACCAACTATTAGTCCAATTATACTACTACCAATTATAACAAACAAGAAGTATCTTACCGATACTATACTAATTAGAGACGATTTTAGATACACGCTTTTAATAGAAAGATAACTCATAAAAATCCGAAAATACCCCCGCAGAATCCTGCAAAACCCTGAATGCCCAACAAAGGGATATATCTGGCATAATGTTTAATTAATAAGTAGGAAATTGACAGTACGACCATACAGAAAATCATTATTGAAGACAGCATTAGAAAAACGATGTAGATATAGTTAAGATAATTCCCGAATATGCCCAGCCAATCAAAGGTAAGCTTATCATAAATAATCTCTTTTACCCCGGGGAGCTCTTTTAACTGCGCAATATAAACCATCAAGTCTTTTTTTCTTATGATTTCAGGATAGATTATAAACAGATGCGGAAGACTATTAGATGCATATTGAGAAAATTTTTCAATTATGTTCTTATCTTTAAGCAGATCCTGCCATCCCTGCTCCCCAGCAACAAACATTATATCTCTGGTGGCTTTATTCGTATATATCTTCTCTTCTAATACCTTCAGCTCCAAAGAACTTATACTATTTGGAACAACCGCTATAATCCTAAAACTCTCCCAAAGATTGCTATAATGCAAGTTTCCAAAATCCTGCGCTAGGAAAAGCAGCGAAAAAAGAAAGTTGATAATAAACGCAAGTATAAAAGTAATTGTTAGAATAACTTTATTTTTATATAAATATTTAATAAATCTCTTCATAGATGTTGTTTTTAGTATATAATATTATGATTTTTGTGTAAATAATTGGTATTTTACAAAACAAAGAATTGTTAGTTTCAGTTTTATAAATGAAGCTGTCCCACATAATCAAAAAATATAACAGAAGTGCTGAATGATTTTTGAGTAAGTTCTTCGAAAATGTTTTCCTGCATATAATTGCTGTGATTAAACAAATATTTCGGGATATCTTCCCAGTTCCCTTTAGCTAAGTCAATTATATTGCTCATCTTAATATCGTTAAGCAGGAGTTCGATTTTATCAGGAACTATGGTCTTACTATCCACAATACCTATAAATGGGATACCCAATTTACATGCAACTACAGCTCCGTGAAATCTCATACTTGCCATATAAGAAACTTCAGTGCTGAAAAATTCAGCTAATTGTTCGATTTTTTTCCATTTAAATACAGAAGAATTCATTTCACTGCTGTATTTAGAGCATATATTTAAATCTCTAACCTTATTAAACGGAACAAATATCATTTCAATATCTCTATCTTTACAAAAGGATTGCAACGATATAACAAATGATCTTAAATTCTCATTTGAAATGGTATCCTTAAGGCAAACAGCAATTTTTTTTGAATTTTCATGCCCATTGTAAATTTTGGTCCATGAGAATACTTGATCCTGAACAAGAAACAGATTCGGCAAATTGTCTGAATTAGTTTTAATCCAGTTAAATGAAAAGCTGTCTCTTACCGTTATGCAGCCGGCAATTTTTAATATCTTCTTTAATAAATATCTATTAAACTTTTTAATTACCGGCCCGATCCCCACAGACCAGATAAAAACCTTTCTCCTAAGCATCTTCCCGGCAATTATAAAAAAGAGATAAAAATACAGACTAAGACTTGAGGTATAATCCTGTAATAAACCTCCGCCGCCAACTATCAATACATCCGACCTAATTATCTCCCATAAGCATCTAAAGATATTCCATCTGTTAAACGCCTTAACATTGAAACTCTTTTCCGTGTCATCAGCTTCATTGCTCAGGACAATTGGGATTACGGACGAATCTTTTCTAAGCTGTTCCAGCAAAGAAGCAAGTATCATCTCATCACCTGCGTTGTTAAAACCATAATATCCGACAATTAGAACTCTATTCATTATTTTAGTATTTTTTTCTTCCATAAATTGAAAACATTAAAATATTGCTTCGGTTAAATAATATTTTATTCTTACGGATCCCCTTATGAATATTTCGGAAAGGCTTCCTTAATTATCGAAACCAATTTGGGCATAAATTTATAAATAACTATCAGTAATATGCCAAATATAAATCCCAATACTAAACCATTTGCCGTTCTTATAAGTGAGATTACTATCGGGGTATGCGCATGTGTAAATGTATTAATAATTGAGGTTTGCCCTATAAGTCCAATTCCTATCATTATACGCCCTGCTTTAGAACTGAACTGAGACTTCCTGCCTCTAGTAACCCAAATCCATATTCCAAAGAGTAATAAAGGGTGTCCGAATAAGAATTCCTTAAACCTGGGTCTAATCAAAAAAATATTTTCCAGTCCCTCACGAAGCAAACTTTCTCCAGCAGACACGGGAATAATGCTCAAGTTGCCGCTTCTTGCGATAACCACAAAAATCACGGCCGATATTACAGAGAAATATACGATATGTTTCACTTTAAGTTCATAGTTAATAAATCTCCGCCATTCCTCCCCATTAAATAGAATATATAAAGCAGTAAACACCGGCAAAAGCAAAGCAATTTTTACCCCTCTAAACTGGTAAATTCTTGATGTAAACTCGTAAGTAGATAAAATTGAATAAATATTTATTGCCCCGATGACGGTTACGATATTTGTCAGCAAAAAAACAATAATAAATAGCTGCCCTATCATTAATTCAGTTTTTACTAAACGAATTAATAATATCAATGAGAATATTGGGACAAACAATGCTAATATTATTGCAAATATCTGCTGAACTGTTATAAGTGATGAGGATGTACGGTAATACGGCAAACTTGAATCAACATTGTATCCTGCTTTACTCAAAGACCTTATTATAGTCCGCCAAAATAAAAAATCTTCCTCGATGCTGGAATCTTCAAAAGGATGAATAATAACCATATGAACGGAGCGTTCTCTTACCGCGCGCATGAATCTTGCAATAAGCTTTTCTCTGTAAATATTGAATTGACCTTCAGGTAATATCAAATCGTGAGCAGGAACTACGAAATTGCTCATCAATCGAGCAGCCTCCATTAACCCTCTCTGAGTATAAAACTCCAGCTTTACAAGCAGTAATGATCTTGAGATCAAGTATTTGGCTGCATTTCTAACATATCTGTGATAACCAATAAATGACTTGCCTCTGACCAGAACAGATTTCACTGTTTTATCAAAAAAATATGCTTCATCCATTTTCTTATCATCAATATCTATCTCGCCCCACTTTTCCGCATTAATCTCCACTAAAGCGTTCATTGAATACTTATTTAAGAACCTTATCTGTTCGGGAGATACACCCAATGGCGAATGCTCTAATACCCAAACATCCCTTTCATTCAGCGGGAGAAAAGCAAAAGTTTCTTTTTCGATTATTTTTACAGGCCTTTTCAGAAATGTTTCAAGAAAGGATGTTAAATTAATTAAGGATGTTTTATCCGTCGTGTATAAAATGAACTGCGCATTTATATCTCCCACATCATGTTTTATTAATCTATACAGCAAATCGTCTTTAGTTGAACATATTATTAATGAATGCTCTTTCAACCACTCATCCAGAAAAATCTCTTTTACAACGGCTGTTTTTATGTTTAGCGCACTCAAACGCATCAATGCGGATTCAAAAAGATATTGCTTTTTTTGACAGTTATCTTTTAACTCATTGAAAGAAAAAGCTATTTCTACGCTGTTTTGATTCCTGTCAGATTTTGCTTTTATATAACTAAATATCAGGGTCCATAACAAAAATAATCCGAAGGCAAAAATGATAAAAGGGTTAATTTTTTGGGTGAGCATAAAGATCGCTGTTCAAGCTTACACCTGCATCTTTCTGCAATACGTTTTTATACAAATTATAGTATTGTTTGATGGAATTCTCCCAACTAAAATCATTTGTTGAAAGGTTGCTTAAAAGCTTTTTTAGCAGTTTTTGTGTTTTATATATCTTTACAGCTTTAAGTAAAGCATTGAAAAAACTAGTGGAGTTATAACGGTTAAACACAATTCCATTACCGTTCAAACTTTTTTCACTGAAATTGGTTATTGTATCCGCTAATCCGCCTGTTTTCATTACTATAGGAACAGTGTAATAACGTATTGATATCATTTGCCCCAATCCGCAAGGTTCAAATTTTGAAGGCATAAGGAAAAAATCGCTCCCCGCATAAATTTTATGGGCTAAACCATTATCAAATTTGAGGTTCAGACTGAACTGCCTTTTATACTTCTTTGCCTTACGGGATAATAAATCATGGTACGTTTTATCCCCGGTCCCCAATAGCACTATTTGCAGTTCATGTTTTAACAAAGAATCAATAATATCAACAAGCAAATCAAAGCCTTTCTGAGAATCTATTCGCGAGACCATACCTAAAAGGGGGACATCACCTCTTTGAGGCAATCCGGTTTGTCTTTGAAGATCCATCTTGCATCTCAATTTTCCTTCGAGCAAATTATAAGAGTATTTCTCAGCAATAAAAGGATCTTTTTCTGGATCCCAATCAGCATAATCCAATCCATTGATTATTCCATATAAATCCTTCCTCCTGCTGCGCAAAACTCCTTCCATACCGCGCCCAAATTCATTAGAATCCTGAATTTGCAGCGCATAGGTTGGGCTTACCGTTGTTATACAATCAGAGTACACCAATCCAGATTTAAGATAGTTAATCTTTCCATAATACTCCAATCTTTCTGGTGTAAAATGCTTCCATGGAAGTCCCGCTTTATTTATGGCCTCTTTCGGGAACATACCTTGATAAGCTATGTTGTGTATTGTAAATATTGTTTTTGTATGTTTGAAAAATACATCATTTTTGTATAATGTCTTTAAATATACAGGGATAAGCCCTGCCTGCCAATCGTTTACATGTATTATGTCTGGAGCCCATCCCAGTTTTTTTACAAATTCTATGGCAGCTCTGCAAAACAACATAAATCTTTCATCGTTATCTGAAAAATCTCCTTCCAATGTGCCGTATAAACCATTTCTATTATAATAACCATCATGTTTGATAAAATAAACAGGAACATTACCGAATCGTTTGTCAGGAACATCCAATTCGCTTTGAAGAACACTTACTTTCTCATTTCTTTTACCAATCGGTATTTTCAAATCTATGCTTGTTTTAACTAAATTAAACTTTTTTTCATCAGTCATCCCGTACTTAGGCAAAACTACTCTTACATCAACATCAAACTTTTTTAGAAATTTTGGAAATGCGCCGATTACATCTGCCAGCCCCCCAGTCTTCGCAAACGGCACTACTTCAGAAGAAACAACAAGAACCTTCACTTAACCCTCCCTCTATGAACTTTCCTTATAATAATAAAATTTAACAAATATGAAATTACACTACACCTCTTAGAAACTTTGCAGATTCTTCGGGTGAAGTTGTATTAATATAAAAACTGCTCCCCCATTCAAATCCTTGGGTGTTCTTTAATTTTGGCACAATTTCTATATGCCAATGATAATATATCAAATTATTCTCTTTTACGGGAGTGTTATGGAGCATATAGCAATACGGCGGATCATTTAACGCCTTGGAGATACGGTGATTTATTTCCTTCATTATGTCGGCCAACTGTTCAACTTCCTTTTTCTGAATATTTTCAAAATTTGAAGCATGTATCTTTGGCAGCACCCAAGTTTCAAACGGGTATCTGCTTGCAAATGGCTCGAAAGCTAAAAAACCAATGTTTTCAAATACCACACGCAACTGATCACGTTTTTCCTGATGTATCATATCGCAAAAAACACATCTCTCCTTATACTCATAATAACTCTTGGCGCCTTTCATCTCTTCTTTTATCTTTTTAGGCACTACAGGGGTTGCGATCAACTGGGAATGCGTATGAGATTGAGGGGCATCAGCATCAACTCCATGATTCTTAAAGATTAGCACGTACTCAAGTCGATTATCTTTTTTTAAATCTATTATCCTGTCTCTATAAGCCCATATAATATCTTCTACTTTCCTTCCCGGCAGCTCGTAAATGTTAGCGGAATGCTGAGGAGTTTCAATAATGACCTCATGCGTTCCTATTCCATCCATTTTATCATACATACCATCACCAATACGATTCATCGAACCATCCATCAAAAGAGCAGGAAATTTGTTTGGGATCACTCTTAAATCCCAAGGCTTTTTATCCGTCTTTCCGCCTTGAGGCCGATAAGCCATGATCTCAGGAGGGGTTTTTCCTTCATTACCGGCGCAATAATTACAGAATTCCTCTTTAACTTTGCATTTTTTAATAAAATAATCCGATAACTCCGCACCTCTTTCGGTAGAAATAACCACCCATCTACCTACTATCGGGTCCCTTCTTAACTCAGACATTTATTTAATCTCCATTGTATCAATACGTAACACTAAGATTCTTCTTTTACTATCTCTTCAGCATTTTGATATGAATCTTGAGTATCATCAATTTCCGCGGTTGTTTTTAAAGTTTCAGACTCAGTATTAAGCGGCAGAGTCAGCTCTTCAGCTTCTAATCCCATTTCCGAATCCTTCTCCGGTTCAGGCGGGACAAGCTCGTCAATTGAGGGTATTTCAGAGATATTCTTTAAACCAAAATATTTAAGAAACTCATTTGTTGTCCCGTACAGCAGCGGCCTGCCCAAAGTCTCCTTTCTGCCGCAAACACGCACTAATTTTTTCTCTAACAGATTTTCTAAAACCCCAGCAGCATCTACACCTCGCACTTCTTCAATTTCTCCGCGGGTAATGGGCTGCTTATAAGCGATAATAGACAGCGTTTCCAAAGCGGATTTTGAGAGCCTATATTTAATCTTATCTATATAAAGTTTTTTTACCCATTCCCCGAATTCTGCCCTAGTAGCCATTTGAAATCCGCCGGCTACTTCCTTTACAAACATCGCGCTTTGTTTCTCGTTAAGATCCTCACCTATTTCATTTATTATCTCAACAATGCTTTCCCCAGATTCCTCTGTGATCTCTCTCAATTTTTTAAGCGTCAGTGGGTTATCAGTAATAAAAAGCAGGGCCTCAACAACTCGCTTTAACTTTTCTCTTTCCATAAATATGTTACCTTTCTAATAAAACAACATTACAACCATTTAATTATATTGATTAACATCCTCAGAACTTTCTGCTATAACACTACTGTCTTCTGTCAACTTTTTATCTTCACTTAAATCAGAATTCTTTAATAAACGCACCCTTATCGGACTAAACGGCTTATTTTGATAAGCAATTATTTGTTTTAGTCTAATTAATTCTAAAACAGCCAAGAATCCTACTATAAGGCCTAACCTTCGCCTCTCATTAATAAACAACTCTTCAAAAGTAACCCATTCCTTTTCCTCTAGCAGTGAAAGTATCTCTCTGATCTTTTCTTCTATAGGGATATCTTCATAAAGTATCTCCTGAACATCAGCTTTTGCTTTATGCAATAATGTACGGAAACTGCCCATCAAATCAAACAGGTCCGCCTCAAGTATAAAATCCTCATCAGAAAACAACGGCATACCGCGGTAGAATACGCCTCTATTTTCTTCCTCTTTCTTTTGAAAATACTTTGATGCCTCCTTAAATTTCTGATACTCAAGCAATCTGGCAACCAGATCGGCTCGTGGATCTTCAATTTCTTGAACCTCAGAAACCGCGGGCGGCAGAAGCAACGCGCTCTTTATCTGAATCAGTGTTGCAGCCATTACCAGAAATTGACCGGCGATATCTAAATTCAATTCCTTCATTAAATCCAGATAAGTAAGATACTCTGAGGTTATTTGCGATATCGGTATGTCATAAATATCCAGATCATTCTTTTTAATTAAATGCAACAAAAGGTCCATAGGCCCTTCAAAAATCTCAACATTTACTTTATACATATTACTCCTAAATTAAAAAACTTACAATTTTCATAACGATCGGCCAAACAAACCAACCCAGCACACCGGTAAACAATAAGAACAAAACAATAAAGATGCCAAATACGCCGATGCGTTCATACTGATAAGCTAACTTCTTCGGCAAAAAATATATAACTACTTTTGAACCATCAAGCGGGGGTATAGGCAGCAGATTAAATACAGCAAGAATTACATTTATTACTACAAGAAATGTAAGAACTGTTTTAATCAGCTCTATATTAAATAATGAAGAAGCTTCAATAAAAGAAATAATCCTTAAAAGCGCACCCCCCAATAACGCCAACGCCAAATTGGCTGCTGGGCCGGCCACCGCCACTAAAAGCGTATCTCTTTTAGGATTGCGAAAATTCATGGGATTTATGGGCACTGGCTTTGCCCACCCGATAACCGGGACTTTTGCTAAGATAGCAAAAGTTGGAAGCACAATTGAACCCATAAAATCCAAATGGGAAAATGGATTTAATGTAATTCTTCCCATTCGAAGCGCTGTGTCATCACCGCACTTCAAAGCCACCCAACCATGAAATACCTCATGACAGATAACCGAAAATAACACAACCAATATTTGAAGCAATATACTTTCTATATTCATTATACGAAATTCTTTACTTATTGTGAAAATTTATTCAATATTATTTTTTGCGCATCCTTCTTTGATTTAATGGAACCTTCATCTAGAGCTCGGTTAACAAACAAAATAATCTCTTTATATTTCGGCCCGGGGGCAAAACCCATCTTTCTTAAATCTTGCCCAGTTATTATTTTCTTTCTTTGAAACCTCTTTTTTACCAACTTAACTTTATTTAATTTTATACCGTGAAAATAAGGCAAAACATCTAAATCAACATCTGAAAAATTTATCCCCGACAATAGTTCATCATTCATCACACATTGTTTGATTTGCAAGGTTGCTATGATGCGCTTCTTATTTTCGTTATTCAACTGCAGATCATCTAAGAAAATATGCGCCTCTTGAATGCTCCAAAACTGCAGCAATATCATTAAATTCTTATACCCATAATCACTTTTTATAAATCTCATTCTGGGATTATAAGCTAATTGAGGCCGGAGCTGCTTTAAGATCCCAAATGAATCCAGCTTCTTGAATGACGCTCCAGGATCTTTTTCTTTGCATAACGCCAGTAATTCATTTTTAATCCTTGCTCCTGAGAGATTAGAAACAACACCATCCCCAAAAGCCTTTTCTAACGCGATGCTGGTGCTAACATCCATCTTAAAATTAAATCTCACCAAGAAACGCACTAATCTAAATATTCGAGTTGGATCATCAATAAAACTGCCGCAATGCAGGACCCTTATTATCCCTCTTTTCAAATCAGACAATCCCTGAAAAGGATCTATCAAGTCACCCTTTAATGTTTTATGTAATTTCATGCATATTGCGTTTATAGTAAAATCTCTCCGAAAGAGATCCTCATGCAGAGTACCTGGATAGACAACAGGCAGGCTGCCTGCATATGGATAAATCTCCTTGCGAAATGTAGCAAAATCAATCTCACTTCCATCTTTTAACGTTATAGCATATGTATTAAATCTTTTATGATAAACATAGGCAGAATTAAACTTTTGAGAAAGTTTGATAACGAGATCTTCAGGACTTTGATTAAAAGTAAAATCTAAATCTAAAGACTTTCTGCCCATCAAAACATCTCTTACCATCCCGCCTACAACGAATGATTCAATATTTTTTAAATCAGCCAGCCTGATCACCTCTCTAACATAACGGCTCTGGGAATCCATGACTTTATTAATTATATTTTTTACCACAAACTTTACCCCGTTTTTTATTTTGATTATTTCTATATTACCTTAGGTCCAGCATTGCCTGCGCCAAGTAGGTATTTTGAACGAACTAATTTCATATCTAACTGAGTTTTAACCAGCAATTCAAAACTTACAATTATTTTTCAGTAACATACACCTTATTCATCTTGTCGCCAGCTACGATATTCTGAACCACATCCATACCTTCAATTACCTGCCCAAATATCGTATACTCCCCATCTAGGTGACTCTGAGGAGCTAAACAAATATAAAATTGACTGCCGCTGGACGCTTTTTGAGGATTTACATAGTCCGGCAAACGGGCAGCTGCAACGGTGCCTAAAAGATGAGAGCGCTCATTTATCTCAGCAGGCACATTATAATCCGGACCACCGCTTCCATCCCCCATCGGGTCTCCCCCCTGCACAACAAAACCTGGAACAACTCGATGAAATGTTAAACCATCATAGAATTTCTTACTTGATAATCTTATGAAATTTTCAACAGTTTTCGGCGCATCCTTCTCATATAATTCAAATTTAATTATTCCCTTATCAGTCTCAATAACTGCAACTTTTATTATTGACCCATCAATATCCTCACTATCCCTCTCACTATCTTTAGTCTGTTCTGGTTGACAACCTGCAATCATCAACAACATAAAACACAATATAAGGTTATGTAATTTCATGCCATGACCTCCTTTTCAGCCGCTTTTTAATTCATTTATCTCACTATAAAAACATATTCTATCTCTACCGTGCGTTTTTGCCCAATACAGAGCGTCATCAGATTTTTTAATCAACTCCTCCGCATCTTTTGCATCACCTGGGAAAGTAGCAACACCAATACTCACCTTTACCGTTACATCTTTATCCTTTGTTACCTCCACTGAACAACTCTTAATATTCTGGTATATCCTCTCAGCAATGAATCTTACTATATCATTATTTGCATGCGGCAAAAATATTACCAGCTCATCTCCGCCATACCGCGCAGGGAAATCAATTTTACGTATGCTTTTCATTATAATTTTACAAACCTCAACTAAAATTGTATCCCCCACCTGATGCCCATAAGCATCGTTAATCATCTTAAAATTGTCTATATCCAGAATTATCAATGAAAGAAAATTTTTATACCTTTCAGCGCGCAGTAATTCTTCTACTAAACGTTGTTTAAAATACCTAAATACGTATAAATGGGTTATACTATCTGTAATCGATAATTTTTCGATATCGGAAAATAACCGTGAATTTTCAAGAGCTATGCCTATTTGCCCCGCAAAGGAGATTAATGTTTTTTTCTCCATCTCGGTTATGCGCTGTTGACTCAAAAGATTATCTACCGTTAACAGCCCACCCGTTTTCCCTTTTACTCTAAGAGGCACATAGTATATAATATCATTGTACTTTGACAGAAAATCCGATTCCTCATTACCCATAACGATATCAACCAGATTGTTGATGCCGACTTTTAATGGAAATATTTCGTGCGAAAGCCCTGAAATATTTCCCCGCAGATCGCCGCGGATATAACCCCGCAGGAAATTCCTCGAGTGATCCACCAAATACAATTTAACCTGATCAAACCCCAGGTTCTTTAAGATGCTCTTTACTACCTGATCCAGCATCTGCTCCAAACGAAGCGTGGAAATAATCGCAGCGCTTATCTCACTCGAAGCTTGAAGCATTTTTAGATTTTCCTGATTTTCCTGAAGCAATCTTACATTAAAAATCGTCCCGGATAACTCCTCGACAAATGTTAATAACAAATCCACATCCGAGTCGTTCAATTTTCTGCCCTTTTCCCAACGATCAATCCTCAGCATTCCGATAAATTCCTGTCCCTTTTGAAGAGCAAAATAATATGTTGGTTTGGGGCGATCAAAGTAAACATAAGTGCGCCTTCTGCTGTATAGCTGATAGAGCGGATTCCCTTCTTCCAAATCAATTTCTTCTTCCCCTTGAAGTATCTCATTTCTGTAAACCATCTTTTTCATCTTTAATTTATGTGTTCCTTTTATCCAAAGGAAAATCGATGCGCCTTCGTACCCCAAATCCTTGAAAATTATCTTTAAGGCATGCTGCAAAACACCATCCAGACCTACATGCAGCGCCTTCAGTTCGGTTGAAATAATTCTCAACACCCCGAGCTGCCTGTCCAGCTGTTTTAATTTACTGTTTGATATTCTTCCCATAATCACCTAATTAAGCGCTAAGCTTCATATATTGACAGTATACTATTTGCCTCTTCAGCCGCCTGATTCAGCTCATCCTGCAGAATCTTTGCGGTATATTTGCCGTATCTTATATGTCTTAGAATGTTATCCGCCATAGTCCCTACTATTTTTTCGATTGTTCCCAACGTAAGCGCTCTAGGCAGGGTTCTAGCGCATTCTAATGACGCCTTAAATGCAGAACCAACTTCTAAATTTTGTCCAAAATGCTGTTGAAAACTCGACATAGTAGACGGGAACATGCCTATTGACTTTGCATGTCTTACTTGAGATGTTGGAGAAATCAGGAATTTAAGCAGCTCCATCGCCTCTTCATTCTGGCTGCAAAATTTTGTTATCGCCAGGTTGCTGCCGCCGAAGAATGTGTAACGCCCGGCTAATCCCTTAGGAACCAATGTAACACCATAATTATTGCTCACCAAACGATTATAATCCGGATGATGGTGATTAAAAATACTGCTGACAGGCCACATACCGGAAAACTGCATAGCAAACTGCCCGGAAAAAAATGTACCTGCGGTAATCAGTCCATCATACATATTAAACGGTATATATCCGTTTTTAATAAGATCAAAATACCATCGAATACCTATCGAAGCCGGTTCCTGATTAAAAATAGCTCTGCTTCCGTCAGCAGTTAAAAAATCACCGCCTGCAGACCAAACCCAAGGAGCTAAATCGTGAATTAGTATTCCTGCCATCTGTCCGGAAAGCCGCAGGGGATATATCCTTCTTCCCATCTTTCTTAACTCATCTATCTTGGAGCACACATCCATAAAAGAATTCCAATTGTCCAGGCTTTCAACATTGGCATTAATTTCCTTCATAACATCTGTGCGGTAATAAAGCGCCCTTACATCAGAAAACCAAGGCACAGAAAATATCTTTTTTGTACCGGGATAATAGCAGGTTTCCAAAGCTTGAGGAATGAAATCTTTTTGTATGCCTTCATCTATATAGGCTGTTATTTCCTGTATAGCTCCAAGATATGCCAATGTGCCTGACCAGGTTGATCCTATTTGTACAATATCGGGAAGAGATGTTTCCTTCTTCTTTTTTACTAATAACATCAAATCATCCCAGGCTTGGGACCAGGGATTGACTGTAATAGAAATTGTATAGTGAGGGAATATTTTACGGAAATTATTTATTTCGTTTTCAAGAATTTTTCGGGTCTCAAAACCAGCATTGGTAATAACCCAAAAATTTAGATTTGTTGTTTTTCTAAATGGATTTTTGGAGATCATAGTATAGGATTTACGCTAATTAACCGTCCATCTTACATCATCAATATGGAAAACCCCTGAAATCGCGTTATTATTATTTATATCTGATGCAATAGTTACCTTAAAAAAATGCGAAATACGGGAAAAATCTACTAAAGTAAAACTGCTCAAAGCGATGACCACCTCATGCCATTCATTATCGGTATAGCTTCCCAGATCATCTAACTCTTTATCTTGATTATTTATAGTAATTTTCAGATTTTTTAAGGTTTTCACCCAAAACCGAAGCCTGCCGCTGCTGTAAGCGGACATATCTCTCGTTTCACTCCCTTTCTCTTCGCCTTCCTTCACAAACCATCCTGCATATCCGCCTGACGGCAAACTATAGGCAGCTATCATCGATTTACTGCCTTCCATAAAAATATCGGGAACCTCATCGATTACTATAGTTGAAGCTCCACTATCTTCCTTAGTAAACGTCCCTATAAAACCAGCAGCATGCAGATCATTAAAGATATCTGTTTGACCTATAGAAACCTGTGATTCGGCAACAAAATCCTTATAAAGCGCAATTATTCTAACTGTTCCATGCGCTGACGAATAAGCGGTAAACTTTGTGGAATCGCCTGTTGTATTTGCTAAAATACCCTTTCCTTCGGGATACATATACCACTGCACAACCACGTTGATATTTGATTCTTTTGGACTTTTGCCGAACCCTCGAATTGTAATTTCCTCGCTTGGCGCTATAGCCGCAGCCGCAGGCGAGACCTTAAGCTCGAATGTATCATTACTCAACCTGTCCTTTCTGCTGCAGCTAAAAAGAATCAGGAAAGAAATAAATATTACGCTTGTTAATAAACTTTTTTTCATAATCAAAACTTTTTATTCAAAGTTAAAATTAAACTATCCGCATCATTGTCAAAGGACAATGAAATATCATTATCCCTGGCATAAAGGTATGCTTCCCCGACACTGTAAGCCCATATAATACCGGTAAGTATCCCAACCATTTTTGAAGCATCTATCAATTGTTTATAATCGTTATATAATGAATCATCTTTTATACCGCGATCTTCATATTTATCGTATTTTCTTTCTGCTTTATCATATAGTATGTATGTTGAGGAAGCCCCTACTGCCGCTAATCCCATAATTGCCCAACCCTTAACCTTACAATCATTATGCAGCTGACCCCAACCCGGAAGGAAGAAACTCCTCCAGGCTGATTCCACAGGACCTTTGCCTCCTATATACAGGTCAACTGTCTGGCACCACCCCAAATTGACTGTAATTATAGAAATTGAAAACACTAACATAATCAATTTAATTTTTATTTTACGACTGATCTTTTCCATAATTTTATTAAGACCTACTTTTCATAATAGATATTATCAAGATAAACTGTTCCACCCTCACCATTGTTTGTTGTACCAGCAGGATTATCATAAATTAATGTAAGCTTAAAGAAATCATTTATATTATCTAGGTCATTAGGACTTATATTAAATGAGTATCTTTGCCAATCCAAAGTAATCTCTGATATAATCAGACTTGACCCGACTGTGGTATTGTCGCCGTCATCAGGACCTTCAGCTTTAACAGAGACATTTGAAGACAATACTCCTCTTAAATAGAACACAACTTTCGTATATCCCGCATCGGTAAAATTTCTAGCAGTTGAGTTATCACCGCTTGATGCGATTGAGAGCTTTAAACCCGCAAATGAGTTTTGAAACTCACCTGTATTATAGTCGAACACATCCCCTCCATCCCATATATATTTAACACTATTCTTCCCTCCAAAAGGATTGTTCTTGTGTTCCAAATCTATTTCCTGACTTTCTCCTCCCGGAATTGAAGACACCTCGCCCCCGGTAAGCATCTCATCATCATACACAACATAAATTGAGTCGAACTGGTTTGTGGCGCCTTCATTAAAGATTTTTTCTGATCTCTTAATTTTATCTTTCCCGCAAGCGGTAAAGGCGATTAAGGAACAAAAAAATATGGCTGCAAAGAACTTAAGGCTGAAGCGCAACTGCTCTTTTATAAAAGTACGGTATACACCTAATAGCGCATACCGTACTTTATTGAAAATATTTTTAATAACCCTTAATCGGTTCATTTTTCCGAAGTAAAATCATAGTAAATATTATCAAGATAGACCGTACAACCGTCAGGATTTGACTCCAGCTCCGCAGCCCAAACAAATCCACCGCTTATGTACGACAAATCGACTCCATCTAAATCTATGGTGTACTGCTTCCATTCCTTTGTTAATTCTATTTCGGGGATAGCCATTGAATCTGAATCTGCATATTCGCCTGTAATTCCACCTATCTTAAACTCACTTATTACTTCACCTCCGTTTTCACCTCTGGCCCAAAATACTACCCTTTTCGCTCCTGTCAGATCAAAACCACCAGGTCTAGTACCCCAATTATTCGCAGGATTCTGCCAGTAAACTCCAGCCCACTTCGCGCCCTGGCTTGCATTCGGAAGATATGTTATTTTAATACAAGTAGAACCGCTCTGTGGATTCATCTTGCATCCCTCATCAACTTTTATATCTTTGAAGTCTCCCATATGCCCTGAAGGAAAATAATGGTTTTTACGAGCATCTTTATCCGAGTAAACATAAAACATATCCGATTTAACTTGCTTTAATGTTTGACCAACTTCGCTCTTTTGCATTTCTTTTTTTGATTCAGATTTTAAGTCTTTTTGCGCTCTTTTTGATTTTGCATACAAAGCTCCATTAACAATCAAAGACATAAAACAAATCGACATAACTGCCAAAAGAATTCTTTTCATTTTCTTCTCCTTTTTTTATTTATTTAATCAATATCCCCACATCCTATTATCCAATTTTAATATGGGAAGTTACAGACCTGATATATATCACCTCCTTAAATCAATTATTTATGCTTTAACTAATATGGATATGCAATTTTCACGTCCATATGATCCGCTATTACTGAATGATTATAGTAATCCGTAACCTGGAAATAAATTGAATAATCTCCTTCTGCAAGCGTCTGCCCATATTCTATATCAACACCGTCCCAGGTTAACACTTCCGGCGGCATTCCTCTGTCTTGAAATATGCTTACCACTCGATTATTTTTATCAAGTATTACAACCTTCCAATCCTGTACAATTCCAGAGAATACATCCAGATATATCTCAAGTTCATCATTAACACCGTCGCCATCAGGTGAAAAACTGCTCGCTAAAAATGAAAAACCTATCTTCGGGATCCGTTTTTGAATCTTTTCTTCTGATTTCCTTGCAGCTATTCTACTTTCTTCATATAATAAATTCGCGCCAAAATGAATATTCATACCGAAGTTAAGCTCATTAAATGATCCAACATCTGTTGTGTTGGCCTTATTATCAAATATTCTTGGAACGATATAGCTGCAAAACAACTCAGTTTCGCTATGTATCTTATAAGTTAAACCAAACATATATAGCCTGTCAATAATGATCCCAAAATCTCTATGCCAATCTTCCGGCCCCCAATAATCCCTGGCATACGATATTGATGTTTCCAAATTACCTATTTCATGGATTAGTCTCCCTTTAAAATAGTTTGTAACCGGTCTATCATTATCCTCCGCTAAGACTGTAGTAGCCAATGATTCTCCACCGCCTAATTCAACCGTCAATTTGTGAGGTTTAAAATTCAAAACTGAAATCATATTAACACTGGGGATAAATCTCTTTGTTGGAGGAAGCCCGGTCAAAAGAGCCGGCTCAAATACAACCTTCCCGGATTCGTCATAATAATAATTCCGATCGGTGCTTTCCGGGTAATCCTCAAATTTCAGTTTCAAAGCTGTTGCAAACGGAGCATCTTCTCCAGGATTTATATTCCAATAATCTACTGTGTCCGGCTTCCATCTGTAAAACCATGACCCCGGCGTAAGATCGTAATTAAAAACAAACTCAACAATATGCGCTTTCCTGTTATCCCTATCAACCCTGACAGCTGAATATCTATCGCGGGGAGCGGCGAGTATGTTCCCTTGATTATCCGGCGTACCCTCATAAATCAAAGGGACGGGACCTTCCACAGGATTTCTGTAAGTATAAAGAACTGATCCGGAATAATATGAAACTTTCTTTTTCGCGCCGACTTGAACTTCATCTTTATTCCCCGCCAGTAAACCTGCATGCGTAAACTGTGTTCTAAGCTCATCAAGGATTGGATCAGCCTTAAATTGAATGTTCACGCTCTCCGCCCAACTATGATACGTTTTTGCTTCTTTATTATGGAAAACATATTTTGTACCTTGGATACCGGCCCCGCTGCCGACTTCTTCAACCTGTACGTAAGGGTCGCCTGTCCTGAACGGCTGGTATAAAACACCTAAGGCAACTTTTACTTTTCTGGTAACCGGAAACTGTGTAACAAACTCTGTCGCATCAAGCTTTTCATCCGGATCACCGTAATTTATCTCTTCACTTTTATAAAATACAGTGTTCTTAAAATTACCGAGACTAAAATCATACTTTGTATAAATTGAAGGCCCGTATCCCCATACGAGCTCATTGCCGGCAACTACATCCAGATTACCGTAAGGCAGATCCACATTTACTCTGCCACCTCTGGGTAAAACACTTCCGGATATATTTCTATAACGCTCTAATTCATACTGCTCCAGGAAAAGCCCGAACATATCTCCATCATACTCCCATCCTGAATGCCCAATACCTCTGAAAACATCGAGCTTAAACCAGTCAGCATGATAACGAGCTGTTCCCCTGGTCCATTTAGTTTTAACAGAATCCATCTCCATCCTATGCTGATCATTTATCGGACGCCAATACCTGTCAGCATAATTACCCAAAAACTCATACGCTACCTCACCATAGAATCCCTTAAACGGAACTACTCCTAACGCGAATTCGTATTTCTGTTCAAATTCAGATTTCCAATCCGAAGGATTAGCGGTGCTTATACCGGTTTGATAATTAAAGGCTTTATTAATACCATCCTTCATTACATGCCAATCTTTTTCCAAATTATGCGTAACCCAGCCGATGGAAAGATCGTTCTCCCATGTAATCTGTCTCTTATCAGCTGAGAATGCCTCTTTAACCGAAACAAAAATTATAAGAAGAAAAATGATGATAATATTTAATTTCACTTTTAGCTACGAATTGCTCCTGCAGTAATACCAGCAATAATGTGCCTCTGCATAACCAAATAAAGTACTATAATAGGAATCACAGTAATAGTGATTCCAGCCATTAATAAAGGATACTGCGTATTATGAGCTCCCTGAAATGTCATTAATCCCAGTTGGAGCGGCATTTTTGATTGAGTATTTAAAACCAGCATAGCAAAAAGGTACTCATTCCAAACTGTTAGAGCATTAAAGATAACCAAGACAGCTATCGCAGGTTTAGCTATAGGCAGAGCCACATAAAAGTACACCTGAAACTTATTGCAGCCATCAATCCTTGCTGCGTCTTCTATTTCCCGCGGCAGTTTATCAAAAAATGTTTTTAACAGAAATACTCCGAGCGCCAATCCTCCGTTAATCTGCACCAGTATATAACCTATCCTGGTGTCCACCAACCCGAGATTATTCAGCAGCACATATAAAGCTATGAATGCTCCCGGAACGGGTATAAACATCATTATAATCAGCAATAAGAATAACGCATTTTTCCAAGGAAAATCAAGGCGCGAAAAAGCATAGGCTGCGAGCGAAGCCACCGCGACAACGCCAAAAACAACGGTTACTGTATAAAATATGCTGTTGAAAAAATAAATCCCGAAATTACCTTTAGTCCATGCCAGCAGGTAATTAGAAATATGGAAAGTCTTCGGGATGATGCTCATATCACTGAATATCGTAGACTGGGTCTTTAAACTTGAAGAAACCATCCACACTAACGGGAATATGCAGCTGGCCGCTACGCCTATACAAAACATTTGAGAGAAAAAATCTATAATTCTCTTCTTCCATTTATACCTTTTAGGCCTTTTAAATTCAGTCATAAAATAATCCTCTTAAACTAAATATTGCAAAATTAATCGACTTTTAACCGCTTAGAAAGTTTTAACTGCATCATAGAAACTATAAAAAGAATAATCCCAAAGATGAATCCAAGCGAACTGGCAAATCCAAAACGCAGATCGCCTGTCATGTGCGCCAGTATGCGTGTAATCGGCACTTCCGTATGATAACCCGGACCGCCTCGGGTAGTTGCAACAATTATATCAAAGATCTGCATCGTGCCTAAAATTGTAAGTATTGAAACAAGAAAAAATACCGGAATCATCAGCGGAACGGTTACTTTTAAGAAAATCATCCTTTCTCCCGCGCCATCCACCCGGGCAGCCTCATACAACTCACGCGGTATGCTCTGCAACCCGGCAAGCAGAATTATGAATCCCCAGCCGAATCCCTTCCACATATGTATTATGCCTACCGCTGTCAAAGCCGTTTTCGGCTCTGACAACCAAGCTCGAGTTAAATTATCCAAACCGATTATGGAAAGCCAATGATTTAATAACCCATAGTTTCCATTATAGATCCAATCCCAAACTAAACCAACCACTATGCCGGAAAGTACAGGCGGCAAATAGAACACCACGCGATAGAAATTTTTTCCCCTGATTTCCTTATCCACAATTAGAGCTAAAATTAGCGCTAATGCATTCTGCAGCGTTAAAGCTAATAAAGTTACGTATCCGGCATTCCATACCGATATCCACCATTCTCTGCTTACAAAAGCATCAATATAATTCCTAAACCAGACAAACTTCATTAATCCCGGAAGTCCGTTCCATTCAAACAGGCTCAATTGCAAGATTTTATAAAACGGATAGATACTGAATATTAAAAACATCAGCAAACCAGGTATAACAAAAAAATAATTTGTTATAACGTTTTTAAGCAATGCTGGATTGGTAAGTATATTGATTAACCTTTTATATTTTAAGTAAAAAAACTTTGAAACCGTTTGAGTAGCGGATAACTGAATTTTCTTCATATAATTACAACTACTTTAATTAGACCTCTAAAAATTGCAGCCGTCAGCCGTCTTTTTAAGAGATTTTGAATTTATCGGTTTTTCGCTAATACTTTTTTCTTCTTTTTATCTACTTCTACTGCAATTTCCTCAGGAGTCTTCTCGCCTGTAAGTATCGATTGTATCCCCTTATCAAAAGCCTCGATAACTTCTGAACTTTCTCTGATCTTCCAGTTAGAAGGATGGGTAGAGGAATCCATCCTTTTGGCAAACTCCGCAAGTCTCGGATGTATTTTCCCAAGACTGTCTTTATTGGACGGCAGACCGTGCGTTTTTTCCGTTAAAATTACCTGAACATCATTACTGGACAACCATCTTAAAAATTCAATGCAACTTTCTTTCTTTTTTGACTTTTCATTTACTACAAATGATGATCCTCCCCAACCCCATATTTTCACTGGATGCTTTTCGCTAGCAGGAGGAGGCATTATTACGCCATAATCCAGATCTGGATTCATCCCTGCATAAACATTAACGCACCAAGAACCGTTAAACGTAAATGCCGCTCTCTCATTTGCAAAGTTCTGTTCCGCATTCTTATTAACCATGGTAATAGTACCCGGCAAAAGAGCTTTTTTATCCCGCAACTGCTTAAATAAATCAAATACCTTTATCCAATCCGGATCCGTATAGGGCACTTTCCCGCGATATGTATCCATTATCTTTTCTTCACCAAGAATATTAAAAGCATAGTTGCTTGCAAAACAATCAATAAGCCATATTTCACTCCAACCGCTCACAAATCCTCCTATGCCATTTCTTTTTAAAACATCTATCTGATTTATAAACTCATTCCATGTTTCCGGCGGCCTATTTGGATCAAGCCCTGCCTTCCGAAAAAGCTTTTTGTTGTAAATCATCTGTATGTTCGTTACGTCTATAGGTACACCGTAAATCCCTGGCTCAACATTATATTGATTGTCAGCCTTAAACATGTTTGAGGCCAATGCTCTCTTAAAAAACTGATTTTCCCAAACACCATCATCTTTTTTCATCTCTTCATCAAGATTATGAATAAATCCCGCTTTTATAAAACTTGCGAAATCCTTCGTCTCCCCTAGAACGCCGAAAATATCAGGCAGAGTATTGGTCTGAGCAGCCGCCCTTACCTTTTGGGAATACACCTCAGCAGGAGCGTATAACTCAAATCTTATTTTATTGCCTGTTGCTTTTTCGAACTGCTTCGCCAGTTCCTTAAATATCTCGTCTCTATCAGTCATCCAATGCCATATAACAACCTCTTCCGAGTTGGCAATAGAAATTTTCTGATTGCATCCGCAAAAAGATATGATAACTGCAAAACAAACTACACTTAACACTATTTTTATTCTTCCCACAGAGTATCCTCCTCAAACATTTATTGTTGAAAGACAGCGAGAACAAGCAAATAAACTTAACATAAAATCTCAGCTTCAACAACTGAGAAAACTCTCTACTTTAAACCATCACTATTTCTTTTGAATGCTTTTTTTTTAATTTGGGAACTTTTGGCTTTCCCATAACAACTCTTACTTTATGATATTTCCCCTGACTTTCAGAAGGAATTAAATTACCGTCTATCTTTTCTCCATTAACATAAACTTCCGCAACTCCTTTTTCTATGCCTTGCGGATTCTCTACCTGGATTTCATATACGTTCCCGCGGAACGGCCTAACCATTTTAAATGACTTCCATTTCTTAGGTATACATGGATCTATTCTTAAACCCTTATAATCACGCTGGATCCCAAGTAAATATTCTGTTGCAGCTAAAAATGTCCAGCCGGCCGTACCTGTAATCCAAGTGAATGCGCCCTCACCATAAAGGTAAGGATGCTCCGGCCCCACAATATATTCAGAATAAGAATAAGGCTCTGTCTTATACAGATCATAATTCTTCTGAGTTGCCGGCATTATTTTTCTCATTGCCTCATACGCTTTATCGCCTCTGCCAATCATACAATTAGCAGCTACCATAAAGGTCGCGGCATGGCAGAATACAGCGGCATTTTCCTTTGTTCCTTCAGAAAACATGCTTATTCTGCCAAGTTTGGAATCCCATTGTGAATAAGCAGGATAAAACAAAGCATACCCGTGCTTTCCATCAAGGTATCTATCTACTGCTTTAAGCATCTTTTCTCTCTTATCCGGATCAGGTATACCGGCAAGTATAGCCCAGGACTGTGAATTTAGATAAATTTTGCCTTCTTTGTTCTTGCTTGAACCATATATGAAGCCATCATCAGTAATACCCCTTGCATACCACTGACCATCCCAGAACTTATCAACACGATCGCTCATTATTTGAGCCCGGTCCTGTAACTCAAGAACCTTATCTTTCATTTCTATTAGTTCAGAGAGTTCTGCAAGTATTTTTAGAGATCTAACCAAAGCCTGCCCGAGCCATACACTCTGACCTTTATGCTTAATCCCTGCGGAATCTATAGCATCATTCCAGTCAGCATGGCCTATAAGAGGCAAACCATGATCGCCCACATCATTAAAACAAAAATCCAGATTCTTCCATAGATGATCATACAATGTTCCTTCTCCTTCGAATCTAGGTTCTCCCTTAAAGTTTTCATCAGTGTACCAACCCTGAATCCACTTATCTTTTAGATAGGGAAGCTTCTCAAACAATATGCTCTTATCTCCAGTTTCTTTTATATAAGCAGCCACCGTAGAAGTAAGCCAAATCTGGTGATCCTTATTAGGCCTGTATGTGCCAGGCCCTCTTGTATCAGACCATCCAGGCGCAGATGTCCCATCTAAACGAATAAGCTTTGCTATTGTTAACATCTTCTTCTTTGATAATTGAGTGTTTATAGACATAATAGCTTCCGCATCCTGGCAGGAGTCTCTATAACCTCTACCGCCGGATCCCTCATGGTAATAAGAAGGAGAACGAGACCAGAAATTGCATATATACATCTGGTACTTGACCCAGGTATTGATTATATTATTAAAATCTTTGTCAGGTGTTTCTACAATTATGTTATCTGTTATACGTTTGATCCAAAGTTCTTTAACTCTATCTAATTCACTATTAACATTAGCCATATCACGGTACTTCTTAACAATCTTTGCAGCTTCAGCTTCCCCACTGCCAGTTTCTCCAAGCACAATACTAAATTCTATAGTCTGACCAGGTTTCAAGCTAACCTGATGTTTGAAACATCCGATTGTATCCTCGCCGGATGTAAATTTGAAGTTTTTAAATTTCCCAGTTTTTAAGGTCTCCGGATTTTCCTCAGTATTGTATTCCCCCAAGAATGAATCTTTCTGTGTTGCATAGCCCTTAACAGGAAGGCTGGAAGAAAAGAAGAGCACAGTTCTAAAAGGGCCTATATCCATATCACCCCAATCCGCAGTTTTCTTTGCATGGATCGTATTTGTTTTAGAGTCGTACCATGTCCTGTTATATAGATTCATAATATTTCTATATCTTAATTCCAGGTGGTAATCCCCTATAAGCCATTCTATATAAGGAAATATTTGAAGGAGTCTCTGTTTTTTGGTTTTATTCGTAACTCGTATCTTCCACACCTCACAAGTATCCTTAACCGGAACAAAAAATGTACTCACTGTTTCTATTCCCGAATACTGTGTGCTGATGGTGGTATAACCTAATCCGTGTATAGCCTCATATTTTTCAAATGGCTTTCTTAGAGGCTGGTAAGTCGTACTAAAAAAGCTGCCTTTCTTTACGTCGCGGACAAACACATACCTGCCAGGTCTGTCAAAATGCCAGTTCTCCGGCGCCCAGCGAAGAATCCTGTTAGATCTGCAATCTTGATAGAATGAATATCCACCGGCACAATGCGATATTATAGCGCAATACTCCTCATTCGTTAGATAATTGATCCAAGGTCTTGGTGTATTCGGATTACTAATAATAAACTCACGTCCATTGCTGCTAAATTTACCAAATTTCACTTTTTCCTGCTCCTTTCGTTATCTTTAACTTATATTGTATTTAAGCTGAACCATTATTATAACTAAAACCACTTTATTGGTCAATAACAATGTTGTGATCTGTCAAGCCAATTTAGAAACTTCCTATTTTTACCAAATTAGAAACTTCCGGTTTTATTAATATAAACATCCGTAGTCACAGACATTGTGGTAACAATGCTGCGGTACGTTGATGAATATATCTAAATATGAAAGAGCGAATTCATGGAAGTGTTAAACAC
>JBDROU010000029.1:0-2453 GCA_043809745.1 bacterium
ATGGCTGAATTATCAAGGCGATTAAATCTTTCCTTATCAGGGGTAAGTTTGTCTGTGAAGCGAGGAGAGAAAATAGTACAAGAAAAGGGCTACAAACTAATCGACCATTAGGCCTAAAACTGCAAAACTAAAGGGCGTCCCCAAGTCCCCCACCCGGGTCCATTTCCCGGAGCTTACGCTTGTTAAATCCTGTTAACCCTCGCGTAGCTTCCCTGGGCACCTTAAAAAAACGTGGCAAAAAATAAGTCTATTTTAAAAATAATAGATAATGGTCGATATTAGAAGTATTTTGGAGATACTATGTTCATGCGATTATATTGATAACATCGGATATGCTTAATATGTTTAACAAAAATCCCTTTTCAAAAAATCCTATATTTAGAAGTGGTTGCTTGTCGTGGTATAATAATAGATCGAAACATCAACTAATTACAAATTCTTGATGTGCAGTTATCAAATGAGGGCAAAACCGGACTCTACCGGAATTGACTCTTTAGTGCCGACCTCTTTATATTATAAATAGTGAAATAGATCAACGGTAATCAAATCTGGAATCAACCATGGGGCAACTAAAAAAAATATTAATAGACCGGTTAACAAATAAGGGTATGGACCTGGCGATGATTCCGGGTTTTATCCGGAGTCTGAACAACTCTTTTGCATATTATCCCTACACGGACTTTAAACAGATAAATGATCGATTGCGATATATGGGCTGGGATGATTTTGACCTGGATTACTTTACATTTCAACTGGTAATAGAATGCTTGGAAGGTAGTGGTTTTAAAAGATCGGAATATAAATCAGTACAGTGGTATGAAAACAATTTTACGATGCATTGAAGTTCTTTTGACATCACGGGTCAAAACATCATTGTGTCCTCAACTGCAGGTTGCATTATTATTGATTAACGCAAAGGTTCACGCCTTCACATAAAAACCCTTCCCCTCGCTTTTAACCTTGTCCTGCTTTTTCAGTTTATAAACAATATTGTGAATCTTCTTCTGGCTGAATCCGGTCTTTTTTGCCAATGCAGCAGTGTCAATACCCTTTTTGGATCTATTGATAAAACCAAGAACGGTATCAACAGCTGTTAATTGGCCAGGTTTCTTTGCGGCGGGTTTTTTAACAGCGACCTTCTTTACAACGGTCTTTTTTACGGATTTTCTCTTAACAGCTTTAGCTTTCGGTTTCTTCGCAGTTTTTGGTTTATCGAGCTTCCCGACTGCGACGACTATCTGGTTAACTTTCTTGGCGAGTGCATTGAGTTCCTTGGTTACAGACTGTGGATCCTTTTTGAGATTTTTCATTATTGGGTTTCTCCTTTGATAATTTTGATTGTTAGATTCCGATCATTTTGTAAAGCTCTTCTTTACTTTGAGAAGCATTTTTTACATGGATAGTATTTAAGCCGAACTTTTTAGCAGCCTCTATATTGTTTTCCATATCATCTAAAAACACTGTATTATTTGGTATAAGATTATAGGAGCCAATAAGATACTCAAATATCTCTGGTTCAGGCTTAATTGATTTTATATGGCTGGAAATGACAATACCAGAAAAATGTCTCCATATATCATGTGCCACCAGCAGGTACTCAAAAGAATGTTTGTGCATATTTGACAGCACGTACAAATTATAACCTTTTTTGCTTAGCTCAATTATGACATCTATTGTTTCTTGAATAGGTATAAGAGATTTTGGTGTTTCCTCAAAGAGTTTCCGGATTTTATTAACCCCTATATTACAGCGGTCATTGGCTCTTGTTATTGCTTCCTCTAAACTAAGAGTGCCCTTGTCAAGCATCTGCCAATCTTCGTGGTTGATGATGTTTTCAATGACTTCCTTGATTTCCTTCTTACATGAAAACAAGCTGCCAACTAATCTCTGTGGATTCCACTCTAAAATAACGTTTCCAATATCAAATACTATATCCATAATTTTCTAAGTGTATGTTTCCTTAAGAATCCACTCGCTCCTTCAATTCCTTCCCACTCTTAAAAAATGGTAGCTTCTTTGGTTTAATCTTAACCTGTTCACCGGTTTTCGGGTTCCTTCCGGTATATGCCTTATATTTCTTTACAAAAAAACTGCATAACCCCCGTATTTCTACCCGCTCATCTCTTGCAAGAGCTTCCGACATTTCATTAAAGAATATTTTTAAAACCGATTTAGCTTCGTCGGTTGTGAGATCGTTATTATTTTTCAGTGCCTGGATTAGTTCAAGTTTGTTCATGGGGTTTCTCCTGAAATATTTTATTATATTGGTACGATATAGGATTGTAAATGAAGCGTCAATTATTTTGGGGAAGATAGGATTTTTCTATATTGCAAGCAACTGAATTATATTCGATATACTGGATTATTTTGTGGGGTTGTGATATTCAGTAGATATCTGAAATAGAATTATTCGATCTTGGTGTTATAGCATGGTAAGACATCAAAGCTTTTGA
>JBDROU010000030.1:0-16772 GCA_043809745.1 bacterium
AAATGGCTTCTAGATAATCTTTTTTTGATTTTGGGCCCATAATATTACCCCCTTTAGTGTAAATCTTAGGGTAACATTATTTATGAGTCAACGATATGTTTTTTTACCATGCCTCGGTAACATTTAATGTGAGGCAATTCGGGTATTTGGCTTTGTTTGACTTGAAATTTATTTTATGTTATACTTTTAAAAAAAGAGGCATTTTTGGAAGCAAAAACTCGCAGCAGAAATTATTTTATTACAGGCTTAATCACAATCCTGCCGCTTGCATTAAGCTTATACATCCTTTGGATAATCTTAAGTTTTATAGGCAGACAGACATATCCGATTTTCCGCAAATTATTTGAGATAATGGAGATCAATTACTCGCCTTTTTTGGAGACGGGGGTTAGTGTAATACTGACGGCAGCCTTAATTTGGCTAATTGGATTAATAGCAACTAATATTTTAGGGCGCAGGCTTTTCTTGATGTTTGAAAAGCTTGTTATAAGAATCCCGATACTTAAAGGTTTTTATTCAAGTATAAAGCAGCTCTTAACACATATTTCTAGTGCCAAAGCATTCAAACAGGTCGTGCTTGTTGAGTATCCCAGGATGGGTATATACTCAATAGGTTTTGTTACTTGCGATGCCAATGGTGAGATACAGGATACAACCAAAGATTTTGTAATAAATGTATTTATTCCTACTACTCCTAATCCAACCTCGGGCATGCTGATTATGGTTCCAAAGAAGGACTTGATCTATTTGCGTATGTCTATTGATGACGCGGTTAAATTTGTGATTTCCGGCGGTATTGTTACTCAAAAAAATGCGGACCAGCAGAAAATTTTAGATGAGGAGAATCTATGACTTTGCGTAACTCTGATCTTGAACTTCTTGTAGATGTGTCCAGAATAATATCTTCAAAACTTAATTTGAAAGAGTTGCTTGAAACCATAATGGAATGCGCAACAAGGGTTGTTAGGGCTGAAGCATCCAGTCTTTTGCTTGTTGATGAGAAAACACATGAGTTGTATTTTGATGTTGCATTGGGTGATAAAGGCGACGAAATAAAGACAATACGCCTAAAAATGGGTGAAGGTATTGCCGGGTGGGTTGCCAAGAATAAGGCTGCGGCTGTAGTAAATGATGTTTCTTCTGACTCAAGATGGACTCAAAAAGCTGATGACAAAACAAGTTTTAATACAAAGGCTATATTAGCTGTGCCGCTGCTTGCTAAAGGGAGAGTGGTCGGGGTTATAGAAGCTATAAACAGACTTGACAATCAGCCTTTCAGCGATGAGGATCAGAAGATATTCGAAGCATTCGCGTCCCAGGCAGCTGTTGCTATAGAAAATGCGCAGCTTTTCAGCAAATTGAAAGAAGAAAAGGATAAAATTGAAACTGTTTTTTCTGAGATGTCAGATGGCGCATTATTAATAGATGAAGTTGGACAAACCGTACTTTATAATAACGGCGCTTGCAGACTGCTTGGTTTAGGGGACAGAGAATATTACCAGCTTAAGGTAGATGAGATGCTGAAAGATTTTGAAATAATGCCTTCTATAGAAGACATAATGAAAAAAGAAGAGGATATGTTTCCTATAGAGATGGTTAGAAGGAAAGGGAAGGTGCTTGTTCTTCAGGGAATAGTTAATCGCCTGACATCTGATGATGGATCAGTAATTGGTTATCTCTCAGTATTTCGTGATGTTACTATAGAAAAAAGAGAAGAGAGATTAAAACGGAATTTCTTGTCTTTAATTTCCCATAAACTAAAAACCCCATTGGTTTCTATTAATGGGTACATACCAATATTTATGGAAGATTCAGAAAGACTGACTGAATTCCAGAAAAAGGCTCTCAATACTATTAAAAATCAAGGCAGCTACTTAGCTAATCTTGTTGAGAAACTCATAAATTATACTATTGTTGAAGAGGAACAATTAAAACTGATAAAGAAGAAAATCCCGGTTAATTTGCTTGTTACAGAAGCGCTTATACATTTGAAAAATTTTGTAGATGAAAAAAATACTGAGATTCTAAAGGATGGAAGTTTAAAAGTAATGCCGGATGTTTTTGTTGATAGGGAACGTATGAGAGAGGCCTTAAAAAACGTTATTGAAAACGGAATAAAATTTAATAATAGTGATATCAAAAAAGTTACGATCTCGGCCAGGTCTCAGGATAATTTTGTTTATATTGATATTCTTGATAACGGGCCTGGTATACCGTCCGAAGAGCAGGAAAAAATATTTCAAAAATTCTATCAGATTGAAGAAAGCTTTACCGGACAAGTGGAAGGTGTGGGATTGGGGCTTGCTTTCGCCAGGATGGTATTAGAGGCCCATGACGGCGGGATATCGGTTCAATCTATAATCGGGCAGGGGAGTCATTTTATTTTGGTAATACCTATCGCAGAGACAAATGGACAATAAGTTCTTTTTAGCACATTTATGTTATGGGGATTATGGAACAATCTTTATAGAAGATTCTGAGTTGTTATCAATTAATTGGGAGAATGGAAAGCTAGAGAATATTCAGTCCGGTGCAGATAAAGGGTTGGGCATTCACATCCAGTCTGGAGATGAATCATATTATTCGCACCAGAATACAGTAGATGCTGGATCGTTAGACAAAATAGTTAGTTCGCTCATTCCTAGAAATAAAAAGAAAAAACAATTAACAAAACCAATTCAGGAAGAAAAAGCGTTTTCCCATCCAGTAAAAATAAAAGCAAATGAAATAGAATTAAATAGTAAAATAGGTTTCTTGAAAGATGTTAATGGATATATTGCTTCATCTGACAGCAAAATTAAACAAGTAGTCATACGATACGGCGAGAAAAATAAAAAAATAAAAGTGATAAGTTCCGACGGATGCGTATCGAGCGAAATCAGGGATTATGTTGTAGTGTTTGTTTCTGTAATTGCGGCTGATCAAGGTGATATTCAAACAGCCACAGAAGTTGTAGGAGGAATTGGTGGTTTTGAATTGATAAGGGAAACTGATTGGAAAACAATATCAAAACGCTTAGCGTCACTAGTAATAAATAAACTGTCTGCTCCATATCTGCCGGCAAGAGAGATGCCGGTAGTTCTGTCAAGCGAGGCGGGCGGAACGATGATACATGAAGCTATCGGTCATAATCTGGAAGCCGATGCTGTTCAGAAGGGGATATCGCCTCATTTTGCCAATAAAAAAGGAAAAAAGGTCGCAAACGAATTAGTTAGTATTGTTGATGATCCAACATTAGCTGGGAAGAGAGGGTCATATTTTATTGATGACGAAGGAGTCATTGCTCAAAAGACTGTGTTGGTTGAAAATGGATTGTTAAAAGATTACCTTTATGACAGGTATACTGCATTAAAGGATAAGCGAGAATCCAATGCACACGGAAGAAGAGAGTCTTTTCAGACAAAACCTATTCCAAGAATGGCAAATACTTTCATTCTGCCCGGCAGCAGCAGTCCATCGGATATAGTAAGATCACTAAAGGATGGGTTGTTGGTTAAAAAGATGGGAGGCGGTCAAGTAAACACCGCTACCGGAGACTTTGTTTTTGAGGTGGAAGAAGGTTATTTAGTAAAGGAAGGTAAGCCTCAAAATTTAGTAAGAGGCGCTACATTGCTTGGTAACGGGCCGCAGGTTTTGCTGGATATAGATATGGTTGGAAATGATATGGGTTGGGGTATAGGTACGTGCGGTAAAGAAGGTCAGGGTGTGCCGGTGTCAGACGGCCAGCCTACTTTGAGGATCAAGAATATACTAGTTGGCGGTAGTTCGGAATCTAAGTAAAACGAGGTCGCTTGTATAAAATATCTTGAAATAATAAGGATTTATATCAATGAAAAAAATCTTAATGGCAGCAATATTATGTTGTTTTATGGCGGGTAAGTTGTTTCCTATAGAAAACAAACCTATAGAGCATTCTAATGTCCCTGTTTCAGAAGCATATGGGCATTATCTGAATGCGCTTCTCTTGGAACGCAGTGAAGAGTACGATGGAGCCATTGAAGAGTACAAGAAAACACTTGAGTTAGATGATAAAGCGGTGTTTGTTTATAGGAGTTTGGCAAACTTATATTTGCGGATTGGGAAAGTAGATGAAGCATTAGAAATATCAGAAAAGATGATAGAGATAAATAAAAATGATGCAGATGCTTACCTGTTTCTTGGGATGATATATTTTGCCAAGAAAGATACGGTTAAAGCTAACGATTTGTTTGAAAAAGCTTTTGAACTGGATAATGATAAAAAAGAGGCACTTCTATATATTGCCAATCTAAATAGAAATGATAATCCTGCAAAATCGATTAAGTATTTTAATAAGTACCTGTCATTTGACCCTGAAAATGGTGAAATCTACTATCAGATGGCAATCATACACATTGAAAGCAAGAACCAGGCAAAAGCAGTCGAAAACCTTAAAAAAGCGATAGAACTAAATCCAGACCATTTTCAGGCTCACTTAGCTCTTGCCAGAGAGTATGAAAAAAACAAGAAGATGAATGATGCGATTAAAGAATACACAAAATGCCTTGAGCTGGATCCTGAAAATCGACTGTTGGCTGAGTATCTGGGTACGCTTTACTTAGAGAGCAGTAATTTTAAAGAAGCTGAAAATGTATTCAAAAAAATCAACAAAGATGCAACCAGCGACATGCTGTCAAATTTCTGGTTAGGTATTTTAGCGGAAGAAAAGAGCGATTGGGATATAGCTATAAAATATATTGAATCAATGCCGAAGTATAAAGAAGATGTAAGTCTATTGCTTCGCTTAAGCTATTATTATGCAAGATTAAAGAAAACAAAGAAGTCAGTTTCTATTTTGAAGAGAGCCAATATATTAGAACCAAATAATCCAGAAGTTTGTTTTTTTCTTGCTATCGGATATGAGGCGATTAATAAGCTAAAACATGCACGCAAATATTTCAAGAAAGCTATAGAGTTAAAGGAGGATTTTGTTGAAGCTCATTTCCAACTAGGTGTAGTTGAAGATAAATTAAGGAATTTCCCGGCAGCTATTGACTCATTCTTGAACGCGGTTGAATACGACGAAAAACATACAGCAGCATATAATTACTTGGCTTATTCATATGCTGACAGGGGGATATATTTAGAGGAGGCAGAGCAACTGGTAAAAGCAGCACTGAAAATTGATCCGGAAAATGGAGCTTATCTTGATACATTGGGATGGATCTATTACAAAACAGGAAAAATTGATGAAGCAATTGAGTACTTAACTAAAGCAAAGGGAAAGTTGATTGATCCAATAATAATGGACCATCTGGGCGATGCTGTATGGGTTAAAATGAGGAAAGAAAAAAAGAATGAATCAGCTGCGCCTATAAAAATATGGCAGGAAGCCTTAAAAGCATATCCAAAAAATAAAATAATAAAAAATAAAATTGAAAGGACGCAGGATATAGGTCTTGAATTTCCGGACTCTTTTAAGCGTTTATATATATTAAGAGCCTTGCTTCAAAATATTGCTGATCTTACGGGCTATATTAGATTGGATGGAAAATATGGAAGCAGAGCTTTTCACATTCAAGGAATGTTTTATTTCAAGAAAGGAAATTCTCTCAGGATCGATTTGCTTGGTCCATTCATGGTGCCTCAGGGATCAATAGTTTATAAGGATGGAGCTTTTAAAACAGTCCCAAGCGAGTTAGGAGACAGACTTCTTAATGTAAATTCTATAGGATTTAACTTTCCATTAGCGATTAGCAAGTTAATAACTGAGTTCTTAAGCGCTGATATAATAAATGAGTTTTTGGATCCATCTACTATTGAAAAAAGCGGATGGAAAGTCTCTTCGTATAAAACGCTTTATTCAACCCTAAAATTATATAAAAGAAATAACTATATAAGTCAATATAGTTATATTTCAGAAAGCGGTTTAAGAGTAGTAGTGAATTTTGAGAACTATATTAATATAGAAGGGGTGCCTATGCCGCAATTAATTAGATTTAAAGTTCCTGAAATGGATATTGATATTCTGCTTCATTGTGGAAAGGTTGGCGTTAATAAGGGAATAAATGAAGAACTTTTTGATTTGTCAAAGTAGATTTTTAAGCCTAATAATAAGCAGAAGGTTTTAATTTTATTTAACTAGTCGTATCAATGAATGAAAGTTTCAGTACCTGCCAAAATTAATTTGTATTTGAAAGTAGTGGCTCTCTTGCCCAGCGGCTATCATTATATCGAAACTATATTCCATGAAATTTCACTTAGGGATGAGCTTATAATAAAAAAGGAAGCTTCGAGTGGAATTACACTGAAAGTAGACTCTGATTTTAAAAAAATGAAAAATCTCAAAAAAAACAACAGCATAATAAAAGCATATGAATATTTATCAAAACATATAAGTAAAAAATTAGGTGTTTCAGTTACATTAAAAAAGAAAATCCCTTTAGGCGCTGGGCTCGGTGGCGGCTCAAGTGATGCTGCTGGACTTATACGGGGCATGAATGCCCTTTATAATTTAGGTTTAAGCATAAAAGAAGAGATGAATATCGCATCTAAGGTTGGTGCTGATGTTCCTTTCTTTTTGAATGGAGGTTGTGCTTTAGGCATCGGGCGGGGAGATAAGATAAAAAATATTGATAATAAATTTAAGTTTTGGGTTGTTTTGGTGTATCCTGAAGTGGCGGTTCCTACTGAATTCATTTATAAAGAATATGATAAATCAAGGAGTATACCAGTAATAGCGAAAAAGCATGAATATAAAGGATTGACATTATCTAAAAATATTATTAATATTAAGCGTTATTTAATAAATAATAATCGTCACAAATTGCTGTCAAATCTGCACAATGATTTACAGGATATTGCTTTAAGTAAATATCCTCAGGTCAGTACTGCGTTATTGCTTTTGAAAGAGAATGGGGGTGAAATAGGCGGAGTCAGTGGAAGTGGATCTTCGGTTTATGCTTTGTTTTCTGATAAGAAAAAAGCGGAAGAATGTTTTAGAAGGATCATACGCAAAAGAAGGAAAAATGTTTGGTTGTTAGAAAACGGTTTAAATGGCATAATTATCAGTTAAAGAGTATGCTGTTCCGAACAGAGAATTGCCAAAGGTATTGATAAGCATTTTTGGTTATTTCAATGATCTCCATGAGGAGGAACCGATGGAAATCACAGAAGTCAAGGTTGCGTTAAGAGATGAGGAAAAATTGAAGGGTTATGCTACAATTACTTTCGATGATTGTTTTGTGGTTAGGAACATCAGATTAGTCAGGGGCGAGAAAGGCTTAATGGTGTGTATGCCGTCCAGGAAGATGAACGATGGTAAACACAAAGATGTTGCCCATCCCATTAATAATGATTTTCGGCACAAAATCGAACAAAAAGTTTTGGCGGAGTATGAGTCTGAACTAAAACAAAAAAAATAGATTAGTAACCTTGTTTCTGGAATTTTTCTCTAAAGATTACTCCAGCACATCGATTTACTGAGGTCTCTCAAAGAGTCTTTTGCTTAGCGAGGATCCTTCGACGTTGCTCATGATGGTGAGTGCAGTCGAATTATAGCAGCATCAGCGCTTACTTAGCGCAGTTGAGCGAAGCGTAAGTCCTGAGCTACCAGCAATAAAGGTAGTCCAAGGGTAGATCCTGAGCTCAGTCAAAGGATAGAAGAAAGGGACTTTTTGAGCGATCTCTGCTCTTCACAGTAAAATAAAAATTTTAGCTTTTTGATTAGTTGGGGCGTCGCCAAGCGGTAAGGCACGGGCTTTTGGAGCCCGCATTCGAAGGTTCGAATCCTTCCGCCCCAGAAGAATTTTTAGCAGTTTCAGGAGTTTACTTAACCGGAATAGTGGATTTATAATTTACCAAAATTTATGATAGAAAATATGCATGCTGTGGTTCTGGCTGGCGGTGAAGGAACAAGAATGAAGTCACAGCTTCCCAAAGTGCTGCATAAAGTTAAGGGCAAGCCAATGATAGAGTATGTTTTGGAAGCCGTCAATGAAGCTGGTATTTGCGAAACAGGAGTAGTAGTAGGATTTAAAGCAGAAGCCATAAAAAATTATTTTAAGTGGAACAAAAAACTTAGTTGGTTTTATCAGAACAAGCAATTAGGGAGTGCTAATGCGCTCTTGAGCGCGGACTCGTTTTTAGATAATGATAATCAACTACTGGTTTTATGCGCTGATACTCCTTTGATAAAGGCTAAGACTTTAAAAAATTTTGTGCAGTTTCACCTTAATAATGACAATGATATTTCAATTTTGACTGCAAAATTGGAGAACCCTTTTGGGTATGGAAGGATTTTGAAAGATAATAAAGGATTAGTTGTAAAAATAGTGGAAGAGAAAGATGCTTCCGATGAAGAAAGAAGCATAAGTGAAGTAAATAGTGGTATTTACTGTTTCAGGAATAAGAATATAAAGTCATTTCTGAAAAAAATAAAACCGGACAATGCAAAAAATGAATATTATCTGACTGATTTAGTTGAGTTGATTGCTAAGTCCGGAAGGAGGGTGGAGAGTTTCCCTGTGGAAAACACAATAGAAATAACAGGAATAAATAGCCGGGATCAGCTAATAATGGTTGAAGAGTTAATTAATAAAAGATCGCTCAAAAATTCACTTGGTTCGGCTAGCTCACCATAAACCATCTTTAGCTAAATCGAAGAATTTTCGCTTCGAGTACCGCTTTTTGAGAGATCTCATAGAGAGGAGATGTTATGCCTAGTCAGTTAAAATTATTTACTGGTAATGCAAATGTAAGTTTAGCGAAGGAGATTGGCAGCAGATTAAATATGCAGTTAGGCAATATAGAGGTCGGACGTTTCCCTGATGCTGAAATCGAAATAAAGATTAAAGAAAATGTACGCGGTTGTGATGCTTTTATTATACAACCAACGAGTTTTCCAGCAAACGAGCATTTGATGGAGCTGCTTCTTATCGTTGACGCATTGAAGAGGGCTAGCGCCCGCAGAATAACTGCTGTAATACCGTATTATGGTTATGCCAGAGCTGATCGCAAGGCGGAACCAAGAGTGCCAATTTCAGCAAAGTTGGTTGCTAATCTGCTTACGGCAAGCGGTGCTGATAGAATTCTTACTATGGATTTACACGCAGGTCAGATTCAAGGTTTCTTTGATATCCCCGTTGATCATCTATATGCAACACCAGTATTTATAGATTACTTTAAGAAAAAGAAATTGACCGATCTTGTTGTTGTATCCCCGGATGCCGGTGGAGTGGAACGAGCCAGAGTGTTTGCGAAATTATTAGAATGCGATCTGGCAATTGTAGATAAAAGAAGAATCTCTCCAGATTCAACGGCTGTGATGCATATTATAGGAGATGTTAAGAAAAAGAATGTTCTGATAATTGATGATTTGATTGATACTGGCGGTACATTATGTAAAACATGCGATGCGCTTAAAGAACAAGGCGCTTTAAGAGTTTTCTCAGCGTGCGCCCATGGGGTTCTTGCGGGTAATGCAATCGAGAAGATCAAAAATTCGTGTTTAGAAGAGATTGCCATTACAAACTCAATTGAAGTAGGTAATAGAAAGATTAAAAAGCTGGTTGTTCTGTCTGTTGCAGGTTTATTGAGTAAAGCTATTAGAATGATACATGAAGAAAAATCCGTGAGCAAGCTGTTTATAAATGTGCAATAAATTAAAGAATATATAAAAGATTGCTCAAAAAGTCGCTGCCACTTTTTGAGAGATCTCTATTAAGGAGGAAGTATGGAAGAAGTTAATGTTGAGGCTCAAGAAAGAAAAGAGTTAACAAAAGGTCAAATAAAGGAAAGCCGTAGAAAAGGATTAATACCAGCAGTAATTTATGGTCATGGAGAAAATAGCAGTGTTTTTGTAAATGAAAAAGCTTTTCGCGAAGCGATTCATACACATGCCGGCTTAAACGCGATTATTAACATGAAGTTGGGTAATGGATCTTATAAAGTAATAGTTAAAGATATTCAGCGTAATCCAATTACAGATAATCCAATTCATGTTGATTTCCAGAGTATTTCACTTAAGGAGAAAATAGAAGTTAATGTTCCTTTGCGTATAATAGGCGAGGCACTGGGTGTAAAGGAAAAAGGTGGTGTGGTGGAACATATAGTCAGAGAAGTAGAGATTAAATGTTTGCCCACTAATATTCCTGAGGAGTTTGTAGTAGATGTTAGTGAACTGGATATCGGGCAGGGTATACATATGAAGGATATCCAAATACCTGATAATGTTGAATCCCTTATGGATCCGGAAATAGTGGTAGTACATGTTGTGTCATCCACAAAGATAGAAGAAGTTGCTGTAGCAGAGACTGCTACCGAGCTTTCTGCTGAACCAGAGGTTATATCAAAAGGCAAGAAGGAAGAAGAAGGGGAAGTTGGGAAAGAACAAAAAAAGGCTCCTCAAAAAGAAAAAGAGAAGCAGTAAAATATTTCTTAAACAATCGGTTCTAAACTGCAATGATTTGAATTACGCTAGGTTCTATTGCGCAGGTTTGGTTATAATTTATTTATGTGTAAATCAAATATAGAAGCAGTTGTAGGTTTGGGGAATCCGGGTAAACTTTATAGCGAAACATTTCATAATGCAGGTTTTTTGGTTGTCCAGAAAATGGTGCAGCCTAATGCAGCTTGGAGGAGCTGGAAGAATGTTGCTCGCGTAATATGGGATAAGCCAATATTGTTTCTGCCGCAAACTTTTGTTAACTTGTCCGGTAATGCTGTAAGATTACTGCTGGATTACAGAAAGTTAAATGCAGATCAAATTCTAATTGTATATGATGATTTTTCTTTGGATTTGGGAAAGGTAAGAATAAAGCAAAAGGGATCTTCAGGGGGACATAATGGATTGGCATCTATCATACAGAATCTCGGAACTGAGGATATCCCAAGAATTAGAGTTGGGATTGGACCGTTAGAAAATAACGGTCTTGCAAAAGAATATGTGTTGAAGGTCCTAAAAGGTGATGTTAAGAATAAATTTATGAAAGTAGTGGATGCGACGGCTGAAATACTCAAATTCGTTTTGAAAAATGGAATTGAAAAAGCTATGAATACTTATAACGGATTGGAAGCATTAAATGAAAATTAAAGAAATAATGATCCCTAATGTCGTGGCGATAAATCAAGAGATATCTATTAAAGAATTAGTGAAGGTTTTTATACAATACAAATTTGACATGCTGCCTGTTGTCAATAAAGAAAATCTGCTTGTTGGGAAAATTTCATTGGACGAGATTGTCTCTATTTTTTTTCCCAGGTACTATGATATAGTAAAGGATTATACATATATTGAGGATTTCGGGCTGCTCGAAAAGATCTTTGTTGCGCAGTCTTCTTTGCTTAATGAAGATAAACTGCTTCTTGCTTGTGATGTTATGAATCCAAAGGTTATTGCTATAGAGGAGGGATCTTCCGTTTTGCAAGCTGTAAGTTTGATGCAGTCATACGGGGTTAGCAGACTTCCGGTTATCTCTAATCAGAATAAACTTATAGGAATCATATCTCATATTGATATAATTCTTACTCTGTTAAAAAAAAGCTTCTGTCATTAATGTTATTGTAATATGGATAATTTCTTTTTTACCGCGTTGTGGGCATTCCCTGCAATAATTTTTGCCGCATTGGTAATAGCATGGGCTGCAGAATGCAGCCAGTTCATGATTGCGCAGGGATTAGCTTTGGCGATTCTGGCGTGGCTTCAAACATTGCCTGAATTTGCTGTAGAGGCTGTTATAGCTTTTGAGGCTGGCAAGGATCCCTCAAAGATTCATCTTATAACTGCTAATTTCACGGGTTCTTTGAGGCTGCTTGTTGGATTAGGTTGGCCATTGGTTTTCTTTACTCAATTAATTTTTAATCTTAAAAGGCTGAACAGTAATTGGAGAAATTTGCTTGTTATCCGTTTGGAGGATTATCAGGCAATCAATGTTATTGCTTTGCTGCTGCCGTTAGTTTATTTTATATTTATTTTAATGAAGCAGTCATTATCTGTATACGACGGGCTTATTCTTGTAGGAATTTACATCTTATATCTATTCGTATTAAAAAAATTACCACCTAAGGATGAGGATGAGATCGAATCTGTTGGTCGTATACCAAAAATGGTGTTAAGACAACCTGTCAAATTTAGGGGATTGCTTATCATAAGTCTTTTTCTTGCAGGAGGCATTATATTGTTCTTCTCTGCACGTCCGTTTCTTCACTCCATGCTTGGTATAGCTGTATTTTTTGGGATATCTCAATTTATATTTGTGCAATGGTTAGCGCCATTTTTATCCGAGTTCCCGGAAAAGATAAGCGCGTTTTATTGGGCAAGAACCCCTCATCGCGCACCAATGGCGTTGACTAATTTGATATGTTCCAATATCAATCAGTGGACGGTATTAATAGGGATGGTTCCATTTATCTATGTGATAAGCTTGGGCAGTTTTAAGCCTATAGTGCTTGATGCTTTTCAAACAGAAGAGATTATATTAACCATGCTGCAATCAGCGCTGGGAATGTTATTACTATGTAAAATGTATATTAAATGGTATGAAATAGTTGGTTTATTCATATTATGGTTTATGCAGTTTATATTACCGCCTTTACGAATTCAAATAAGCATGATATATGCGGTATGGTGTATATATGAGGTTGTTTTGTTTTTTTATAAAGTTGAGCGCAGAAAGATAATTTATATACTTAAAGATGTTTATAAAAAACATCTTGCAGTCGCTAATTAATTATGGCAATTTCAAAATTTGTGCATCTTCATAATCATACCGAATACTCCCTGCTGGACGGTGCCTGCCGCGTAAGTGATGAGCGCGGTAAACCAGGGGAGTTTATCAAGACAGCAGCTTCATATAAGATGCCTGCTCTTGCCATTACAGATCATGGTAATTTGTATGGAGCGATTGAATTTTATAAAAACTGTGTTGATTCAGGCGTGAAGCCGATAATTGGTTGTGAGATCTATGTGGCGCCGCACTCGCGTTTTGATAAACAGGCGCATAACGGAAACGGAACCAATTATTATCATCTAGTTTTGCTCGCAATTAATGAGGTTGGGTATAAAAACCTTATGATGCTTTCTTCCAAAGGTTTTTTAGAAGGATTTTATTATAAACCGCGTGTTGATAAAGAATTGCTGAATAAACACAGCGAAGGGCTGATCGCCATGTCTGCCTGTCTTAAAGGAGAAATACCGCAGTCATTATTAAAAAATGATAAGGTTGCCGCCAAAAAAAGTTTGTATGAGTATTTGGATATATTTGGGAAGGACAATTTTTATTTAGAATTGATGGACAATGGTATCGAAGATCAGAGGAAAGTGAAAGCAGATTTAATCGAGATGGGTAAGGCAAATAATGTGAAAGTTGTTGCGACAAATGATTGTCATTTTATGAAAAAGGATGATTCTTCAGCCCATGATGCGCTGCTTTGCATAGGAACGGGGAAGTTGTTAGATGATGTTAATCGGATGCGTTTTCAAACAAACGAATTTTATTTTCGTACTCCGGAAGAAATGGCTAAGTTGTTTTCTTCAGTTCCCGAGGCATTAACAAGCACAATTGAAATTACTGAAAAGTGCAACCTGAGTATTGATTTTAATCAGTTTTATTTGCCTAAATTTAACACCCCTGATAATGAATCACCGGATTCATTATTGTCTAAGCTTGCTTTTCAGGGTCTAGAAAAGCGTTACGGATCCATCCAGCCTGAGCACAAAAATCGGTTAGATTACGAACTGGATGTAATAAAAAAGATGGATTTTTCCAGTTATTTTCTGATTGTATGGGATTTTATAAATTACGCTAAAAAGAAAGGAATACCGGTTGGCCCCGGAAGGGGTTCAGGCGCCGGGTCATTAGCTGCACATTGTTTAGGAATAACTGATATATGTCCCATAGAGCATGGTTTGCTTTTTGAGAGGTTCCTAAATCCGGACAGGAAGACCATGCCGGATTTAGATATAGATTTTTCCGATCAAGGAAGGGAAGAAGTTATAGATTATGTAAAACAAAAGTACGGAAGAGAAAATGTTGCTCAGATCATTACTTTTGGAGCCCTTATGGCAAGGTCGGTTGTCAGGGATGTTGGTCGTGTGATGAATATTGCGCTAAATGAAGTGGATAGGATCGCGAAATTAATTCCAAGAGAAGTTGATATGACGATTTCAAAGGCGCTGGCAGTTGTTCCAGAGCTAAAATCTATTTATAAGAGCGATCCGCGAATAAAAAAACTGCTTGATATAGGAACACGGTTGGAAGGGCTTAAACGCCATACGGGCGTTCATGCAGCAGGGATCGTCATTACAAAGGATATAATAAGCTCGTACACGCCGCTTGCGAAAAGTTCAAGAGACGTTGTGACCACGCAGTATAATGATAAATCACTCATAAGCTTAGGATTGCTTAAGGTCGATTTTCTAGGTTTAAGCACTTTAACTGTTATAGACCAGGCATCCAAGGAGATTCAACAGAGGATAGATCAAAAATTTGATATTGAAAAAATACCAATGGACGATAAAAAAACATATTTTGTCTTAAGTTCAGGCAAAACTGTAGGTATTTTTCAGCTAGAATCTGAAGGGATGAGGGATCTGCTTCGAAAAATCAAACCAACCCAGTTAGGTGATCTGGTTGCGCTTATATCTCTTTATAGGCCCGGGCCTATGGGTTCTGGAATGCTTGATGAGTTCGTGGCAAGAAAGCATAAAAGGGTAAAGGTTGCGTATGATCATCCGTTGTTAAAACCTATTTTAGAGGATACATTTGGGGTAATACTGTATCAGGAGCAGGTTATTAGAATAGCGATTGATCTTGGAGGTTTTTCTCCCGGGAAAGCGGATAGTTTGCGCCGCGCAATGAGCAAGAAAATCCCTGAGGAGTTGGAACAAAGCAGAAATTCGTTTGTTGAAGGCGCAAAGCAGAAAGGTATTGATAAAACACTTTCAAATAAAATATTTGAGCAGATGGTTTATTTCAGCGGTTATGGTTTTAACAAATCGCATGCATCTGTCTATGCGCTTATTGCTTATAGGAGCGCTTATTTGAAAGCGCATTTTCCTGAAGAATTTATGTGTTCTCTTGTAACTTCTGAAATTGGAGGAAATACATCCAGTACAGAAAAAGAGAGTCGGTTGGTAATTTATTTGAGAGAGGCTGAATCTTTAGGCATCCCTATATTGAAGCCTGATATTAATCTTTCTAAGCAGGTGTTTGCAATAGAACAGCACAGCAATAATGTAAATTCAGCAGCGCATAGAAAGCATGCTATCAGGTTTGGATTGCGCGCTATCAAGAATGTTGGAGAAGCGGCGGCAGACGCAGTAATAGAAGAACGAATCAATAATAGCGATTTTAAGTCTTTTGATGATTTCTGCAAAAGGATTGATCAAAGTAAAGTTAATAAGAAGGTTATTGAGTCATTAATAAAAGTAGGAGCGATGGATTGTTTTGGTGAAAAATCGAGTATGGTCAGGCCGAAATTACTTGGTTCAATGGAACAGATACTAATGCAAGCGCAGAAGATTAAAAATGAGTCCTCAATAGGGCAGGGAAGCCTGTTCAAATTAGAAGAAATCTCTAATGGCGAAATTGCGGAAGCTGAAAGTGTGCAAGAATGGGCAGAGCATGATCTTCTTGCTGTTGAAAAGGAGCTTTTGGGATTATATCTTTCCGGGCATCCGTTAGCTAAATTTAGTCATGAGTTGATGTGTTATTCACAAGTCCCGCTTTCCGGATTGAATGATCATGTAAAAGCTAAGGGGACAAACGGGAGTATGCGCTTAGCAGGCATCATAACTAATATAAGGAAATTATTTACAAGAGAAAAAAAGGAACCATATGCCCGTTTTAGAATTGAGGATCTTGATGGTGAATTAGAATGCATTCTTTTCCCAAAGAATTTCTCTAGTAATAATGTTCAGCATTTAAAGCCTAACGAGGTTGTTGTTGTTAAAGGACGAATTAATAAAAGGGAAGAGAGTATAGAGTTTCTTGTTGATGAGATAATTCCATTAAAAAATGCAAAGAAACTTCTTATTCAGCAAGTGATTATTTCGCTCAGTACGGTGGGGTTAGATGAACTGCTTTTAGGACAGATTAGAAAAACGATAAGTCAATTCCCAGGGAGTGTTAAAGTGATATTTCATATTCTTAATAGAAATGGAGAGACACTGGTCGTGGAAACTCCGGAACGGGTTGAAGTAAATGAAAAATTTCAAAAAGCGGTTAATAACATTCTTGGAAAAGAATCCTGGAAGATTAAGGTATAATATGGATTAAGGGAGGTTTTATGACAAAGAGGATCCTTGTGGCAGATGATGATAATGATATCAGGGAGATGCTAATAACGCTGTTGACTGATTTTGGTTATGAAACTATCTCGGCAAAAGATGGAAAACAGGCTGAGGAAAAGATTAAATCAGAGGTATTTGATCTGGCTATATTGGATGTTTCCATGCCTTTTACCAATGGATATCATTTGTGTTACCAGATTACTACACAAACCGACAGAAAACCCGCAAAAGTAATCATAATTACAGCGCGCGATCCGGAAAAAGATAAAATGATCGGGACTGTGTCCGGAGCTGAGGTGTATATCACGAAGCCGTTTGAATATAAAGAATTACTAAAAAAAGTTACAGAATTAATAGGAAAACCCTGATATTCGTTGCCTTCAGTTGTGTAAAATATCTTGCTGACTTTCAGTAAAGACTTCTAATAAGAAGCAGTTAAAGTAGAAGCCCAAGACCCCGAAGGGGTCGCGGGAGAAGATCTTTGAAACAGGGCAAAAAAAAGGTATAACCGCTTTTGGAAGAG
>JBDROU010000031.1:0-2075 GCA_043809745.1 bacterium
AACTTTGAACGTCAGGCAGACACATATGTATATGCTCTCTTCCCCAGCGCAAAACCGCTGATATCTACATTCAAAAAGATAGTAACAACAACCGGGCAGTCACCGGACAGGCCCAACTGGCACCATTTCAGCATTAAAGAACGAATTGAATACCTCAATTTGTGTGAAGAAGACAAAACCTATATAATCAGACAGGACCGAAAAATAAAAAAAAGTATTGCCGCCTATCTTGTAGCAATAGTTATAATAGGAGGTATTGGATATAATTTAAATTATGGTGAAACCGGAAGAAAGTTAAGCAATCATTTCATCGAAAAGATACTATTAAGAGAGATTAACAAGACACCGGATAATCCGTACCTTTACAGCAATCTGGGAGATCTTTATTACAATATCAATAATTATACGGAAACAATCAAAGCATATGAAAAATCAATAGGTCTTGAACCAGACAACCCGCATGTTTTAAACAATCTTGCATGGCTTTATGCTGCATGTGATGATAAAAGCCTGCGCAACCCTGAACGCGCCTTGCATTTTGCCTTGAATGCTGCGGATCTTGAAAAATCCCCACACATATTGGACACTCTTGCTGAATGTTACTATATAAACGGCCTGCTGGAAGAAGCCGTATCAACTGAATTATATGCGCTTAGAATGGCTAAAAAGGAACGTTCATATTACGAAAATCAACTGAAAAAATTTAGAGCCGCCGCTAACAGTGGGCAGTGATCAGTGATCAGTGGTTTGTTGGGCTGGCTTAAGATAGGAAAATTTTAGAGCTGCCGCTAAAATAAAGAGAAAAGTTATTCGCTGTGATAGCAAGGCGAGGATTTGAGCTGCCGAATATCTTGAGGTAGCTGAGATTACCTTATCTCATATGAAAATTAATAAAATGATTAAAATAATACTAAAATCAAAATTTATCGAGCAAAAAAGACGTCTAATCCACAAATTGATTGTTTTATACGACCAAACAGCAGTATAAAATAATATTGTACGCAGATTAGCCGTATTATAAGACGACTATTCGGCAGTCTACTATGTGTTATACACAAAATAAAAATTAGGTGACTATACAATGGCTACCCTACGTAAATATTATGAAAAAGATTTCGATACTTGCACTAGAATGCATATCAGGCTCCCATTCAATAGCGAGCAAGTAGAAGGTGCTGTCCTATATGATTTCGTAAGTTTTACATCGTTCTTAGCTCTTTTTGTAGAGGGTAACGATAGAGATTCAGATTACTTTCAGAAATTACTTTCATCTATTACTCATGGAACAACCCAGGTTAATCTTGATCATAAAGTTACCCTGCCTTCTGCAAAATCAAATCCTGCACAAATCTTTGTTGAGAATAAAAAAGACTTTGAAATACTGGCGAAATTTCACGGTGATACAGAGTGGATTTCAACCAAAAATATTCCAGCTACGACTCGAATATTTATCTATTCAATGTCCAACCTAACTAATGAAGAAATAATAAAGTTAAAAGGTTACGGAAAGCGATATGGTCATGAGCTGCAATTCAGAGACAACAAATTTGTAGAAGAGCGAAATCGTTTTGAAGTTCCATTAGCATTTATCAGCCACGACTCAAGAGATCAGGAGCAAGTGGCAAAGTCTATTGCAATAGGCTTACAAAGATTACTCTGCCCCGTATGGTATGATGAATTCTCGCTCAAATTAGGAGATAATTTACGAGACAGCATTGAGAAAGGTTTGAAAGAGTGTAAAAAGTGTATTCTGGTTCTGAGCCCTAATTTTCTATCGAATAAAGGGTGGACGAAAACGGAATTTGATTCAATATTTACACGACAATTAATCGAAGAAAAAAAACTAATTTTACCGGTTTGGCATAAAGTGTCAAAAGTGAAAGTGTACAACTATAGCCCAAGTCTTGCCAATATCCGAGCAGCAGATTGGGAAAAGCTGGGACAAGAGGAAGTCTGTCGTTTGTTGTACAATGAAATAGTACAAATCTAATTTATGTATAACAAGGCCGTTGAAGTCGGAGCGGCTATTACTCGCGGTTTTCGGTAATATGAGCCAGAACATCTACATTCATTTC